>CBDUZZ010000036.1:0-44419 GCA_965371855.1 uncultured bacterium
CTTTAGAATTACCAATGTTTATTGTACTTTTGGAACTGCGAAACTTGAGTTAATATAGCTTCAAACATTTTTTCTGAAACTGATTCAGAAGAAGAACATGCAGAAGCAAATCTTATCTGGGGCATTATATTTGAAGACATACATCTTTTATCGGAAGCATCAAAGAGTTATTTTAAAGCTTTAGAATATTATCATGATCATCACTCATCACAATACTTTTATACCTTAATTGGATTAGCAAGAACTGTTACCGATAATGATTTATTTATGAAAAAGGCATATAGTTACTTAAAGGAAAACCCGGACAATTATCTTGAACGGCTTTACTATAACACAAAAGCTTGTATAGCTAATGATGCTCTAACAAAGCACCAGCTATTTTTAAAATTTTTACATAAATATTACAATTCAGGCTCTATCAGAGAACAAATAAATATGTATTCTTCTGTGGCTTTGAGTTGTTGTATGGTGGGAAAGAATGATTCTGCCATTTATTATATAAGACAAGCAAACCCTCTTATAGAAACCAATACTGTTCATAACTCAAAAATTATTCATTATTATTTAATAAAATCTTTTATCTATTTCAATGACAGCCAGTTCAATGTTGCGGAATGACTAATAAACAAACTGCCAATCTGTTAGGCGTTACTTATGATGCAGTAAAAAAAGCAAAAAGAAAATTGAAAATAGTATTTAATCTCAAAAACGTTGATACATTATCGGATTGTCTTTATATGTTTTATTTTATTTCACCCCCACGTACTAAGAATCTTGTTTGAAAAACATCGTTTTTTTTACATTTTTCATTATCCTTATTTATAGTTATTTACAACACTAAGTACCCAATATCCCCCCCCCCTTAAATTAGAAGTACCCAATTTTCCCCCATGCTAAATTTGGATGTATGCACATCTTTTATCTTATTTGTTACAACATACCAATATAAAATCTGAATAAAATGAATAAGAAAGTAAAAAACAAATTAATCGCAATCATTTTGGCAATAGGATTATTTCATGCTGTTACATTTAATCCTAAAATAGATAATACCACAATCTCTCTTCAAGATGTTATTGCATTAGCAAGTGATAATTATTTGGAAGCAGATACTATTGTATTTTATCCACCTTTCCCACCACCGGGAAACCCAAGACCTTATCCTGACACAATACCTCCATCCTCAAATCCTTTTATCCGTTTTATTGAAACAATTTTGCAGTGAGTAGTTCAAGGTTCAAAGTTTCAGGTTTCTTGTTTCAAGGTCAAAGGTTTTAACCCGAAACAAGAAACTCAGAACCCGAAACAAAAACCTTTGCGCTCTTTAAAATACAGTTTTCTTTGTGCCCTTTGCGATACAAACATTAAAAAAGGAGAAACCAACATGAATAGACACAAAATCAGCATTAAACATCAATTCCGTTAGCTCCCCCTTTATGGAGGACAAAGATATATAAATAATCGCCTGTTTTAGCAGCACCGCAGAAAAATTATCATTTGATAACTGGTGTACAGAGTGGTAGCCGGAAATATGTTTTCCGGCAAAAAATTCGACACAAGTTTTAAACAATTAAATTTAGTAAAATGAAAAAGAAAATTTATAAATTCGTTTCTGTTGCGGTAATAGCCGTGGCAATGACAGTGAGCTTTCAGATGAGTAAGGCTAATAGTGCAACAACACTAACTATGGAGAATGTGGAGGCTTTGGCAATGGCTGGTGGTGATGAATATTCAGACGAAACTGATGGAAACTGTTGTGCAAGTGCAGAGATAGAATATTGTTATTATAATGGCGTATCATATTATGCTTCAAAAGAATGTGATTAAAATTAAATCTAAATAGGGCAGACATTTATATGTCTGCCTTATTTTAAAATACAAATGTAAATTTAACAACAATTATTATGAAAAAGATAAGTTTTATTATTATAGTTACAATTACACTTTCCTCATGTGTTAACAGTGTATATAGAGATGACTTACAATCAGGGGTAGTTTCTTTATCCGATTTTCCACAGCAAAAAATATCATGCGACACTATTGCCGAGGTAATAATTAAACAACATGCAGATATCAACCTAATCGATTCCTTTTTATTTAATAACACTTACACTAATACTGATGGTATAGTTCAAGTGCATGACCTAAACGGTAAACAAATTACAACTTTTGGTAAAAGAGGCAAAGGGCCTGAGGAATTAATCTATGGGCTAAATGCTGATATTAATTTTTCAAAGCAACTTTACTATCTTTATGATATGAACTTAAGAAAGATAATAGAATATAAATATAACACAGGTGATTCATTAACAGTTTCCGTAAATAAGATATATCATATTAAACAAAACCAAGGCTTAATAAATGTATTAGATAACAGCAGGTATATAAGCACTATTTATAAAAAAGAGGGACTTATGGGAATATTCAGTTTTAACAGTGATAAACCGGAAGCTTATCTGGGCAGTTACCCTGTTAATATAAATGTTGTCAACAATTTATCAAGAAGGTTACAAGGAAGTTTTGCAATTAATAAAGGAAATAATAAAATTATATTCGTAAGTTTTCATTTTGGGTATATTGCATGTTATGATTTAAATAGCTTAAAAACACAATGGGAACTTTTATTAACAAAACCATACATTAAATTAGAACAAGGGAAAATCTATTTCAATAAAAAGAACCATAAGGAAGGTTTTAATTCAATAAAAACAATTAACAATAATATCTATACCCTTTACAAAGATAAAACAGAGTACGAACTACGTAACTGGAGAGAACACCCCGGCCATAATAAAATATTAGTGTTCAATATTAATGGAAAACCAATAAAAGAATACATACTTGATAAGAAAATTATATCGTTTACTATTAATAAACAAGAGGATGTTATTTATGCCATTGGAATTCATAATCAACGGTATTACATATTGAGATTTAATTTATAATTAATGTGATACAAATGAAACTGAGATACATTATAATAGGTTTCTACCTGATAATACTATTTTCATGTAATAATGATAATAGAAATATGACTGTTGATATAGTTACCCGTTTCATAAACAAAGAACTTATTGTTCCGGATACTATTGATATGTTTATGTTTGATAAGTGCCTGAAAAACAATGATATGCCCCACAAAAACAAATTAAGCATAATTACTTATGTAAATGGTAACTGTGGCAAATGCGTAGAACAAATGTTTTTATGGGACGAATATATGAATAAGAACAATTTAAAAGATAGTATCTCATTATTGATTTTTGTTAATGCTTTTGACTATTCAATATTTGAATATCATACGGAAGAAGCAAAATTTAAATATCCTGTTTTCCACGATAGAAGTAATTATTTTTTTATATCGAATAATTTACCTGAAAAAAATCACTTTCAAACATTCTTAGTTGATTCTAATAATTTAGTTCAAGCAATTGGAAACCCAATAATTAATTCTAATATTTCAGATCTCTATTTGAAGATAATCCAAAAGACAAAATAAATAATAACTATAGTCCTCAATGACCAATAAACTCCTTCTACGCACAGCCGAAAAACTGTTTTACATAGTTGCCGCCGGTTGGGGTGTTTATCTGTTTGCTACGGCTTTCTGTTTTTCAGCCTACAAAATTCCATCCGGCTCAATGCTTCCCAACATACAAGCCGGTGTTTGGATTGGAGTAGACAAGGCAGGTTACGGCAGTGTTGTAAGGTTATTTGGCAAAGAGGTAAACACTCCTAAATTCAGAGATATAAAGCGTGGCGATGTAATAGTGTTTCATTTTCCTGAGGGAGATACGGTATTGGTATCCGACCCGGCTAAGAATTTTTATGAGGTAAAACGTTGGTTAATGTTTAAACAAAAACTTGAAGATATGCCGTTACAAAGTGAAACGGTTCACTTACCTATAAGTTATCGATTGACAAATATTACAAAAAAAATCTGAGCCCTACACAACGCAGCACATCTAACATCCGGCATTTTGTCACGTTTTCGTCACGCTCTGTCACACTTTATTCCGCTCAAAAATTCGTGTAGTTTACAAAAAAATTGTTCTTTAGTATTTTTAAATAAAACTATACGAGAATGAAAAAGAGAGCAAAAATCACCTTTATTCTGTTTTTTGGAATACTTTATTTAACCATTACCGGCATTGCGCCGGAACAAATTAACAGCCCAACAACCATTAACCTTATTGAACTTTCGCATGTGGCCTATGCTAATGGAGAGGATGAGGAGGAAGATCCCATAATTGTACCTGAATCAGAAGGTGGAATGCTGGAAAGTATATTGGAAATATTTGGGCTATAACTCAAAAGAATAACGCAAATGTATCCATTAATGGGAAAAAGAACAGGAGGTGTTTCGAAATGCAAAATCGCCAACCTCCTGTTCGCACTCCCTTTTAACAAAAGAAAGGAGGTAATGTGACAAAGATAAGATAAAATAGAACACCCGCCTGTTTTAATGACACTACTGAAATATTCTAAAAATAATTTCGGGTTATCTATTGATAACTAGTGTACAGAGCGGAACCGGCACTACACTTTTGCCTGTGTGGCCGGAAGGTTTTTTTAGGCAAGGAGTTTTTAAACATATTAAATTTAATACAATGAGAAAGAAACTTTATAAATTCGTTTCTGTTGCGGTAATAGCCGTGGCAATGACAGTTAGTTTTCAGATGAGTAAGGCTGACAACTCAACTGTTTTGTCACTTAAAAGTGTAATCTCGTCTGCATTAGCAAGTGGAGGGGAGGGCAATATTCCAAGTCTGTGTGGATTTGCTGCTGATGGTGTTTGTTGTGAAACAGGCAGCTCATGCTATTGTTTACCAGATTAAGAAGAAATATCATATGGGTCACTGAATTCAGTGACCCAATTATTAACCTCAAAAGAATTATCATTAAAATGAGACATCTATTAATCGTTATTATTTCTGTTGTACTTTTATCTTGTAACATTTCATCAAAAGATAAAAAAAGATCAAGTTTTGCTAAACCTTCATATCAAACCAATCTGGTAGCAACCGATAAAAAATTAAGCTTTAAACTAAATAGCAATATCATCAATAAGTCGAACTGTATAATTCCATACACATCTCCTGATTCTTCAAATTATCTCTATTATTTAAGTGGATATACAAATAAGATTTGCGTTTTCAACATTGATTCTCAAAAACTCATTAACACAATAGAACTGCAACAACGAGGACCAAACGGAGTCGGGAATGTAAACGGGTTCGAAGTTATAAATAGTGATAGTATATACATAACCTCTAACTTCAGAAAAAGATTATATTTAATAAATCCACAAGGTAAATTAATCTCATATTTAGATTACTCAAAGTACAAACAAGATTATCTCATCAATGCTCCCAATACCCGCTCGTTAGAAAATATGCGAATAGGCTTTAAAGATTCTAAAATATATCTGCCATATTATCCAGGATACGATGAAGGTAACTATAAAAGAATCCCTCCGGAAAATATACGATTTGTTGCTATATTGGACACACTAAATAAAACAGCCGAAACCTTAAACATCGGATTTCCAAAAGATTATTGGAAAAAAAGCTATTATCCAACATTCTTTGGTTTTTTTATATATAAAGAAATTTTTTACATTAACTATATGTATAACAACCGGGTTTTAACATCTACTGATTCAGAAAACTGGAAAAGTTATAATATTTCAAGTAAATATGCCAATATAGGTAAATACATTCCACGAGGAGAAGGACTAAATACTGATTATGCCCGATTGGTTGCCGACCCTTATAAAAATATATTCTATAGATTTGTTCGCCACAAACAGGCTATAATAAAAGGAAGAACAATGATTGATTTAATTCGTTATCCACAAAAGTTTTCAATTATTATACTTAACAATAAATTGGAGATAATTGGCGAAACTATTTTTCCTGCCGATATATACGACATGCATGGATATTTTATTACAAAAGATGGCTTGTATCTGTCACTCAGTAATCCGTTCAACCATAATTATAATGAAGATTTACTTGAATTTCAACTGTTTAATTTAGAAAAAGATGAAGAGTAGCATTTTATTATTAACTTTGATTATTGCAATATTGTCTGCTTGCAATAATACAGAGAATAAAGAAAAAGATTTAAAAACTTTAGAAATACTAAGTCAATTAGCCCCTAACGCAGATTTTTCCCAGAAAATAATTGTTCTTATTATTCCTTTTGATGGTTGTGTTTCCTGTTTTACAGAAGCAACAAAACTAATACAGGAAGTCCTCAATGATTCAGGGATAGTAATAATGCCAAATATTCATAAAAGAAGAGTAAATAACTTTAGTGAAAATATTGGAATTGATAGAGATGATATTATTATTGACACACTTAGACTTACAATTATAAACAAACTAATTGACATAAATCCTAAAATATTTATAGTAAATAAACATAAAATAGTCTATTCAAATATAGTAGAATTACAAAGTATTAATGAAATTAGAACTACAGTATTCAGATAGAATTATATCAGCTTATTTGATAGAATTTGGTTTTCCAACTAATTTTATCCAAAAATCATTGAAAGAATAAATGAAGAATAGCATGAGTAAAGCTAACAGTGTAACCACACTTACTATGGAAAATGTTGAGGCGTTGGCTATGGCAGTTGGAGAACTTGGATGTCCTGGAGGCTCCTGTAATTGGTATGACTCGCAGTGGGTACTGAATCCTAATACAAATGATTATGAATGGACAGAAGTATTAGTATGTTCTTCCTGTTGTGCGGAAGGACAGAGTGCAAATTGCAGTATGACTGGATGTGAATGTTATTAAAAGTTCTGATATTGTCCTGATTTTATTGGATATTGGCACGCATTTGTAATGCGTGCCAATACTTAATGCATGAGATTTAAAATATAGATTAATATCGAACAATTTATGATACCTTTCATTATAAATATAATTAAATTAAATTACCATTATGTTAAAAAGAGTGATTATTGGAATTATGTGCCTGGCTACTATGCTATGTAGTTGTAAAGAAAATAAAAGCACAGGTGAAATTATAAAAATAAAAATAAACCCACTTAAAGCACAAGAGGAGATCAACTTATCAGAATTTGTAGATTCTGTTAAATATATAAAGCTTCAATCGGATTCAAATTGTCTTATGGGAAGAATATTGTTTATCAAAATAAAACAAAAGTATATATATGTATGCGATGTAGGGCAGAAGATTATTTTTGTATTTGATAAAAATGGCAAGTATGTATCGAAGTTGGATAAACGAGGCAAAGGGCCTGATGAATATATGTACATCAATGGTGCATTTATTGATGATAACGAAAAATTTATTGAAGTATTTGATGGAAAAGGGGTTTTACTAAAATACTCAAATATTTCATTTAATCTTTTAGAAAAACATCCAATGGAAAAAGTAATTGCAAATTCATTTAGAAAAATTAACGACTACTATTATTTTGCAACCCAACAAATTAAAAACCTTGTAAATAAAAAAAATACTAATGCTAATGTTTTAATAGTTAAAAACGGAAAAATTGTAAAAATATTATTCGATAAAGATATTGAAACCAATAATATTACTTATACTCCCTTTCATGAAAGTTTCACGGTTAATGATAATAAAGAATTATTTGTTTCTATTATGTATGACAATACATTTTATAAACTCCAAGATATGAACGCATATCCTGTACTTACCGTAGACTTTGGGAAATATGCTATGGATAATTCCATAGGGCTAAAATCGGTTAAAGAACAAATGCGATATTTAAGAAACAACACGGCTCATCAAGCTTTTTTCCCGGTATTAAACATAAATAATTCTAATATTATGGCTTTTAATTATCTCTTTAACGAATCTGACAATCACATATTAAATTATGAATTTATTCAACTAAAAAAGAACAATAAAACTTTTCATACAAAGAGAATTAAAAATGACATTACAGCTTTTCCTAATCATATATCATTAAGCACAAGTTGGGGTGGTATATGCCATGAAGTTTGGTATGACGACTATTTGGTAAATATAATACAACCAAGTTATGAGTTCATGGATGATAATGGCGAGAATAAAAAAGAGATCAAAGGTTTAGGTGTAATTACATCAGAAGATAACCCAATTATTGTATTAATGAAACTAAAAAAGGAACTGAAATGAAGGTATTATTGAGGTTTGTTTTGTCTTTATTTATAGTCTGTCAAGTCTATAGTTGTAATTTCGCTCCTGAACAAAAGGTTACTCAAAATCATAAAAATAGTATAAAGTCAACTATTGGATTCTCTAAAAAAGTTATTGATTTCGGTACACTTTCAAATGATACTAATGTAACAGCCGTTTTTTATATTAGAAATATTGGAAAACCGAATCTGATTATAAAAGAAGTTGAACCAGAGTGCAGTTGTACTGGATTTACACTTGATAATGATACTATATTGTCGGGGGATTCTACAAGATTATTAATAAACTTTAATACAAAGGGCAAAGGAACGGGGCTTATTAAGAAGGTTATTAACATTAGATCCAATTCTGAGAAAGAATATAATGCTTTGTTTTTTAAATGTAAGATTAAGGAGAAGTTGAACAAATTATAAGCTTATAAAAATCTCGTTAAGTGTTGTGATTATGGGGTTTTTATTGTGGCAGATTGTAATGGAAAATTTCAGAATGTATAAATAAATGAATAGTTCATAATTCTACTTTAACAGATTAAAATAATGCAATAAAATTACTTCGTAAGCGCGGATTTGCAATCCGTGCTAAATAAGCATCATTAAGAATAAATCAAGCACATGACACCAATGAAGTTCAAATTTTCTATGAGGTACCTTAAAAAAGTATTAAAAAAACTGGAAAATGGAATTTATGCTACAATTGTTGTAACAGCAATTGTAATGCTGACAAAAACCTTCTGCCTTTCTGTTTACAAAATCCCATCCGGCTCAATGCTTCCCAACGTACAGGCCGGTGATTGGATTGGGGTAGATAAGGCAGGTTACGGCAGTGTTGTAAGGTTATTTGGTAAAGATATAAACACCCCAAAATTCAGAGATATTGAGCGCGGCGATGTTATTGTGTTTCATTTTCCTGAGGGGGATACGGTATTGATAAATAATCCAAGTCATAATTATTACGAATTGAAGCGTTGGTTGCAATACAAACACGAGCCTGAAAAAATGGCTTTTCATGGAGAGAAACTGTACTTGCCACTGTACTACCGCATTGCCTACGTAAAACGCTGCGTTGGCCTTCCGGGTGATACCATATCATTTAAAAATGAGACCTTGTACACCAATGGCATTGAAAGTGAGACTGCTTTTTCCGCTCGTGTGCTCTACACACTTCATGGACAATGCAAAATGGATACACTTATTCAACAACGCACGAGTATCCCATTTAATGGTTGGCAAGAAGATGGCTCCTGGAAAGTGGCCTTGGCGTATGACGAATTGGAATTGGCTTTAAAATTACCATTTATTGATAGCATTAAGGCAGCAAAGGATGAACGTTACTACATGAGTCGTTTCCCTTTTGATGTAGAAAAACCCCAGATTTGGTCACCTCATATTATTGATTCACTTTATATTCCTTCGAAAGGTAGTATGATATCCTTAACACCAGATAACCTGCCTTTGTATAAAAGAGTTATTGAAGTGTATGAAAACAATCTCCTTGAAATGGTTGATGGAGATATTTTTATTAACAGTAAACAAACCAGTCAATACACCTTTAAGCAAAACTATTACTTTGTTATGGGTGATAACCGCTACTTCTCAATTGATAGTCGCAATTGGGGCTTTGTGCCAGAAGGCCATTTGATTGGGAAGGCCTTTATGATTGGATGGAGTACTGAACCCAATAAAGAAGGTTGGCATGCAATACGCTGGTCCAGGATTGGAAGAAGAATAAACTAAAGTAGACAGATAACCGGACCGCAATCCACTAAACAGAACAATAATATGCATAGATTACTACTACATATTACTCTCATACTAACATTTTCATCGACCTGTCAATCCCCGGTAGAGCAAGCTTTAGCGGTGGCTGGAAATAATCGATCTCAACTAAATAAAGTACTTGAACACTATGTGGCTGATCAGGATTCATCTAAACTAGCGTCTGCCAAATGGCTCATCCAAAACATGCCCTACCATTATTCTGTTGTATGGAACATCCATCCCGATTCTGTTTTCACTGCTTTCCGTCCGAGTGACTATGCCAATAAAGAAATGGTTAAAAGTGCCATGGATTCACTTAAAATTCAATATTCATTAGTAGGTGTTGAATACGACATACAAAGCATAAAAGCTGAGTTACTAATCAATCGAATTGAAGCTGCCCATAAAACTAAAAATCTTTGGCCTTTTAAACTAAATTATAATCAAAAGCAGTTTGCCGAGTATGTTCTTCCGTATCGGATTCGATCGGAAAAGCCAGAGAATTGGTGGGACTCCATTCATGCTAATTTATTCGAAGACATTGATCGCTTAAAAATTCAGACTCTTGATTCCCTTGCTGCTACTGTTGATCAACTATTAAAAAAACAATTCAGATATGATAACCGCTATAGTTATTACAGACCTGACATGAATTATTCTGAAGCAATGTATCAGGGCGGTGGATTATGCAAGCATTGCACCGATTTAAGCACAATGGCATTTCGATCACTGGGAATTCCTTGCGCCATGGATTATGTACCGGCTTGGGGAAATTATCGGTCCGCACATGTATGGAATGTGATTTTACATGAGGATAAAAGATGGTACCCCTTTAACATGGGCGAATACCGCAAAGCATTCAAGTTTTATTATTACCCACCTAAAATATTTCGAAAAACTTTTTCTATCAATGAAAATGTTACTGAGTTACTGAAACAATACGTAGAAGTACCTCCTTTTTTACAATTTCCACTTTTTAAAGATGTTACCGCGAGCTATGTAAAAACTCATCAACTTATTATTAAACCAAAGCACCTACCTGGTAATAAACAATTACCAGTGATTTCAGTATTTGATGGCCATATATGGAATCCGGTTTGGTTTGGTACAATTAATAAACAAGAAATTATATTTAATGAACTTGGCTCAAATATTCTTTATTTGCCCCAATACTATGGCAATGATCATCGAGAGAATATTACCTATCCTATCTGTTTAGAACAAGATGGCAAATTGGTTGAATACATACCCAATGAATGCCACAATATTAGTATTAGTAAGCTATACCATTGGAAATACCATTGGCGCATGTACAAAGAAAACATCACAGAAAATAAGAGCTATAACCTACTACTGTGGAAGAATAATGATTGGCAATTCATTTCTAAAGCCAATCCCCAATATGGTTTATGCGATAACATATTTGATATTCCACCTGAAGAAATCCAGAATATAGACATTGCAATTCAACAAGAGGGGTTTTTCCTCACTGTCGATAGTTTGCCTTCCAATGGAGTATACTTACTGGATGCCCCAAATCAAAGACCATTCATTGTGAAAGGTGATAAAACAATTTACAGGTGAAGAATTTGAAGACTTAATCAATATTTTATGAACAAATCAATTATTGTAATTATACTAATCATTGGTATTGCTGCATTAGGCTGGATCATTATTGAAGATAATGCTTTCGAAACAAATACAAGCTTACCTACCCAAGTATACGTTGAGTTTAAAGAAATAAATCTGGGGAAATTAAAACAAAACGAGCCCTGCTTAGCAATCTATCAGTTAACCAACATCGGCGCAAATCCTCTTATAATCCAGCATGTAGAGGCAAATTGTGGCTGCACCAAACCCGAGTGGCCAAAAAAACCTATAAAGCCTGCCAAGTCCGCTGAGATAAAAGTAACATACGATGCCGAATATCCCGGTAGGTTTATCAAACAGATTAAAGTGTACTGCAATACCACAGAAGGAGTGATTGAATTGAGAATCTTAGGAGAAGTGAGTAACCGGTGACCAGTGAGCAGTGAGCAGTGACCAGTGACCAGTGAGCAGTAAGCAGTGAACAGTTAGCAATTTGTAGTGAACCTTGAACCCTGAACCCATGAAACAAACAAAAATAATTACTGTAGTATTTTTAATATTCATTCTGTTGTTTATTAGCAGCTACATAACTGACAGCACCCTCATGCACGGGCTTATTTTCTCCAAATGGCTGTGGCTTGCTGTTATGGCTATTCCCATTGGTATTATTACAGCCGGCTATCTGCTTTTTAAACCCGTAAAATCGGTTGTATCCCGTATTGATATTATAGTTATTCTTTTTTTCGGCTGGGTATATATGCACACACTATTATCAGGCAGTGGTACTGATGATTTACTGTTTTATGTAGTGCCCACCTTAATTGTCTGGCTTTTTGTCAGACTGTTTATTACTGATAGGAAAACAATAATTTGGATACTAATAACATACCTGAGTATTGTTGGCATACAGTGTGTTTGGGGCCTGTTACAACTATATGGCTTTGTACCATCTCTGCACTCGATGTATAACATTACGGGTACTTTTCATAATCCCGGCCCCTACTCGGGATTTTTGGTTAGCGGACTGCCAATGGCATTAGGCCTGTTTCTAATTGCGCAAAGGACGCGGAGGAAAAAGCTAAAGGATGAGATTCGCAGAGGGGTTAAAGGGTTTCAGGTTTTGGGTTTTGAGTTTCAACTTCCTAACCGGTTATGGCAATCTGATGTCTGGTTGTATTATTTTTCTCAACTAATTATAGTATTGCTATTATTAGTGTTGCCTGCGGCACGTTCAAGAGCCGCTTGGTTAGGTGGAATAGCAGGATGTTTATATGTTGCTATTAGTTCAGGTTCTAAGTTCAAAGCTCAAGGTTCAAAGTTTCTGGTTTCTGGTTCAAGGTTAACAAACACGACACTAAAAACACGGAACCTGAAACCAGGAACCAGGAATTTTGAACCCAAAACCTTTAAACTGATTTTATTGGGATTCCTTTTGGGGCTAATCCTTATTGGAAGTACATACGGAATATACAAATTAAAACAAGGCTCCGCGGATGGTCGTCTGCTTATGTGGCAGGTATCGTGGGAGATGATTAAAGACAAGCCCTTAATGGGCTATGGCCAGGGAGGCTTTGAGGCCAACTATAGCAACTACCAGGCCGAGTGGTTTCGCAGTGGCAAAGGCACACCCGAACAGGAGCTAGTGGCCGGAACTCCTGATGCTCCGTTTAACGAGTTTGTGCGTGTTTGGGTGGAATATGGGGCGGTAGGCATACTATTAATTTTTAACACTATTCTTTTAATTTTTGGTTTAAGGTTCAAGGCTCAAGGTTTCAAGTTCCGAGTTCAAGGTTCAGAACAAAAAAACAAGGAACAAGAAACATTGAACCCTGAACTCATAACCGGAGGTTTGCTTTCAATTATCGTTTTCAGCCTATTCTCATACCCGCTTGATGTAGCTCCAATAGTTATTCAGTTTGTTATCCTATCTGCTTTGATTATAAATATTAAAAGCACGAAACATGTAACTCGAAACCCGGAACCCGGAACGCGAAACCCTAAACTCGGAACCTACTCACTATGTTTGTTCTTACTATTATTGATTCCGTTACAAGTTCACACATTATTCAATCACTATAACGGCTTTACCCACTGGAAAGAAGCCTACCAACTATACCAGTACCAATTATACGACGATGCCGCGGAAGAGTACAAAGAGGCAATAAAATATATGCCCGGTAATGGTATGCTTATGCAGATGTACGGCAAATGCCTTGCTATGGACGGTAAGTGGGAGAAATCAAAAACAGCTTTAACGAAAGCTAAAACACTACGTAGCGATCCCATACTCTGTACCGCCCTGGGCGACACATATAAAGCACTGAAAGAATACGATAAAGCTGAAACAGCATATTGGCAGGCATGGTATATGGTTCCTCATAAGTTTTATCCAAAATATCTGCTTGCAAAACTTTACAACGAAACCGGACAGCACAACAAAGCAGTTAAACTGGCCAAAGAACTAATAACCAAAACCGCCAAAATTGAGTCAACAGCCGTTAAAGAGATTAAGGAGGAGATGCAGATGATAATTAATATGTACGAAAAATAAGAAACAGACAAACAATAAATTATCCATATATGAACTACCTCGCAATAACAAAAAGGATGGAACATCTATTGGATTTAATTGAACAAAATATCCTTCATTTACATATAAAACTTCACCTGCCTATTTTCCTGCAGAAACTGAAACGCCCTGTTTAATATTTGTATCAACGTCAGCGTCAACAATCTTTAATAAACCCTTACCCTTCAAATATCTTCCGAATGCCATAAACACATCACCTTCATCATCAATTATAAGTCGATGTCTTAATTCAGGAAAATCCATAAAAGTAAGATCTTTAATTTTTTTGGCAACACTGTTTTCAGCATCAAAATAAGCACCTCCACTACCTAATTGTTTGAAAGAATATATTTGTGCTTTTTGAAACTCACCATTTTCATCAATCCATACTTTTATTGCAGGTGCTAAACCGTTCGGCCCTCTAAGATTGAACCTGCCGTATGTACAGAAATTACCAAGACTATAAGCAATAAACCGATTTTTATAAACTTCAATGGCACGTACTACATGCGGACCATGTCCAAAAACAATATCTGCTCCGACATCGATAACAGCATGTGCAAATTCATACACATTCCCTCTGTTCTCTCCGTAAAACATCTCATCCTCGCGGGTTATATGTTGATGGTTTGCCCCTTCAGCACCACCATGAAACGAAACGATTACATAATCACAAAAAGTTTTTAGTTTTTTTACTATTTCCATTGCCCCTTCAACATCACTAATTTGTACTGTGCCTACATTTGGGGAAAAAGCACAAAGTCCAACCAACTTTCCGGATACTGTCAGAGTATCAAACGGCTTGCTAAGAAAACCGGCATATCTTATATTCAAAGAGTCAAGTATCTTAGAAGTAGATACCATTCCTACCTGCCCAAAATCACGAATGTGATTGTTTGCAACGCTTAACATCTTAAAACCGGCATCTTTAAGTACCGGAGCATATCTCACAGGCATTTTAAAAGCATAGCACTTTGTGGTATCCTTACAACGTTTCACCAACTCACCCTCATCCAGAAATGAACCTTCCAGGTTTCCGAAAACAAGATCAGCCGATTGAAGAGCCGGGAAAGCCTCTTTGATTATCAGAGACGGATTGTCACCCGGGGGTAGATATTTGATTGATGGGAAGTGAGTTCCAAGCATTATGTCACCAACTCCAATTATCTTAAAACTTTTACCCTCTTCATTATTTTGTGAGACCAATGATAAAACAGGAACACAGATAAACAAGAACACAGATAATAACTTTCGCACGCAAATCCTCATATTTATCCATTTTGAATAAGCCTATACTTTTCAGCACACTGATTAGTTACTACTTTTCAACTCTTATTTAGTTTTTGATAAAAAAGTTCATCGACAAATCCTTTTGCAGTTTTTCTCCACTGTTTTTTCTTGCCTGATAGTTCAAAACCCAAAGATTCGAACAGGTATATACTTGCTTTATTGTCAACCAATATATTTGCATACAACTGATTAAGAAGAAGATGATTAAAACAATATTCCACAAACAGAGCCAATGCTTTTTTTGCATACCCCTGTTTTCGATAAGAGGAATTAATAATAATACCAATACCTCCCCGGTTATGAAAAGGATCAAAATCAAAAAGGTCAATCAATCCAACCGGGAAAGATGTTTCATCATCTTTCACCTCAATAATCAACCTCAATTGCTGGATTTGGTAAAGATTTAATTTTGAGTTTTCAACATACTTATTAAGCTGATATCTGGAAAAAGGGATGAGCGTATTACTCACCACCCAAATTTTCATGTCATTTTCCCATTCATATAGTAAATCTACATCCTCAGGTTCCAAGGCACGCAGAATAATACCATCAGCTTCTATCATTCTTTAGGTTTCTCTATTAAATCATCATACTGTTTCTCATCACGAATAAAAGCATCCTGCCATTTACCGGTCTTAAGAACTTTCTCTTTTGCCTTTATGGTTAACTTATACCCCTTAAACAAACCATAAGCATATCTGTAAAAACCATCCTCACATTTATACTCCTTAATTAAGTCATGCTCAAGAGTTTCAAACACATCGTATGATTTAACAGGCCATTTAAGAGACAATATCTGTACTGTATAACAAGGTATTCCGTCTGAGATATCAGAACACGCCAATTTTTCTTCTTCGGGCTTCTCAACAGCTATGGCAATCATTATAACCTCATCCAGTGGAGTTGTTTGATGTGATTTCTTATAACTCATCTCACGGGTAACCGAAAGGCTCTCCTTTGTTTCTTCAAAGCCCAAACCGGTAAAACGAATATCATAATCTTTCTCAGCTTCAAGTATCAACACATATTTTCCTGTTCCGGGATGAGGACGATAGATACCAACCTGACTTCCGTCAGACCTGTCTGTAACATATATACGAACTTTTTCAAGCGGAGCATCATTTGTGCTTCTTACAACTCCTTTAATAACAGCAAGTCTGTTTTCAACAGGCTCTTTATACTCAATCTCATACAGGTCAGAACGACCATAATTATCTTCAAACTTAGAAGATGCATAATAGGCCTTATTCAAAGTAGTAGTAGGCATGAAAAAGAAATCATCATCAGGTGTATTAATAGGATAACCAATATTCACAGGCTCACTCCATGTGCTGTCAACATTAACATGACTGAAGAATATGTCAAGCTGTCCCATTGTATTGTGCCCTTCAGAGCTAAAAAACAGCGTTCTGCCATCAGGATGAATTATGGGAGTTTCTTCGTCATATTCAGTATTTATTTCCGGACCAAGGTTATTAGGTAATCCCCAGGTTCCGTCAGGTAATCTGCGCACCTGATATATATCTAATCCACCATACCCACCCGGACGGCTACTTGTGAAAAACAACATGCTATTATCTGACGACAATGATGCATGAGTTTCATCATATTTTGAATTTATTGGAGCAGGCATCTTTACGGGCTCAGCCCAGGTAGAACCGTCATATTTCGATTCATATATATTTCTGCCATTAACATCATTTCTATATATAAGTAACTCAGTACCATCGGCAGAAAGACCTACACCGGCAACGTGGCCCTGGCGCTTAAAAAGCCCTTTCTTCAATATCTTTGCTTTACCCAAAGTATCTCCAGCCATCTCAGAAATATAGATACGCTCCTCGTATTGCCCATCAGGCATACGTTCACTATAACTTGAGGCTCTTCTGGATGTGAAAATAAGAATCGACTCATCAGCTGAAATTATAGGACTATGATCATCATATTTTGAATTAATATGAGATCCCAGATTTTTAACTTTTAATTCAACCGGATTATTTATAAGTTCTATTGCATTTTCGCAAATCTCCTTTTCCCTTCTTGCCTCCGCTTCAAGCTCTACATCTTCAGGCGATAGCATCTTCAGGAAATTAACATATACATCAATCGCATCTTTATGCCTAAACAACATCTGATACGATTTTCCCAAAGAGAGTTGAAGATCAACACCTAAATCAGAAAGAAATTCCTCTTTCGGAAACTCTTTTGATGCTCTTTCAAAAAATATCACCGCCGAATCAGGCCCGTTGGAGGTATTAAGGTAACAATGCCCCAAATTATATAACACTTCAATGTCATCAGGCGTTTCTTTCAATATTCGTTTGAAGATTATGATGGCTTCTTCAAAATCCATATTTTCAGAAAGCTTTACAGCTTCGCTAAAATCTTTGGCTAATTTCTTACTTTTTGTATTCTGAGATTGAATACCGGAGATAGTAAATAATAAAAGAATAACAATAATGGATGTTTTCTGTAGCATATCAGGCAGATTATGTTTGGTTAATAACATTTTTTTTGCAAAATAAATAAAATTCTAAAATGATGTATCATACAAAGTACTTATTTTATAAATAATTATATTGTTAAAGTCATATTTATTCCTGTTCCAAAACAATCGGATCCATAAATAGCACCTTTTTACGGGAGCCAAATTCTCCCCTTGACTGAATATTAAGTTTTTGAATAACTGATTTATATCCTTTCAATGAAACATCCATTGTGTATTCAATCTCAGTGGGCAGGATAATTATATACTTACCAGAAATGGGGTTAGGCCGGTATATACCAACTATTTCACCGCTTCCATATTTTTCTATTTTAATGGTAGCATTGGCTGCCGGTGCTCCATTGGGTGTAAAAAGAAAACCGGCAACAACAGCAAGTGACCTGGGATCTGATTCAGGAAATTCAATAATATAAATATCTGACCTTCCAAAGCCGCCTTTTCGTTTCGAAGCATAATACACCCTTTGACCATCTGCCGTAGGTATATAAAACAGGTCATCATCAGGCGTATTAATCGGGTATCCTACATTTATCGGAACCGACCACTGATTGCTATCATTAACCGTGGAATAAAAAACATCAAACCCTCCTATTGATGTATGTCCTTCAGATGCAAAATAGAGCGTTTTACCATCGGAATGAATAAAAGGGCTATCCTCATCTTCAGGCGTATTAATCTTGTTTCCCAAATTACGGGGTTTTCCCCACTCACCGGAAGGCAATTTTCTGGCTACATATATATCTTTTCCACCAAAGCCATTCGGCCGGTCGCTGGTAAAATATATCGTATTCCCATTGTCAGAAAATGTTCCGTGAGTTTCGTTGTATGTTGAATTTACAGGCTTAGGTAGTTTATTCAATTTACCCCATCCTTCCTCATCAAAAACACTAATATATAAATCACCTGAACCTCCATTGTTTCTATATGCCAATAGTGTTCTTCCATCAGGTGTGATACTTATAGAAGCATCATTAACAATTGTATTCACTTTTTTACCAATATTCAATGCAGGCAGCCATTTCCCTTCTCTCCATTCAGACATATAAATATCTTCATTAAAAAGCCCGTCCGGAGATTTTACATTCCCTGTTCCCGGTTTGTTAGATGTAAAAATAAGAATTGATTCATCAGCAGATACAACCGGACTGTGTTCGTCATACTCACTATTTACAGCCGAGCCTAAATTTGTTATTCTAAAATTTATAGGATTAGCTTTATATTTGATGGCATTTTCATTATATCTAATCTCACGATCTATTTTGCCTACCTGGGCTCTATCTTTTTTTGATAATCCGGCAATATTAGTTTTTAATTGCTGAAATGTAATTACAGCTTCTTCAAACTTATAGGTAAGGTGCTGTGCCTGCCCGAGATAAAACCTTGCTTCAATAGCATTTGTATTTTTCTTTTTTTGAATAGGATAGCTTTGAACAGCCTTTTGCAAATGACCAATAGCATCATCTTCCTTGTAATCGATGTTCACATAACATATTCCAAGTTGCAAATGCAAAAAAGGATCATCGGGATATTTCACTAACAGATCTTTTAACTTAGGAGCTGCTGACACATAATCCTCTTTGTCTATCTGCTTCATAACAGGTCGAACAAATCTTTTCTTAGCCTTTTGTTGAGCAAACAAAACACCTGAAAACACAAAAAGAAATGCTATTATTGTTTTTATCTTCATTCCGGTAGCTTTCTAATAATATGAATCTGGTCTAAAAAAGATAACAACCATGTCATTGCGAGGAATCGAAGCAATCTAACTTCTTGTCTCTCTAATTGTTGAGATTGCTTCACTCCGTTCGCAATAACGGCAGAGACTTTTTCATACCAAATGCACAAACAGTTTATTTTATTACTATAGTGCCAATTTAATAAATATTATTCTTAACCCCAATAATTCTCTAAATTATTGCCTTCTCCGATAGCGACAATGATTCCGAACATTTTGAATACCCCAAAACTGAAGTCCGCAATATCTGGAATAAATAGCCCCTATGTTTGTACAAAATAAACCCCGGTTACAGAAAAGTAATCTCACCAGAACTATCCGCATCACAGCTCTTCAAATAGAAATCACGGCGAGGCGACAAAAAAGTATATGTGAACTTATCAGTATATCTTTCCATAAAGGCAACTGCATCTTGTATTGAAACTGATTGCAAATCAATAAAAATATTAGTTTTTAAGACAGTAGATATTTCAGAAAGATCAATATCATTAAAAGAATCATATAATTTAATTTCTGAAAAACCTGACTTTTTTCTTACGAAATCATACCCTTCTGAAACACCTATTAAAAAAGCCTGAGAGCTAAATACCTGATTCTTTTTTTTATCAGACCCCCTCAAAAACATTAAAGTTCCCAACAAACTTTTTATACTTCTAATTGAAAATGTCACAAACCATTTATGAAAATTACTATAATCCGGGAAAAAATGTTTTTTAGCAAAGATTAGCATAGCATTGTAGAAACGTTCCAGATATGCTCTGTCTTTCTTTGTACTCTCTCCTTTAAAATGAATAATGGTTATTCCGGGATAGTAGTAATTCGACCCGATTCGGGATAGCCGATAAGAAAAATCGATATCCTCACCATACATAAAAAAGGATTCATCCAAAGGCTCTGTTCTTTTTAGTACTTCCATGGGAAAGGCAAGAAAAGCACCGGCAAGAACAGGCACTTGTACTGTTTCATCAGATGGAACATGCCCTACATAGTATGCTGCAACTCTTTCTGATTCAGGGAAAAGTTTTATTAACCCGCTAAACTTATAAAAAGATGTTATTGGAGTAGGAAGTCCTCGTTTCGATTCAGGCAAATAATTTCCTGAACCATCTATCATCTTTGCACCCACACCTGTTGCATCAGGATGTTCTTTATAAAAAGAGAGAAGATGAATAAATGTATTTTCCGGAATAATTGTGTCGGGATTAAGTAATAAAACAATATCCCCTGATGCTTTTGCGATAGCCTGATTGTTGGCAGCAGAAAAACCCACATTCTTTTTATTCTCAATGAGATTAACTTCAGGATATGCAGTCCTGACCATCTCCACAAAATCGTCAGCAGAAGCATTATCAACAACAAAAACTTCTGCATTTATTGTTTTCGCAGCCTTTAGAACAGAATAAAGGCATAGCTTAAGAAATGAGCTTACATTATAATTTACTATTATTATTGACAGGTCTTTATTCAAGAGTTTAGAGTTTAGAATTCTGGTTATTTGGTTATTCGAGGAATTGAGGAATCAAAAAATTTATCAGTTCTTCAGTTTATCAGTTCCTCAATTTATCAAATCATCACATTAGCACATCATCAAATCATTCATCACCACAAAAAAGTCGTTTAACAAATCCACAAAAAGTCTTTCTTTCAGCAGCCTTGTATGCAGCCATGAACATCTCCTTGTCTTGGATTGGTGCATTCTTATTTATTATCTGCCACACTTCACCCCAGCCAATAAATCCGCCAAGATTCCGGTCATCAATAAAAACATCGGCATTAATCTTTCTGCTAATACCATTATAAAACTCCTCTTCAGGATAACTTTTATTTACTGCATAAAATTCCAAGCCATTTTTTTCACAAAACCCAACAGCATCATTCAACTCTTTGCCACTTCTAAAAGTCCACAAAATAAGTTGATGGCCTTGCTTCTGCAAAGCTTCAAGTGTTTTAAAAGCAAAAAGCTTCTCCTTCCCAATAGCCGGATACCTGTGTTCAACAATTGTTCCGTCAAAATCAACAGCTATAATCATATCCCAATACTTTTTTAAAAATTCAATTCCTGATCACTGAGTTGTAGCTCCTGCCTGATTATTGTTTTCCACGGATAACTAATCACATATACTATCAATAAAATAAGATATATGTACAAATACGTTTTGGTGCCGGCAACTATATACCCTATAAGACTAAACATAGACAGCCCTTCGATAGTAATAAGCTTTACAAACAAACTCTTTCTGTATTTTATTAGTTTATCACTTAATGATAATTCCGGGTCAATGTGTGTAGAACTCTTTTTATGAAAAATATAACTGACAGGAATACCAACAAACACCATTATTATCAAAATAGAATAAACTGTTCTTTCCATAGATGCATCAATCAGCATCATATTCCCATTGGCAGACACAAAATAATAGGCTGCCACTCCAATAAATAGTAACCCAATCAATATAGCAAGATATAATAATTGAATTTGTTTATAAACAGTTTTAGGTTTCATAATATCAGGTTTTATCAATTATCAATTCTTTAGCCCCCCAACAATCAAAGAGTTTTTTCATAAGGCAAACGGTTTACTAATGACCTACCCAGAGTAATCTCATCAGCATATTCCAGTTCATCACCAACAGAAACTCCTCTGGCGATAGTTGTTATGGTAATATTCTTATTTAATAACTTATTATAAAGATAGAAGTTTGTTGTATCACCTTCCATCGTAGTGCTGAGTGCAAGGATTAACTCTTTCACCTCTCCTTTCTTGATTTTCACCTCCAACGGAGCAATTGTCAGGTCATCGGGGCCAATACCATCCATTGGAGATATTACTCCGCCAAGCACATGATATATTCCAGTATACTGATGAGTATTTTCAATTGCCATTACATCCCTAATACTCTCCACAACACATATTGTAGTATGATCGCGACCGGGGTTGGAACATATCTCGCAAGTGGTTCTGTCTGATATATTATAACAAGAAGAGCAATAGTGGATTCCACTCCTCATATCTTTTATCGTATCCGAAAAATGCACAACCATCTCCTTGTCCTGTTTCAAAAGAAAAAGCACCAACCGTAATGCCGTCTTCTTCCCAATGCCGGGAAGCTTGCTGAACTCACTTACAGCACTCTCTAACCGTTTTGACGGATAATGGGTTGATATCATTATTTAATTGTTAAAAGCTGAGCAAAGGTAGCAAAAATGTTTTTATGTTGTAATAGTAGCTTCATTCGGCTAAATATTATTTTGAGGTGCTGAGAAGAAATAATTTATTAAATTTGTATTTACACGATATCAAATCCTGAAAGGATTATAGGTGAAAGCACAGGGCGAAGTGAAACAAAGCCCTGTGATATTGCGGATCAATTTTTTAGAGGGCTGAAAGTCCGAAATGTAATAAATCACGAATATGCCACAAAGTTTATCAAAAGTATATTTACATTGTGTATTTTCCACAAAAAAGGGTGAAATTTTTATACCGAATGCTATTCAAAAAGATTTACATTCATATATAATAGGTATATTATCAAACATTGGATCATATGTTTACGAAATATATGCCAATCCGGATCATATTCATATTTTATGTATTTTGCCACGAACAGTAACAATTGCTGAAATGATTTCAAAAATAAAAACATCTTCATCTAAATGGATTAAGAAAAAAGGGATTGTTGGTTTTTCCTGGCAGAACGGATATGGAACGTTTTCAGTTAGTTCATCAAAAGTTGAGACTGTTAAAAAATATATTCTAAATCAAAAAGAGCATCACAAAAGAACATCTTTCAAAGAAGAATATAGACTCTTTCTTAAGGAATATAAAATTGACTATGATGAACAATATGTTTGGGATTAGCTTCCGCATTAATATAGCAATATTGTTTCGCCCTTACAGGGCTTACATGAAATCTATTTAAGCGACATAGGGTTTCCGCTTCGCTACACCCTATGCTGTTACATATAGGAGCTTTGCCCCAAAAACCTTCAGTACCCCAAAATAATATTTAGCCTATAATTTGGTTTCGTATTTCTTTACAAACTTTAAGAACTTTCAACTTTATAACTACTTATAATTATTACTTTTGAAAAAATAAACATTTTCGCATGAATCCGTTAGTTACAGCAAGTGTTATTGGAGGATACTTTTTATTACTTATAATTATCTCTCTGATAACCGGCAAAAAGGCCGATAACGACACTTTTTTTCGTGGCAACCGAAAATCTCCCTGGTACATTGTTTCAATAGGAATGATAGGAGCTTCACTTTCAGGAGTAACTTTTATTTCTGTTCCCGGATGGGTGGGAAGTACGGGGTTCTCATATATGCAAATGGTGTTCGGATATCTTTTGGGATATGTGGTGATAGCTCATATATTACTCCCGCTATATTACAAGTTAAATTTAACATCCATATACTCATATTTGAATACTCGTTACGGGTTTTGGTCGTATAAGTCGGGAGCATTGCTGTTTTTACTCTCACGTACAATAGGAGCATCAGCCAGACTTTTCCTGATGGCCAATGTATTACAACTAACCCTTTTCGATGCACTGGGTGTCTCTTTTGAATATACTGTTATTATCACAATTCTGTTAATCTGGCTATACACATTTCGTGGCGGTATTAAAACAATTATCTGGACTGACACCTTACAAACGGTTTTTATGCTTACGTCAGTAGTTTTAACTGTTATTTTTATCGCCTCATCGATGAACTTATCGTTTACCGGAGTTACTCAACTCATAAAAGAGAGTGATTTTTCAAAGATGTTTATTTTTGATGATTTTCATTCCCAACAAAATTTCTTCAAACAGTTTCTTTCGGGTGCATTTATCACCATCGTAATGACCGGCCTTGATCAGGATATGATGCAAAAGAACCTCACATGCAAGTCGCTAAAAGATGCAAAGAAAAATATGTACTGGTACGCAGCAGCATTTGTTCCTGCCAACTTACTTTTTTTAAGCCTTGGAGCCCTATTATTTATTTTCGCCAACAACAATGGCATTGCTATTCCCGAAAGAGCCGACGATCTGTTTCCGCTTATTGCTACCGGTGGTTATCTACCGGAAATTGTTGGGGTCATATTTATTCTTGGCCTGGTTGCAGCTGCCTATTCCAGTGCCGATTCAGCTCTCACATCGTTAACCACATCCTTTTCTGTAGACATCCTGAGTATTGAAAAGTATCCCGAAACAAAAGCTAAACGCATTCGATTAGGAGTACATATAGGATTCTCAATAGTATTAGTATTTGTTATATTGCTTTTTAAAGCATTAAGCAGCGATAGTATTATCAGCACACTTTTTACTCTCGCAGGTTATACTTACGGCCCCTTACTGGGATTATACGCATTCGGCCTGTTTTCCAAAAGATTAGTTTTAGATAAATGGGTTCCTGTAATTGCAATATTAGCTCCCGTAATGACAGGCATCCTGGATTTTAATGCCGTTAAATGGTTTGGATTTCCGTTAGGTTTTGAGAAATTAATTCTAAATGGAGCAATAATGATTCTGTTCTTAATTCTTTTATCAGTTATTAGAAACAAAAAACTGTCGTAAAAGTTAATATTTGGACAAGAAGCATGCTCCGGACTCTGTCGCGACGTTATACTTAACCGCAAGGGACGCAAGGATTAGCGCAAAGATCGCTATTAATAAAATTACCTTTGCGTACTTTGCGATAAAAAAAACTTTGCGTGCTTTGCGGTAAAAAAGACTAACCGCAAGGCACGCAAGGTCAATTGCAAGGTTCGCAATAATTGATAAACGTCTTTACGTCCATTGACAATAATCACCGTAACCCAACTTTTTTTCATTCCGCATACGTGTAATCAATTATTAAAATGTCATATAAACGTAACGAAAGAATGAAAGGTAGAGCTTTGTTTTTTATGTTTAACATTCTTCTCCGTTATCCGATTTAGCAAAAAGAAGAAAAAAAAGCCACCCCGCAACGGCAGGATGGCTTTTTTCTTGTGTAATTCTTATCGTTCTTATTTCTTAATAACTTTTTGAACTCTTACAGTTCCATCAGTAAAGGTTACCTTAACAAGGTAAAGTCCTCTAACCAATCCACCAGTTTCAACATTAACCTGTCCTGAAGTTCCATTAATTTCAACATTCATAACTTGTCCTACAGTGTTAATAATTTGAACATCGGCAATAGGTACATCTGAAACAATCCTCATTTCATTAACAACAGGATTAGGACTTACAACCAAACCGGTATTATCAACATTTTTAATTCTTGTTGGCACAGAAACAATGTCAGCAGCATCACGAGGCTCTACCTTATAGACACTATAACTATAATTCAGAATTCCAGTTATTGAAGTAAACTCTTCATCTTGTACAGGCGTATAGGCAAAAAACAGGTCATCTACTATTCCAGTATTTGTGCCATCAGATATTTCCCACTCACCATGTCCCAAATCAGGGTTTGAACAAGAAATAGTTTCTGCCATTACCAAAACGCTTTCATACGCTTCGCCTATTTGATCCAGTGTAATAGTTACAGGATCGTAAAGAGTGTTGCCTGAGCTATGAATAGTTTTAAAAAGAATATCTTTTAATTGCGTAACATTATAATGCTCATCAACTGTTCCCGCTACAGTTACTTCATCTCCAACAGTGACTCCGGCATTGTCAGTATCAAAAACATATATACCAGCCCAATCACCAGCGGCTTCCTGTATGTAATATCCATCTGAAATTTTAGCCATTACAATACCTTTAGTTTTAACTACCTCTCCGTTATGTGGAGAATCTCCTGAAGGATCAGTAGTATATTGTATATCGTATATCGAAATATAAGAGTTGCCTGCACCGGTAGTAAACGACCATGTTGAGTTACCAGTGAAACCGTCAAAAGCATTAGGTGTTCCTGCCTTGTCGGTTATAGCTCCGGCATCAACCTCTACATAGAACTGAGTATTGGGATCAAGCTCAGATGATATATACATTAATATATTGGTTGGATATTCCGGGTCTACACTAACTTGCGATGAGTTGTTAACATCAAATGTTTCTACAACACTATCGTCGCTATACTTTTTAAGATAAATATTACCAGTAGCTGTTATAACTGATTCATCAAAGTGCATCTCCAACCTACCGGTAAACAGGTCGGTTGGAATATCAGCAGCTCCGTTTTCAGGATAAAATGGATCATTGTCCAGGCCTGCAAAATGCACATCCTTAATAAAGAAGAAATCACACGAATCGGCCACAGTAGGATCTTCCTTGGCTACAAGTTTAATTTTATAATTACCCTCCTCTGCATTAGTAGGGATATCCAATGCAAACGTTCCTAACGTTGCATCAACAGAGTTCCCAACTCCATCAAAATAATCATGTTCGTCCGATTTTCTAACTAAAATAAGGATATTAGCTACATCAGTAGATGTCCAAGTGATATTAACAGTCTCACCAGTCTCATAATTTTCTCCTCCTACCGGATAGGTAAGGTCTAAAGTACCAATGGAAGTAGTAAGTGTATGTGTACCCGGAGTTAAATATGGAGAAAGGTCTGCTTCTTTGCCAACTAATTCATTTAATGGGGCAACATACCACTCATAAATATTAAAAGAAATTGTTGGATTATGTACCGTAGATATTCTGTATACATATGAATTTGTGTATTCCCAAACCTCACCTGTTCCATCAGTTCCTATAACGCCATACACATCAACTGCATTATCAGTTGAATTAACAAGCTCATATACATCATTGCCATTTCCATTAACATTAGTAGCTCCATGTATGACATAAGTAGGAGCAATCAGTGTAAAATCAGTCCATAATTGACCTGATGTAGTGTTATCCATATTTGTAATTACAGCTGATGCTTTAGCAGGCAAGACAAATTCTGCAGTAAACTCATAAGCTGTTGCAGCAGAAGTGCCACCATTGGAATATCTGGTAATTTTATATCCATTCAAATCAATGGAAGCATCAGTCGTATTAGTAATTTCAACATATTTAGGATATGTGCCCGAAGGAGCCTCAACAACCTCACTAATAATAAGCCCTTGGGAGAATGAGGAAGGAATAACGAGTGCAATAAATGCAATAAAGAGTAAAACTTTTTTCATAATTAAAACAGTTTAATTTGGTTAATAAATAATTTATTTAAATAAAAAACATTGTGTCGGTTTTAGATTACACCAAATTAGTTATTTTTGTTGACAAAATGAAAAAGTTTTAATGAAAATTTTAAATTAAATATGAACAATTAAACCATATAAGGCATAAAAGGAATTATAAGAGAAAATATCTTAAATGATCTTATATTTCTTATATGGTTCAAAAAATTAAACAGATGAGACGAATTAAATGGTTATTTACAAGTATTATTTTGTTACCACTCTTAAGTAGTTGCGGTTACAATACAATGGTAGAACTTTCGGAAGGTGTAGATGCGCAATGGGCGCAGGTTGAGAATGTTTATCAGCGAAGAGCAGACTTGATACCCAATTTGGTAAATACGGTTAAAGGATATGCTTCGCACGAAAAAGAGACGCTACAGGCTGTTATTGAGGCTCGTTCAAAAGCTACGAGTGTAAACATCTCTGCCGACAATCTTACACCGGAAACATTTCAGAAATTTCAGTCTGCCCAGGCCGGTTTATCATCTGCTCTTTCACGACTAATGGTTGTCATGGAGCGGTATCCTGATCTGAAGGCTAATCAAAACTTCCTCGACTTGCAGGCACAATTAGAAGGAACAGAAAACCGCATTGCCGTTGAACGCCGAAAGTTCAATGAGACAACGAGAAAATACAATACGTATATCAAGAAGTTCCCAAAAAACATGATTGCAAATATGTTTGATTTTGAAAAGAAACCATATTTCAAAGCAGAGGAAAAAGCTAAAGAGGCTCCTAAAGTGGAGTTTTAGGATGTTTGGATGTGAGGATTTGAGATGTACGATATTGGGATGTGGAAAATTTAAAACCAGCAAACCCTGTACTGAAAAAGATATACAGTTAATAAAAACTAACAAAGTATGAAGGATTTTCTTTCGGAAGAAGACAAAAAAGTTATTGTTAATGCCATCAAGGAGGCAGAACTAAACACTTCAGGCGAGATAAGGGTTCACATTGAATCACACTGTAAAGGGAATATGTTGGACAGAGCGTCTTATCTGTTTAAAAAATTACAGATGCACAAGACAGAACAACATAACGGCGTACTGTTTTATCTGGCACATAAAGACCGGAAATTTGCTATTCTTGGAGATGGTGGCATAAATCAAAAAGTTCCTGAAAACTTTTGGGATGACATAAAAGAAAAAATGTCGGAAAAATTCAAGGAGGGAAAGTATGCAGAAGGACTGGCCGATGGAATAAAAGAGAGTGGACTACAACTTAAAGCACACTTCCCTTACCAAAGTGATGATGTGAATGAGTTGCCGGATGAAATATCTTTTGGAGATTAAAACAAACCATATTAGGCATATAAGAACACAAAAGAAACTTATATTACCTTATATTGCTTATATGGTTCAAAATATAAAAACATGAAAAAGATAGTAGCATTACTAATTATATTTTCTGCACTTACAGCAAGTGCGCAACAACTGCCTGACAAGCCTAAACCACCACGAATAGTAAATGATTTCGCAGGTGTTCTCTCGCCACAAGAAAGAGATAATCTGGAAAGACAATTGGTTCAGTTTAACCGCGAAACAAGCACTCAGATTGCCATCGTAACTGTTAAATCGTTAGACGGAACTTCGGTGGATGACTATGCTTTTAAGCTGGGAGAAAAGTGGGGCATTGGACAAAAAGGTAAAGATAACGGAGTTTTAATTCTTGTAAAACCAAAATACGGCAACGAAAAAGGACAAGCTTTTATAGCTTTAGGATATGGTCTGGAAGGTGTAGTTCCTGATGCATTTGCCAATCGTATTGTTGACAATGAGATGATACCTCATTTCAGAAACAACGACTACTACAGTGGATTGCTGGCTGCGATGACAAGATTAACACAACTGACAAAAGGAGAATTCACTGCCGAAAATTACATGAAACAGACCTCCCATAAAGGTAAAGTAGGTGGAGGAATAGGAACTATAATATTTATGATTATTATATTTTTCATCTTCTCAAGAGCCGGCAGTGCCAGAAAATCTTCTATGGGAAGAAGTCTGCCTTTCTGGGTTTTTCTTGGAATGATGGGTGGCGGCAGAAGCCATGGTGGCAGCTGGGATAGTTTCTCAGGAGGAGGTGGTAGTTTTGGCGGCGGAGGAGGATTCGGCGGCTTTGGCGGTGGCAGTTTCGGTGGCGGCGGTGCCGGAGGAAGCTGGTAGGTGTGAATTAGGAATTAGGAATTAGGAATTATATAAAAACGTGGAGCTACCTAAAGATTTGCAAGGATAATAAACCCTGACAGTGGTCAACGACCCTGTCAGCGGTTGCTGATGGATATATATTAGGGAGAGTACTGCTCATAGCTACACCAAATCCTTCAGTTCAAAGTACCCTGTCAGGGCAAAGGCGGAAGTTATTGGTTATTGGTTATTTATATAAAAAAGCCGGGTTACCCCGACTTTTTTATATAATCAATTATGATTTATTTCACACCTATTTCATCATCAACCAGGATTCTGCCACAATACTCACAAACAATAACTTTCTTACGTGAACGTATATCCAGTTGCCTCTGAGGTGGAATCTTATTAAAACAACCACCACAAGCATTACGATTAACACTAACAACAGCAAGTCCGTTGTGGGCATTTTTACGAATACGCTCAAAAGCTGTCAACAAACGCTCTTCAACTTTTTTCTTAATTGTTTCAGATTTTTTAATCAGCTTTTCCTCTTCAACCTTTGTTTCGTTAACAATCTCATCCAGCTCTGATTTCTTAGATTCAAGATCGCTTTTTCTCTCTTCAAACAAAGTTTTGGAAGTCTCAACGAGTCCTTTTTTACCGCCTAATTCAGAATTGAACTCTTTAATATGTTTTTCGCAAAGTTCAATTTCCAATTTCTGAAATTCAATCTCCTTAGACAGAGAATCATATTCACGATTATTTCTTACATTAGATTGCTGAGCTTCATACTTTTTTATCAATAACCCGGCCTCCTTAATCTCGTTCTTTTTAGACAGAACACCATCACTCATCTTTTTTGTTTCGTTGTTAAGATTAGTTAAACGAGTTTCCAAACCTTCAATCTCATCTTCAAGGTCTTGAACTTCCAGCGGTAGTTCACCACGTAATGTTCTAATCTTATCAATTTCTGAAACTACTTGTTGTAAATCATAAAGAGCTTTCAATTTGTCTTCTACAGTCATTTCACCTGACTTTGCTTTCTTTTTTGCCATTATATTAAAAATATTTAATCGGATTCGTATTCACTTTAGATAAACGGACTGCAAAATTAGAGAATTTTTTTGTAAGTATCTCAAAAAATAGCTCTTTAGTGAACTGTTCACTCTCAAAATGTCCTATATCGGCAATTAAAATGCGTTTTTCAGCCTCAAAAAACTGATGATACTTAAAATCAGCTGAGATAAAAACATCCACACCGGCATTTATTGCCATTCTCAGAAGATCACTTCCCGAACCTCCACAAAGAGCCACTTTCTTAATCGGTCTATTCAAAAACTCAGTATGTCTGATACAATCTGCCTTAAATATTGATTTTAAAAATGCAAAGAAATCTTCTTCATCCATTGGCTTTTCCAATTCGCCTACTATTCCAAAGCCTATTTCAGACCATTCGTTCTCGAGGGCATAGAGGTCGTAAGCTACCTCCTCATATGGGTGAGCCTCAATTAAAGCTGAAACAACCTTATTTTTATAAAAATCAGGCAGAATAGTTTCAATCCTAACCTCCTCTTCAGAGTGCAATTTCCCTTTCTCACCGGCAAAAGGATTTGTATCCTCACCTGCCCTGAATGTTCCGGTTCCGGTTAAAGTATAACTACAGGAATCATAATTACCAATAACTCCCGCACCGGCTTTAAAAATCGCTCCCCTCACGTTATCTGCATGTTCCAACGGCACAAAAGTAACCAATTTTAAAAGTTTGTTTTTTACAGGAGAAAGAACAGAAGTATTTACAAGGCCTATCTTTTCAGCCATTCTACCACTAACACCTTTAAAAACACTGTCAACATTAGTATGCCCGGCAAATATTGCAATACTGTTCTGTATAGCTTTTATAATAATCCGTCCTGTTTCGTTTTTATCAGTAATATTTTTCACCCCTTTAAAGATCAGAGGATGGTGAGCCACTATCAGGTTACAACTATTTTGAATTGCCTCATCAATAATGTCCTCAGTAACATCTAATGTAATGAGTGCACCGGAAGCCTCTTCATTTCCAGAACCTACCAACAACCCTACATTGTCATAATCCTCTTTTAATGCAGAGGGCGCAAAAGCTTCTATTTCTGCAATTATCTCTTTTATTAACATAAGTGGTTAATGGTTAATGATAAATGGTTAATGATAAATGGTTAATGATAAATGGTTAATTGTTTCGGATTCCTTGTTTCTGGATACTACTACCTACTACATACTGCTTACTGTTCACTGCTTACTGCTTACTACCTACTGTTTACTGCCTACTGCTTACTACCTACTGTTTACTGTTTACTGCTTACTGCCTACTGCTCACTGAAAACTGCTCACTGAAAACTGGTCACTGAAAACTGGTCACTGCTCTATATTGTCACGAACCTCAACCAAAAGCGAGCGAATTTTTTTCAACCGTGAAATAACCTCAAAATTATTAATTGTATCATCCCTGTTCTCTTTAAGCTTTTTCTTAGCTCCTTTCAATGTCATTCCTTTTTCTTTAACGAGATGAAAAATCAGATGGAAATTTTCCACATCAATAGGAGTAAACAGACGGTTTCCCTTTTTGTTTTTATGAGGCTTAATAATATCAAATTCTTTTTCCCAAAAACGTATAAGTGAAGTATTTACTTTAAACATATCGGCAACTTCACCAATTGAGTAATAAAGCTTTTCTATTTTAGGTTCTTTATAAGGCATCTCTTACTTTTTTAATATTCTGACTTACAATAATAAAGGATATTCAATTAAAAGACAAATTTGAATTGATTATTTAGTGATTTGCCTATTCGGTTATTTGATAAATTATGGGATTTGTATTTAGCTATTAAGTGTTTGCAAGAAAACATGACACAGATCGTCATTGCGAATGAGGTACGAGTGAAGCAATCTCAGTTGAATATCAATAGATTGCTTCGTCCTATCGTCCTCGCAATGACGCAAACCTCCAAGTTTTATAGTTTTTTGCAGGCACTATTTAGAGATTATTGGATGTTTGAATATTGGGTGTTCGATATTGGTTATTGGAATACCGGATAGCCTCTATCCATTAATCTCTTCATATCCCGGAATAGCTTCCAGCATTTTGTAACTTCCGTTTTCTCTATTCAGTTGTGCACAATAATGTTTGATACCATTTGTAACCATCAAATAATCAACCCCAAGATTCCGGTTATACCGGGCTGCTTGTTCAAATACGCTATTGTTAAGTTTTACAGTTGGTGCTTTACATTCAACAATCATCACCGGCTTACCTTTACGATTGTAAACAACAATATCTGCCCTCTGTTTAAGGGTATTAATTTTAACCAAAGTTTCTATTGCCATTAAACCGGCAGGGTACTCTAACTGATTAGACAGATAATGTACGAAATTTTGCCTCACCCACTCTTCAGGAGTCAATGCTACATATTTTTTACGAATAACATCAAACACTAACCGCTTATTATTTTCCGTTTTAAACTTCAATGAGACAGGTGGAAGATTTAATGAATGCATGAAATGATTTTTTCTACAAATTAAATCAAAATCACAAGAAAAAGTTACCTTAGCATTATAATTTTTATCATATGAAAACAAAAGAAGAGATAGTACGAAACTGGTTACCGAGATATACAGGACGGGAACTTAAAGACTTCTCGAAATATATTTTGCTTACTAATTTCAACCATTACATTGAATTGTTTTCGGAATGGTATAATGTTCCCATAACCAACGGAAACATGCAAACTTGTAGAGCAGAAGGCATTACCATCATTAACTTTGGAATGGGAAGTCCTAATGCTGCCACCATAATGGATCTGCTGAGTGCAATCGAACCCAAGGCAGTTCTGTTTCTTGGCAAATGCGGAGGTTTAAAGAAAAAAAACAAGCTGGGTGATCTCATTTTACCCATTGCTGCCATAAGGAGTGATGGCACATCAAACGACTATTTACCACCCGAAATCCCGGCATTACCGGCATTCAGCCTTCAGAGAGCTGTATCAACATCCATTAGCGATTATGGAAGAAATTACTGGACAGGAACAGTATTTACCACCAACAGGCGTGTATGGGAATATGATGAAAGATTTAAAAAATATCTTGAAAAAACAAGAGCCATAGCTATAGACATGGAGTCCGCCACAATATTTACAGTTGGCTTTGCTAATGAAATACCAACCGGAGCCTTGCTGCTTGTTTCTGACCAACCAATGATAGCAGAAGGGATAAAAACCAGCGAAAGTGATAAAATAGTTACTAAACAATATGTTGAAGCACATATAAAAGTTGGCATTAATGCCCTTAAAGATTTGATAAATGAAGGCCGCTCTGTTAAACATCTTATCTTTTAGAATATTTAATGAGAGAGTTGTGAATGAGTGAATATTGAACAGTGTAATGTTATAATGAATGAATTATTGTATTTTTACAGGCAGGCTTTATAAACAATATGAATCGCAAATATGACCTTTGAACAGATAATTCAACAATTAAAATCAAAAAAATATTCTCCTGTCTATTTTCTGATGGGCGATGAGTCCTATTATATAGACGAGATAACCAATTATATTTCAAACAACACCCTTACGGAGGAGGAGAAGGCCTTTAACCAGACTATTCTTTATGGTAAGGACACTGACATAACAGGCATTATTCATGCCGCGAGGCGTTATCCCATGATGTCACAATATCAGGTAATTATCGTCAAAGAGGCTCAAAACATCAAGGATATTGAGAAGCTTGTTATGTATGCAGAAAATCATCTATCATCAACGATACTGGTAATTAATTACAAATACAAAACATTAGACAAAAGGAAAAAACTGTATAAAGCAATTGCCAAACAAGGAGTATTATTCGAATCAAAGAAACTTTATGACAATCAGGTAGCAACATGGCTTACCGGCTATTTAAAGTCAAAAGGCCTTTCTATTGACATTACAGCAAGTCGGGTTTTAATTGAATATCTTGGTAATGATTTGTCTAAAATTGCTCATGAAATTGAGAAATTGCGTATCGCTTTAGGAAATGAGACAAAAACTATTACCCTATCAGACATTGAAAGAAATATCGGGATAAGTAAAGAGTTTAATAATTTTGAACTTAACAAAGCTGTTCTTCAGAAAAATGTTGTGAAAGCGAATCAAATAGTACAATCATTTGCCAAAAACCCAAAAAACAATCCCATTCAGGTAACCACTGCTACTCTTTTCGGATATTTTCAGAAACTTATGGCTTACCATTACCTCCCTGACAAATCGAAAAATGCAATAGTATCAGCTCTGAAAATTAACCCTTTCTTTGTTTCGGATTACACTACCGGAGCACGGAATTACTCAGCCCGGAAAGTAGTTCAGGTAATAAGCCTGTTGAGGGAATTTGATATGAAATCGAAAGGATACAACTCGAATGTTACTGATAACGGGGAACTTTTAAAAGAACTTATTTTCAAAATAATACACTAAATATAGTTGAAAGTTGAAAGTTGAAAGTAAACAATACAGCCTTTCCAACCTATTTAATAAACTTTGAACTTGATAAACTTTATGAACTTTAAACTTTAAACTTATGTCAATATCTTTAATTATCATTATCGCAATTGTTGTTACCAGCATTGCAGGATTTAACCAACCGGAACTGGTTGACAGGTACAACTTTAATGCATACCGTATTATACACCAAAAAGAGTATTACAGACTAATTACTCATGGTTTTTTCCACGGGGGATGGACTCACCTCTTGGTAAATATGTTTGTTCTCTGGTCTTTCGGAGATGCTGTAATATACTATTTCAGTGCCTCCATACACTGGAACAGCAATATGTTGTTTCTGATATTCTTCCTATCGTCGTTAATCGTCTCAAGTCTTTACTCTTTGGCAAAAGAAAAAAACAATCCTTATTACAATGCCATTGGTGCTTCCGGTGCTATTTCCGGAATTATATTCATTACCATCTTATACGCACCGTATCAAACAATATATCTGTATTTCATTCCCATTCCCGGTATTTTATTAGGAGTGGGTTACCTCATTTATACAAGAATAATGAGTAAAAAGAATATTGATAATATAGGTCACGATGCCCATTTCTGGGGAGCTGTTTATGGTTTCATTTTCCCAATTTTGTTCAATCCGGGTTTATTGCCTCATTTTTTAAACCAATTAATTAGTTTTTAATTTCAATATGAAACATAGAGCTGTGTTCCTGGACCGCGACGGAGTTATTAATGACGATACCGGACATTATTATATCTACAAACCAGATGATTTTAAAATTAACTCAGGAATTATTGAAGGGCTAAAACTACTGTCAAACTCCGGATTTAAACTCATTATTGTATCAAATCAGGGAGGAGTTGCAAAAGGAATTTATTCCGAAGATGACATTAATAAAATTCATCAGAAACTCCACTCTGAACTAAAGAAACACGCTCTTGTTATTGATGCCATTTATTATTGCCCTCATCACGAATCTGTTTCTGACTGTGAATGCCGCAAACCAAAGCCCGGAATGATACTTAAAGCAATAAAAGACCTTGACATTAATCCTTTAGAATCGTATCTCATTGGGGATTCGGAAAGAGATATTATTGCCGGAGAGGATGCCCAACTGAAAGAGTGTTTCCTTATTAAAAAAAACAGCAGTATAGTTCCTGTTTGCAAAACAATTATCAACAAATCAGAAAATGAACAGTAACAAATATATCATCTTAAACGGAGACTTAATAGCCGGTAACAAACCGGTATTTACTGTTGAAAATCGCAGTTTCAGGTTTGGTGATGCCCTTTTTGAAACTATCAGATATCACAAAGGAATACCCCTGCTTTTTGATGACCATTATAACCGTTTGTTACAAGGAATGATAACGTTAAAAATGAATATCCATTCCCTGCCTTCTATTGACCGGTTAAAAGAGTTGTTCAACAACTTAATAACGAAAAATTGCATCTATAAAGATGCCCGTATAAGGCTAACTATTTTCAGAAAAGATGGAGGTTTATATACTCCTGAAAACAACAATATATCATACACTATAGAAGCAACTCCAATTGGAGATGAATTATACTTTCTAAACAAAAAGGGATTGCTTATCGGCATTTTTCATCAACACAAAAAAACTATTTCTCCGTTATACAATTTTAAAAATGCCAATTCACTACTATATGTCTTAGCAGGTATTTACAAAAAAGAGTTCCAGTTAGATGACTGTTTAATAGTAAATGAAAATGATAAAATAATTGAAGGATTATCGTCAAACCTGTTTTGGATAAAAGGCAGAACCGTTTTTACACCTTTCATATCCACGGGGTGCATAGACGGCATTATGCGTAAACAGGTGTTTAATGCAGTTAAAAACACAGGCATGAACATCCAGGAGGTAAACGGAACTTCTGTTGATGAACTTACAAATGCTGATGAAATATTTCTCACAAATGCAATACAGGGGATACGTTGGGTGATGGGATTAGAAAACAAACGATTTTATAACTTTATTACAAAGAAAATATTTCAGACTATGATTGACAACGTACAATTGATGATTGACGATTAACGAATGGTGATTCTAATTAAAACTGGGATTTTGCGGAAAGTTTGACCATGTTTTATATACATCACCCAGACTTTCCATAGTCTCTTTCCAGATGTTATCAATCTCATACGACATTATAACACTATCAGAAATAGATGAGACAATCCAGGATTTCTCAGCAATCTCATTCTCTAATTGACCTAGAGACCATCCTGAATATCCCACAAAGAATTTTATAGACCTACTGTCAATTTTATTCTCGTTAATAAGTTTTTTTATAACATCAAAGTCCCCTCCCCAGTACAAGGTTTTGGAAACCTTCACTGCACCCGGAATAATGTCACCCAAAGTATGAACAAAATGTAATGTGTCTGATTGAACAGGACCTCCTATAAACAATTCACCTTTAAAACTATAAAGGTCATCTATTATCTCGTCAATATAAAGTTCAGAAGGTTTATTCAAGACAAAACCTACTGCACCATCCTTTCCATGTTCAGTAAGGAAGACTATTGAACGACCAAAATATGGCCCCTGCAAAAAAGGTTCAGCAATAAGAATCATACCTTTTTCCGGATTCAAATTAACCCCTTTATTCTCAAAAATATTGAACTTCAAGCTCTTCATAAAAATACTTTTGCTAATACAAATTAATAATTTTAATTCTTTTAAAAAAAAAAATATTAACTATTTATGCTTTTTTTATTAGATTTGTATAAATACCTAACAAATTCAAATAAACAAATGACTAAAATCAAAAGATTTAAGGAGCTTGCTGGCAATATAAAAAAAGGTGAAAAACAGTTATATTCACTAAATATTCTGATTTTAATAATTATTATTACCAGTTTATCAGGTTGTCAAAACAGCCGGAATATTGTGTATTTTAAAAATCTGGATGTAACTGAGAATGACAAAGTATTCCTTAACCAAAACGAACCATACAGAATTAAAACAAATGACATATTATATGTAAGAGTTTTAAGTACGAGCAAAGAAGTTTCCGAATTATATAACAACAACCCTACTCTTGGCATTACTACAACACTTAATTCAGAAGCTGATCAATATGTAAACAGTTTTTCGGTAGACAAAGATGGTAACATCGTGTTACCTGTACTCGGAAAACTGCATGTGGCAGGTCTGACTATGGATGAATCATACGAAATAATTCAGGATCAGGCTAATGAATTCCTGATTAATGCCACAGTTATTGTCAGGCTTATGAATTATAAAGCAACTGTTCTGGGAGAAGTGAAACGACCGGGAGTATATTCCATTTACAACAATCAGGTAACTGTTATGGAAGTAATTGGCAGAGCAGGTGACATTACTGAGTTCGGAGACAAAAAAAACATTCTGGTAATCAGACCTACAGAAGAAGGTTCAAAAACATATGCAATAAATCTTACTGACAAATCAGCTCTCACAAATCCGGGTTATTATTTAATGCCCAATGATGTTATTTACATTAAACCGGCAAATGGCAAGGCTTTCCGTACAAACCTGCCACTTTGGAGTTTGATATTATCATCAGTAACAACAATAATTGTTCTTTTACAATATTTTAAAGACTAGTAAGAAATATCAGGCTATGCAACAAATAATAAAAGATGATTTCACACAAAGTGGTTCCACTGACATCAAAAAGTTTCTTTCCAAATTGGTGTCAAACTGGTATTTGTTTGTCATCTCTTTTATTTTAATTATAGGAATAGTTGTTATTATTAACTACTATTCTGCACCTACATATAGCGAAACCACAACATTAATAATTAGTGATGACAGCAAGCAAACATTAGGAGCTGAAAGTTTAGTCCAATCTTTCTCGTTCAAAATGACTAACAACATTCAAAATGAGATAGGAATCATAAAATCTAACTCAATAACAAAAAGAACACTTAATGGCCTGAATTTCACTATTTCATACTATAAACAAATACGTTGGGCAAGTAATATTTCATTTCCTTTTCTTAAAAGAAACATATACAAAGACTCTCCTATTGTAGTTATTCCGGATTCAATAGGAAATCAGACATATAATAAAAAATTCAAAATTAAGATATTATCACGTAAGAAATTCAACTTATCATTCAAATCAAAATTACCCAACAACCAAGAGGTAGAAATAGATGAAGAATTTCTTTTCGGACAACCAATTAAAAGTTCGTTTTTCAACTTCACAATTAATTTGTCTAATAAATACTCCCCTGATCTGGACAACCAAAAATCTGACATTTTCATTTACGACTTCTTTTTCAAGATGAATAAGGCCAATGAATTAACCAAATATTACAGAGATGCTCTAAAAATATCTTTCCTTTTTAAAGATGCCAGCATATTAGAATTAAAACTGAAAGGAAACCATCCTCAAAAAATCACTGATTACCTTAACAAATTAACTGACACCTATCTGCTTGCCGAGTTGGAACAAAAAAACCAAATAGCAAACAGCACAATTGAGTTTATAGACAGGCAGATAAGCGGAATATCCGATTCGTTAGAAACTGCAGAAAACAATTTCCAGGAATTCCGTTCAAGCCATAATATTATTAACATTAGTGCAGAAGGTACTTATACCATGAAAAAAATGGAAGACCTTGTGAATGAAAAAGGCCAGTATGAACGCATGGTACAATATTATGATTATTTGTTTGAATATATTGAAGGAAAAAATGATTTTAAAGATGTTATAGTTCCTTCTACAATGGGGGTTGAAGATGCCATGCTGAACAGCCTGGTTACACGGCTTAGTGACCTGCACTCTAAAAGAGCTATAATATCGTTAAGCGTTCGTGAAAAAAGCCCCCAAATAAAACAATATAACAAAGAAATAGAAAACACAAGAAATGCTCTTCTGGAAAACGTGAGAAATATTGTAAAATCCACAAGAATAGCCATTGATGGATTAGACAAGCAGATTGCTCAGGTAGAGCAGGAGATGAAGATGCTTCCAAAAACAGAACGTGAACTGATAAACTACAAACGTAGCTTTACGCTAAATGATAACATCTACACATTCCTGTTGCAAAAACGTTCTGAAGCAGGCATTGCCCTTGCATCCAATGTGTCGAACCATAGAATTCTGGATCGTGCAAAACCGGAAAATACACTTAAAGTTTCACCAAATGCAAAACTTAATTACTTTATCGGAATCTTATTAAGTTTACTTTTCCCCATTGGTCTTATATCATTACAGGACTTCTTCAACTCTAAAATCACTGATCAATATTCTGTAGAAGACCACACCACAATTCCAATAATTGGCTACGTAACACATCAAAAATCGACAAAAAAAGGAACAGTATATGACAGACCTAAAACATCAGTAGCAGAAGCCTTTAGGGCTATACGAACAAACTTACAGTTTCTGCTTGTCGATCATCATGATATTCCTATCATTGGAGTAACATCATCAATTGCGGGTGAAGGTAAAACATTCTGTTCAACAAACATTGCTGCCATAGTATCAATGTCGAACAAAAGAACTTTGGTAGTAGGAATGGATTTACGCAAGCCTCAAACACATAACCTTTTTGAAATATCAAATACCAAAGGCTTAAGTAACTACCTGATTCACGATGCAACTTTTGATGAGATTGTGATACCTACTCATATTCCAAAGCTATACATAACACCAGCCGGCCCTATTCCTCCAAACCCGTCTGAGCTAATCGAAACCGACAGGATGAAAAGTTTTTTCAAAGAAGCTAAAAAACATTTTGATGTGATAATTCTTGACACTCCCCCTATTGCTCTGGTAACGGATGCTGTAATTATTTCGAGGTATACAGACGCCATGATTTTTGTACTACGTCATAATTACTCTGACAAACATGCCATTCGTTTTATAAACAACCTGTACGAACAAAAGAAATTAAAAAACTTAAGTTTACTTATTAATGACATTCGTATACCTCATTATATTGCAAACTACAACTACGGATACGGTTATGGGTATAAAAACGGATCGGGATATTATGAAGAATAGCCTTTGCTTGCAAGTTGGAAGGGGAAAGTGAAAAGTTGAAAGGCATAAGTAAAAAAAGACTAAAAAGAATATAGTGAATGTTAAGATATAACTTTTCCCCTTTACGAATTCTGATTTTCACATTTCTGTTATTTAATATTTCTGTTGTTGCTCAAAACAGGGATGAAGAGATAAAAATTAATCTCCCTTTTGCTCTGGTAAGTAACATTGAGTACACTATAGAGGTAACACTACCTGTAAGGGATTTATCAATCGTTGCTCCCCACATTTATATTGACGGTACACCTGTACACACTGTTTTGTCAGATGGAAGGATGTTTTTCAACCATACATTCACCCATAAATCGGAGGTAGTGATTATATCACACAACCAAATTATAAAACAGAGTGTCAACCCAATTCCGTTATGGCTCTCTATCCTGCCCCCGTTACTTGCAATACTAATGGCTTTTGTAACAAAAGAGGTTTTCACATCTCTTTTTATCGGTCTATTGGCAGGCACTATTACAATATTTAAATACAAAGGTTTTGGTTTTATTACTGCTCTATTCAAAGGACTATTGTCAATTGTTGATCTCTATGTTTTAGATTCATTATTCAATAAAGATCATCTCTCTGTCATAATTTTCAGTATGCTTATTGGTGGCATGGTAGCTGTGATTTCATCAAACGGAGGTATGAAAGGTATGGTTGGTAAACTTGCCCCTTATGCAAAAAGTAAACGTAGCGGACAGTTTATAACCTGGTTTCTTGGAATACTCATCTTCTTTGATGATTACGCCAACTCTCTTATTGTAGGAAACACCATGCGCCCCATCACAGATAAGCTAAAAATCTCGAGGGCTAAACTAGCTTATCTCACTGATTCAACTGCTGCACCGATAGCTGCAATTGCTTTTATTACAACATGGATTGGAGCAGAACTCAGTTATATTCAGGAGGGGATAAACACAATAGGAATAAATGTGTCTTCTTATTCTGTTTTTTTATCTTCTCTACCGTACTCTTTCTATCCTATTCTAACTATTCTTTTTGTATTAATACTGATTTATAAAGGGAAAGAGTATGGTCCCATGCTTAATGCTGAAAGAGATTTGGAATTATCTAAAGTTACTTCCGGAAATAAAAACTTAGGATACGCACAAGAAATTCAGCTAAGTGAGGATATTCCGCAGCGGTGGTATAATGCATTAATTCCGATACTAATAGTTGTTTTCGGAACAATAGCCGGACTTTTCTACACAGGCTGGGATACAGATGCCTGGAACAATCATTCCTTGTCCTTCATGAGTAAAATATCACTATTTCTTGGCAAAGCCGATACTTTTAAAGCTTTACTATGGTCTTCACTTGGAGGGGTTATTATGGCAGTAATCCTATCGGTTACTCAACGAATACTTACGTTAAAGAATAGTGTTGATAGTTTAATCTCAGGCTTTAAGTCAATGTTCAATGCTGTTTTGATACTTATTCTTGCATGGTCACTTGCACTGTTAACGCAACATTTACACACTGCCGATTTCATCACAGGAGGGTTAAAGGCCTATGAAATAAGTCCCTACTTGATGCCTGCACTGACTTTTATCTTTTCAGCACTAATAGCTTTCAGCACAGGCTCAAGCTGGGGTACCATGGCAATAATTTACCCCTTGATAATCCCTGCTGTATGGGCACTCTCTTTGCACAATGCTATCCCTAACGAAATAGCAATGTCATTACTGTACAACGTTGTTTCAGCAGTTCTTGCAGGCTCTGTTCTTGGTGATCACTGCTCTCCAATCTCCGATACTACTATACTGAGCTCACTTGCCAGCTCATGTAATCACATCGTGCATGTACGTACCCAGATGCCCTACGCCGTTACCGTAGGTGGCATATCACTTCTCATAGGATCTATTCCGTCGGCGTACAACGTTCCGCTATGGATTATTTACCCGGTTGCTATCGCCTTGATATATTTTGTGATAGTGAAGTTTGGGAAAAAGGCTTAAGGGAAAAGCCCCTCCTAACCTCCCCAAAGTGGAGGAAAAATAAAGAAATGACCTCTTCGCTCCGCTACCGCGCGAATCCTTTCGCGTGAGTAATAAATTGTAAAGCCTGAAGATTATATTTACAGTAGTGCCAAAAATTACAGCGAAGAAGAAAGAGCGTTGGAAAATGTTGTTGTGGCCAGATGCACTCACGCGAAAGGATTCGCGCGGTAGCTGTGCAATTGGGTTAACACTTTAAAAACCATTAGATAATTTTGAGTTTAAAAAATAAATGGATAGTTTTGACATATGCGAAATATCAGGAACAGTTCGGTTTATATTGGATACGTGCGAAATAAACCGAACTAGTTCGGTTTATACATACGTTACCTGCAAGGCGAAGAAAGAGAAACAGTAGTACCTAAATTGAAAGTATTGAAACAAGAAATAAAACATATAATTAAAGAATTGACTGATTGGAATAATTTTGTTTTTGCCGACCCGCATAAAATAAATAAAACCATAGTTCATGGTCATTGTCTTATAAGTTTTTCTAAATGTAAAAATAGGATTGCGTCCAAACTTAATACAATAAATATTGATACAGGTTGTGTATTTAAAAATAGAGATGATTATGGTGTATTAACTGCACTTGATTGTTATGCTAATAGAATAGTTATTGTTTAGGTTAATAATATAGTTATATTTGCAATTCGCGAATCGCGAATCAAAGATGTAGGTTATGAAGAAACATAATGGAATGCGACCACAAGACATTGTAGTGTTACTTAAGATACTATCAATGAAGAACAATGATTGGCGCAATATAGATATAGCTAATTCACTACAAATAAGCCCATCCGAAGTATCTGAAGCATTAAATAGATGTAAGATTGCCAGACTAATTAATAATAAAAAAAGAAGTGTTCATATTAATGCATTTAACCCAACTTGGCTATAATCAAATCTACTCTCCATCATCCCAAACACTTAC
>CBDUZZ010000037.1:0-44131 GCA_965371855.1 uncultured bacterium
GTCACAGAGGATATTTTCTTATGTGTCCTTATATGTCTTATATGGTTCAAGGCTTCTTATGCAATAATCGTGTAAGAAGAAGAAACTACATTGCCCATCAGGGATTTGAATTATTAAATGGCCTTGGTTTTCTCATGTCAGACGAACAAGTTCATGAACTACTTGCCAGAAAAACTAATATCCGAAGGTATAGATACAAAAGTCCCATGGCTCTACGACTTCAAACTATCATACTCAAAAGTTGTATTAGTAGAGGAATCAATTGTGTTTAGTAGCTCAAAATAATAATTAGCCATTTGAGTTCGAAATAACTTTGTTTTTGATGGCTATGGACGGATATCAGAATCTAAGGTAAACTGAAATTGTTCCCCAGCCATGATGCTCCCCGTCTTTAAATTCGGGTGTTTTCCATATAGCATGCATTTTTACACCAACAAACTTATACGATATTTGAAAACCACCTGTGAATTCACCAACCAGATTATTAATGTCTTTCAATTCAAAATGGGTATTGTGTTCAGGAGGTGGTATTATGCCACCCATTAATGTGGCATTGTAAGCTACTGCCACGGTACTGCCACCGGCAAAGATAAAAAACTGAAAATTCTTATTCTCCTCATACGTTTTGTTACTCAGGTTATATCCTTTAAAATAGTCGTTAATATGTCCAAGTCTGATAGTTGCCCCCACAAGAAGATCATCGTGAATATTTCCAAGACGCAGCCTCGAATTGACATTAAATTCAAAGACACCCGGAATTGAAAGTAGCCCTTTTTCAATAATAGCGTTATAGTTGATGTATGGGCGGTTTTCGATTTGAAAATCCCATCCAAGAGGAAAACCCAAATCAAGCCAATCGTGAATTATTTGCTGTGCTTGTCTGGCACCGGCAAGTGGTCCCAATAACCCGATGTCTAATTGGTTGGTAAAACGTATTCTCTTTTCCGGTATTGATGATACCATGAATGAGCGCAAAAACAGGGTTCCTGCATAAGGATGGTCAACGGTGTTTAACAGGGTGTCGGCAATATCTTTGGGGGTGTAAATTTCCTGGATTACTCCAATTCCATAATAGTAATCAGCATTTTTAAGTTGAAAAAGAATGTGGTTTGCCGGGTTTTTGCGTAAACCCGGAGCAAGGTAAAAAAGATGGGCTCCTTGTGTGTAATAGAAATCGCGAAACAGAAACATGTCGTTGTCCCAATCAAGAAAGAATTCTTTGTGCTGGGTAAATTTTAGGCTATCCAGTTTTTTCGCATTTGAAAGAACCGGAATTGTAAGAATTGTTATTAAAAGAAGAACTATTTTCAAAATTTGAATTGCATTATTCTGTTTATCTTGAAAATTACTCCAGTAGTTTCATTCCCTCTTCAAGATAAATTTTGCCATCACAGTAGTGATATTCAATTTTGGCTTTAGTTCGATTGTGACCTAACCGTACAATAATTGCGTTTTTTTCAGGTATAGCAAATATGTATTGCCCGAGAATACCTCTTGCATAAGGGATATATTTACCGTCCGATTTTATTATCCACCACTGGTAGCCATAAAAGTCAAGAGGTTTGTTTTCATCATCCAGCAGGTATCTTGCAGGAGTTGTTGCTTCGGTGATGTATTTTTCAGAGATAACCTGTTTGTTACCAAATCGTCCTTTGTTCAGGATAAGTTTTCCGAATCGAGCAAAATCACGAGCATTACTGTTAAAGCAGCAGTATGCTTTTTCCAAACCGTCTTTTTTATCCAGACACCACATGGCATCATACTCTGCACCTATCGGCTGCCACAGTTTTTCTGATGCATAATCGCTTAATGATTTACCGGTGGCTGCTTTTACTATAAGTGACAGCAGTTGAGTGTCACCACTTTTATAATTAAAATATTTTCCAGGTTGTTCAACAACATGGAGCTTTTCAGCTAACCCTTGCAGGTCATTGCCGTAGTAGGCTTGGGTTGTCATGCTCATTGGGCTGCTATAACTCTCATCCCAGTTGCTGCCTGAGCTCATTGTAAGAAGGTTGCGGATTGTCAACTCTTTGCTTTTTCCTTGGTTCAGATGAGGTATATATTTGTAAACAGGATCATCAACCGATTTTATTTTGCCCTCGTCAATTGCAGCTCCAATAAGTAATGATACGAAACTTTTGGCCATGGAGAATGAATTTGAGTATGATTCAGGACCGTAACCTTCCCAGTACTCTTCATACAACAGGCTGTCGTTTTGTATTATTAGGTATGCAATAGATTTGTAGTGTTCGAGAGTGTCGCGCAGTGTTTGTGATAACTCTTTGCTGTTATAACTCTTTGCTTTAGCCCAGGGAATGGGGGTGGGGGATGCTTTTACTACTCTGTTTTCAAAAATTTTATAGTCATCTATTCCCGGATGCCAATAGGTTAGAGCTTGTCTTAAATAGTATGGAGTAAAAAACCATGCGATAGAAATTATTATTACAACAGTAAGGACGGTTTTTATCCTTTTGGAGTTGGTGTTTTTATTATTCATAATACAGCAGAATGAAATTTTTATTAAAGTAAATATAATGATTTTTTCTGTTTATACTTCAGTTAGTGAAGTTAATGAATAATAATATGGATATGTGTTAATGGCTAAGATGTTATTCCGGCTTCCACTCCCTGGTATAAATGAATTTTGGAAAAGCTTTAGGTTTATAAATAGACCTGTTGCTGAGTGAGCGCAAGCACTCTTGTATTCCTTCGGGCAGACTGGGGTGAGGATAAAATATATTTAGGGCATCTTCTATACTTGAGCCTTTACTGCCTATGGTAATACCGATGTTTTCCAATCCTAAACCATTAGTGTTAAGCTCCCTTCCAATGGCAATAAGGGCAACGTCGACTTCAAAAACCTTGCTATATCCCTTGATAACTAAAGAAAAGGCAGACTTTTTATCAGAAATAGATTTGTTAATTATTTTGATTGTTTTTTTTATATGATGATACATGTCTGCCAATCTTTTGTGAATAAAGGTCTTTGATAATGATAAGAATACCTGTCTCTTCTACATCTCCAAACCGGTCGTTAATGGCAGTGCCAAAAGTCTTCATTGAAGGAGAAAGACCCATATAAGCATTTATCAGAGGAGGTATGTTCTCTCCCAGAGTCCTTACTTTTTTACTTAATATCTTATAATCTTCTTCAAAACTATTTCCTGAAAATATTTCTTGTAACTGTTTATTAGTAAAGGATATTTTTACCGGTGTATGAGGGTGTACGAGGTTTTCTTTATCTCTGAAATATATTTTCATAAAACCGAGAATATAGTCTCTTGCCTCCTGATTGAAGTGTGTGTACATAGTAACTTTCCCAAAAAAATATTTCATATCGGGATAGTGAATTATCAATGTTCCCAAACCGTCCCATAGGTTATCAAGTGCGTACAGGCTTTTTGCACCGGCTTTACTTGACTGGTACTGCGGTTGTACAAAAGAGCGTCCCAACTCAATGGTATGAGGCAAGACTTCATTAATGAATTTATCAGACAGATGAAACAGTCGTGAAGTGGCCAATACAACTTCGCCTTTTTCGTTTTTAGGAAGGTTGTCACCCAACAAATAACGATATCCACCAAGTATCTCTTGCTCCTCCGAATCCCAAACAATAAGTTGACGGTATGGTGTTTCTGCTACATCATAGTCATCAATATCTGTAGGCTTACCAGTACCACCACCGGCCAGTCTGAAGGTAATCTCTCTTAGCCGGCCTACCTCTTGCATCAGAGCAGGGGCATCGTGTGCAGTAAAGTCGTATATCTCGTTGTTCCCCTTATTCGTTTTACGAACAAATAATTTTTCTGTTAATTCAGCCAGTATTTTCTTTTTGGGAACAGGTTGTATTACAGGTTTAGATTTACTCATTTGCTTTCATGTTTTAGACAAAGTTAATCGTTTTTTGCCAAGTTGTAGGTTAGTTTTTTGATTTTTTGAGCCCAATCTTCCGGTTTGAGCCCATTATTGAGTTCTTCCCATTTTACCGGTTGGCCAAATTTAATGTTTATATCATTGGTAACGCTTTTAAAAAGCTCATTGGGTAAAAATAACATTTCAATATTTGCCTTGAGACTCATCTTTTTTCTGAGATTGGCCAGATTATAAAAGAAATTGCTGTTTTGTCCGGATATATATACAGGAACGATATCACGTTTATGTTGAATAGCTTTTTTAATGAAGTTATGTTTCCATTCCAGGTCTGTTATTTTACCTTTTATCTTTCTGCTCACCAACCCTGCCGGGAACATCAGTATCTGACTGTTTGAAGCGTATGCTTCTTCCAGCAGTCTGACAGCTTCCCGCCCTTGTACTCCATGTTTGTTGATAGGTACGAAATGTGATTTTAAGTTTTTAAGATTTAAAAGAATATCGTTTACAGGGAATAAAACATGCGGAAATCGTTTGCCAACCTCAGTTAGAAATGCCATACCGTCCAGGCCGCCAAGGGGATGGTTGGATGCAAAAACATAACGGTTTCCTAAAGGTATATTTTCAAGACCGTATGATGTTGTGCTTCTTGAAAACTCATTTGTTATTGCTTGTGCAAATTTCAAACCTTCTTTGTGTTTGTTGCGGTTTATAACATCGTTTATCCCATCCTGATGAACGATACGCTTAAGAATTGAAATCAAGAATTTAGGAATGTATTTGTATAGTTTTGAGTTCTTTGATTCAAAAACATTATCAATGTCAATAAACTTATCTTTCTCTACGGATTTTGGTGATGTCATAATATTTTCCTTGTATGCAAACTGTTAAAAATACTCTTTTTTATTCAAGATATCAAGTAAAGAAAAAAAAGTCAAAAGCAGTGTTTTTATTATTAAAAATTACGGTTTGTGTAATCTTTTTTGAAAAAAAAGTTTTCAACAAGTGGAATAAAGTGGTGTAAAATGGTTGATAGTGGTTTGAAAAATTGCTACTTTTACCTTTTGATAAAAACTGATACTATGGCAGCGTTTATAGGTGACTTCTCATGTAAGCTTGACGCAAAAGGGCGGATTGTACTACCGGCACCATTTAAGAAGATAATGGTGAGTAACGGAAGTGACCGTTTTGTTGTGCGTAAGGACTTGTTTGAAAACTGCCTGATATTAACACCTTTTAACCAATGGGAGAGTGAACTGGGAAAAATCAGATACAGGTTAAATGCATATAATCGTGATCATAACAAGTTTATCAGGGCATTTTTTAAGGGGTTGGCTGAAGTGAGTTTCGATGGTAATGGAAGGATTTTAATACCCCGTAAGTTAAAAGAGCAGGTTGGTGCAGATTCCGAAGTTGTTTTGGTTGGTGTTGATAGCCATGTTGAGATATGGGATAGTAAAGAGTTTGGGATATTAGAAATTGAACCTAAGGAACTGGGACAGCTGGCAGAAAAGATTTTGGGAAATGATGACGGTATTTTGCCGGATTAGAATTGAAATATAATGGGTGAACAGTATCATATACCTGTTTTGTTGAAAGAGTCAGTTGACGGGCTTAATATAAAGGCCGGTGGAACATATGTTGATCTTACATTCGGAGGGGGAGGGCACAGTAGAGAAATACTTAAACATATAGGAAACGGTAAATTGATTGTTTTTGATCAGGATGAGGATGCTTATAAAAACAGGCCTGATGATGCCCGAGTTACGTTTGTCAGACACAATTTCAGATATCTGACCAATTTTTTGAGATACCTGGGAATAGAGAAAGTTGATGGCATACTGGGGGATCTCGGCGTTTCGTCCCATCATTTTGATGAGCCGGAAAGAGGGTTCTCATTTCGTTTTAAGGGGGCTTTGGATATGCGGATGAATAGTGCTGTAACAAAAGATGCAGCTTACGTTCTGAACCACTATGAAGGAGATGAACTGAAACGGATATTTTATAATTACGGAGAAATAAAAAATGCAGGCAGACTTGTTCGGGAGATCGTTTCTCACAGGTGTCACAATTTATTTGAATATACAGATGATTTAAAGGAAGTAGCCGAAAAGGTTGCTCCAAAAAAAGATATTTCGAAGTTTCTGGCAAAAGTTTTTCAGGCTTTGCGTATTGAAGTGAATCAGGAGATGGCTGTTTTGGAGGAAGCACTGACTCAGTGTCCGGGAGTTCTGAAAAAAAATGGACGGTTAGTAATAATATCATATCATAGCCTTGAAGACCGGCTTGTGAAGAATTTTATTAAAACAGGTGATTGCAGAAGATCACAGATTGAAACAGATATATTTGGTAATGCAGACGTTCCGCTGAAGGCGATAAACAGAAAAGTTATTATTCCTGCAGAGGATGAGATTGAAAAAAATAACAGGGCAAGAAGTGCGAAACTTAGAATAGCTGAGAGAATATGAAAAAAATGTTTCAGTTTAAAGAGTTTGTTAATTCCAGTGAAGAACTCAGGGAGCTTAAAGGGGTTACTTTTAAGGATTTTATTAATGGGCGGTTACTTACGAAAAGGTTTGTAACAGATCAGGGTTTTTTTATTTTCTTTTTGGCTTTTTTGGGAATGATTTATATCAATAATCATTACAAAGTTGAGAGTTTGCAGAAAGAGTTGTACACATTAAGTAGAGAGGTTAAGGAGTTGAGATATGAAGCCGTCACAACATCTTCAGAGCTTATGTCAATGAGCAAACAAAGTGAGGTTTTCGAGAAAGTGAGAGCCCGTGGGATTGAATTGGAGGAGTTGACTGATCCTCCAAGATTATTATATGTGTCAAAATAACACATTACGATGGACAGAAAGAAATATATAGTATTGCGTTTTGGTATTTTATATATCATACTTTTTGTAATTGCTGTTTTTGTTGTAGTAAGTATATTCAAGCTGCAGTTTGTGAGGGGGGCTGAATTAAAGGAGAAGATAGAAGAGCTTAAATCGATAAAAAAAGAGATAGTAGCAAACAGAGGAAATATACTTGCTGAAGATGGCAGGGAATTGGCATGTTCTGTTCCGAGTTATAGGATCCATATGGATATGTTAGCAGGAGGCTTAACTGATGATGTTTTTTATAAGGATGTCACAAGGCTGGCCGGCCAGTTATCAAAATTCTATAAAGATGCCTCAACAGCCACATATAGTAGGCAATTGATCAAAGCAAGAAAAGATGGCAAACGCTATTTTTTGATTAACAGCAGAAAAGTCTCTTATACCGAACTACAAAAAATTAAACAGTTTCCCATTTTCAGATTGGGTAAAAACAGAGGAGGTTTTGTTGAGGAACAGTTCGATAACCGGGAAAAACCTTTTGGAATTCTTGCTTCGCGCACTATAGGTTCCATATATGGTGACAGGGAAATGGGTGGCAAAGCCGGCTTGGAAAAAGCTTATGAGAAAGAGTTGAGAGGAGTAAACGGAACGGGAACATTAACGAAAATTGCAGGAAGATGGATTAATCGGGAAGAGGTGCCTTCTGTAGATGGAAAAGATATTGTAACAACTATTGATGTGGAGTTGCAGGATATAACAGAGAATGCGCTATTGAGACAGTTGAAAATGCAGGATGCCCGTTACGGTGTGGCTGTATTAATGGAGGTGCAAACCGGGGAAGTTAAGGCTATTGCAAATCTTGTACGTTCCAAACCGGGTAAATATATTGAGTCGTATAATTTTGCAATAGGTGATGCTACGGAGCCGGGATCTACTTTTAAACTGGTTTCAATGATCATTGCTCTTGAAGATGGGGTTGTTAAGCTTACTGATTCAATTGACGCAGGAAGTGGAAGATACAGGTATTTTGACAGAACAATGACAGACAGTCATCATGGTGGTTTTGGTAAGATAACTGTTCGTGAAGCATTTGAGAAATCTTCAAACATTGGTATTTCAAGAATTATTTCTGATAATTATAAAAATGAGCCGGCAAAGTTTGTTGATCGCGTATACTCTATGGGAATAAATGAGACACTTGGACTGGATATCCCGGGTGAAGGGAAGCCGGTTTTCAGATATCCGGGTGAAAAATACTGGTCAGGAGTTTCTCTTCCGTGGATGTCTATTGGTTATGAAGTGCAGATGACTCCTTTGCAGATACTTACATTTTATAATGCTATTGCAAATAACGGCGTTAAGGTTAAACCTATGTTTGTTAAAGCAATATTAGACCATGGCGAAGTGGTGAAAACATTTGAGCCGCAAGTGTTAAACCACTCAATATGTTCGAAAAGTACTGTTGAGAAGGTTCATGATTTATTAAAGGGTGTTGTTGAGCGTGGTACAGCTACAAATATAAAGAGCAATAAATATAAAATTGCAGGCAAGACCGGTACAGCTCAGATAGCGTATGGCACAAGTGGTTATCATAAAAATGAAATAGAATATCAGGGCACTTTTGTAGGCTACTTCCCGGCTGATAAACCTGTTTACAGTTGCATTGTAGTGGTTAATGCTCCGTCGAGAGATGTGTATTACGCCAATGTAGTGGCTGGTACGGTCTTTAAAGGAATCTCTGACAGGGTATATGCTCAGAGTTTTGACAGGCAGGAAATTTCTGATGAGATTGAAATAGTAGTTTCTAATAGCATGCCATATTCAAAAGGTGGTAAGAAAAAAGATCTGCTGACTGTTTTTGATGATGTTAAAATTAATGTCAATGATACTGAGATAGACTCCGAATGGTTATCGACAAGGGCTCGTGAATATGATATTTTATTACGTCCCAAAACTATACCAAAGGGAGTGGTGCCTGATGTGAAGGGTATGGGAGCAAAAGATGCCGTTTACGTTCTTGAAAATGCAGGATTAAAAGTTACTGTCAGGGGTGCCGGAAGTGTACGCAGCCAATCGTTAACACCGGGTGGCAGATTCAGAAAAGGACAAACCATAACAATAAATATGGGTTAATGCAATATAATTTATCCGACATATTATCAAATGTAAAGGTCATGTCCACCAAAGGAACGGTTGACCCTGTAATTTCGGAAATAGTTTTTGATTCAAGGAAAGCTAATGGAAACACCGTTTTTGTTGCAATAAAAGGAACTCAAACAGATGGGCATCATTTTATTAAGAGTGTTTTTGAGGCGGGATGTAGAGCTGTTGTTTGCGAGGATGTCCCTGGTGAAGTCCCTGATAATTGCATCTGTGTGAAGGTTGAAAATTCTTCTGAGGCATTAGGGCTAATGGCTTCGGCCTATTATGGTAATCCTTCCGGAAAACTTAAACTGGTAGGGATAACCGGCACTAACGGTAAAACAACAATTGCAACTCTACTTTACGAAACATGCAGATTGCTTGGTAATAAAGTCGGCCTGTTTTCTACTGTAACAAATTATATTGATGGAAAAGAGATTAAAGCTACTCATACAACTCCTGATGCAGTAACCTTAAACAGGTTGATGAAAGAGATGGTTGATGAAGGCTGCTCATACTGTTTTATGGAGGTTAGCTCTCATGCTGTTCATCAGAAACGAATTAGTGGCCTCACGTTTGCAGGTGGTATCTTTACCAACATCACTCACGATCATCTCGATTATCATAAAACGTTCAAGGCATACATAGCTGCTAAAAAGGCTTTTTTCGACGGGCTTGATAAACCTGCTTTTGCTTTGGTTAATGCGGATGATAAAAACGGAGGTGTTATGGTACAAAACACAAAAGCTTCGGTTTATACATATTCGGTGCGTGATATGGCAGACTTTAAAGGGCGGATTATTGAAAGTATGTTTGAAGGTATGCAGTTGATTATTGAGGGGCAGGAAGTATGGACAACATTTGTCGGTTACTTCAATGCTCAGAATCTGATGGCCGTTTATGGTGCTATCCGTATTCTTGGTCATGAGAAGCAGGATGTGCTACTGGCCCTCAGTAAGCTTCAACCGGTTGACGGCAGGTTTGAAACAATACGTTCGGATGACGGCAAGACCGCCGTTGTTGACTATGCCCATACTCCCGATGCTCTTAAAAATGTTATTGATACCATTAACCAAATAAGAAGTTTCGACCAGCAATTAATTACTGTTGTGGGGGCAGGAGGCGACAGAGATAAAACTAAACGGCCGGTGATGGCTGCCGAAGCGGTTAAGGGTAGTTCAAAAGTTATTCTCACATCCGACAATCCAAGAAGTGAAGATCCCGAACAAATAATTAGGGATATGATGGAAGGGGTTTCTTTTAAGGAAAGAATAAAGGTTATATCGATAACAAATCGTATGGAGGCTATTAAAACTGCCTGTATGGTAGCACGTGCAGGAGATATTATTTTGATTGCAGGCAAGGGACATGAAACATATCAGGAGATTAAAGGAGAGAGATCTCATTTTGATGACAGGGAAATTATAAGAGAAATATTTGCACAAAAATAAATTATTATGCTTTACTATCTGTTTCAATATCTTTCAGAATTGGGTTTTCCGGGAGCCGGAATGTTCCAGTATATCTCTTTCCGGACAGGTATGGCTGTTATCTTTTCATTGCTGTTTGCTACCGTTTTTGGGAAAATGATAATTCGTTTGTTACAACGTCAACAGATAGGCGAAGTTGTACGTGACCTCGGGCTTGAAGGTCAGTATCAGAAAAAGGGAACACCTACCATGGGTGGGTTGATAATTATTGGAGCAATTCTCACACCTACAATTCTGTTTGCCAAGCTGGAAAATGTATATATCATATTGATGATAATTACTACACTATGGTTGGGTACCATAGGATTTATTGATGATTATATTAAAGTATTTAAAAAGGATAAAAAGGGCTTAGCAGGGAAATTTAAAATTGCCGGACAAATTAGTCTTGGTTTAATAGTTGGCTTAACATTATATCTCAATGATGATGTAGTTATCAGGGAAAGGGTTCCTGGGCAAACTATTCGTGTGGAGAGTAGACTTGGCGAGGTTTCAGAGCGACCTGTGATGAGGGAAATAAAGGGAACTATTACAACAGTACCGTTTTTTAAGAATAACAAGTTTGATTACTCATCACTGTTGGGTTTTATGGGAGATAAGGCTAAAAAATATGGATGGATAGTTTTTGTGCTGGCCGTAATCTTTATTATTACAGCAGTGTCTAATGGCGTTAATATTACCGATGGTCTTGACGGTTTGGCTACGGGTACTTCTGCCATCGTTGCAGTTACCCTGGGCATTTTTGCCTACCTGTCAGGAAATATTATTTATGCCAATTATCTACATATTTTGTATATCCCGTTTTCTGAAGAGCTTGTTGTATTCATTGGGGCGTTTATTGGGGCAACAGTAGGGTTTTTATGGTATAACTCATATCCGGCACAGGTGTTTATGGGCGATACCGGCAGCCTGACTCTGGGTGGAATAATAGCTGTTTTTGCCATAATGATACGAATAGAATTGCTGATACCCATATTGTGTGGAGTGTTTCTAATTGAAAATATTTCTGTAATGATGCAGGTGGGATGGTTCAAATACACGCGTAGGAAATATGGAGAAGGAAGGCGGATATTTAAGATGGCACCACTTCATCACCATTATCAGTTGAAAGGGTATACCGAATCGAAAATAGTAACACGCTTTTGGATTATTGGTATTGTGTTGGCTGTTTTAACAGTTGTAACTCTTAAGATCAGGTAAAAGGTAAATTCCCCTCCTCGGAGGGGTTAGGGGTGGGTGAAGATATATAAAGTATAGATGGGAAAACGATTAATCATATTAGGAGCGGGAGAGAGCGGTGTTGGTGCTGCCCTTCTTGCTGTACAAAATGACTGGCAGGTACTTGTTTCCGATATGGGAATGATTAAACCTCATTTTCGTGATGAGTTGGAAAGTAATGGGATAGATTATGAACAGCAAGGCCATTCGGAGGATTTAATACTCAAGGCAGTAGAAGTGGTTAAAAGCCCGGGGATACCGGACGATGCTCCTATGATACTTAAATTGAAGAGCAGTGGGATTCCTGTTATTTCGGAAATTGAGTTTGCCGGAAGATATGCTAAAGGAAAAAAGATTTGTGTGACTGGCAGTAATGGCAAAACAACAACTACTATGCTCATTCATCATATATTAACTGAAGCAGGGGTTAAGGTGGGACTGGCCGGGAATGTAGGAGTGAGTTTTGCGAGGCAGGTTGCCCGGGGCATTGAGCCGGAGTGGTGGGTTATTGAGTTAAGTAGTTTTCAACTGGACGGAATGTGCCGCTTTAAGGCGGATATAGCAATTATTCTGAATATCACACCCGATCATCTCGACAGGTACGCATATGATATGCAAAAATATATTAACTCAAAGTTCAGAGTATTAGGAAATATGACAGAGAATGACAAATTCGTCTATTGTGCCGATGATGAGAATATTGTGGCTGAGTTGAGAAAAAGGGATATAGCTGCCTATAAATTACCGTTCTCATTAAATGATAAAGTTAATGAGGGAGTATATATAAAAGAAGATAAAATAGTAATTAATTATAAAAATGACTCTATGAGCCTTTTTGTACATGACCTTTCTTTAAAGGGACGCCATAATATTTATAATTCAATGGCTGCCGGGATAGTTTCCCATGTTATTAAGATTCGGAAGAAGATAATTCGTGAAAGCTTGTCAAGTTTCAAGGGGGTGGAACATCGTCTTGAAAAAGTGACAGCTGTTCGTGGAATAAAATTTATTAACGACTCGAAGGCTACCAATGTCAATTCAACCTGGTATGCACTGGAGTGTATGGATAATCCGGTGATATGGATTGCAGGTGGCGTGGATAAAGGGAATGACTATTCTGAGCTGGAAAAGATTGTGCGTAATAAAGTTAAAGTTCTTATTTGCATGGGTAAGGACAATAAAAAACTGGTAGAATATTTTAAAGGAGTTGTACCTGAGATTATTGAAACAAGTTCGATGAAGGATGCCGTGAAGTCGGCATACATGGTGGGAGAGAAAGGTGATGTAGTTCTTCTTTCACCGGCGTGTGCAAGTTTTGATCTTTTTGATAATTATGAACATCGTGGCAGGTTATTTAAAGAGATAGTCAGGAATCTATAAAGGAGTTAAGTAGATGGATGATGCATTTAGAAAATATTTTACAGGCGATAAGATAATATGGTACATTGTTGCCGTACTGTCACTGGTTTCAATGTTGGTTATCTATAGCGCAACAGGAAACCTGGCAACAAGACACCATTCGGGTAGTGCATTTTATTTCTTATTTCGTCATGCTGTTTTTTTATTGGTCGGAATAGGAATAATAGTGGTTGCACATAAAATATCGTATAAATGGTTTGGTCGAATGGCTGTTGTAATGCTTCTGATTGCAATTGCGTTACTTATAATTGCTCTGATTTCAGGAACCAGCCTAAACGAAGCATCACGTTGGATAACCTTACCTATAGTGGGATTGTCATTTCAACCTTCGGAATTTGCCAAGATTGCGATAATGATATTTCTGGCAAGGCAACTTGCTATTTATCGTGATAGAGTGATAACCTCAAAAATTTATTTCATACAATTTTTTCTGCCGGTATTGTTTGTTACCGGTTTTATTTTTACCGAAGATCTTTCTACAGCCGTTTTGATAGGTAGTGCAAGTATGATACTTATGTTTATTGGCAAGGTTCCCGTCAAATATCTTGCTTCAACAATTGGAGTAGCCGGTAGTTTGTTCGCTCTTTTACTGTTATTATCTCTATACATACCGGACTATTTGCCACATCGTGTTGGAACATGGAGATCAAGGGTTGAGAGTTACATCACTAAGGATGGTGGCTCAACTGTTAATGATAAGTCTGTTTTAGTGAAAGAGAACTCTCAGTCTTATCAGGTGTCAAAATCAGAGTTGGCAATTGCTAACGGTGGGTTTTTCGGGCAGGGACCGGGTAACAGTATTCAAAGATATTTCCTGCCTCATCCCTACAGTGATTTTGTATATGCCATAATTATAGAAGAGTTTGGTATGCTAGGAGGTATTGTTGTGCTGTTGGCTTATATGATTCTTTTATTCAGGGCAGGTGTGATTGTGAGGGCTAGTGCTATGGTTTTTCCTGCTTTAATGGTTGTTGGATTGACAACGACGTTAGTGCTTCAGGCTATTATAAATATGGGGGTGGCAGTAGGAATATTCCCTGTAACCGGTCAGCCGCTACCGTTGGTAAGTATGGGTGGAACATCGGTGTTGTTTTCTTGTCTGGCGATTGGTATGATATTAAGTGTAAGCAGATATAATCTGGAAGAAAAAGAAAAGGCAAATGAGAGTAATAATTAGTGGAGGAGGAACGGGTGGTCATATTTTTCCGGCGATAGCGATTGCTAATGCTTTGAAAAAACTTAATCCGGAGATTGAAATTCTTTTTGTAGGTGCAAAAGGAAAGATGGAGATGGAGAAAGTTCCTGCTGCGGGATATAAGATAATTGGACTTACAGTTGCAGGCTTACAACGTAGATTGACGGCAAAAAATCTGTTGTTCCCGTTTAAGTTAATAGCCGGAATGATACAGGCTAAAAAGGTTGTCAGGGAATTTAAACCCGATGTGGCTGTGGGAGTAGGAGGTTATGCCAGCGGTCCTGTTCTCAGGGTGGCATCAGGTGCAGGTGTGCCTTGTTTGTTGCAGGAGCAGAATTCATACGCCGGAGTTACAAATAAGATATTGGCAAAAAAAGCAAAAAAAATATGTGTGGCTTATCTGGGAATGGAGAGGTTTTTTCCTGAAGGAAAAATTGTGGTGACAGGAAATCCGGTAAGGCAGGATATTATGGCAAAAGTGAATAAGAGTGAAGCTGTTGAGTTTTTTGGTTTAGATAGCTCTTTGAAAACTATTTTAGTGATAGGAGGTAGTTTGGGAGCACGGTCGGTAAATAACGGTATTTTGTCGGGGCTGAAAAATTTGAGTGATGATGTTCAGTTACTTTGGCAAACAGGCAAGTTTTATTACGAGGATATAAAACATGGTGTGGATGGGATTAAGAATGTAAAAGTTCAGGCTTTTATTAAAAGAATGGATTTCGCCTATTCAGTGGCCGATGTTGTTATATCACGAGCAGGTGCATTATCGGTTTCTGAACTTGCGGTGGCAGGTAAGCCGGTGATATTCATCCCAAGTCCTAATGTTGCAGAAGATCATCAAACAAAAAATGCTAAAGTGATGGTTGATGATGAAGCTGCCTTGATGGTTAAAGATGATGATACCGATATTTTGATCAATAAAGCACAAGAGCTGTTGAATGATAATGAATTGTTGGAAAAACTTAGCAAAAACATAATGCAACATGCCAGACTTGATGCTGCCGACAAAATTGCGGAGGAAGTGATGAGGTTAGTTGAAAGTTTGTAAAGTTGAAAGTAGAAAGTAAAAAGGGGTAAGGTAAAAGGTATAATGTAAAAGGAGGATGGTGGAAGGAGATATAAAATCGAAAATTATACATCAAACATCATAAATCCGAGAAAGATGGAGTTTAAGTATTTAAAGCAGGTATTTTTTGTTGGGATTGGTGGTATTGGAATGAGTGCTTTGGCTCGTTTCTTTCACTGTCAGGGTATGAATGTTTTCGGATATGACAGAACTCTGTCACAATTGAGTGTTAAGCTGGAAAATGAGGGGATGCTAATTCATTATCATGAAGATGTTAAGTGGTTGGTTGAACAAGATTTTATGACAGAAGATACCTTGGTTGTTTATACTCCGGCAGTACCGGAAAATCATACTGAGTTGGTTTATTTCCGTAAAATGGGTTTTGATATAAAGAAAAGAGCGGAAGTGTTAGGGATGATATCCAAAAGTTGGGATGCTGTTTGCGTTGCAGGTACACATGGTAAAACCACAATATCTACCCTGACAGCTCATCTCTACACTAATTCAAAGATTGGTTGTACTGCCTTTTTGGGAGGAATCTCAAATAATTATAATACCAACTATTTGCACTCAGACAAATCTGCTTATGTTATTCTCGAAGCCGATGAGTTTGACAGGTCATTCTTGCATCTTGTACCATATATGTCAGTTATCTCATCTATTGATGCCGATCATCTTGATATTTATGGTAATAAAAGAGAGTTGGTAAAGTCGTTTAATGAATTTGCCGGACTTACCCGGTCGGGCGGGACCCTTATTTTGAAAAAGGGTTTGACATACATTGATTCACCCAAAGATACTGTAAAGTTTTTTTATGCGTTACAAGATAAAGCTGATTTTTATGCTTCAAATATTCACCTTATTGACGGCAAATACCATTTTGACCTGAATAGTCCGTTTGGAAAGATAGATAATCTGGAGCTTGGTATACCTGGATTGTTGAATGTTGAGAATGCTGTTGCTGCTTCTGCTTTAGCATTGATTGGTGGAGTGACTGAGGAGGAGTTGAAAAAGGGACTCGCATCATTTAAGGGGATACGCCGAAGGTTTGAGTATATAATTAAAAGTGAGAATTTTATTTTTATAGATGATTATGCTCATCATCCTGAAGAGATTAAAGCTACAGTGAATTCAGTAAAAGCTCTTTATCCGGGAAAGAGAATCGCAGCAGTATTTCAGCCTCATCTGTATAGCCGAACAAATGATTTTGCACGTGAATTTGCTAAAGCTCTTGATGCGCTCGATAAGGTGTATTTGTTAGATATCTATCCGGCACGGGAATTGCCTGTTCCGGGAGTTAGCTCAGAATTGATTAAGAAGTATATGAAAAACAGGGATGTTATTTTATGTGATAATGATTCACTGTTTAATTTGATTATGAATGATAAACCTGATGTTTTATTAACTATGGGGGCAGGAGATATTGATCAATTGGTGCCTGTATTAGAAGAAAAAATCAGGAGCTTTACTAAGTTATAAACTGTTATGAACAAAATGTTAATAAAAAGTCGGTTGTTTATGAAACTGAGTAATTGTAAAAAAAGTATATTTAAGCGGGTATAATCTGTATTTGTATGAGGAGATTAAATCAAATATTAGGTTTTAGTGTGCTGGTGCTGTATTTTCCTGTGATACTGGCTTTTGTAGCTGTGGATAAACACGGAATAGTTTGCAGGGAAATACACTCTGAGATATGTGATAGTGTGGCGAATAGATTTGTTTCTGCTGATGAGGTTCGTGCTTTGGTTTTGGAGAAATACCCCGGAATCCTGGGACGTGCAGCAGATGGTATTAATACTGAAGGTATGGAGTTGTTTTTTGAAAAACATCCTGCTATAAATAATTGTGAGGTTTTTTATACTTTGGGTGGTGTGTTGCACGTTGAGGTGGAGCAGAAAGAGCCTATTCTCAGGGTATTTAACGGATCAGGAAAATCATATTATTTAGATAGAGATGGACTAATAATGCCTTTGTCATCTAAACATACAGCCCATGTTCTTGTGGCTAATGGTCATATAAACAGGTTGAGCAAAAAAGATGATTTGTTTGATTTGGCATTGTTTATTATTAATGACTCTTTCTGGAGGTCTCAAATTGAACAGATATATGTGGACAGTAGGGGTGAGTTTATTCTTGCCCCAAGAGTGGGTGACCATATTATTGAGTTTGGGGGGGCTGAAAATATGAGTGTTAAGTTTAGAAATCTTAAGGCATTATATCAGACAGGATGGGATGTCAGAGAGTGGAATATGTATAAAAAAGTAAGTTTAAAATATAACGGGCAAATAGTTTGCTCTAAAGTGAAATAAATATGATCCGGGAATCTAACCTAATTGCTGCTATTGATATTGGAACGACAAAGATTGTTGCTGTTGTTGGCCGTAAAACGGAACAGGGAAAAATGGAGTTGCTGGGGATGGAAGGTGTGCCATCTACCGGAGTGAAGCGAGGGGTAGTCCTTAATATCGAAGAAACAGTATCTGCTATTCAAAATGCCTTGACTAAAGTTGAGGAAAATCTAAATATTAAGCTTGAAAAAGTTTATGTTGGTATTGCAGGTCAGCATATCAGAAGTCTGCAAAATAAGGTTTCCCGTTTTATTACGAAAAGTCCGGAGATAACGCAGAATGATGTTGATCAGCTGGCACTGGATAATTATAAAATACTGATAGAGGCCGGAGAGAAGATAATGCATGTTATACCGCAGGATTACGTTGTCGACAATGAAACAGGAGTAAAGCAGCCTGTTGGCATGTCGGGACGACGGCTGGAAGGTAATTTCCATATTGTTTTGGGTCGAACAGCTTCAGTTAAGAATATTGAGAAGTGTATTAAAAGAGTTAATCTTGAGTTGTTAGGACTTATTCTTGAGCCACTGGCTTCATCATATAGTGTACTTACTGATGACGAGAAAGAGGCCGGTGTGGTATTGGTCGATATAGGTGGAGGAACAACTGATGTAGCTGTGTTTTATGATGGAATAATTAGACATACTGCTGTTATTCCTTTTGGTGGAAATGTGATCACTTCTGATATAAAAAGTGGATGTTCTATACTTTACAAGCAGGCTGAAACATTAAAGGTTCAGTTTGGAGCAGCTATTGGTGAAAGAGAGCGTGAAGATAAGGTTGTCTCGATACCTGGTCTTGATGGTTGGGAGCCAAAAGAAATCTCGTTCAAAAGTCTGTCATATATTATTCAGGCAAGGATGGAGGAGATTATTGATCTGGTTCATATGCAAATAGAGAAGTCGGGTTTTTACGATAAGCTAGGTGCCGGAATCGTTGTTACCGGTGGTGGTGCTTTACTGAAAGATATATCTGACCTTATTAAATTTCGTACTGCACTTGATGTTCGTATTGGATTGCCTGACAGATTTCTTGTTGGCTCAGTTCCTGAAAAGGCTAACATGCCAATGTATTCAACAAGCATAGGATTGTTGCTGAGTGCTATGAAAAAACAGACAAGTTCAATATGTGAGCCTGAACTGTTTGGTGGACTTGAACCGCAAATGCCTATCCATGAAAAAGATTCTCCTAAAGAGGGAAGAAGGCCATGGGGAAGAGGTAAAAAGACAAAAGTAAAATCTGAAGAATCAACAGGTAGTCTTTTTGATGGAGTGTTTGATGGAGTGAAAAACTCAATTGTGTCAATGTTTGATGATAAAGATTCTGAGATGTAAAAAATTGCTATATGGCTAAATTGCCATATTGTTGAATTGTTAAAGGAGTGTAATTATTACATAAGGCTAACAGCCAACAGCCAACAGCTAAAGGCTAACAACTAACAGCAAAAATAGATACCGATGGAAGAAGATTTGATGAATTTTGAGATACCGGTTGAGCGATCTTCGATAATTAAAGTTATTGGAGTTGGAGGGGGTGGAGGTAATGCCGTGAATTATATGTTTAACAAGGGTATTAAGGATGTAAACTTTGTTGTGTGTAATACTGACCTTCAGTCATTGAAGAATAGTCCTGTGCCTGTAAAGATACAGTTGGGGGAAACACTTACTGAAGGTCGTGGTGCCGGTAACAAGCCGGAAACAGGAAAGCAATCGGCTATAGAGAATCTCGATAATATTGTTTCTGTTTTGGAGGATAATACCAAGATGGTATTCGTTACTGCTGGGATGGGGGGAGGTACAGGTACCGGAGCAGCTCCGATAATCGCTAAAGCTGCTCACGAAATGGGTATTCTGACCGTTGGTATTGTTACTATCCCTTTTCGTTTTGAAGGAGAGAAAAGAATAACTCAGGCATTGGAAGGAATTATTGAGATTAAAAAGTATGTTGATGCCTTGCTCATAATCAATAATGAGAAACTGCGGGAGATGTATGGCGACCTGAAGTTGTCAAATGCTTTTTCTAAAGCAGATGATGTGCTGGCTACTGCTGCCAAAGGAATAGCCGAGATAATTACTGTTCATGGTTATATCAATGTGGATTTTGCAGATGTGGAAACTGTGATGAAAAATAGTGGTGTGGCTATCATGGGATCTGCTTCGGCTGAGGGTGAGAACAGGGCTATTGATGCTATTCAAGCCGCATTGGAATCGCCACTGCTGAATAATTATGACATTACAGGTGTGCAGAATATCCTATTGAATATCACATCAGGTGAGGAAGAGATTACCATGGATGAGGTTGGAGAGGTAACCGATTATGTGCAGGAGATTATTGGCAAAAATGCTTCAATAATATGGGGTACTGGAATAGATACTAAGCTTGGCAGTAAGGTTAATGTTACAATAATTGCTACAGGCTTTGGGTATGAGTATAATGCCGGTGATAAAGAAAAGCCAAACGAACAAAAGGAAGTTCAGCGCTTTACCCTTGATGGGGATGTTATTCAGGACGAACAAACTGCTAATAATGATATTAGTGATGAGAGTATTATTCTAATGCCTGATGAGCCGGAGGTAGGTGGCACATACACTTTCGACATGGAGCAGGAAAAAGAGAAAAAGAAGGAGATGATAGATGAGCTGTATAATCCGGTCATAAAAAAAACAGGTAGAGATATACCCGTAAGAGATGATGTATACAAACATGATAGTAATGATTTAAATGCTGATAGTATGGCAACTTCTCCATTATCGCCCGAAGATATTGAAGATGAAAAGATGATTGAGCAATTGGAGAACATACCGGCATATAAACGAAGGGGGGTTCCGATAAACAGGGAAGATCCGAAAAATCAGAATAGTGAGGAGCGTGTTAGCAGATTCTCACTCTCGGATAATCCTGGCAAAGGTATTGTCATCAGAAAAGATAATCCTTACCTGCATGATAATGTGGATTGAAGCACGGTGCTTTCATCTTTATAAACTTTAAACTTAAATAATGGATTTCTTAGATAAAATATCAGATGAGATAAAAACGGCCATGAAAGCCAGAGATAAAGTGGCTTTGGAGACACTCAGAGCAATTAAAAAGGAGTTGCTTGAGTTGAAAACGTCAAAAGGCAGTTCGGGAGAAGTTAGCGAAGAAGCAGCTGTTAAGATTATGCAGAAAATGGTTAAGCAGCGACATGATGTTGCTGTAATATATGAGCAGCAAGGACGTCCTGAACTTGCTGAAAAAGAGAATGCTGAAATAAAAGTGATTAGTCGTTTTTTGCCGAAACCATTGTCATTGGAAGAGATTGAAGCTGCCGTGAAAGAGGTTATCGCTGAGGTTGGAGCTACATCAATGAAAGATATGGGTAAAGTTATGGGGCTGGCCTCCAAAAAACTTGCCGGAAAAGCTGATGGTAAAGTAATATCAAATATTGTAAGGTCTTTATTGGGATAGTGTCGTATATAGTGACGGGGTGACTCTTAACTAAAAATAAGAGTCACCCCGTCACTGAAAGTAAGAATAATTTAAACAATCTTCTTGACGGCTTTTTCAATTCGCCTGATAGTTTCATCTTTCCCTATCATTTCAGCAATGGTCATCAGATCGGGGCCAAAGCTGCCACCAACGAGAGCCAGCCTTAGTGCATTCATCACCAGCCCGAAACCCAGACCTTTGGCTTCAATAAGTTGAGAGATAGTCTCTTTAATTTTGTCAGCTTTCCAGTCCTTGGTATTTTGCAAGTGGTTTGTCAGCTCATCCATGAATGCCGGGACATCACCTTTCCAGCGTTTCTTAACCACTTTGGGGTCATAATTTTCAGGAGCAACAAAGAAGAAGTTTGATTGTTCCCACATTTCATGTACAAAGGCAACTCTTTCCTTTATCAATGACACAACTTTTTCAATATACTCATCTTGTATATCTATCCCTTTTTTGTCCAATACTTTCCAAAAAAGATGACTTAACTCTTTGTTTGATTTGTGTATAAGATATTGCTGATTGAACCACTTGGTTTTTTCAGGATCGAAACGTGCCCCGGCTTTATTTACTCTTTCGAGGGAGAAAAGCTGTACCAATTCGTCTATGCTGAAAATTTCCTGTTCTGTACCCGGATTCCATCCCAACATTGCCAGCATATTGATAAATGCTTCAGGGAAGTAGCCTTCCTCGCGGTAACCGGATGCGGTTTCACCGGTCTTTGGGTCTTTCCATTGCAGAGGGAATACAGGAAATCCTGCTTTATCCCCGTCACGTTTGCTAAGTTTACCTTTGCCTGTTGGTTTAAGGATAAGAGGCAGGTGGGCAAAGCGTGGCGACTGCCAACCTAAAGCTCTGTATAATAAAATGTGTAATGGTAATGAAGGTAACCACTCTTCACCACGTATAACATGTGATATTTTCATGAAATGATCATCAACAATATTGGCGAGATGATATGTGGGCATACCATCCGATTTGAACAATACCTTGTCATCCAAATCTCGGGTATTGAATACTACTTTGTTTCTAATCAGATCTTCCTCTTCTACAGATTCCTCTTCAGGCATCTTAAAACGAATGACAAAATCACCCTTTAGAAGTTCGGTGACATTATCTTCGGAAAGCGAGAGTGAATTTTTCATTTGCCCCCGGGTTTGGGCATTGTAAGTGAAGACCTTTTTCTTCTGCTCGTACTCGTTTCTTTTTGCATCCAGCTCTTCAGGTGTGTCAAAGGCATAGTATGCATGGCCTAAGCTTATCAGCTTGTATGCAAAAGTTTTATAAATATCTTTTCGTTCCGATTGTCGATATGGGCCAGCACCACAACCTGTTCCCGGCTTTTCGTCAAATTCCAGGCCGCACCATTCCAAAGATTCAATTATATATTCTTCGGCTCCCGGTACATAACGGGTTTGGTCAGTATCTTCGATACGAAGAATAAACTGTCCATTGTTTTTTTTTGCAAAAAGATAGTTGAAAAGGGCTGTTCTTACTCCACCTATATGTAAGGGGCCGGTTGGGCTTGGTGCAAATCGCACACGAACGTTATTGTCTGACATATTTTGATTTTTTGCAAAGGTAAGAAAATGTTGGTTTGAGGATGAAATGTTTCTGCAGAATCATTTAATGCTAAAATAAAAACATTCAGAGCTACTCAAAGAGGTGTTAATGACATCAAATTTTTATAACGATTTCGTTTAACGCTCAAATGTCCCGCTAAGCGGGACGATTTGAGGTTTCCTGACATTCGATCGTCCGACAAAGGAGGTCATCGAATCGTCAAAAACTAAATATATACAAGGCTGCTTTAATCAATTCTCTAAACAGAAAAAGCCGGAAACAAAATTGTTTCCGGCTTTTTCTGTCTTTAAACGTTTTAAGTTTTTCCCCTTCGGAGCTTTTATCCACATTTGGATGCTCCACAACTGGTGCATATCAGGCATCCTTCCTGGTAAATCAGGCTGTCGGAGCCACAGTTTTCGCAATGTCCTTTTTTAGCCTTTGTTCCGTTAGGAATATATTTCTTCAAGGCTCTTTCCACACCGTTTTTCCAGGTGTTAATTGATTCACTGTCGAGCTGTAATCCGGAAACCAAATTCAGAACATCCTCGATAGGCATGCCGTGACGTAACACTCCTGAAATGAGTTTTGCATAGTTCCAGAACTCTTTATCGAATTTGTACGATAGGCCTTCAATAGTAGTTTTGTATCCACGTTTATTGGTGTACTGGAAATCATAACGGCTCATTCCACTTTCATCCCGGTTTTTAATAATTTTACCACTTGATACGGTTTTGGGCAACAAAATTCCATCTTCATCATCGGCCAGACCTGTAAATATTTCATAAGGTTTGTTTTCTATCAATCCTACAAAGGCAATCCATTTCACTTTGTTGTTTTGGAAACGTACAATATCAGCATCCAGTAATTCAGGGCGCTTTTGTGGAAACTTACCTTCTTCGTTATTTCCTGTCTCCTCTTTTTTCTTATCATTAGATATAAGTACACCCGACCGACTACCGTCACGATATACAGTAACCCCTTTACATCCACTTTTCCAGGCTTCAATATACAGTTTGCCCACTAACTCTTCTGTTGCATCTTCCGGCAGGTTAATTGTAACACTTATAGAATGATCAACCCATTTTTGTATTAGACCCTGCATATGAACCTTTTTTAGCCAGTTCACATTATTTGATGTGGCTTTGTGGTATGGCGATGATTTAACGAGCTCTTCTATCTCTTCCGGTGTGTACTTTTTAACTACATCGTGGTTGTTGGCTTGCATCCATGTTACAAACTTATGATGGAATATATCATACTCTTCCCAATGATCACCTACTTCATCTGTGAAATCAACGGAAACTTTGGGGTCATTTGGATTAACTTTTCTTCGACGTTTATACACAGGAAGAAAAATGGGTTCAATACCTGAGCTTGTTTGTGTCATTAAACTTGTAGTTCCGGTAGGGGCAATGGTTAATAATGCAATGTTTCTTCTTCCATATTTTTTCATTTCAGATTCGAGTGACTCATCTGCTTTGAACAGACGCTGAAGAAAAGGATTATTTTGCTCTTTTTCAAGGTCATAAATAGGAAATGCACCTCTCTCTTTTGCCATATTAATTGACGACTTATATGCTGCTATTGCCAGTGTTTTGTGTACCTCAACAGAGAAATCTGTTGCAATATCGCTGCCATACTGTAATCCTAACGCAGCAAGCATATCACCTTCGCCTGTTATTCCAACACCTGTGCGTCGTCCTTCAATAGCTTTTTTGCGAATGTTTTCCCATAATTCTATTTCAACGCGTTTGACAGTTTCCGGTTCCGGGTCAGAATTTATTTTTGCTATTATGGCATCAATCTTTTCCAGTTCAAGGTCAATGATGTCATCCATTATGCGTTGAGCATATCCGGCATTCTTTTTAAAAAGGTCAAAGTTGAATTTTGCTTTTTCTGTGAAAGGATTTTCTACATAAGAGTATAGGTTGATTGCGATAAGCCGGCAACTATCGTACGGGCATAATGGTATCTCGCCACAAGGATTTGTTGAGACAGTACGATATCCAAGGTCAGCATAACAGTCAGGAACAGATTCGCGGATAATAGTATCCCAGAACAATATTCCTGGTTCTGCTGATTTCCACGCATTGTGAACTATTTTATTCCATAACTTACCTGCATCTGTTTGCTTTTTTACTTTTGGATTTTTTGAGTCGACAGGATATTGTTGATTGTAAGGTTTGTTTTCAGTAATACTCTCCATGAACTTATCATCAATTTTAACAGAAACATTGGCTCCTGTAACTTTGCCCTGATCCATTTTGGCATCAATAAACTGCTCCGAGTCAGGGTGCTTTATTGATACGCTTAACATTAAGGCTCCTCGTCTGCCATCTTGTGCAACTTCTCTTGTTGAGTTGCTGTAACGCTCCATGAAAGGAACAATACCTGTAGATGTAATAGCTGAGTTTTTTACCGGTGACCCTTTAGGACGTATGTGTGACAGGTCATGACCTACGCCTCCACGGCGTTTCATCAACTGAACCTGCTCCTGATCTATTTTCATTACTCCACCGTATGAATCAGCAATGCCATCGTTTCCTATAACAAAACAGTTTGAAAGAGAAGCAATCTGTTGATTGTTACCAATACCTGACATTGGGCCTCCCTGTGGTACAATGTATTTGAATTTTTGAAATAATCCATACAACTCTTCTACTGACATCGGATTTGGATACCTACTCTCTACCCTGGCTATTTCGCGAGCCAATCGCCAATGCATATCATCAGGATTTAATTCATAGATATTCCCATTTGCATCTTTTAATGCGTACTTATTTAGCCATACACGGGCAGCTAACTCATCACCCTGGAAATATTCCAGAGAAGAGTTAAAGGCTTCGTCATGGGTGTACGCTTTTTTCATTTTGTCAGATTTTAGGTTTATGGTCTTTACTGTCATGGTGATGATTTGTGTTAGTAGGTTGATAAATTGTTTTTTAACTATGTTGTGAATGTTTATTTTAGCTATGTGCAATATAGCTATAGATAGTTTTTTTGACAAACTTTTTTTGTTTCGAAATGCTGGAAGTTGTCCGTATTAACAGGTTAAGACGCGGTAGTACAGCCAGATAAAATCTTATCAACAATCAAAAGTTGACTAAAAAGATAAATTTCAAAACCAATTAGTCTTTCTTTTTTATTCACATTTTGGAAGAAAATATAATGTAGAAGAGCTTTGTTTCACTTGTTTACTGGTATTTTGTATTTCCGAAACAAGTATACTGGAGTTGCTAATGCCGATCAACTGAATGTTGATTGTATGAGAATAAAAAAAGCGATACCCGTAATTGAGTATCGCTTTGTAGAATTTTATAAAAGATATTACTTAGTAAAACCTAATCCGGTTATCTGTTATTTCAGCTCCATTTTCTAATGATTCAAATATGCTGTAATCTATCTTGTAATTGGTACTTTGTTGGAGTTGTGTTTTTTCCATTTCAGGATTAACTTCTATCGTTGATTCATTATTTACTTTAACAACAAATACTCCATTGTTTCCTCTTAAAGGAGTGGATATTTCACCCAATTTACTGTAAACAGCTAATGCCACTAAGGTTGGTTCAATACCTGCACCTGTAACTTGCTGGTCAACAAAACTGATACCTTCGGCTTCCTGGATATTTATATTTAGCTTATCAGCTAATTGTTGCATGTCCGTAATTCCCTTTTGTTTATTTTTTATGTCAGCAATGATTATGTCTGCCTTTTTCTCTTTTAGAAGTTCTCTTTTTATTTGATTTTTCACATTAGCTAACGGAGCATCACCTTTTTCTGTTTTGCCCGTAAGAACTGCAATAATAAATTCATCGCCAAATTCATATATTGGTGATGTGTCTCCTATCTCATTTTCAAATGTCCATCTTATCAAACTTCTGGGTGATTTCAGAGTTCCAATATTTCTATCTGTTGTTTTAATACCTCTTCCATAACGTTTAACAAGATTCTCTTCTTCAATAGCTTTATTGAATTTTTCAGGTGTGTTATTAAGCGCTGCAAATTTTGTGGCTTGTGAATAAACATTTTGATAAGTTTTGGAACTGTATGTTATATCCCTCACAAGAGTAGCAATCTTGTACTTGGTTGTTGGTTTTCCTTTGGCTTGGATATTTATAATATGTACTCCAAATTGTGACTCAACTTTTACGATATCACCTTTTTTTCCGTTAAAACAGGCTTCATTGAATGGTTTAACCATTGCTCCGTCTTTAAACCATCCCAAATCACCTCCATTAATGGCAGAACCCGGATCTTCAGAGTTTGTTCTTGCAAGAGTTGCAAAATCAACACTCTTATTAAGCAAATTAATCAGGCTGTCAGCTTTTGCGTTAAGCTCTTCAAGTGAAGCCCCTGTTCTAAGAAGTATATGGCGTGCTTTAACCGAATCGGGCATAGGTTTTATATCTACTAATCTTGTAAGATTATAAGACTCATTTTTCAGATATGGTCCGTACAAATCATCAATCTTAGCATCTGATATAAAATCCTGAAGTTGGGGACTGAGTTGTTCCGGTTTAAAATAACGCTCAATATATGGTTCATCAGAGTTCATTTTTACATATTGAGCAGGGTCAGTGTCTTTAGATCCAAAAACACCCATGACTTTAGTTATCCATTTTTCTGCCATTAATTTGTCTTCTTCTGATGGGGTAACTGCAAAAGAAACATACTCGATGTCACGTGTTTCATCCTGTTGGAAATTATTTATGTTCTCCTGGTAATAATCTTCAATTTCGGAATCAGTGATTTTCACAGCGCTGTCAGGAATCGAAGTGTAACGTTTAGCAATGAATTCAAAATCCACTTTGCGCGATTTTGCTTTAGCCTCTATGCTAGCCTGAGAAGTAGTTACATACATTCCTCTTTTAAGGAGTGAAGTGTATTTTTCATTAATACGTTCATTAATGATTTGTTTCTCAATAAAGTTCCAGAAAAAACTTGATCTGGGATCATTGTCTTTTTGCTTAAGAAAATTTATAAGTTGTGCCTGATCGAAAATACCGGTTTGGGGGTCAGTGAAAACCTGACGGATAATTGGGTGAACATTCTTACCGGTAATCATAGTTAGAAGCTCCTCTGATGTTACCTTAAGCCCTAATTCAGTAGCTTTTTCATTCATGATTGTTTCGAAGATCAATTGTTTCCAAACCTGATCTTGAATCTTATAAGTTTCCTGCTCTTCTATTGACGAGCGGCCTGATTGTAACTTCACAAACTCTTCCTGTTCATCTAATTTAGCCTGATACTCCTGAATTGAAATTGAGGTGCCATTTATTTCTGCTACTTGCTGTTGGGAGCCTTCGAATAATGTATTTCCTGAGCTTAATAAGTCAGTAAGTAGAAATGCAATAAGTGCAAATCCAATAAAAACAGCTACTAATATTCCTCCTTTGTTTCTAATTTTCTGTAACGTTGCCATTCTAATTCTTAATAATTATTATATAAATATGCTTAATTTTTCAGGCTACGAATATACAAAAAAAAGCTTATGCATAAAGGTTACTTTTTTTTATTAATAAAATATTGTGATTAATATTATTAAATTGTTATTAATCAGATAATGACAAAGCTATTTTTACTAAATTAATCTTGGAATTAGTAGCCTCAAGTATCTTAATTGTGAAAGATTCAATGGTAATTTCGTCATTTATTTTCGGAATGGATTGAAAAAAATAGAGGATCATTCCGGCAATTGTTTCATAATTTGCTGATTCCGGCAAATTGAGGTTGTATTTTTCATTAATATAGTCTATCTCCAGCCTGCCGGAGAATTTGTATTCCCTATCGTTAATTTTCACTTCAATATGATCAGAAGAATCATGTTCATCATCTATTTCTCCAAAAATTTCTTCCAAAATATCTTCAAGAGTAATAATGCCGGCAGTACCACCAAATTCATCTACAACCAAGGCAATACTTTTATTTTCATCTGTAAATTGTTTCAAAAGGGAGTTGGCTGACATTGATTCCGGTACAATTGATATTGGGCTGATAATATTTTTCAACAGTTTAGGGTTTTTAAACATTTGTGAAACATGGATATAACCAATAATATTATCAATATTTTGTTTGTAAACTAATATTCTGGAGAAACCGGTTTCTACGAATTTCTTTTGTAGCTCTTTAAGGGTTTCATTAATTTCGATAGCTTCGGTATCGGTGCGTGGAACTATACATTCCCGTATCTTTATTTTAGAGAAATCAATAGCATTTTTAAGTAGTTTTACCTCTTGAGGTACGTCTGTTGATTCTTTATCCTTTTTTTCATGCTGGGAAAGTAGATTGTCAAGATCAACCCGTCCAAAGGGGAGCACGTTTTTTTTAGGAGGTAAATTTATACCTGCTACGCTTTTCATGATAAGCCTGGAGATAAATATTGTTGCAATACTTACAGGATAAAACAGTATATAAAAGAATAACAGGGGTATAGCAAACAGATTAAGAACTAGTATAGGGTTTATACGGAATAGCGTTTTAGGTAAAAATTCAGCGGTTACAAGAATAATAATTGTAGATATTATTGTTTGTAGAAGTAAGACCGTTGTATCTGACTGAATATATATTGTTAACTCAGGCTCAATTAATTTGGCCATTTGTAAACCGTATACCACAAGAGCAACATTGTTTCCAATCAATAATGTAGTTATGAAGAGAGAAGGGTTTTTTATAAATCTGTTAATGATTTTTCCGAGAAAAGGAAGCTTTTTTTTGTTGAGCTCAATAAGTAATTTGTTGGATGAAATATATGCCATTTCGCAGCCCGAGAAAAAGGCAGAAAATAGAAGTGCGAAGATGATAATTGTTAGTTCGTTCATTTATGAAAATAGAATTGTTCTAGTCTTCAATTTCAACTATTCCGGTAATGTTTTTAATGGTATAATTTGACAGATCGTCTTTCGATTCAAAACCAATACCATTTATTACATCAGCTTTAGTAGTTATTTTAACATGTTTATCTGAATAGATGAGTTTTTTTTCCAGATCCCAGAAAAGTTGTTCTGTGTTTAATATCTCTCCTTTGGCATTAATTGCTTCTACATTATTATTAAGTTCCCAAAGTTTTTCTTTTGTGCTGTGACGGGCGTTATTACATTTTATTTGAGATTCTACCTCCCCATTTTTATTGTATGATAGAAATAGTAGTCCTTTAGGGAAATAGTCGTATGGTTCTTCAATGTTGCTGTAACGTTCTAATAGGGGAGTTACCAGCCGGTGTTTTACTCGACCTGAATCAAGCATGGTTGTTTCAAGATCTTCAATAGTAATGTTAGGTGCATCTTGCTGCTCTGTTAAAGCCTTAATCTCTTCCGGGTTGTTTGATTTACAAGAAACAAAAAAAACAGATACAGCAAGCAACAGGAAAAAGCTTGCTGTATCAAATATGTTAATAACCTTGTATGTGTAATATGGTTTCAAGGTTTATTTCTTTTCACGAACTTTTGTTGTTTCGTTAATCCATTCTCCAATTTTGTATGTGCCTCCTAAGTTTACGTCAGGTTGCATGAATATTTCTTCTTTGTTGGGGAAGTGTGCAGAATAGATGCGGATTAAGTCATTGGCTTCGTCTGCTTTAGCCGGGTCAATCTGTTTTGCTTTAATGAATTTGTCAACTACAGCCCAATAAACAGTGCTATGTTCAAATGCATTTTTGCCATAAGTCTTTGAGGCGGCAGCATAGGCTTTCCCGATAAGAATATATGCAGTTCCACAATCAGGTTTTAATGCGATTGCTTTTAAGGATATAGATTTAGTGTCAGAATATCTCTTTTCTGACAGATATAGTAATCCAAGTTTGGTCAGATATCTCGTCTTGTCATCAGTGTCCTCTTCCAGTTCAATAGCTTCTTTAAGATATTGCTTTGCATTTTCTATGTTTTTTGTTTTCAGATTCATTTTGAACAGGCCGTAAGCTGATGATGCTGACGGTTCAATTTTGTATAAAAGTTCTGATGTTTCGAAAAATAGTTGAGATTCACCACAGTCACTTTTGGCAAGAAGACGGTTTATACGTGTTAACCACTCCTCTTCACCGGCATGTTCAGTCAATTGCGGGCCAAATATTTTTTCAATGTTTTCACAACTTGCGGCACCACTTTTTGCAAAAAGTTTATCGACCATCTTTTTGTATCCTTCATACTCAATTTTCTTGTCGCCCTTAGCAGTAGCAATTTTTTTGTTTAAAATATTTGTTGCAGTATTGTAGTTCTCAACAACAACTCCTTCGTCAATATCTCCGTCTCTATATCTGTTAACTGTAAGAGTCATAAAGGTAATGATAACAGCAGACTGGGCTTTTACTCCTCTTTCAGTTATGGCTTTATTTAATATTTGAAATGCTTCTTGTATAACCTCGTAATTATCTCCTTTGTATTTTAACATTGCAAGCGCCTTTTTACCCAAAATGTATGGTTCTGGATATCTTTTTGATGTGCCAAAATACTTAATACGTTGGTCATATATTTGCATCAACTTTACATAATGCTCCTCTTTTTTAACCGGGTCTTTCTCTTTACCTATAAGAGCTTTGTACATTGTTTCACCGTTGGAGTATATGTTAGATGTTGACTTGGGGCACTCATCAAATACTTTTTGCCAATATACTAAAGCATCAGAATAGCTTTTTTGCTTATAATACTCACTGTATAATGAGAGGTTTTTCTTGCAATTTATGCTATCCTCTCCGTGACCGTATTTGGATCCATCTTCAACCCCTTTCTGTGCAAAAGAAGTTCCTGCTGAAATTAATAATCCTAATACTATTAATCTTGAAAATTTAATTAACATGATATTCAGGTTTTTTATTTTTGTTAATATAAAAACAGTTGTTATTCAAACTTTTGCTTCATAAACCAAAATTCATGAAGTGTAATATTCAAATATATATTAAAATACTTTTCTTTAACCAGGTTATAGTCTGTTGTGCCTCTTTGCCCTAATTCGAATGATACATTTAATGACGTTTTAGAACGCTTTAATGGAAAACCTGCCCCAAAACTTATGCCAAAGTCTTCAAGCTGATAATTATTTACTACTAAATAGTCGTTTAGGAAGTGTCCACCAAGCCTGTATCTTATTCTTGAAATATAAGATTTTGGGTTTCTGTCGTTAGGGATATATTCTACTCCAAAAGCGTATCTTGTTCTGGTAGTGGTGCTTGAAAATTCATCAGGGAAAGTTATATCATCCCATCCATTAGTAAGATAATCGGCTGTAATGGTTAATTTGTTTTCAATATTGTATGCAACACCAAAACCGTACGACATAGGTAATTTTAATGCATTGTCACTAAAGTCTCTTTTATTATAGAGTAATGTGTCTGCATCAACAAAAAGTTCTCCTTCTATTTCAATGGTTGTTCCACGAGCTACTAATTCTTCTGAGTATCCACTTAGTGGTGTTTTAGGACTAAATGTGGCTCCAATAGTTAAAGAGTTATTTTCTTTTATAGGTATTACAGCTTGTAATCCAAAGTCGAAAAAAACATCATTCACATGAATATTTTGTCTTCTTCCATAGGAGAGTGCACTAGGATGATTAAGATAATCTATAGAATTTACACTGGTTAAATTACCAAACAGATAAGAAAAGTGAGCGCCGACGGAAAGGAATTTTAGTATTTCTCCGCTAAAGCCGACATAAGCTCTTGTTATTGATCCTGTACCGTATGCTGTTTGTGATATGCTACCAAGTTTTTCATCTTCTGAAGTATTTGCAAAATTATATCCTGTGCCTGAAGAAGGTCTGATACCGATAGAAGCTGCTCCCCATCGGGTAACCGGAAAACCTAATGAGAAATATTCGAAGTTTATATCACTGAAACTTGCGTTATTGTTTGTTGTCGATAGATCTTGATAAAATCCTTTGAGTCCTGTCTCAAAAAAGAATGATGAAGAATCAATCGCTGTATAAGAAGCAGGGTTGAGATCGTTAAGGTTTTCATTGGATCGTAATGCTATACCTGTACCACCCATTCCGGTGTTTCGTCCGTATCCGCGATGCTCAATATCTCCTACTCCATATCTGGAGTATGGAGAAAAAGTATAACTCTGTGCATGGATATCTACGATAGTAAATATTAAAGCTATAGTTATTATAAAAAAGACCTTATTTACTTTATTCATTGTATTCTAATATTCGATTAAGACCTGTCAATACTAAATTGAAGTGTACAAAGATGCATTTTTTTAATTTTTTGACAAAGAAATCTGCATCTCCACCTGTAAATAAAATTATGATTTCAGGATATATTTTTTCAAGATGGCGTATATATCCCTCAAATTCAAACAATAACCCATATTGTATACCTGATTGAATTGCCTCGTTTGTTGTAGTTCCCAATAACTCTTTTTGTTCAGAAAACACCGGTAAAGGAAGTTGACTTGTAAAATGATTAAGAGCTTTGTAACGCATTTTCATTCCTGGAGAGATATTACCTCCGGTATAAATGCCATCCTTGTTAATAAATTCATAAGTGATAGCCGTTCCGGCATCTATGACTAAAATGTCTTTTTGGGGGTATAAAAATGATGCTCCTGTTACTGCTGCAATCCTATCTATCCCTAAAGTTTCGGGAGTTTTGTAATTTACTGTTATTGGCAAAGGTGTGTTTACAGTAAGTGTTTTGAATCCAGGAAATACCGATTTGAGATTAGACAATATCGGATTATTCTTCATTTTAATTACAGAAGAGAGGATACATTTAGAGATATTATGCTTTTCTTTTAATTTTTGAAGTTTATTTTTATCAAGGATATTGTATGAATCGGAATATATAAGTTGCCATTTGTCAAAAACTCCTATTTTTGTCTGGGTATTTCCCTGATCAATGATTAAATTCACGAAATTTGTTTAGAGTTATAAAAACAATAATTACAAAGATAAAGAGTTTTTATTTAAAGTGAATAGCTTTTTTGAATTTGGTTGAACAATTATTTATTATTAATGCGCAAGGTACTAATAGTTGAAGACGATAGGTTTATTTCTACCATTCTGTCTATGTTTTTGAAAGACCTGGGACATGAATTAATTGGAATATGTCAAACTGGAATAGAAGCAGTTGAAATGTGTTATGATATTAAACCGGATGTGGTTTTAATGGATATTCATATAGAAGGAGAAATGGATGGGATACAGACTACTGAAAGACTAAAAAATGAATTTGATATTCCGGTTATTTATGTTTCTTCTGATACAAGCAGTTATATAATTGAGCGTGCTATTGTAACCAATTCATATGGTTTTTTGGTAAAGCCTGTTAATAAACAGGAATTGGGTATTAGTATAGACCTGGCATTTTATAAACATAAAGTAGATGTTGAACAGAAAGAGCGTGAGCGGGGCTATCGTCAATTTATTAGCGAATCACCGGTGCCAATTGTAATTGTTAACGATGGCAAGATACAGTACCTCAACAATCTGGCTCTTGAAGTTGTTTTTAAAACTCATTATATTGAGGATGTGTTACTTCAGCCTTTTATGAGTTTTGTTGCTGAAGAGGACAAAGATGTGGTAAAAAGATTGTTTGAAGATTTTCAAAACGAAGGTAATTGTTTTAAGTGCCAAACAATCCGAATTCAGGATGTTCATGGCAGATATACTTTTATGGAAATTGATGGTTCCAGAGTGAATTTTAATAAGAAAAGTTCTATACAAATTATTATTCGTGATGTATCTGAAGATATGTATATACGGGAAAAGATGGAGAGTTATAAAGAAGCTCTTATTAAATCTGGTGTTCACTTTGTTGTGTCAAAAACTGACTTAACAGTTATAGAATCATGTTTTGATAAAAAGTTTATTCTTCATGAACCCGGAGATTCTGATGAAACGAGAGATATTGTGTTAATGATTGATGATAAAGATAAGGAAAGGCTTACTGAGCCTGAAGGAAATCATATACTTGTTCAAATAAATGCTGACGGAGAAAACAGAGGCAACTTTAAAGCTTTAAAGATGCTTAATTTCAACGATGAAGTAACTCATTTTATTTTTATTCCTGCTTAATTATTTTTGTATAAGAGAGTATATCAGATAATAGAGTTTTTATTTCTTCTATTGATTTAATATTTTTGATAAAAAGAAATAATTTATCTTTCCCTTCTTTCATTTCTGCTATTGTGGGGTTGTTTTGTAACCAAAGCAGTATTTTGCCGAACTGAGTCGATTCATAAAAATATGACTCTTGATTAGCAATAAAATAGAGATATAATTTTTTATTTTTAAAAATAATCTTTTCAATAGCTAGCTGTTTTGCAATTACTCTTATACGAACAATGTTGAACAATATTTTTGCTTTATCCGGTAGTGGTCCGAAACGGTCTGTGAGGTTCGATTTAAAAGAGACCAGTTCATCTTCTTCGTTAAGATTGTCTAATTCACGGTACAGATGCATCCTTTCGGCTATATTCTCAATGTAATCTTCAGGGAAGCGCATCTCTATATCTGTTTCTATTTGGCAATCTGATGCGAATGTATGAGCCTCTTGCTCTTTTTTAATATTTTCTTCTTTAAAAAGGTTTTTATATTCAGTCTCTTTAAGCTCATGAACAGCCTCGTTAAGTATTCTCATATATGTTTCATAACCAATATCGGAGATAAATCCGCTCTGTTCACCACCAAGGATATCTCCGGCACCTCTGATATCCAAATCCTGCATTGCTATGCTAAAGCCGCTTCCAAGATCGGAGAACTCTTCAATTATTTTTAGTCTGCGTCGTGCTTCCTGTGTTAATGTTGATAATGGAGGAGCCATGAGATAACAGAATGCTTTCTTATTTGCACGTCCCACCCGGCCTCTTAACTGGTGAAGTTCACTTAATCCAAAATTGTGAGCATTATTTATTATTATTGTGTTGGCATTAGGAATGTCCAGCCCGGATTCAATGATAGTTGTGGCCACCAGGACATCGTATTCTCCGGCAATAAAGTCAAGCATTATTTTTTCCAGTCTGGCTCCTTCCATCTGACCATGTGCTGTAATAATCCGTACATCCGGCAAAATACGTTTAATGAAAGCTTCTATCTCATAAATATTTTGCACCCTGTTATTTATAAAAAAGACTTGTCCGTTTCGTTCAACCTCATATAGTATGGCCTCTTTGATTATCTCTTCGTTGAATAAGTGAAGTTCTGTGCTGATAGGATGTCTGTTTGGTGGAGGAGTGTTTAGGATAGAGAGGTCACGGGCTCCCATTAATGAGTATTGTAGCGTGCGGGGGATTGGTGTGGCTGTTAAAGTTAGAGTATCAACATTTACACGTATGTTTTTAAGTTTCTCTTTTACCGAAACACCAAAACGTTGTTCTTCATCAATAATCAGAAGCCCAAGGTCTTTGAATTCTACATCTTTCCCTACCAGACGATGAGTTCCAATAATAATATCCAGATGCCCGTCTTTAAGTTTTTTAAGTGCTTCATTAACACTTTTGGGTTTTCTGAGGCGACTTATATAATCTACCGAGCAAGGAAAGTCTTTTAGTCGTTCTTTGAATGTGGTATAGTGCTGTAGGGCAAGAATAGTTGTGGGGACCAGAATGGCAACTTGTTTGTTGTCGGAAACCGCTTTAAAAGCTGCCCTTATTGCAATTTCTGTCTTGCCAAAACCAACATCTCCGCACACTAATCTGTCCATTGGAGTTTCCGATTCCATATCCTTTTTTATTGCTTTGGTCGAAGTAATTTGGTCGGGTGTATCTTCATAAATAAATGATGATTCAAGTTCTGTTTGAAGGTACGATTCGGGTGAAAACGAAAATCCCGGTTGTGATTTGCGTTTAGCATACAGGGCTATTAGTTCACGAGCGATGTCTTTAACTTTCGATTTGGTTTTCTGTTTCAGATTTTTCCAAACGGCTGTTCCCAGCTTATTTATCTTAGGTGGTGCACTGTCCTTGCCTTTGTATTTACTAATCCGGTGAAGAGAATGAATGTTAACCAGTAAGATATCATTATCCCTGTATATGAGTCTGATTGCCTCCTGTTTCTGTTCGTTTACCTCTGTGGTTACAAGTCCGCCAAAACGGCCTATGCCGTGGTCAATATGTACAACGTAATCCCCTGGATTGAGCCTGTTTATCTCTTTGAGGGAAATTGCCTGTTGTGCCGATTTTGTTTTTTCGGTACGTAACGAAAACTTATGGTATCGCTCAAATATTTGATGGTCGGTGTAGATGCTTAGTTTATTGTCATGGTCGATGAACCCTTCATGTAGCGAATGGTTTATCTCGTTGTAAGATATGCTTGCTTGTTTGTCATCAAATATTGTTTTTAGGCGTTCAAGCTGTTTTGAATTGTCAGAGAGAATATGGCAATTGTAGTCTTGCACTTCCAGTTCAGTCAAATTCTTTTCCAGAAGATCGAAGTTTTTATGAAAAACAGGTTGTGGTGATATGTTTACCTGAATGATGTGAGATGGATGATGTGATATGTAAGCACTTACATCAGAAGTTGCTATTTTAAAGGTGGGGTTAAAAGTCAGGATTTTATGTTTGGTAAGAGGGGTAAAGAAATTTGATGAAGAGCAAAACTTTTCGGACAAAGGAATTGAAATATCTTCTTCTGTAGGGTTGTCGTAAAGAGGTTGGGTAGATTCTAATTTGATTTTTATAGCATTCAGTATTTCACCGGTAAACTTAATATCCTCAATCCATACTTTGCTGTTTTTAGGTATAAAGGAAGAAAAAGGGACAAAAGAGCCTGAAATGTTATTACCGGTAATATCAGGAACAATCTCAATTTGTTTTAGGCTTTCTTTTGAAAGTTGGTTTTCCAGATTGAAACTCCTCAGGCTGTCCACTTCATCACCAAAAAGGTCTATTCGGTACGGGTCTTCATTAGCAAATGAGAATATGTCAATAATGCTTCCTCTTACAGAATATTGCCCGGGTTCATAAACGTAATCAACCCTCTGAAAATTGTATTCATTCAGAAGGTCAACAATAAAAGATGTATCAAGCTTATCACCTGATTTAATATTAAGAATATACTCGTTTAGTTGTTCGGGTGAGATGACTTTTTCAGCAATTGCCTCAGGATAGGTTACAATAAATAGTTTATGGGAACTGTTGTGAAGAGCATTTAGAGACTCGGTTCGCATCAGTACATTTTGAGTATCTTTTCTTCCCTGGTCAGGTGTTCTTTTATAGGATGATGGAAGAAAGTAAACAATTTTCTCATTGATCAACTGCACTAAATCGTGATAAAAAAATGCAGCCGACTCTTTATCATTCATTATGATAATATGTGGCCCCTCTTTTAAAAAAGTTGCAACAAGTATCGACTTAAAAGAACCTGTACTCCCTTTTATAAACGTAAGTGCTGAAGTTTCTTGCAGGTCGTCGAATATTTGCTTGTGCAGTGCTGATGACCTGTAATGATGAATGAGTTGGCTTAACTCCACTTTGTCTTTTTTTTGCAATAATAAGAATTTTTTATCTGATAATTTAGATTTCAGCACCTGTGAATGTGCGATAAAACTTATTTATTTTAAATAAAAATAGTGTTGCATAACGAGAATAATCTCACTAACTTTGTGCTTTGAAAATTATTGAATAATATCATTAAATGTCAAACAAAACAAAAAAATGAAAAAATACGATGTGATAATTATTGGAGCAGGACCTGCCGGGATTATAACCGGAGTGACTGCCAAAAAAGAGAATCTGGACAAATCGATATTGATGATTCGTGAAGAAGAGAAAGGGCTGGTTCCTTGTGGTATCCCTTATGTGTTTCACTCTTTGGATTCAGTGGATAAGAATGTGATGGGGCCTAAACCATTTGTTGATTTGGGTGGTGAAGTACTTACTGACCAGGTTATGGGTGTTGACATAAAAAATAAGGTTATTAAGGTTGAATCAGGTAATGAATACTCTTATGAAAAGTTAGTTTTTGCTACCGGTTCAAAATATGTTCAGGCAACATTTATCCCCGGATATGATTTGAAAAATGTTTTTTATGTTAAAAAAAGCTACAGTTACATTAGTAACATGCTAGAAGAGCTGAAAGACAAAAAAAACATTGTAGTAGTTGGTGGTGGCTTTATCGGAGCCGAAATGGCTGAGCAGTTGGTTTTGAATCCCGGTAAAAAAGTTACTCTTATTGAAAGTGAACAGTTTTGCTTTTCAAAAGCTTTTTCGGATGAATTGAGCGAAAGTGCAACTAATGTATTAAAAGATTGTGGTGTTGACGTACGTACTTCTATATTAGTTGAGAAAGTTTTAGGAGATAATGGTGTCGTTTCAGGAGTTCAGCTCAATGACAAAAGCGTTGTAGAAGCGGATGCTGTAATTTTTGCCGTTGGATATCGACCTAATACCGGTTTGGCTGAGAATGCAGGTTTGAGTATAAATAAAGTTGGTGCAATAATGGTTGATAATTATGGTCGTGCCTCTGAAGAAAATATTTTTGCAGTAGGTGATTGTTCTCAAACAATAGGGTTTATAACCGGTAGAATTGATAATATTATGCTGGCATCTACAGCGACCGCTGAAGCCCGTGTTTTAGGATATAACTTATTCGGTATAAAGATTAAAAACTGTTTTACGGGAACTATTGGCATATTTTCAACTAAAATACATGATTTCACTATGGCTGCCGCCGGATTGAATGAAAAAAGTGCTATCCCTGCTAACATCAAAATAATATCGGCTAAATTCAGCGATTTTGATAAGCATCCGGCAACGTTGAAAAGTACTTTCCCATTGACTGTTAAATTATATGTGTCTCCTTCAGACGGCTCTATATTAGGGGGTGAAGTATGGGGTGGCAAAACTGCCGGAGAGATAATTAATTTAATTGGATTGGCAGTACAGAGAAATATAACTGTTTATGAACTTATTTCGTTGCAAATGGGCTCACATCCGTTATTAACATCAGCACCTACTAAGCCAATTATTGTCAAAGCTGCTGAAGCAGCTATCTCGAAAATAAGAGAATTGAATAAAAAATAATATTATTATTATGGAATTTTCGACGGGGTGACTGCTTAAAAATTATAGGAGTCACCCCGTCGCTATTATGAATTTTGATAACTTTATGAACTTTTAACTTTAAAAACTAACCTGTAATGATTGTATATAAGTTTGGTGGTGCTTCAGTAAAAGATGCCGCAGGAGTTAAAAAACTGGGTAGTATAGTTAAGCCGGTTAATGATAATCTGATGGTTGTAGTTTCGGCAATGGAGAAGACTACGAATGCCATGGAAAGTATTGTTAAAGCTTATTTTAACGGTGAAAAAGGGAAGTGTTTGCAATATTATCAAGAGGTAAAGAGTAAACATCAGGAAGTGATGAATGATCTTTTTGCTGACTTTCCCGGATATCAGCAAGGGATAGATATTTGGTTCAACAAGTTGAGGGAAAAACTGGATGAGCCATCATCAATGAATTATGATTTTGAATATGATCAGATTGTGCCTTATGGTGAGATGTTCTCAACTTATATTGTTAATTCATACCTTAATTATATCGATATTGACAGTAGGTGGTTAGATGTACGTAAGGTTTTAAAAACCAATAATCAGTACAGGGATGCTGAAACTGACTGGACACTCTCGGAACGTCTGATAAAAGAGCAGGTTTCTTTTAATGATAGCCGGGTTTATGTTACGCAGGGATTTATTGGAGGAACTATAAATAATTTGTCAACAACCTTGGGTAGGGAAGGGTCTGACTATACTTCTGCCATTTTTGGTTATGTTTTTAATGCTGATTATGTTGCTATTTGGAAAGATGTGCCGGGTATCTTAAATGCTGATCCAAAGTGGTATCCTCGTTCTCAAAAGATTGATGAAATGTCATATCGCGAAGCAATTGAGCTTGCATTTTACGGTGCTAAGGTTATTCATCCGAAGACGATTAAACCATTGGAGAATAAAAAAATACCATTGCTTGTTAAGTCTTTTTCAGATCCCTCTTCTGCGGGAACGAAAATTTATAACCTGAAAGGTCATATTGAGTTGCCTCCTGTTTATATTCTGAAAAAAGAACAAATACTTCTTACTATCTCTCCAAAGGATTTTTCATTTATTGTGGAGGATAGTTTAAGTGAGATATTTAAAGTGTTTAGCAAAAAAAGAGTTAAGATAAATTTGATGCATAACTCTGCTATAAATTTCTCTGTTTGTATTAATAGAATGGATGCTTTGGATAATTTGCTTAATGAGTTGTCTGAAAAGTATAGTGTGAAGTATAACGATGATCTTGAGCTTGTGTCGATACGACATTACACAGATGAGGCAATTGGTAATATGCTCAAAGGAAAAGAGGTGATAGATTCACAGGTCAGCCGACATACCGCCCGTTATGTGGTTAGCAAATCACCTTGGGATTTATAGTAATACATGAGGCTGTCCAAAAAGTCGTTATTCCAATCTCACAAAACAAAGCTATTGTAATTCAACAGATTGCCTGCCCGGCTTAAATTTCTTTTAATGGTGTCAGGCGGGCTTCTTTCCCGATGTTCGGGACAGGCAGTTCCTCATCGCAATGACGTCAAGTTTTTTCTTTTTGGACACCCTCATTTGACTAAGGCCGCATTAATTGCCGTATAGATAGAGAACAGCCGACTAATTATTAGTTTTTATATAAAATGCAGCTCTGTAATTTCTCAGATCACCTTCAGGCGATAGAGCTTCATAAGCTATCAATATTGCATGAACTTTTTTTGTAAATGTCTGATTCTTTTCATCAAAATACCAACTTTCCCAAAATTGTAGTTTGCCTACTTTATCTCGTGAAAAGTCTTCCCTTTGCTCCAGCTCTTTTATGTCACTAATAGATAATGGTTTGTTGTCAAGATAGCTGTATGCTTGTGCATTGTTTAAATATATAGATTCAAATATCTGATCTATCAGTTTTTTGCGATCAAGAGGTCTTAGGCAATCCTCAGTCCATGTGTCTGTTGAGTCACTGTTTTTAATTACAACAGGGTAGCTTATCGTATCTGCCAGCATCACACCGGGGATGTCTTTGTTTGAAACCGCTTTTGATTTATTTGACGGCTGAGAACAACTGACGACCATTGCGATAATTATTAAAACAAACAAAAATCTCATGTGGAAAAATTTATTTCTTTGATTTTTCATTTTCAACTCGTAATTCCCAATTCATAGTTATTATCGAAGAAAAGTCAGTCGTTCGCCTCTGAAATCTTCATCAATATGCCCGTTTTCATATACAAGGGTGCCATTAATAAAAGTATGAGTTACTTTATGCGAGAAGGTCGTGTCCTCGAATGGAGACCAACCGCATTTGTATAAAATATTCTCTTTTGATACTGTCCATGATGAACCGGGATCTATAATGACAATGTCTGCAAAGTACCCCTCTTTGATGTAGCCACGCTTATTTATGCGGAACAATGTGGCAGGGGCATGGCACATTTTATCTACAACTTTTTCGTAGCTGAATATTCCTTTGTTTACCATTTCAAGCATTGCAATCAATGAATGCTGTACAAGAGGGCCACCAGATGGTGCGTTGAAGTACAAATTATTTTTTTCAGTAAGAGTGTGAGGGGCATGGTCAGTTGCTACAATGTCCAGTTTGTTGGAGTTTATCGCTTCTCTTAATGCATCCCTGTCTGAGCGGGCTTTTATTGCCGGGTTCCATTTAATATTACTGCCATATTTGTCGTAATCTTCATCTGTAAACCATAAATGATGTACGCAAACTTCTGCAGTAATCTTTTTATCTTTTAAAGGTGTTGAGTCGTCAAAAAGCAAAAGTTCTTTTTCGGTAGAAAGATGCAAAATATGTAATTGTGTTCCGTGTTTTGTTGCAAGTTCCACTGCTTTGGATGATGATATGTAGCAAGCCTCAACAGAGCGTATGTTAGGATGATACTTGAAAGCAATATTGTTACCAAATTTGTTTTTGTAATATTCAGTGTTCTTTATGATGGTTGTTTCGTCTTCGCAATGTGTGGTTACCAAAACCGGAGATTCCGCAAAAATACGACTTAATGATTCATCATTATCAACCAGCATGTTTCCGGTTGAAGAACCCATAAATACTTTTATTCCACAAACTCTTTTAGGATCTGTTTTTATCAATTCATCAATGTTGTCATTGGTGGCTCCTATGTAAAAAGAGTAGTTGGCAAATGATTTTTCAGCAGCTATAGTGAATTTGTCTTCAAGTGCCTTTTGTGTTATTGTTTGAGGTTTGGTGTTAGGCATCTCCATAAAAGAAGTGATACCGCCCGCAACAGCAGCTCTCGATTCGGAATAGATATCTCCTTTGTGTGTTAGTCCGGGTTCGCGGAAATGAACCTGGTCATCAATAACTCCGGGAATCAATATCTTTCCTGTTGCATCAATTGTATTATCGGCTGTAGGCAATTCATTCCCCGTATAAATTATTCTATCAATAATTCCATCTATAATATATACACTCCCATTCTTTTGTGAGTCTTCGTTTATTATTGTAGCGTTGGTTATTAATGTTGTTGACATATTACAGGTTTTTTATTGTTGAAATGATTTTTTGTTAATTTAGGTAGAATTAGCATAAATGTCAAATTTCATATTTTTTAAAGAAACTGCTGATTTTCATCTTGATTACACCCAATATTGCTTCCCTGAATATCCCACCAGTCATTTTTGAAATACCCTCCCTTCGTTCTGTAAAAATTATTGGTACTTCAACAATCTTAAAACCATACTTCCATGCAGTAAATTTCATCTCTATCTGGAAAGCATATCCCTTTAGTTTAATTTTGTCTAGTTTGATGGTTTCAAGAACATTTCTTCGATAGCATTTAAAACCGGCGGTTGTATCCATAATCTTCATCCTTGTAACTAATCTTACATATACAGATGCAAAATATGACATAAGAACACGTCCTATTGGCCAGTTTACAACATTCACTCCTGAAATGTAGCGGGAACCGATTGCCACGTCTGCTCCGTTCACTTCACAAGCTTCATAAAGCTTGATCAGATCTTCAGGATTATGAGAAAAGTCTGCGTCCATCTCACATATATAGTCATACTTTTTGTCGATAGCCCATTTGAAACCCATAATATATGCAGTTCCAAGTCCTAATTTACCACTTCTTTCAATGATGTTAAGTTTGTTAGGATATTGAGCCTGGAGTTTCTTAACTTTCTTAGCTGTGCCATCAGGAGAATTATCATCAATGATTAAAACATGAAATTCTACAGAAAGCTTTAATACAGCATTTATTATAGATTCTATATTTTCTATTTCGTTGTATGTAGGAATTATTACAATGTTCTTACTCATATGAATATGGATCTTATTATGTAAGTTTATTTCGCAAATATATATATTTATTTCAGTTTATTGTTGCAGTAAATCTTCAAAATTGAGGTATTAATGGATTATATGGTATGCTAATCTAATGACCTGTTTTGTATTTAAAATACAAAAGAACACTCCTTAATATATGTAGTTTCAAGACGTTTGTAGAAATTAAGGTTTTTTAAGGAAAATATTTGAAATAAACATTTGGAAAGCCAGAATAATGGTATTTACTTTGCAGCCGCTT
>CBDUZZ010000038.1:0-42909 GCA_965371855.1 uncultured bacterium
AAGATACACCCGTTAGCTAAAAAATTCAACTTTTTTCGACAGTAGGGGGATTGCAGGTAACGTTCAGTATAAGAATAGTAGCCGACTTCGGAATTCAAAACTTTCAATTTACAATGAAGTTGAAGCAGGCTACAACCCTTGAGTTTACTGCCATTTCGGCTATTATTTTTATACATTGTTACCACCAGTAGTTTTATGCTTCAATCCGTTCAATATGTAGTTGTTCTTCTATAAAATACTCTTCTTTTATTTGATTTATTGTTTCTTTTACGGATAAAATTTCTTCGGCTAAATAAGCATTAGTTCCTGCAAATGCAAATCCATTATCCATTTTACCCTGTGCTGCATTAAATAATGCCTCTGCTATACAAAATTGAACTTTTGTGTAATCACATGTCTTTAAACATTTCCAAGGACATTTTACAGGCTTTTGTTTACCTTGTTGTATTTCTCTAACAAAATCATTTTTAATTGTTCTAGCAGGAAGACCAACAGGACTATCAATAATGGTCAAGTCATTTTTTGTGCTTTCTATGTATAGTTGTTTAAATTTTCCTGAAACATCACACTCATTAGTTGTCACAAATCTTGTTCCCATTTTTACGCCTTTTGCACCGATATTCATTATATCATACATATCTTTTCCTGTGTAGATACCACCCGCAGCAATAACGGGTATTTCTATACCAAATTTCTGTTCAAAAAAACTTATCTCTTTGATTGTATCTTTCACAATTGTAGATAGTGGTATTTGAGGGTTAACAACATCATTCTTCTTAAAGCCCAAATGTCCTCCCGATAATGGACCTTCTACAACTACGGCATCAGGTATTCTATTGTATTTTTCTGACCAATGCTTAAAAATTAACTTTGCTGCTCTTGCAGATGATATTTTAGGAACAACTTTAGTTTTAGTTTCTTCTAAAAATGAAATCTCAATGTTTGTTGGTTTCTTTAAGGGTAATCCGGCACTAATAAATACTATATCAATATGTTCTTCAAGTGATATTTTTAACAAATCATCAAAATCAGATGCTGCCAACATTATATTTACTCCTATTATTCCATTTGTTTTTAATTTTGCTTTTCTAATTTCCTTTCTTAATGCTCTTTTATTTGCTTCTCTAAAATTATTTCTATAATTCTGTTCTGTCATTCCAATGCCAACAGCAGAAATAACACCTATGCCCCCTTCATTTGCGACTGCTGCTGCTAAATTTGATAGTGAAACACATACACCCATACCTCCTTGAATAATAGGTATATTAACTGTTAAATTTCCAATTTTTAATTTATCCATGATATAATATTTTATCTATAATATGTTTTTAAAAATTTTACGAAAGTGAAACCCATAAACTGAATATCTAATTGCTAACGGTACTAATTTTGGGCGGTTAAATAATGTCCAAAAGAACAAATTCCAATAGTATTTTCTGTGTGTATCTAAAATACCTAACTTTATAAAAGAGCGAAAGAAAGCAATGAAATGACTCAAAGTAAGTTTTACTCTGTTTTTCTGATTTGGAGTAAATCGTTTAATAAAATCCAAAACCCGCATGTAGTATTCTTTTCCCCCGTAAATTCCTTTAATTACTTTTTTATAACCATCGAGTAAAATCCTTTTATCCATTTTGGGAGTAAAATTTAGAGAGAAATCTGTATTGTTGCCAGTGGTTTCACTTGTAATACGACCTTCCTGTTTTAACCTTTTATAAAGCCGGGTTTTCTTTGGGGCATTTAATAATCCAACCATTGCAGAAATAATCCCACTCTCTCTAATAAAATCAATTTGTTTTTGAAACACTGATGGCGAATCATTGTCGAAACCAAGTATAAAACCTCCATTCACTTCTAAGCCATACTCCTGAATCTTATGTACACTTTGTATAAGGTCTCGGTTAGTATTTTGCACTTTCCCACATTCAACCAAACTTGCCAACTCGGTTGTTTCTATACCAATAAAAACGGTTGAAAATCCTGCTTTTGTCATTAACTCCATTAGTTCGTCGTCGTCTGACAGATTAATTGAAGCTTCAGTTGAAAACCTGAAAGGAAAGTTTTTACTCTCCATCCACTCTATTATAGCGGGTAATAAATCATTTTTAAGAATCTTTTTGTTTCCAATAAAATTATCATCAACAAAAAAGACATTTTTTCGCCACCCTATTGTATAAATTGCTTCCAACTCATTTAATATCTGTTTGGTTGATTTAATTCTTACTTTATGTCCAAATAAAGCAGTAATATCACAAAACTCACAGTTGAAAGGACATCCCCGGGTCAATTGCAAATTCATTGTATTGTATTTTGAGGATTTCACCATTGAATAATCGGGAATTGGTGTGTCCAATAAATTTGCAAATCCTTCTGATTGATATATATGTTTTGGATTTCCGTTTTCCAAGTCATTTAGAAAACCGGGCAAAGTCAATTCTGCTTCATTTAAAACCAAGTGATTCACCATCTCGAAATTTTCGGGCTCCTCCGTAAACAAAGGACCACCACCTACCATTTTTTTGTTTAGCGATTTGCACTTTTCAATTATTTCTTTTGCCGATTCTAATTGTACATTCATTGCACTAATAAATACATAATCAGCCCATAAAATATCTTTATTTTTAAGTGATTCGATATTTAGGTCAATTAGCTTTTTATTCCATTCTACGGGTAACATCGACGAAATGGTTATCAAACCCAAAGGTGGATTTACCGCCTTTTTTGAAATAAACTTTAAGGCATGTCTAAAGCTCCAAAAGGTATCTGGATATTGTGGATATATCAATAGGATATTCATGATAATATGTTTTAACTGTTAATACTTAAAATGTTTAGCACTCTATTTCTATTTGATTTTGCAGCCATATTAAAATTTGAGAAAGTGGTTGCCACAATTTGACAGCCCTCCATTATAAATTCAATTATGGCTTTATGGGGTTTTGTTTTTTGAAACTTGGTGGGATGAACAAGGTTCTTCAGATAAACATATTCTACCACTTTTTTATTTGCCTTAAAGTGCATATTTATTAAGGTTTCAACGCCATATCCTGCAGTTTCCATTTTTTTGAGAATTGGCAGGATGTCGATTTTCTTTAGTGCTCTTTGACCGGATAGACTTTTAAAAGGATTTATATCAGGATGGATAAGAGTTTCAGAAGGTTGCCCCAAAACCATATCAGCTTTGCCATTTAATACCGGGCGCAATAATTTGTTGGCATGTTCGGCAGTAAAATTCGACAGGTCGGCATCAATAAAAACCAGATATTCATTACTTGCCAGTTCTGCACCTTTTGCCATAGCAAATCCCTTCCCCTTATTTTTAGGCAATTGAACATCTATAATGTCACCTGTTTTTTTGAATTCTTTAATGAGTTCACCTGTCTTGTCTTTCGAACCATCATTAATCACTATAACCTCATTGAAAAAATGTGTTTCACACACATCTTTAAGAATATTTGCAATTCTATATTGCTCATTGTATGCACAAATAATTGCGGTGGATTTTAACTTCATATTTGTAAGTTTTATCATTATTTATTGACAAAACTAAGCCGGAAGGGAAGCACAAAAAAATTTCAGGGATTACTACCTTTTCAAAAGGGATGTGTAGGGAGAATAGTGGTGAATAGGGTGATTTTAGTGGCGAATTAGGCGAGCCTAAATATTCTCTTTAATGCTTTTATATATTTCTGAGATACCAAAGCAGGAAAATCAAGGTTCTCAAAGTATAATTTATAACCTTGTGAATTGCCTTGAATTTCTTTTACATGATTTGTATTTACTATAAAAGTCCGGTGACATCTTAAAATAAAGTCCAATTCGTTCACGGTTTCAATAGCTTTTTTTAATGAACTTCTAATCATTTGCTTTTTTACCATACCTTCACTTTCGTAATACACTTCTATGTAATTGTCTGCCGATTTAATAACGATTAATGAGTCAGGCGAGATGGAAAGATTGTCTTTTTTGTAATCAGATTCAAAATGAATTAGCTTCTCTTTTTGCTGTTTACCTTCAATTAACTTTTTGTTTAATTGTTGTGCCGATTTTAAATGAGACCGTAGTAATCTTTCCTGATTAATAATTATAAGAACTGCAACCGGGAGAAAACCCAACAAAATAATTTTCACAATATCAGAAAAACGAATATCTAACACCCCAAACAGTTGAGTGTAAAACAGAAAATCGCTCGACGAAATTGTAAGCAAAATCCATAAATTCCAAATAATTTCTCTTTTTATATTCCATCTGTTGTTGTAGAATATTTTTGGGAATAAACTTGGTAAGACAATTAAATTTATGCTTAAAACCAGGAATGTAGAAATTGCAAGTCCCGTCACTAAATAGAAAATTTTCTTTGTTGACAAAGTGCCAATTTCAATCGGTTGAAAAATCAGCAAGAATGCTAAAACACCAAAACTAATAAAAAGAATAATTTTAGCATTATGTCTTAAATCATCGTTGAAAGGGTATGGCTTATTTAAAAATTTTAACATGTCATAGTTTTTTTTCTATTTGTGGTAACGAATTGCTATAAAGCCTGTTTTAATAGGCTTTATAGCGTGTTACAGGGCGTTTTTATTTTATTGAATAATTTGTTCCTGGTCCTGTTCCATATTTTTCAATCAAGTTTTTTTCTATCAAATCTGGTAATATTCTCTTTACAGTCGGGCTAGGTATTCCTAATTTCTTTGCCATTTCTCCAGATTTACAACCCGCATTGTTGCTAATAAACGTTATTATCAATTTCTCTCTCGGAGATAGTTTTGTCTCAATTCCACTAATTTTAAGTTTTTTCATTAACTGTTCCTGAATATTTTTAAGGGCATCAAAGAAAAAGTTCACCCACTCAGTTACATTTTCATTGGGACGTTGTGCTTGGCAACTTCTCAAAACTCGATAATACTCTGTTTTTCTACTTTCAACTTCATGTTCAAAACTTACATATTGAATCCATTTATATCCGTGTTTAAGAAGCAATAGTGTTGATATCAATCTACTTAATCTTCCATTACCATCTTGAAAAGGGTGAATGCTAACAAAATCGTATGCAAATAAAGCACATTTCACCAATGGATGAGTTTTATTGTCACTGTCATACCAATCAATCAAGAGTCGCATTGCGTCTTGTGTTTGAAAACCTGCTTCTGTTGTCTTAAAGAGAATATGACTTGTACCGTCAGGTAATTTTGCTTCTACTGCATTACTATGTTGCTTATAATCTCCCTTATGCCATTCGTCCTGTTGGCTATGTTTTAACAAAATATTATGTAGATTTTTTAAACCACTTTCATTTATTTTTATATCATTGTATGATTCTGATATTAAATCTAAGGTCTCAAAATATCCAACAACTTCTTGTGAATCTCTATCTTCAATTTTTGTTATATCAATTTCTTTGAGCAGTACCTCTACTTCTTCATTTGACATTTTAGAACCTTCAATCCGTGTTGAAGCTCCAACACTTCTTACTGTCGCTATTGATTTTAATTGTTTTAAGCTTTGTCCTTCCTTTTTCTCTATCGAAGTCCATGATGCATCAAATCTATCAATATGGCTAATCAGTCTGATTATTTCCCAATCAATATCTATCCTAAATGTGTGTACTAAATTTTCCATATCACAAATGTATCATTTTTTACATAATGATACGATATGATTCGTTTTTATTCGATAAATATTCGATACAGATGATACGATATGATTCTATTTGATACGATAGCAGTTCGATAAAATGCCCTGTAACTACTTGCTAAACGCAACCCAATTTCATTTATTTCTTCTTTGTGCTTCACAATAAGGCATACTAAGTGGCTATAGTTTAACCCAAACTATGTATTAGAAATATTACCAATATTCCTAATACATAGCTCTCTGTTTTTGTTTTGTTCATAATAAATATAGTGATTAGCTAAGCAATAAAGATATATAATTTTCCCTACTTATTGCAAATTAATTTATGCATTCTTTCTATATGCAATTCCTTCAGAATTGAATTATGATTTTTCTAGCTATAAATGACCTTTGAGGTCAGGTGTGTGGTTCAAATATCCCTCTTACTCGTCACCCCATACTTTAGGAGATTTATAAAAGTTAATTCCCATATATTCGAAGCGTTCTTTAAACGTACTTAGTCGGGTTTTATACTCATTCCAATCACGTTTATGTGTAGTCCAGCCTATTTCGGCATAACCCGGCATACGAGGGAAAACCATATAATCGATATCATCTGTAGTTTTCACTGTTTCGGTCCAGAGAGCAGCCTCAAACCCCAGAATATTCTCTTTACCTATTCCTTCAAACAGTGTTTCAGGATTCCAGTCATAAGCCTTATCTACTTCAATCATTCCAGCCCATGTTAATCCAATAGGAGTTAATGAATCATATTTCAGATCCATATACATTCTGCTGGCAGTTGACATAATTATTTTGACATCCTGATTAATCGCTTCCAATGCATTATCTGGTTTTTGCTGCCAAAACTGTGCAACAGAATTAGGTTGTAGTTTCGCAGCAGATATATCAGCCCAGCCAATCACTTGTTTTCCGTGAGAATTAACAATTTCCTGCACTCTGTTTATGAATGGGATATAATCTTTTTTCTTTGTTGCATGAGATTCATCTCCACCTATATGAATATAAGCACCGGGAGTTAAAGCTGCTACTTCACGAATCACATCGTCAATAAACTGATAAGTAATCTCTTTATTAGTCATTAAAGTACTGAAGCCTACATTTGTACCTGTATATAACTCTTTTACTTTGTTATCAGGATTCAATTCAGGATATGAAGCTAAAGCAGCATTTGTATGACCTGGCATATCAATCTCAGGAATAATAGTTATATATCGGTCTTGTGCATATTGTACAATATCAGAATACTGCTCCTGAGTGTAGAAACCACCTTTACCCCCTCCTACTTGTGTACTACTGCCGTGAACTGTTAAATTAGGCCACGACTTTATTTCAATCCGCCACCCCTGATCATCAGTAAGATGTATGTGCAATACATTAATTTTAAAAGCTGCAATCTGATCGATAAATCTTTTTACATCATCAACGCTGAAAAAATGACGAGCAACATCCAGCATTACACCTCGGAATGCATAGTTCGGCTTATCTTCGATGGAACCAGTTGCTATTAACCATGAATCTTGTTGAAGTTCACCCGATTCAATACTTGCCGGTAATAGCTGCCGCAGTGTATGAACACCACGAAAGAGTCCTGCAGGATTTAAAGCTTTCAATTCAATGTATCCTTCATTAATGATAAGAAGATACCCCTCCTCACCTAGCTCTTCAGCACTTTTGTCAAGTATCAGATTTATAGCATCATCATCTTCATGTTCATCTGATTCCTTTACATTAAAAGGGTATCCTGTGGCCGGTTTCAATAGATTAGCCAGATAATTTCCAGTTTTTTTTACTGCCTCATTACCGCTCTGTACATAGATTGTTGTTTCATCTTCCAACTCAAACGAACTCCCAGTTGCAACAAGTTTGGTAGGTTTAGGTATCAAATTCTCTTTTGTGAGATCTTTGGGTATTGGTTTTTCGCATGAAGCAAAAATTGTTATTAAGACCAACAGAATCTCTATTTTAAAAATGTTTTTCATATGCATAATAAATTGTTTAAGAATAGTGATTAATGATTAATGATTAATGGTTAGTTGTAACTATATTGAAATTGAACGCGAAAACAATTATTGTAATTTCACATTGTATAATTTCTCTTCACTCAACTTTATGAACATTTAACTCATAATCCGGAGTAAAGTTAAGAATGAACAATCCGGTATTAAACATACCCCCCCAATTTGATATCCGTTTGAATTTAAAATCAGACTGAATTAGATGGGGATTATATTCATCAAGACAGTATTCAAAGCTCGTGCCGTATGTTTTAAGAGCATTAATAAAGTAATACGACACATCATATCCCCAAATACCAAAACGGCTGAAATTAGATCTTACACTTGCTTTCTGAAAGTATGGTGATATTGACATCGGTTCTGTTTTATACCATTCACGGTACTTACGAATAAAATCTTGTGTTCCTGTATTAGTATAATCCATTCTGTAATAAGAAAATATGTGTCCGTTCAATTGATGAACATCTTCCGGCTTTAATGACTGAAACCTGAGCCAGTCAGGCAGTCCCCAAAGTGTGGCATTAATCTTCTTTTTCTTTACTATGCCGGCAAGCGTTGTTACAATACCACTAACATAAGCCTCATTTTTTGAGGGAATTATAATTACATTCTCAACATCCTTAACAAAAAGTTCTTCCAGTCCGTTAAGCTCACCTTGTATAAATTTAAACTCAACATAATCAGGCTGAACACCATTTCTAAAGTTGTTCCAATAGATCTTTTCCTTAATATCGTTGCTTAGTTTCTTTTCATATTCCGAATTGTCATTCGTACGTATAACGATTACTCTTTTCCCGTTAATATTTTTCAGAATCTCCTGCTCAATAACACTAAAAAGTAGTGTGTCAACCGGACTGACCTGAAACATTTTCGGATTACTTTCTAACTCAGGGTTTATTGTAGAAAAGGGATATACAAGCTTGATATCATGAAGTTTGGCAAAATCAGCTACGGGCTTCAGATTAACGGCAAATGCAGGCCCAATAATCATATCAAGATTTGCTACTTCCGGTTTCTGAAGTATCTCAGTTACTTTATCGGTTGAATCACTTTTTGTATCATAAACAAACAGTTCAATATCTGTATCTTCCTTTTTAAGTTTATCCAATGCCATTAAAACACCATCGTAGAACTCTACAAAAACTTTTGATTTATTGGATATTATTTTCTCATCCCTCTCTTTTTCCACAATTTCTCCGTCATCATCTTTTTCTGTAATTATATTTGCTCTGTGACTCTCGGCAACATTAAAAGGCAATAGTAAACCGATCTTCAATACTGGCCGCATAGCATAATAGTTATACGAAACACAATCAGCATAAGCAATGCTGTCTTTGATTGTTTTTTGCACCAATACTTCATCCTCTTTTTTCTTAATTTCCTCATGATAATAAACCTCCTCAAACCATTTTGGGGTAGGTATTTTTAGGATTGTTCCCCTTTTTAATCTGCTTAAATTAACAGTAGAGTTAACTTTCTTAATAATATCAATATCAACATTGTATTTACGTGATATTGAAAAAAGTGTCTCCCTACGTTTTACCTTATGCTTAATAAACAGATCATCTTTATTTGATATCTGCTTTACACTCTTGACATGAATACTTGATTTTGGAATCCTAAGCATAAAACCGACAGGAAGACTGTTTTTATCTACATCACTATTTGCATTTTCAACATCACGAACGTTAGCATTTAGTTTTTTGGCAATGCTGTAAAGTGTTTCTCCCGGTTGAATTTTATAGTACTCATATTTATCATCTTCCAGGATTTCCGTTCTGTTTTGTGTTACTGTCTCTTTACTGGTATCTGTTGTATGTTCCTTTTTATTATCGGGTTTACGAACAGGAATTCTCAAAAAAGACCCAACAGGTAAAACGCCGTTTTTCAATGCCGGGTTATACGCAATTATATCTTTTTGCTGCACATTGTATTTTTTTGACAATCCGTACAGAGTCTCTTTTGAACGAACTTTATGTATAACAAACCCATTGCTCCCAGTGTCTTCGGGACTTTTTTCTATTTTATCAACCGGAATTTTTATTATTGTACCTTCGAGCAGTTGTTGTTCACTACCCTGATTATTTTCAAAAATAACACTTTTAGTAACTTTATATTTATGTGATAAATAGAATACTGTTTGTCCTTTTTCTACAGTATGATAGATATACTTACCTGAACCTTTTAATTCATCATCTGTACTGTTACGACCGGTTATGACCGGTATTTTAAGCAACTGTCCGTCTTTCAATCCGTCCACCACTCCGGGATTGGCTTCAATTATCTCTTTTTGTGTAACCCCAAAGTTTTTACTGATGCGGTATAACCCCTCACTTTTTTTTACTTTATAGAGGTAAAAGGTTTTTCCTTCAATAATGATTTTTGAGCTTTCTGTTTGAGCTACAGCAAGACCAATAAACAAAAAACTAAAAACCAACAGTAGAACAAACCGGCTTTTCCCTAATATTTTTAAACTAATAATATTCATCTGTTTATAATTTACTAAATAACTAACACAGAGACTCTGAGACACAGAGTTTTTTTATTTTTTTTCGTGCATTAGTGGCCTATAATCATTCTTTTTGGCTCTATGTTGAATATAGTGGATAAATTCATGTTTAAGATTTTATTTGTCCGCGAATTACACTAATTAACGCGAATTCTAAATTAGTTGTTATGTTATTTATCGGTCTCTTTCATCCCGATTTAATCGGGAAACTTAATCTTTATACACATGGAAAGTGCTATCTGAAAGAAGCCTTGATTTTTTTGTTTCGTTTTTGCATCAAGGCAAAAATGAAAGACAAAAATAAGGCACGACTTTTATTACCCACCATAAACAACATAGACCCTTCTTTTTATACATATTCAAAAATAACCCACCCCTTCCCCCTCCCAAGAGGGGAATCTCATCTCCTTGCACCTTACTCCTTTTACCTTAATCGTCATGGATATTTCATTCAATCAAATACTATTAAGTATTGCAAGCCAAAAGTAGAAAAAGAGAACGTAACAACATCATTTTTCAGCCTTTTTCTCTCAAAAGAAACGAAAAAAGCTGCCTTTTATTCAAAGACAGCTTTGTGTTTCTAAAATACCTGAATTCTTTAAGATACTAACTACTTCATTATTTTGATATTATTTTTTGTAACTCCTGCTTTTCTCAATACCTCTTTTACCTGATCAACTTCTTCCTCGGAAACACCTTCTTTAGCTATAATATTCACAATAGAGTGTTCCCCTCCATATTTTTTTATAAACTCTTGTACGTTCTTGCTAGTGGTCTCTAAATTATCATCAGCCATTATGGTTATAGATAATGTGTCAGCAATTAATTTATTTTTTGGTGGTGGCGGTGGTTTTATAGCTCTATCACTAATAGCAAAATTAAGAGGAACAATTGTATTAATCACTTTACGGTTATTTTCAGTGAGATGAAAATAGTCTTCACCAAATAATTTTTCTGCTTTACCCTGACGCACTTCAAGAAATGCTTCACCAATGCTACGCATAGTGTAATTTATCGCTCCTAATGAGCTACCTCTGTCAAATATATAACGTATTACACCTTGTGATATTCTCACTTCTCCCACATTCGGAAACTCCCTCTCAACATAATCAGGGGCAGCCTCTCCTTTGATCGTATTGCCGATTAAAAAATCCTTTACGAGCTTTTTAATATCCGCTTTATTCGCTTTTTCATTTTCAATTAAATAATTATCAAAACTATTCATTAGGATAATAAATACATTATTCGGCTTTTGATTTAGTTCTGAAATATTCAGCTCCAGCTTTGGAATAAGCTTAAACTCTTTATTTCTAAAACTCCACATAGCCAACCATCTTTCAGCTTCATCCTGCTGTGTAATAACAGGAACAAGTACACTTGCTTTTTCAACAATTATCTCAGGTCTGGCGAATGCTTGTAAAAGCAATAAAAGCACAGGGATAAACAGAATCAGCTTCACCCCTTTCCAGTGGTTTTTAGTTTTCTTTTTCATCATTTCTAATCGTTTTAAAATTGGTTTTTGTAAAAAATAGTTTGCCATGGCAAAACGTCTTTCGCCTATGGACTTTTCAATAACCAACAGTTGGTATTTTTTTGCATCGATGCCATTATTCAGAACGGCCTGGTCGGCCTGGAACTCGTGTATTAATTTTAGGTCGCGGCGCAGGAACCACATAAACGGATTAAACCAGTGAAGTGCAGTAAAAAGCTCGCAAATCAACAAGTCGATTGCATGCAAATGCTTAATGTGTGCATATTCGTGAGTAACAATAATCTCACGGTTTTCAGTAAAATCTTTTTCAGAAATAATAATGTGTTTCAAAAATGTAAATGGTTGAATCAAGTCTTTTACAACCGCCAAAATAATTTGCCTAAACTGGCGTTTTTCTGAATTTCTTATTATTTTCATAACCCGAATTGTAGAAATCAGCAATCGAATAAACAGCAAGGAAATAATAAAAATATAAAATACCAGGTAAGGATTTACATCAACACTTTTTGTTACAGGAGATGATTGAACTTTTTCAAAAATAGGTGCAACACTATAAACAGGCACTACCACAAACTCCCTAAAAACATCAATATTAGAAATAACCGGAATTTCCTGAAAAACAGGAATGTCAGCCAATGGAAGAATAGCAGAAACAATTAAAACTCCCAGCAACACAAACCTGTTTACCGAGTGCATTTTATCACGGCTAACTGTTAGTTTAAACACAATGTAAAAGAGTGTCAAACTAACCGACGATTTTATGAGATATGCAAAAAACAGATTCATTTTGAGTCATTTTTACTATTTTCAATATCGTCTATTAATTTCCGTAATTCGTCGAGTGAGAGGTTCTGGTCTTCAACAAAAAGTGAAACTACATTTTTATAGGAGTTGTTAAAATATTTCTGAACCACATTTCCCAAAGTGCCTTTACGATACTTCTCTTTAGTTGTAGCAGCGAAGTACCGATGTGTATTTCCAAACTGTTCGTGGTTGATAAAACCCTTCTCTTCTAACCCGCGAACAATAGTTGAAAGGGTATTGTAATGCAAATTACTTTCGGCATAGAACTCCTTTAACTCTTTGATAAACATTGGGCCTCTGTCCCAAAAGAAATTCATTATCTCCTCCTCTTTTTGTGTCAGTTTCTTCATCTTTTTTATTATTAGAATTCATAACAAAAGGTACATAACCCAAAGTTTATAATGCAAATATAACTATATTTTATAGTTATGCAACTATTTCATGTAGTTTATTAACTAAATTATATAGTTATTCAATAAAAAAGTGTTATGGGAGGATATTTTTTGGGTTATATATTGTTTGTAGTGGATGTAATCCCTACACGCCAGTGGAGTAAACAATAAAACAGGTAAGCCGTAAATCCACTAGTGTCAAGTCAAAATATCTTTTGTAAGGAAACTACTTCCTTCCCGATACTTGGGACGAGGCTATTCTTCCTCGCAGTGATGTCATTATCTTCGTTTTCTTACAATGACTGGTTATAATCAAATACACCTGACAGGTTTTGAAAACCTGTCAGGTGTTAAACCGTAAAAATAATTAAAATTAAAATCTTGAACCCGGAATCGGCTCACATTCCCGATGTCATTTTGCTAATGATTTCCAAAGCTTTCTCTTCAATCCATTGGTTTTCGGATTTTATACCGGCAACAAATTTATTATCTTCAAAACAACCATGTATCTCTTCAAAATCAGCATCTACGATCGCGGGAGTGTTTAAGAACCCATAACCAATCCGGCTGTTTGAATCAAACTCTTTTTCAGCATCTTTTAAAATCATATTATTTAGTTTGATACTGCTAACCTTCCACTCTTCAATGATTTTTGAAATCTGATCAGTAGAAATATCCAATAGGTCAATGCCATATCTCTCATTAAGTTGTTTTCTGAACCAGTTGTTTTTATAATCCGTATAGTGCTGTTCTATCTCGGCCATTCGTCCATTTATCTCATCAACAGTAATAAGCTTACCGGTTTTCACATCACTCATTACTAATTCTAGCTGCTTAAGTGGCATAAACAATCCTGCCACATCAAGCCACTCCCCTGTTCCCTCTTCAGAAAGCATCTTAGCCCGGTTTTTAATGGCAGACAGTGAAAGTGGGGAGGATAAATTGTCGATTAAAGAGAGAATACCATCTCCCATACTAATTTTAAATGCCAACTCATAATATTTACGACAGGTTCGCAGCATTAAGCGATGAATGTATAAACCTTTCACATACACCTGTTCCTGATCCTTTGGAGTATTCTGATACAAATCATTCAGTATACTAATGGCACTATTTACCCTTTCCATGATGTAAGGCGAGAAAAGGTCGAAGATTATACTGTCGTACCTTACAGAAGCTTTCCTCTTGTCTCTTGCCGGCCACTTTTTAATATCACGTTTTGTACCCACTGTAAACAGGTTCATTGCAGGTGTTAGTATGCTGTTACCTTTCTCTTCTGTTATGTATGAAAACGGGAAATTACCGGCATCAAAATTAGCGGTATGCTTCCCCATCACTACTGAATATGCCCCTACGCGAGAGGGCCATAGCATATATGAGAAAGAACCTGTTTTGGAGCCCCTTTCAACAATTCCCTGGTGAATGGGACCCAGTTTGTACATGTGATTGCTTTGGTTAGTGCCACTGCCGGCATTATAGAATGAAAAAAGACCGGCAATTAACAGTGTTGATTTATGATGTGTTACGGTATACGGACCGGCAAACAGACTACAAGCCTCACCATGAAAACATTCCGAATTGGAGAAAAAAGCTGAATTCTCTGCCGAAAATTGTCTGCCTATCTGTACCGCCTGTCCTACAAAACACTCTGTTAACAAGGCACCTCCATCAATACAGGAACCCTCCTGAACGATAAACTTTTTGGCTACCACATTATCTCCAATCGTAACAGGTGCCTCCATACAACTTTTGATAGTACCCTCTTCGAGATATTTAGCTCCTAAAAGAGAGGCACCATCCCCAATATTTACATTTTTAATATATGTACAATGACGGATCATAACATCTGCGCCAATCTCACCCCTATCAGATTTTTTCGTTTCGGTATAAGAAGAGACAATATTTTGCAATGAGTCTATTAGAGACACATCATGCCGGCACTGCACCATTAACCATGCCATTTGTGCTGAAAGCTTATCGAACAAAGGTAGTGTACGCCCACCTCCTTCATTTAGCACCTCTATTTCTGTTCCGTTGCCAAATGCTGTCATCCCTGTAACGGAAAGTGACCCAATGTCTTCCAGGATACAATTGTCACCAATATCGTAATTGCTCATATACTTAACGTGTGAGATATGTACATTATCTCCTATTTCACAGTTAGCAATTCGTGAGTTATAGATACCCGGTTTCTGAGATGAAGCCACTTGCTTGTTGGAATCCGATTCAAAAACACCTAAAATGTTTTTCCCTTCGAATCTAACATTCCAAACATATGTTGGATGAAACATTTCTTTAACAACCACATTCATCCAGTCATCTGCTATGCAACCTTGTGCATTAAGCAAGGTTATCTCTTCTGATGTAAGATTTCTTAGTTTCATATACTCTGTTCAATGATATAATGGTTCAATGATATAATGATGTAATGATACAATGGTTCAATGATATAATTATACCATTACACCATTATAAAATTATACAATCTATACTATTCAGGCAACGAGTTGATAACGTCTTTTTCAATATCCCTAAAGTACTTAACAGTTTTAATCTTCATCTCCAAAGTGGCTTCTTCATCACAAACAATCATGCCATGCTGATGTAGCTGGAGCGCAGAGATAGTCCACATGTGGTTAATGCCATCTTCAATACCCTTTTGTAAAGCATTAGCCTTAGCAAAACCATTAACAATAATAACCACCTCTTTGGCATCCATAACAGTTCCCACACCAACGGTAAGCGCAGTTTTTGGAACTTGTTTTAAATCATTGTTGAAAAAGCGAGAATTAGCGATTATCGTATCATCGGTCAGAGTTTTGATTCTTGTTCTTGATGTAAGAGACGATCCGGGTTCATTAAAAGCAATGTGACCATCACCACCAATGCCTCCCAGAAAAAGGTCTATACCACCATAACTTTTAATTTTCTCTTCGTAATCGATACACTCCTTTTCCAGGTCTTTGGCATTTCCGTTTAAGATATTTACATTTTCGTGTGGAATATCGATATGACTAAAGAGATTAGTATTCATAAATGTATGGTAACTCTCAGGATGGTTTTCAGGAATATTTACATACTCATCCATATTAAAAGTAACTACATTTTCAAAAGAGACCTTTCCTTCATTATATAGTTCAATTAATGCCTTATAAGTTCCTATGGGTGAAGAGCCTGTTGGCAATCCTAAGACAAATGGTTTTTGGGCAGTTGGATTGGCTTCATTGATTTTGGCAGCTATATAATAGGCTGTCCATTTGCTTAATGCAAGATAGTTTTCGTGAATAAGTAGTCTCATGATGTTTTTTTTAAGATTTAAAGTTTATAATTACTCAATAAAAAATTCATAGTTTAAAAATAGATTTAATGTATGGTTTAATAAAAAAGTGCATCATAGCATAATTTTGGCATCGGCTACAAAACAACCTTCATTTTCATTTAAAACAATAAGTGGATTAATATCTAATTCTTGTATTTCAGGACATTCAAGAGCCATCTTACTGAGTCGTAAAATACATTCCCTGATGCTATTGATATCGCGAAGTTGTTTGCCCCTTGCTCCATTTAATATTGGATAAGCCGTTATTTGCTCCATCATGGCAGTAGCTTCTTCGGGTGAAACAGGAGCTACTCTGAAACTTACATCCCTGAAAATCTCAACATAAAGCCCTCCCAGGCCAAACATGATTACCGGACCAAATGACGGATCTCTTTTAATCCCTATTATAACTTCCTCTCCTGCCGGAATCATTTTGGTTACTAAAACTCCTTTGATTACAGCCTTGGGTATATGTTTTTTAACGTTATTTGTTATTGAAGCAAAAGCTTCTTGTGCTTCAGTTTCAGAGGTAATATTAAGAACAATGCCACCCACATCAAACTTATGTACTACATCGTCAGAAATTACCTTCATCACCAAAGGATATCCTGTTTTTTTAGCCACTGCCGGAATCTCTTCTGGGGTTGTAACTACATATTTGGCATGCATTGGCAAACCATAAGCTCCAAGAACCTGAGAAGCTTCGTCTTCGGGAAGATAATTACGGTTGTCTTTAATAGCTGCCTCAAGAATTGTATGAGCTTTTTCCTTATTCATGTCAGAAAAATCAATCGGAGAAATAGCCTTACCCATATCATTATGGAATTTAAACACACAACTAAGTGAATCAGCCATTGATTCAGGAAGTTGATAATGTGGTATTTTATTACGTTGCAACACTTCAATCCCAACAGATACATCGGCTTCGCCCATAAATGAAGCATAAACCGGCTTATTGTAATGACTCGACACTTTGGCCACTTCACGGGCAATAAGATCAATCTCAGTCATCGATTGTGGTGTCAGGATTACAAAAACAGCATCCACATCGTCATCTTTAAAAGTGGCCGACATAGCTACGTTGTACCTGTCTGCTCTGGCATCACCAATAACATCAATAGGATTTTTAATATTGGCCGTAGAAGGCAGACTTTTCTTCAAGATTTTTGTAGTTTCATCCGAGAACTTAGCCATCCTAAGACCATTTTTAATAACTGCATCTGTAGTAAGAACTCCCGGACCACCGGCATTAGTAATAATAGCTACCTTATTTGTTTTTGGAACCGGCTGATAAGCAAAAGCAATAGCTCTGTTAAACATCTCATCGAGATCGTTGCAACGGATTATTCCAGCTTGTTTAAATGCTGCATCACACACCTCATCGCTACCTGCCAATGAGCCCGTATGAGATGCTGCAGCTGCAGCACCTGCCGTTGTTCTGCCTGATTTAATAATCAAAATAGGCTTTCCGCTTTTAGATATTATCTCCCGGGCAGCATCAAGTAGAGCGAGTCCGTTACTAACCTCTTCGAGATAGAGCAAAATAATTTTTGTTTTATCATCCTTCATGAGGTAATACATAAGATCTATTTCGCTTATATCAGCCTTATTTCCAAAACTTATGAATTTGGAAAAGCCAATGTGCTTGGCACGAGCATAATCAAGGACAGCGGTACAAAGGGCACCACTTTGAGAAAGAAAACCAATATGACCCTCTTCAGGCATTTGGCGTGCAAACGATGCATTCAGGAGAGAGCGCGAATCAGTATTAATTACACCGAGGCAGTTTGGACCTATGAATGACATATCGTATTTCTTAGCAATTGCCTTAAGTTGGTTTTCGCGGTCAATACCAACACCACCTATCTCTTTAAATCCGGCAGAGATGATTATTACTGCTTTAATACCTTTTTTGCCGCATTGTTCGAGAGCCATATGACATACAGCACTAGGAAAAACCAGGATAGCCAAATCAACCGGATCTTCAATGTCAACAACATATTTGTATGATTTAATACCTGCAATAAATTTCTCCCGTGGACTTACAGGAAAGACAATCCCATTAAAATTGGCATTTAGTATGCTCATTATTATATCGTAAGGAACTGTTCCCTTTACTTTATTAGCACCTACAATGGCTACTGAATCGGGATAAAAAATTTTTTCCAGGTTTTTCTGGTGAAGTTTAGCTCTGTTACTCATAGTAAATAGGGTTAATATTTAACAAAAAATGTTTTAGAAAGACTAAATAAATTGAGATGAAAATTATCAAAACAGAAAACAATACTCTGCCAGTGAGTACCTGATTTAATAAAAATTATCAGAGAACCATTCTTTAATACAGATCACGAATTGAAAAAAGAGGGGTAATGTCGGCATGCGAAATACGGGAAGAAACAAGGGATTTTTCACTCCAAATATGTACTTATAAATTTTACTGCATCAGAAACACTTTGAATCTCTAATGCTTTGTCTTCATCCATCTCAATATCGAACTCCTCTTCGAATGCTCCAACCAATTGAAGACTTTGCATAGAGTCTGCCCCTAAATCAAATATGAAGTTCGCATCATCGGCAATGTCAGGCGACTTCAGTTTAAGAACTTCAACTACTACATTTTTTACACGTTTCGTAACATCAGATATGTCCATGTCTTGTGGTTTTTGGTTAATGAACACAAGTTAGGAATTTTTTTATAAAATGAAAACTGTTCATAAAAAAAGCTGTCACTTTTCACCAAAAGACAGCTTTTCCCTAATTAGTTTCAGGATGAAAACTCCTTACTTTTTCGTCATTGCGAGGACGATAGGACGAAGCAATCTGTTGATATTCAACAGAGATTGCTTCACTTCCCGCCACGTCGGGACAAGCTATACCTCGTTCGCAATGACGCAAACCTCTAAATTCATTATTCTATTGCAGCCTCTATTTATGTGGAAAAAACTAATGACTGTTCTGCAATTCCTATTATTTAAATAATGGATCGGCTCCAATAGTACCAACCAATTCGTCTAAATAACCATCAGATTCTGCATGATTTAATAATGCATTGGCCTTACTTAGTTGTTCTTCAAGATTCATCTCTTTTACCAAACTTGAATTATCCCTATTATCCATAAAATTTTTAAGATATTCAACCTGATGAGAATGGAAATGAATATCTTTTTGCTGTTTTAATTTTAATCTTTCTTTATACCAATCACTGTTGATCACATAATCCCGTTCAAAGTATTTTCTTAGTTTCGGATCGCTAATGTCTTTTCCTTCATAATTACCGTAAGCCATTATATTCAGTAATATCTTCAATGGTGGAATGGCAGATTCGACACTATTATCCTTAAAATAGTTTAGTGCTACTTTCTTATGTGCTTCGACAACATTATTTATTCCATCCACATAATCATCCATTCCGTGAAGTTCAGGCTTAAGCATACGCTCATTAAATACTGCCAGAGGTTCATCAAACAGCCTGTTCATACATCTGAAAGCAAATTTTTCATTAATACGGTATCCTAATCTACTGGCAAACACCATCTCTCCTTTATATTCAAAATCCTCCATCTTTTCAAGACACTCATGCTTAATAAGCTCTCTGGCATCACGATCTTCAGGTTCAAGTCGTGCCCAAATTTCAGGAACCAGAATACTTATATCATGATCAAAGCGATTTTCTGAACCAACGTAACCGGCAGCTGAGCTGAAGCCCTGATATTCGGTCAAGATATAAGACAACAGTGCATTATTCAAATCGGTTGTAGGAACCAGCATGTTAAACGGCCCTTTGGTTAAAGCACCTTCAGACCCTGCTCCTGTTGTTGAAGGCGACTTACCGGTAAGACTACATATGAAATCCATGAATAGTTCAGGTAACTCCTGATAATGAATTGGATTATATACACTTAACGCTCGAATACCGTTCTTGCGGTCAGCAGGATTATTCCTCCGACCCGGCAATACTGCATTTACCGGATAGTTAACAGAAGCATTACTCTTTATTTTCCTAAACAGCCTCACTCCTACTTCAGCAAGGTAAGTATCAAGAGTTTCCCGGGTATTGACATTACGTTGAAGGTATCTCGGATTCTTTGTTGGTTCTCCGTCAACAATACGTGTATGAGACGGAACAACAAAATATCCATCCTTATCGCTCTCTACAACATTTGTTATTAGATCTTTAACAGGTTGAGTATATTTATCAAAATTAATAGCATCTTCATACAATTCAACAGCATCTGCTTTAGTTAAAGGTTCATAATTGGTTAAGAAAGTATTGTCCTTAACAATATCTTGTTCGGCCTCCTTATCATAGCCTCTAACAACAGCTTCATCAGGTCGCTGAAAAAGATACTGCTCACAATTTGAAACCAGTTTAACACTCTTGTTTGAATATTCAGAATTCAAATTTTTAAGACGATTAGATGGCAATGTAATAGAGGCCGTAATATCATCCTCCATTTGAATTTTTAAACTTGGAATAAAGTCGGATCTTAGCTTATGGAGAAACCAGCTCCCCTCCTGATTAAACCCGATGCGCAGATAGCTGGCCATTATTTTTTTATTATTATACATCAGCGCTGTACCTTTACGTCCACCAATAATCTCTACGGATAGAGCATCTTTCCAATCACCCGTTTCCTCATCACTCCTGTAAAGCCGTTTTATGTACAAAACTAAAGTTCGAATATGCACAGGCATACTATCTAAAAACTTATTATACTCGTCATTATATTGGTCGGATGTAGTAAGTAACTTTACGGCCGACCCCAGAGTTCTTTTAGAACTCAGAAATGGTCTTGAAGGACTGGCATCCGGTCGGATATTCTTCCAACGATGTGAAAAATCATAATTTATCAATACATCTGCCAATTTAGCGTCCTCTTCAAAGTCCTGAATATATGTTGGGCCATATTTAATTGCATTCTGAAGAGATTTTGAAATCTCTGATTTTCCACCTCCCGAAACAGTACATGGCTTATGTAAAAAAACACCTTCGGGTGAAGTATCAATAATACGCCATAACGACTGTGTAGGATGCTTTACCAGCTGAAATTTATGCCCTGTAGGGTGAACATATACTTTACCTGGCGATAATTTTAAAGAAAATTCTTTGCCATTATATATCCAGCTTACTCTGCTTTTATTAATGTTTATATCAGCATGTTCAGGAATATATATGATGTCCGGATAATTCTTATCAACAGCATAACTTTCGGGGTATACAATCACGCTCTTACCCAGTAAACTTACAGTATCTTTAAAAGTATATTTTTTATTAAACTTTGCTGTAAATGATTTTCCAAATAGTTTATCAGTCATATTACCCCTTGGAAAAGCAATAGCACCACCTGCATGTTCCTCTTCCACTAAACCAAAAAGATTTGCTGAATAACTGATCTGTGTTTTTATCTCTTTCTTTGTATATCCGTAATAATTATCGGCAATTAAGGTAACTACCACCCCTCTATCATCGCGGCATGTTAATTTAAAAGCACCTCCGTCATTATATAATTCATTTTCATCCTTCCAGCACATACCATCAAGCTTTTGTCTTTCTGATGCATCATCGTAATGAGGTAACCCAACATCCTTTTTATGCAGTTTGGTTAAATGAGGAGCCAGTATAACACATCCTGTATGGCCGGTCCAATGTTCAATATCTAATGCAGCATCATTTACTGCCAAACCAGGATCACCTGCATTTCCAAAAATTGACTCTGCAAAGTCCAGATTACTCACCAAACTTCCCGGAGCATAAAAACGTATTTCCATACTTTTTTCACTCACCACACCTTTAACTTCAGGCGAAACAACAGGGCGAAGCAGAAGAGAAACCATTACTTTGGCTTTCTCTTTCTGATTTGATGTAAAAGGCAGTATTATCATATCTTCCGGTGGATTTAGTGCTGCCGAAAGCATATGTGCAAAAGTCATCTTCGGAACTTCTTTTTTGTCTAAAGGAACAGGCAAGCCTCCCCTGACAATATGAAATGTTCCTTTGGTAGTTCGTTTATCGTTTGCAGGATTGTTAAGTATTCCCTGCTTTATTCTGTATGAATTTATCAAATCGCTTTTGAATGTATCTCCATTAGGCGGAAGACTTATCTCACGTGCTAATCCCTTTTGATTTAATACAAATGTATTATTGGGCAACCTATATAATTTACTGTCAAATTCAATATCTTTCAGGTAATCATCCAAAAAATTCTGGAGGCGTACATCTGCCGGAGGCAAATGATTAGATAATAATCGTGATTTCTCCCGGAAACTTTTTATAAGATCCTCAGTTAATGCCAGAAATTTAGTATTCGAGAATTTAATTTTTGCATCATTATCATCACAAAACAGAGGTTGTCCCAATGCAGCCAACTGTAAATTAATATACTGGATCATGTCTTTACGATCCTTCTTTGTAGGCTTTATGCCCTTATAAATATCATGTTTCATATAGCTATATTTTTACTTTCTAAAATTTACAAATTGAACACAAAATTAATAAAATTAAGGGTAAATAAGTAACTAATTAATAGCAAATACAGAAATTTAACTTTAATATATAACTTATGACATGATTATGAAATCAGTGTACTTCTTTAAAACAAGTAAACGAACAATAAAACCATAGATGATGTAAAAAAATAAGATTATTATAAAACGATTGAATATAATTTATAAGGTTAAAAAGTAATGATTTCACTATATTTATAGCAAAGAAAAAATGATATATTATAATTACTTGATTAATAAATAAACTACTACATTATGGAACAAGAAATTTCAGTAAAAAGTACAAAAGCACAGATTATAGACGCGTATGAAAAGCTGCTAGAGAGAGTAAAGAAAATGAAATCCGAAGTACCTAAGCAGGTACAAGAGGAAAAACAGCGCAGTGAAAAAGTAGCACAGGTTGCCAAAGTAACAGAAAAGGGTATTGTTTCAGAAATAGCCGGATTGAAAAGTAAGGTGGACAGTTCACTTGATGAAATGGAAAAGAATTTGATGGATGAATTCAATAAACTTGAAGAAATAAGAGAAGCTATTACTATTGAGAAGAAAAATCTTGAAGACTTGTATTCTCTTTCATCCACAACCGATTCGTTAGCAGCTATGATTCTTGCCCAAAAAGAACAAAAAGAATCTTTTGAGACTGAAATGAAAGTGGTTAAAGAAACTTTTGAACAAGAGATGGCCGGATTACGTGAACAGTGGAAGTTAGAAAAGGAAAAACAAATTGTTGAACAAAAAGAGTACATAGAGGTGCATAACAAAAACCGTAAACGCGAGGAAGAAGAGTATCAGTATAAATTAAAAATTGAGCATCAAAAAGATACAGATTCGTTTGAAACACACAAAGCTAAATTAGAAAAGGAACTCTCTGAAAAGAAATTAGCATTTGAACAGGAAATGGCCATACGTGAAGCAGATATTAAAAATGCCGAACAGGAGCTTAACGAATTACGAAAAAACAACGAGGAGGCCCCCAAAAAACTTGAAAAAGCATTAGCCGATAAAGAAAAAGAGATTACCGCACGGCTAACTTCCCAATTTGAATTTGAAAGCAAATTACTTGCAAAACAAAACGAAGGTGAAATAAAACTGAAAGACCAGACTATTACATCTCTTAAAGAGAAAATTACTGAAATGCAAAAACTGGTAAAAGAACTTACTGATAAGGCAAATAATGCAGAAAGCAATGTCAAAGATATTGCAGTTAAAGCAATCGAAAGTTCATCCAAAATTCAGGTATTTCCAACAAAAGAGAAGGAAGAGAATTAGAAGATATGAATTCATAATAGACAATTTTGTTAAATAGAAGAAATATATTTTTAAACACACAATTAAATAATAATGCAAAACAGCAAATTCTCACCTAAGAAATACTTGAAAGAAAAAGGCAGAAAATTGCCTATAGAAAAATGTTTGATTGCCGACCTTTATGATGAAAAAGGTTTAACCATGTGTTTAATTATAAAAAAGCAACCTGGGGACAAATATTCCTTTGCAAATATATTAGTTGACCGACTTTGTCTTGGAGTTAAAAATTCAATGGTTAATTGTAATTTAACTCAGGGAAAACTGGATGAACTAATTACCAAAATGGAAGAGCATGCCCCAATTAATGAAGTAACACCAGCATATTTTCACAATCTTATATATGGTGCAATTGATTATGCTGGGGAACTGGGAATTCATCCACCAAAAGATTTTTTTATAGCTGAATACATTCTCGACACTGATTTAATAGATGACGGGATTGATGATATTGAATTTGGGTATGAAGGAAAACCTTTATATATAGAAGGTCCATACGACAATAAGAAACAGATAACTAATGCGTTAAACAGTAGTGTTGGATCAGGTGGATATAATTACATTATGTTAGGTTAAACTTAAATTAGGTATTGATAATGAGATTTAAAATAATATTCAATCGTACCACAAAGCAACGAATGTTGCCCATGGATTACCAGTACTACATTAGCGCATGGATTTACAAAGTACTAAAACAAGCCGATGCCGGATTTGCCGAATTTTTACACCAAAAAGGTTATGGGAAAGACGACACAAAGCTGTATAAACTATTCTGTTTTTCGAGGTTGAATTTTGGAAAACCCAAAATGTGGAAAGACAGAAAGCTTTTCGAAATAGCAATGCACGAAATAGCCCTTAATATTTCGTTTGACGTAAACGAAGCAGCCACAAAATTTATTAAAGGAATTTTTATGTCGCAGGAGTTTTTTCTTGGCGACAGGTTTAATGGTATCGATTTTAAAGTTTCCAAAGTAGAAGCTTTGCCGGCTCCCGACTTTATAAAAACCATGCACTATTCGCTGCAAACCCCATGGGTTGTAAGTTTTAAGGCAGAAAATGATAAACATGCACAATATTTATCGCCCGACAATGAGCATTTTGAGGCAATGGCCATAAAACACATTGCAGAAAAATATAACAATACCCGGAACGGAGAACAGCAAATTACCACAGACCAAATTACAATAAAACGGTTAACTGCTTATAAAAAGAGCGGGTTTGTAATGAAACCCGGAACGCCGCAAGAAACAAGAATTGTGGGTAATATTTTTGGTTTCGAGCTAACAGCGCCAATCGAGATTCATAAAATGATTTGGGGTGCCGGTGTGTCGGAGAAAAGTTCGAGTGGGTTTGGATGGGTAAAGGTTGAGGAAACATCAATTATTGACTAACAAAATAATACAAAATGAATTTTACAGAATTTTATAAAAATGCTACAGATCAAAAAAAACTTTCATTCTTGGATGCCATTATTAAAAACAACGAAAGATTACAACACGAATTCCTAAATTATTCTTTACCCGATAAAAGTGATTCAGAAGTTGCTTCAACGATAGAAGCTTTTTTGACGTTGATAAAAGAAACAGAAGTTCAATACTCAGGTTTGTTGGAAAGTGTTGATTTGGAAAACCCCGATTGGGACAACTACAATCCCGAACACTCAGGATATATAGAGGAATGGGAGCAATACCAACAGGCAAGCGAGCAGGAATTTGAGGAAATTTTTGACGAGTTTAAAACAGAAGCCATTGATTGTATTATTCAACAGCAAATTGATGATTTAACCGGAATGCTTTTAGGATTATACGAAGCATGCTTAAATGCTGAAATAGCAGATGAAGTATGTTCGTTTGATGATGTAAATGACCATTTGACTGAAGAACATAAACGTATTATGCTCGAACTCGTTGATAAAATTAAACTATCAGCCATTTCAGGCAATAAAGTAAACGCTGCCATTCAGCTGTTTTTTGAATATTGTGATGCTGAATATCCGGGCAACCCAACTTACTCAAATTATTTTGAGCCCCTACTTTTGGCATTGGCTGATATTTCGGATCAACCCGGCAAATTGCTTTCGTTAATTGATGCATCGAAAACTGACAGGAAGGCTTTACCTCAATTGGTACTTTTACTTAATAAAAATGCCGGGAATAATACCGGCTGGCTGCAAAGTGCACAGCAATATTATTTAACAGACAATGAAGTAGCCAAACAACTACTGGATTACTATTTTGAAAACGACAAAAGCAAATTTACGATAACGGCTCACGAATTATTCAATACAGATAAACGGTACTGGCCGGTGTTTTTGCAAAACAAAGTTGATGTAAAAACAGACAAAGCCCTTTACTTCAAAGTGTTTTACCAGCTCACTGTTGTAAAAAAAGAGTTAAGGTATTATCATAAAATCAGAAATTACATAAGCCCCTCCGATTTTAATAAACTCCTGTCGGATATTAATTGGAGTAAAGTATTCGTAGTAAAAATACTGGAAGTAGAAAAACGATACGAAGAGATAAAACACATTGTAGAACAAAACCCAAACGACTGGGGATATACCGAACTCATTACACCCATCTTAGCGGTTTACCCTGCTTTTTGTTTTAACAACATTAAAACCAAAGCCGAAAACACTTTGCAAAATGAAAGAGGGAGAAGTATATATCAGCGCATTGTTTTGTGGTTGCAACTGGCAAAGGCCATACCCGGGTATGAAACTCAAACACGGGAATTAATTCTGCAACTTTATAACCACAAGCCTAATTTACCTGCATTGAGGGATGAGTTTAGGAGTGGGAGCTTGGTTTGATGGAGGTAATAGAAACCATATTTCGAAATGAATATAATACCACATGAGTAAATTTTCGGAACATAAGAAGAAAAGAAAGCAAGAAGCCGTAGAGCAAAAAAAAGAAAGGCTAAGACTGAAAGCCCTGCCCAAACCTTTGCGGAAACTTGAAACTGATTTATGGCAATATGTTGAATTTATGAATATTTACGATGGCTATATTGGCGATTTCACAGGACAAGCTATTCCAGAGAAACCGGTTGAAAATCCATTTGTAATTATCAATAAAATGAAACTGAATTTCCCACATCAGAATTCACTTAGCGATGAGCAAAAGAAGTTGTACGTTATGAAAATAGAAGAAGCTTTCAACAGGATGGGTTTTTATTTCAATTTAAATTTATTTAAATACAAAGTATCCGGAATTGTATGAACTATTGCTTTGCCATTTTGAAAATCTACCGGAGATGGGTTTTGATGTGTTGACTTCTGTAAATTATGATGGGGTTACGTTGGACGTTGAGAGGGTTGAGGTTGAATTGTATTAGAGATATAACACCATGCAAGTATTTGAGATAATATTTGAGAACAGTGGCTTTAAAAATGAATTTTTGAGTGAAGGGGATTATTTTAGGATTAAGAAAGAGTACAAGGAAATGATAATGAATTAAAGACAAAAAATATGAGAATACATTTAAAAATAACAAAACCAAATCAATTAATCCCATTTAATCATCAACAAAATATTGTTGGTGCTATCCATAAATGGCTGGGAGAAAACACGGAACATGAAAGCATTTCTTTGTATTCATTTTCTCAATTACAAAATGGAAAAGTAAAAGAAGGAAAATTAGAATTTTTACATGGAACAAAAATGTTTATCAGCACTTATGATAATGGGGTTTTAAAACGATTAATACAAGGTATTAAACAATATCCTGAAATTGCTTTCGGAATGAAAGTCATTGAAATTACAATTCAGGAAAATCCTGATTTTTCGAATATTGAGTTTTTCAAAATTGCAAGTCCGGTATTGGTGAAAAGAACAATTGATAATAAAACTAAACACTATTTGTACTCTGAAAAGGAAACAGACGAATTATTAACAGAAACACTAAAAAACAAAATGAAAGTGGCAGGCGTAGAAGATGAAACAGTTTCGGTTTGTTTTGCAAAAGAGTATTCAAAGGCATCAACAAAACTTATAGATTATAAGGGAATTAAAAATAAGGCAAATTGGTGTCCTGTAATAATCAATGGCAAGCCAGAGACAAAAGCATTTGCCTGGAATGTTGGGATAGGCAACTCAACAGGAATTGGATTTGGTTCATTAATATAAAACTTAATATTATGTTTATTGTAAAATATACAGGTCCATTTGGCTTCATTAAACCATGGACAGCCGTTAGAGACGAGGAAACCTTTAGTCAGCAATTTCTTACCCCATCAATGGTGGCAGGAATTGAGCGCAAACTCTTTCCTGAACTATTGAAAAAGGAATATGGTATATATAAAATTAAAAGACATCGCTTAAGTTATTCGCAGGTTTCTTCGCAACAAGAACAAACACAGCCACGAGGATGGAACGAAAAAGGCAGAGGGGCAAAAAAAGAATATTCTCGCCCTTATGCCATATTAACAAGGGGGGTTTTATTAAACCCGGTTTTGTATTTGGCTTTTGATAATAAAGATGATGCAGAAATTGCGCACAAACAACATATCTGTTTGGCAAGAAATGAGGATATTCTCTATGCTGCTGATGAAATAATGAATGTTTCAGAAGAAGAGTTTGATACAAATCAAGAACTTTTTAAAGGTTATGAATTGATATTTGAAAAAGACGAAGAATCGTTTATGGTTGGATACAATCGTTTAAATAACAACGAAGCTATGTATGGCAGGTTAAAAGTTGTGGGAAATCCTGTAAGAAACAATTACTAATATGACTGTAGTTTGTGAACATATAAAAGCAAAAGGCAAACCTGATTTCATGCCTTTAGTTACTCACCTTGAGCAAGTAGCTTTAGTTGCAGAAAAAGTTGCAAAAGAGTTTTCTATGGATAGCGAAATTGCCAGGCAAGGTGCTATTTTACATGATATTGGAAAAGCAAGTCCCATTTTTCAAAAACGACTTTACGGAAAAGGCAATTCTAAAAAAGCATATCGACATGAAATAGGCTCAATATTCTTTTTATCATTATTCCCTGAGGAAATTCATTCTGAATTAATTGAGATGGTAATCGCTCACCATAAGTCAATATATAAAGATGCCAGAGAGAGAGGTGTTTTGGATTTAGATGAATTGTTTGGCGAAGAAATCTTAGAATACCACTTAACTGATTGGTCTGATTGGAGCAAAATGGCAAATTCAATTTTGAATTCATTTGGAATAGACACTAAAGATATTTCGAGAGAAGAAGCAATTGAAAACTACACAAAAGCTCTTAACTATTGTGAAGCAGAAATAACTCAACAAAATGGTTACTCAAATTGGCGGGGCTTATTAAATGCTGCTGACTATTTTGCATCTGCATTAGAGAATTCTACATCTGACAATTTAGAACGGACTTTTAAAACGCCAAACTTGATGTTTTTCAACCGAACTCATCTGTTATATCCATTATCATTGAAAAGTGCGGAATCTGAAAAACCCCATACTATCGTTGTGGCTTCCACTGGTGCTGGGAAAACAGACTATCTGTTTCGCCGCACTAAAAAACGAGTTTTTTACACCCTGCCTTTTCAAGCATCAATAAATGCGATGTTTAAAAGAGTAGGTAATGATTTATCAGAAACAAATCCCGATTTAGATATTCGATTGTTACATTCCGCATCTAAAGTAGTGGCCGGTAAAAATGCTGAAGAAAAAGTTCTGCAAGGGCTGATAGGTTCATCAATCAAAGTTTTAACACCACATCAAATTGCAGCTGTAGTTTTTGGAACAAGAGGATACGAATCTATCCTGCTCGACCTAAAAGACAATGATATAATTCTTGATGAAATACATACTTATAATGGCGTTTCGAGAGCAATAGTACTGAAAATTGTTGAAGTGCTTAATAATATTGGTTGCCGGATTCATATTGGAACAGCAACAATGCCGAGTGATTTGTATAATATGATTCTTAACATCCTAGGTAAAGAAAATGTTTTTGAAGTTAAATTAGAAAATGACGAATTAGAGAAATTCAATCGACATATCGTACATAAATTAAATAATTGGGAAGATTCTCAAGATATTATTGCAAATGCAATAGTTAAAAACGAAAAGATTCTGATAGTTTCGAATCGTGTAAAGAAAGCACAAGATTGGTATAGCGAACTAAAAGAAATATATCCCAATATCCCTATTCTGCTACTTCATTCACGATTTAAACGAGGTGACAGGAATAGGAAAGAAAAAGAACTATTGGGGTTAGATGACAAAGGGAAATCATTAAATAAATATAACACTTCTAACAAAGCCTGTATTGTTGTTTCAACACAAGTAGTGGAAGTTAGTATTGATATTAGTTTTGACTTAATGATTACAGAAACCGCCCCTTTAGACTCATTAATACAACGTTTCGGGAGAGTAAACAGGAAGCGCACTAAAGAAACTATTGGTAGTTACAAACCTGTATATGTAATAAAACCAACTGAGGATAAGAAAGAAGCATTACCCTACGATGTGGAAGTTTTAAAAAGAAGTTATGATATTCTTCCAAATAATGAAGTATTGAAAGAAACTGAATTGCAGGAAAAAATTGATGCTGTATTCCCTGAGATAATTGTATTAGATATTGACACTCACTTGATTTTTAAAGAAAGTGGGAAATGGAATATTGACAAACTAACGCATCGAAAAAAAGCAATTCTTTTAGACTTATTAGAAATTGACAGTGTAGCCTGCATTTTAGAATCTGATGAAGAAAATTACACTAATGCAAAATTTGAAGAACGTATGATGATGGAAATACCTGCTAGATATTGGCAGGTAAAGGATTTAATACAATTGAAAAAAATCGGCAACGACCCTTTTATTGTTCCTGATAACTCGTATTCAGAGGAAATTGGTTTTGATGTAAATATTGCAAGAGAAGGGAAGTATAATATTGAAAATTCATTTTTATAAAACACGAACTTATGATAGCATCCAAAATTGGAAAAACATTTCTGAAAGCATATAATCAGAAATATGATAAAGAATATTCGGCTAAAGAATTTTTTGATGAAATATATTTTGAACTTTTTTATAATCACCCAAAATATATGCAATGGGTTACAAATTCCCCATTCGTCCAAATGAAAAGTGGACAAAAGCCACATTTATTAACAGTGAAAGAAAGAGAAGAAAAACTTGAAAATCTTCACGAAAAAATAGATGAAGGACTTAGAGATGCTAGTATTGTTATTGGATATCCGGCATCAGAGGAGAAAGGTTTTGCCACCACATCTGGTTTAGTAACTGATATTGAAATTGATATTTCTGCTGAAGATGTCTTTTATTCCTGGATAGGTGGCTCACTTGGAGTTGGTGTTGCCGGGGGACTGTCAATTTTATTTGATAATACGGAAATATTATTAGCAATATTTGAAGGCTGGCGGAAATACAGGGAATTCCTCAATGATGAAAGCATTGAAAAACTTGCCGGCAATAAAATAAACTCATGGAATGGTCAATGGTTAAACTATCATTTTAGTAGATTTTATAAAGAAAATACTGATTTTTCAACACTATTTGGAGAAGGATTCTTTAAAGAAGCTAATACTGATATAGTTATTGATACTGTGAAATGGAGTAGGTTGTTTTTTAATCTTTCAAGAAAACTACCAAACCAAACTCTCACAGGATATGTATATAGTTTAGGGCAAACAAACAAAACAATAGGTTTTATTCCATTTAGATTCAACGAGGCAAAAAACCTAAGTATTGCATACAAGAAACTATTTGGTGAATTTGATGCTATGGAGCAACAAGGAGATTATGAGGAATTAATGGGAATTCACATTAAAAGAGCTTGCGAACTTGGTTCAATTGGCATTCAAGCCTTAGAACCAAAAGATTTGCGAAAATACTTTAATAACGATAAAAACATAAAATTTACTAAATCGGCAAAAGTAAAAGGCAATGAATCAGAAGAAGATTTTGTTTTTCGAGACCAAAAAACTAAAAAGAAACAATACGAAGAATTAATAACATTTCGAACATATAAAATTTGGTTAATAACTATGATTACAAAAAACAAAGAAGAGGATTTAAATTATTCCTCTGAAATAGCTAAGAAGCTATCAGACTTCCGTGCAGCGGATAAAAAAGGTTCTGCAAAATATGGAAACCTTGTAAATGAACTGTTTAAATCAAGTAACAAAAAATTATTTCTATCAAATCTTACAGAAATATTGAAACTTGAAAAAGATGAAAATCGAAAGTATCTAAAAGAATTGCGTGACAGGGTACATCTTATGAACAATGAAGACTTTGGATATTTCGCCACACTTTTAAAATTTGATTACGCATACGAGCAAAAAGAAAATTAATAACCTTTAAAATTATATTAAAATGAGTACTATTTATATTAGAACATTGAAACACGCCGAACATACAGTATTCGGAGTAGAAGACGGACAAAAAAGATATTTTGACCCACAGTTTAAACGATACATTCCGTATTCAAGTGGACAACAAGTAAAACGTTCTTTGATAGACAGGCTTTCGTCTGTTATTAATGAAGTTCCTGCTCCAACAACTTTTTTATTCGATGTAAATAAAAAAGGCGAGTTAAAAGAAGGTGAAGTATATGCAACTTGTGACCCTAGTTTTCCTGACCAATTATTTGGTGGTTGGATGAAGGCTGGCAAAGGAGGTAAAGAAAGAACAATAAAAAGGAGAAGCCCCCTTTCAATTTCCGCAATGAGAGGATTACATCCTTTATTAGCAGGTGTTCCAAGAGAAAATATTTCTTTCGACAGAAGCGATAGACCAAATAATGAAGTAATTGTTAGAAATGATAAAGGCGAAGCTTTAAATGATGATGAAATAATAGCTTTGTTGCAAGGTAAAGACCGAAGCCTAAGCCGCAAATGGATTCCTGGCAATAATAGAGCAACAGGCCTATTTGTGCAAGATATAGCCATAGATTTACGCAGACTGTTTTGTGTTTCATTAAATAGTTTTGAGCCTGAAATTACAGAAGAAACCGAAGATAAGCTTAGAGAACTTGGGTGGAAAGAATCAGAAAATATTTTTGGCAAATGCTTAGTTGCATCAAAAACTGAAAGAGAAAGGTTGATTCCTGCTTTGGCCGAATCAATCATTGATTGGACTATCACTTCAAATCAATCACGTACATTTAGTTTGATGGAAACATTAGCTGTTACTATTGGCGAGAATGCCAATAAAATTGCATCGAGCATCCGTGCAAAATTATCAGAAGAGGAAGACGACAAAGCCACTCCCATTATTGAAGAGGAAATAAATGGGATTGACACATTCATTTCTACTGCTGCATCTGGATATATTCGCACTAAATCAGAATCAATTGAAGCCATGGAACAAGCCAAAGCAAAATTAATTGAAAAAATGCTAGCTTTTGATTATGAAAAGCAATTGCAAAATGTTTAACAAATAATAAGTTTACCTTTTGTTTAACCAAATATCCTTATAGGAAATCTAAACAAAAGTAAAGCTTAAAAAAACTAATTTAACAATAAAACATGTCCCGTTAGGGACAACATATTGGTAAAAAAGAAAAAAATATCACGTACCTAACGGCACTAAAAACCGGGCGTGCATAATTTTTTACCAGTACGCTGTCCCTAACGGGACAAACAGGAAACGAAAAATGATGGTGGATATAATTTTTGGTTTGAGGCAACAAGAAGATAAAAAGAAGGATACATACAACTGTTTCGTCAGGGACAATATATTGGCAAAGAAAGAGTACAGTTAGTACCAGCATGTCCCGTCAGGGACATCATATTGGTAAAAACAAGAAAAAAGAATACCATGATGTCCCGTTAGGGACATCATATTGGTACACACACACATCCCATTAGGCTAAAAAAAAATATAAAATCATGGCAAACACGTACACACAAATTCACATCCAGGTAGTTTTCTCCGTTCAAAACGAGGCTTTGCGTTATCCAAAACAGTTGGAAAGACGAATTATACAAATACATAACAGGCATTGTTCAAAGTAACAAACATAAACTTCTAATAATAAACGGCATGCCCGATCATATCCATGTTTTATTTGGTTTACGTCCTGCACAATCCATTTCCGATTTGATGAAAGACGTAAAAGAAAGTTCATCAAGGTGGATAAACCAAAAGGGGTTTGTTTGCGGGAGATTCTCATGGCAGGAAGGATACGGGGCATTTTCCTATTCCAAATCCGATTTACCAAATGTTGTCAATTACATCAAGAATCAGGAATCCCATCATTGCAAAAAGTCATTTATTGAAGAATACAGAGGACTGTTAAAGGAATTTGAAATTGATTATAACGATAGATACATTTTTAAACCTGTTGAAATTAATACGATCTGACGAAATACACATAACTGAGAGCTTGATTATTGAAAATTACATCTTAAATTTAATAAACAATAAAATGTACATTACCGGAACCCACATCAACTACTATTTTGTTTGCCACCGCAAACTATGGCTCTTTGCTAACTCCATACAAATGGAGCATACCAGCGATACAGTTTATGAGGGTAAATTGATACATGAAATCACATATCCCCAACGCTCTGCTAAATATGAAGAAATTGCTATAGAAGGAATAAAGATTGATTTTTACGATGCTAAAAACAAAGTGATTCATGAAATAAAAAAATCTTCTAAACTGCATCATGCCCATATATGGCAACTTAAATACTATATTTATGTATTAGAGCAAACTGGTATTGAGGGAGTAACCGGCATTTTGGAATACCCCAAAGAGCGTAAAACGGAAGAGGTGTATTTAAGTCAGACAGACAGAGAAAAAATCATTGATATTAAAGATGAAATAAGTTTACTAATTAATTCTGAAAATTGCCCTTCGGCAATCAATAGTGCCAGATGTAAAAAGTGTTCCTATTTTGATTTTTGTTACGTTTCTGAAACTGAAGAAAAATGAAAAAAACATATTATCTTTTTAATCCCGGTCGTTTATCACGAAAAGACAACACTCTGAAATTTACACCTGTAGATGAAGTTGGCAACGATCAAAAGCCCCGTTATCTTCCTGTTGAAAATGTAGATGAACTTTATGCATTTGGGTCTTTAGATGCCAATTCAGCACTATATAATTTTCTTGGAAAGAATCAAATAGCTATTCACTTTTTCGATTACCACGAAAACTATACAGGATCATTTACCCCCAAAGACGGGCTTCTTTCAGGCAAATTGCTTATTGAACAGGTAAAAGCCAACCAATCGAAAAAGCAACGAATTAAGTTAGCACAACAAATACTTGAAGGTGCTGCCTATAATATGCTTAAAAACCTAAAATACTATAACAGCAGAGGCAAGGATATGATTCCTATAATTGAAAAAATTGAGAATTTATCCGGAAAAATTTCTTCAACCCATGCCATAGATGAGCTGATGGGCATTGAAGGTAATATACGTAAAAACTACTACGAAGCATTTGAACTTATTATTAATAATTTTAGTATGGATGGACGTAGCTATCGCCCACCTCAAAACGAGGTAAATGCTTTAATTTCGTTTGGTAATATGATGTGCTACTCCCAGTGTTTGCGTGCTATACATCAAACACAACTCAACCCAACCATAAGTTATCTGCATCAACCGGGTGAAAGACGCTATTCATTAGCACTGGATTTAGCCGAAATTTTTAAACCAATATTAGTAGACAGGGTAATATTCAAAGTACTAAACAAAAAAATGATACAAACTCATCATTTCGAAGAATCCCTGAATCGGGTGATCCTAAAAGAAAATGGGAAAAAAACATTTGTTAAAGCCTTTGAAGATAGGTTATTGGAGACTATAAAACATCGCACTCTCAATCGTAGTGTAAGCTATAAGCACCTTATAAAATTAGAATGCTATAAATTACAAAAACATCTTTTGAATATTGAAGATTATAAACCTTTAAAGATATGGTGGTGAGTAGAGTGAAAGAAAACAATTATTAAACCATAAAAATATGTATGTTATTGCTGTATATGACATTGGTGAAAAGCGAGTAGTTAAAATGCTTAAATTGTGCCGTAGATACTTAAACTGGATTCAAAACTCCGTTTTTGAAGGCGAACTTACTGAAGCTCGGCTAAAAGCTTTAAAGAATGAAGCCAATGCTATTATGGAAAAGCAAGACAGTTTGATTATTTTTAAAGCCCGACAAGAGAAATGGTTAGAAAAAGAGGTTATTGGAGAAGAGAGAGCTGAAATTGACAATTTCATATAAAAAAGTTGTCGATTTGATTTTATTAACGCACTAAATGAATAAACTCATTAAACTATCTGCATCTGAACGCTCTTTGACATACTGTAACTAAACTAATTAAAAAGAGTTGTCGAATCCCCGGGAATAATCAGTTATTGTACATCGACAACTTTATTCAGAAAAAATAAAGTAATTAATACTTGCTATCCCACTAAAAACGGATATTTTTATAGCCGAAAGCAACGGCTTCTAATCGCACCATACTGGAATTGAAATTGTTGTGGTAGATGGTATTAATATTTCTTACGAGTCTTCTAATCGCACCATACTGGAATTGAAATATTGAAAAAGAGCAAGTAATAGGGAAGATACAGTCCTTCTAATCGCACCATACTGGAATTGAAATATTTTAGGACAAGACGGCAATGATTTATTAGCCGTTGTCTTCTAATCGCACCATACTGGAATTGAAATGAAAATAAGGAGATACTGATGTCTATACTAGAACGCACTTCTAATCGCACCATACTGGAATTGAAATATGTTATGGGTAGTGCTTTTAAACCTAAAATTGTAACTTCTAATCGCACCATACTGGAATTGAAATATAATTAAATGTAGATTGCTCATATATCTTCGTAGCTTCTAATCGCACCATACTGGAATTGAAATAAAAGAGGCGGCAAGCAAAGGCAATTGGGTTTTGACTTCTAATCGCACCATACTGGAATTGAAATGATGGAGAGACGGTCCTAATCATGGAGGACGATGTACTTCTAATCGCACCATACTGGAATTGAAATAGGCTTCAAGAGCTTCCTCGTATTGCTCTCCTGTCATTCTTCTAATCGCACCATACTGGAATTGAAATAAGGAGAACGGCAATTCCTCCCATCCACGCCAAAAGGCTTCTAATCGCACCATACTGGAATTGAAATAAAAGAAACGGCAAGCAAAGGCAATTGGGTTTTGATTCTTCTAATCGCACCATACTGGAATTGAAATTTGTTACATTAATGGTATTCCGATTATTGAGGCTCTTCTAATCGCACCATACTGGAATTGAAATATGTAGAATCAGAATTAGAGGCAACTCTATTGTTTAGCTTCTAATCGCACCATACTGGAATTGAAATAAATTGGAATGAAGTGTTATAATTCATTCTACTTTCTTCTAATCGCACCATACTGGAATTGAAATGATATGATGGATCGAATGGAGATAGTGGGTAGAAGTCTTCTAATCGCACCATACTGGAATTGAAATTTTGCTTATTGTCTCTTAAAAAGTCAGGTTGTATGACTTCTAATCGCACCATACTGGAATTGAAATACGTTATACCTACTATACTCTGCGGCATACTTCTCTCTTCTAATCGCACCATACTGGAATTGAAATGAGGCTCGGTGTTGGGGCCTAATGGAGCGTTTGTACTTCTAATCGCACCATACTGGAATTGAAATGATATGAAGGATCGAATGGAGATAGAGGGTAGAAGTACTTCTAATCGCACCATACTGGAATTGAAATTACGCAGAGGCAACGGAAGGCGTATCGCTACCTTTCTTCTAATCGCACCATACTGGAATTGAAATAATCATAATAATTATCAGGTTTGTCTTTCATAAACTCTTCTAATCGCACCATACTGGAATTGAAATATATTGAATAAGTCTATCGGCTGCTCAAGCTTCCTCTTCTAATCGCACCATACTGGAATTGAAATAATTTAAAGGCCGCAGTATCCGGTTTTACTTCAAGCTTCTAATCGCACCATACTGGAATTGAAATATAGGACCCGGTACTACAGCAATCATCCCGGCGTATCTTCTAATCGCACCATACTGGAATTGAAATAAGTAAAGTGAAAAAGGAAAAACAATCCGAATTTCCTTCTAATCGCACCATACTGGAATTGAAATAGTATTGCAAGTTACATAACATCTGGGGCAAGGATTCTTCTAATCGCACCATACTGGAATTGAAATAGGCCTGTAACAACTCCTTTGTCTCTTCTGTAATGTCTTCTAATCGCACCATACTGGAATTGAAATCGACTATTCAGTCCTTTACTATCCTACTCAATCACTTCTAATCGCACCATACTGGAATTGAAATATGTTTGTAATCTTATTAGCAAGGTTTGACCAATCGCTTCTAATCGCACCATACTGGAATTGAAATAGCCTAAAATTGAAAGACTTTATGAAATTTCATCTTGCTTCTAATCGCACCATACTGGAATTGAAATGTATTATGTAGTGGAAGAGTGAATTCTTCGTCTGTTCCTTCTAATCGCACCATACTGGAATTGAAATCGCCAAAAACTACGCATAACGGTTAGTGTATGAAATGCTTCTAATCGCACCATACTGGAATTGAAATTATCATATTCCCATACGTTATGTGGCAGCTTGGAATGATGGAGATATAAAGGTCAAGGATGATACCATTATAGTTGCATTTTATGGCTCATCTGATTACATTAAAAAAGATGAGTACATCAATTTGCCGGCTAAGTTGATACAGAATGGTATTGACTCACATATTCCGTGGTTATACAATTACAAACTTGACTTTAGGTTCAAATAGTGTAAGGTCTACTCCCATAATAAAATCGTTGAATTCACATCGGGGAAACCGACCACAATCTCACTTGCTTATGGGTAATGATTGGTTTTTGTTAGGAGTGTTTTAGTTTTCCCGTTAGATGTTATCAATGTTGTGAGTTCTCCTGTTTTACATATCAGACATATATGATATTAGGCAACATAAAATCGGCAGAAGTTAATCTTTTATACATTTGGACAATTCAAATTAAGTACCTATATTTGTACTTTAATGATTACTTAAAATTAAAAATTATGATAGCTGCAAATTACACAGAATTTAGAACCAAATTGAAGAGTTTCCTTGATGCTGTAGAAGCTAATAATGAAACATTAATCATTAAGCGTGGATCAGGGAAAGGAACAGTAATGATTTCTTTAGATGAATACAATTCAATTATGGAAACAGTTCATTTATTAAGTTCCAAGGCAAACGCTGATCGATTGTATGAATCAATTAGTCAAATGAAAGAAGGAAATATTATTACTAAAAATCTAATTGAAGAATAATGAAAATAATATTTTCAAAAATTTCTTGGGAAGATTATACATCATGGTTGCATGAAGATAAAAAGATGCTAAAGAAAATAAATAACTTAATAAAAGACATTCAAAGAAATCCTTATGAAGGAATAGGAAAGCCTGAACCATTAAAATACGATTTGTCTGGATATTGGTCTCGCCGAATAGATAGAGAGCATAGATTGGTTTATCAAGTTGATGAAAATAAAATTCGGATTTATAGTTGTAAGTATCACTATGATAAGTAGCATTTGGGTTGCCTAACTGCTAAACAACTTTATACCTTGCAAAAGAGGCTGCTAAAAACAGGAACTTAATTGTCATCAATGGCTCTGAGATTACCCGCTCAATACCTTTTAAAAAAAGGTCTGATTAACGGAATCGAAGTCGTGAAGAATGTTTCTTATTCCGATGAGGCGTTGCAAATTGCCTTAGATTACAATCTTACCATTATGGGAACATCAGATATACATGGCAAAATTCTTCATCCCCCCCCTGGCACCACCGTATATCATCTCCCCTATTGCAGCTGCATTCGCATCATTAGTTAATGCAATTGATTCAACATGTGAAAAATGTTTTTTCAGCATTTCTACAAAAGGCACCACACCCTTAAACGACAAATTTGGAGCCTGCTCGATAGTTCCGTTATAATAGTTTCCGTTAACAATTCCAATTGCTGTATTAGTTCCACCTATATCTACACCTACAGTTACTTTTTTCATATTTTTTGTATTTATTGATTATATATTCTCCAAAAATAGAAATAAAGATTTACAAAATCGTTATATGACATCCTCCAGTAATTAAAAATAACCCGACCCGTCCCAACAATGTGTGCACAACTTTTCCTTTGGCAGTCCAATTGCTTCAATTAGATCATTCAGGTTTTGAAATTTTAATGAAGTGAGCCCAAGATTTTTTCGAATTCTTTCAACCATGGCTTTGTACTTATCTGTTTCCGGGTCAGAGTATTCAGACAAGTCAACATCTTCGGTACCTTCTAACTGACTGATTGCTGTGCGTGTCGCCAATTCCAATGTTTTCCTCGAACGCGAGAAATTCAGATATTCGCAAGGGTACGTAAGAGGAGGACAAGCAATTCGCATGTGTACCTCTTTAATTCCTTCGGCATGTAAATCGCGAGTATTATCTTTAAGTTGTGTGCCCCTTACAATCGAATCATCAAGAAAAACGCCTACTTTATCTTTTATTAATGCCGGGTTCGGTATCAATTTCATTTTTGCAACCAGAACACGCATCTCCTGATTTTGCGGCATAAAGCTACGTGGCCACGTTGGAGTGTATTTCGCATAAGGCCTCATGTACGAAATTTTTCGTTCGTTACTGTAACCAATGGCATGACCAATTCCAGAGTCAGGAATTCCTGCAACAAAATCGGCATCAACATCATCGTTTTTTGCCAAAGCAGCTCCACAGCGGTAACGCACTTCGTCAACATTAATACCTTCGTAATACGATGGCGGATAACCATAATAAACCCATAAAAAAGCACAAATCTGCATCTTCTTATTTGGTTTGCGCAGTTGAACAATCCCATCGGCAGTAACCCGAACAATTTCCCCCGGACCAAGATATTTGTCAATTTTAAAATTCAAATTTGCAAAAGCACAACTTTCAGATGCTGCTGCAAAACCATCGCCATTTTTACCAATAATAATAGGAGTACGTCCCAGTTTATCGCGGGATACAATAATCTCTTTTTCGGTAAGAATTAAAATCGAACATGCTCCTTTTATTTTTTTATACACATTTTCAATACCGTCAACAAAATCCTTCCCTTCGGCAATTAGCATGGCAATCAACTCGGTTGGATTTACGCTCCCCTGACTTGTTTCTGCAAAAGTACGGTGTTTGTTCAAAAACTCAACTTCAAGCTCTTCGGCGTTGTTAATTTTACTTACCGTTACAATTGCAAATTTTCCCAAATGCGAATTCGCAACAATTGGCTGTGCCTCTGTATCACTAATAATTCCAATTCCACTGTTGCCCTCGAAAGAGTTAATATCGTTCTCAAATTTATTCCTGAAATAGCCGTCTTCAAGACTATGGATTGCACGTTGAAAGCCATCTTTGTTATTATAAAATGCCAGGCCTGCCCTTTTTGTGCCAAGGTGAGAATGGTAATCAGTCCCATAAAATACATTCGTAACACAATCAGTTTTTGAAATACTGCCAAAGAATCCGCTCATAGTTTTTAGGTTTATATTGATTTTTCAGAAAAATATCAGTTTTTCTCCTTTCCGTGCAGATTTTCTTACATTCTTTATTAACAAACTTTAAACAAAATTGAACTAATAATTTTTAGGCAAACCCATGTCTTGTCCTGAAATAGGTCAGTGTGTGTCTGCAAATTCGGGTGGTTTTCCTTTGCACTCTGATAATAGTACAATAAATAATAACATCACTATGAATCATTGGGGCTAATACCATAAATAATCCATTAGACAATTTTAAGTTTAAAAATTAATTGTTAGTTTTGATATATGCAAAATAAACCGAATGAACTCGGTTTATATATACGATGTGTGGCATAAAAACAAAGATTAGTAAATGGACTTAAATAAGCATAAGAATATTTTTTGGAACAAATCAATCAAGAATAGTTTGATTGCTGCCTTATGGTTTTTAATATTATCTCAAATTGGAATATCTATTTGGGGATTAGTTACAAAAATTAAATTTCTTGATGTTTACTCTAAGATTTTTGAGCTTCTTAAAGCAAATTATTTTGTTAGAGGTTGGTACTTAACATTACTATATATAATTATTTTGGGTTTAATAATTTGGATGATTTTAAAATTATTAAAGAATAATCAGTATGAAAAAACAAAAGAACCAACTGATATAGAATTAATTTCAGAACCTGAACTATTTGAAATAAGAGAAGCACCGACACCATTTTTTCATTATCGGTTTTGCGATGCTTTTCCTGGTTTCTCTGATGGTTATAAATGGTTTGACTCAACTAGACAAATTCATAAAAGACTATCTACTTCTTTTACAAAAGCCAATTTCATTTGATATCGGAGAAGGGCATGGAATCGATAGAAGACCAATATGGTGGTTTCGCGGTTCAGGTGCTTTGCCAATCGAAAAATTTGAGACTCTAAGTTGGAAAAAGTGTTTAATGAACACTGAAGAACTAAAGGTTGAAAAAATAGCAGCCTATAGAGGACAGTCATACTATCAGGACTTTGTTTATGTTCAGTGCAATTCAGATAAGCCAACTGGACTATATAAACATGACCAAAAATACATTAAAGAACGCTATGATAATAATGGAGATTATCAGGAAGAGTTTGGAATTTATAAGAGTAAAAATATTACAAGACAAGAATATGATGATGGTTCAGCTATAATTAAAGGCAATCCAGTAAGAACAGAAGGAGCAGTCTTGAGGAGTAGGAATTTGACTAAATATAATTTTATTATGATGCTAAGTTTTCTCCATATAATTGTCAGGAATTTACTCGTAACTCTGGTGAATATTTTGGAAAATTATTACGTGAGGAAATTAAGTTTGATGAATTTGTTGAATGGTGGAAATTCCGGTGATACTGACCCCCTGATCCGGTGATGTTGACCCCCCATCA
>CBDUZZ010000039.1:0-41819 GCA_965371855.1 uncultured bacterium
TAAGGCATCAGGCAAACATCAGGAACAACTGAAAAACTTCGATGTAAAACAGCTTATTTTGCCATTAAAGGGAACAAAAGAGGAAAAAGACATTGCCGATTTTTTCAGTTTGGGCAAAGATGCCAAAGACTTGTCAAAACTCTTTTTGAATATGCTGAACAGCATCTATTCTACTACCATCGCCGAAATTGAATCATTCGAGATTGACCTGAACAATCCACCGGTTATGGCACAATCAATTATTTCTATCAAAAACATCCCGCTTGGTACACAAGGCAATTTGCTTTGTATAACGGGTGGGGAAGGCACAGGAAAAAGTAATTATGTCTCCTCATTTGTTTCCGGGGCTATTTCCGAAAACGAGAATGTTAACACATTGGGGTTAGGCATCCTGCAAAATAAATCCAATAAAGCTATCCTGCTGTATGACACAGAGCAATCCGAAGCACAATCATTTAAAAATGTCCAAAATGTGCTCAAACGAGCCAGGGCAATACATAAACCGGATTGTTTTCATTCTTTTTGTTTAACCAGCAAATCCCGTAAAGGAAGGTTGAAATTCATTTATGAAACAATGGATAAATTTTACTACGAGCACAACGGTATTCACCTGGTAGTTATAGACGGCATTGCTGATTTAATACGTTGTGCCAACGATGAAGCAGAAAGCGTAGCTGTTGTTGATGAAATTTACCGGTTGGCAGGGCTCTATAATACCTGCATTGTTTGTGTACTGCATTACATTCCCAACGGGATTAAATTACGGGGGCATCTCGGGTCTGAACTACAGCGCAAGGCAGCTTCTATTCTCGCCATTGAGCAAGATGACAACCCGGCTGTTTCGGTAGTTAAAGCAATTAAAGTACGTGAAGGCAGCCCTTTGGATGTGCCATTGATGCAGTTTGCCTGGAGCAAAGAACAAGCTATGCACACCTACATTGGCGAAAAGCCAAACAAAACCAAAGATAAACGAAAAGAAGACGAACTAAAAAGTGTTGTAAAAAAGATATTTGTCACTGAGAAACATCAAACTTACAATAAGTTATGCAGGAATATGGAAAGCTTTATGGACGTTAAAGAACGTACTGCCAAAGGTTATATCAAATTTATGAAAGACAAAGAAATCATCGTCAAAGATCCTGCTAATGAAAATTATTACCAAATGGGGTTAAAATAAGGCCAAATAATGAAAAATGATGTATACGGATAAAGAAAATATCGAAGCCTTTATGGAACGGGTTTTGGAGCAAATAGAGTTGCTTCACCAAAAAACAGACAAGCTTTTGTCAAATAAAAAAGACAATGACATAAAACTGTTTGACAATCAAGACCTCTGCCAGCTACTTAATGTAAACAAACGAACTTTGCAGCGATATCGCTCAAAAGGTATTTTAAAGTATGTACGAATAGGTGGCAAAACTTTTTATACCCTAAACAATGTGAATGAGTTTATAAAACAACACAGCTAAGGAACAAATATATAATCGACATATTAATCTGCATTGTTTTGTGTTTTCGTGGCGTTTATTAAGGATGATCTTTACCATGGTCATCTGTTAAACGAATCCATGGCCAATTATTAGCACATTTATATTATGTTCTGTTTACTTGCAAAAAATACAGCCTCGGCAGAATTATTGGCATGAAGTTTTTTAAATATTTTAGTTTTATGATTTTTTATTGTTGATTCTGATATCTTCAATTCTTTTGATATTAATTCTACCTGATTTCCAATAGCAATATAGTTCAATATTTCCATTTCCCTTTTTGTGAGTTTTATATCTTGAACAACTTCAAAAGTCTTATGCTTTCTATTAAAGTTATATCTTATATTTGTCGTCGTGCATAAATATATGAACATCTCCATATTCTTTCCTTGTAGATAACGCCACTAAACATATTGCCATCCAAATATTCCCGTCATCTGTAAAAATTAATGGTGCTAGCTTATGATTAATCATTATTAAGCTATTATTTGACTTATGCTATTAACCTGAAATCATAAGAGTTATATCCTTTACTACGCCTTTCTTTAGGCAATTCATAAAAAAAATTAAAGCCGCCCACATTCAAATCAAATAAAAGCTCCAGGTCATCAGGGGGGACACATAAGCCATAAAAATCATATCCTAATTTTAAAACTTCTTCTTGAGTATATCCACTTAAGAAGAGTGGGTTTGAAGAAACAGAGTAAGATGCAGTTATATCTCCATATCGGTATAGTAGCTTTTCTATTAAGGGACTTTATCTTTGTATCATGAAGCTTACCATTTTCCCATTCTATATCAATTTCGAAACCGCCCCGTGCCCTCAATCCTATTACTCTCCCGGTTGGCCATGCCTTTGGCAATGCCGGCAGTAATTCTATTTCGTATGAACCATCAGGTAACTTCACATGCGATTGCAACAGCATTTCTGCTATTCCTGCCGGAGCACCAAAATTACCGTCTGCCTGAAATATCTGCCAGCTTAACGGTTCCTTGCTGCCTTTTTTCATCGCCCGGTGTGCATCGAACATATTAGGGTAAGTTTGCAAATCAATTAGGCCACCAGAATTCCGTATTTCGCAGACTTACTGTAATTAAATTTGACTCATTTAGAAATTCTTTTAGCTTGTTTTTTATCCGGCTTATAATGCCGGATCCAATATTTTAGCACCTCGCTGATTAGCTCATTGAATTTATTTAGTCATGCAAAGTTATTTCACTTAACAAAGCGTTACCGAAAAAGGACATGGTATAGGTACAAATCACTGGATAATATTTGCGATATACTATTCCCGATGCTGGAGATACACCAATAATGCCTCCTTTTGCATTTTGATATCATTTCCACAATATTGATTTCCCATACACCAACTCAAACATCTTCTTGCCGCTTCCAAATATTTCTCGTTTTTTGTATAATCATACAAACGATATAAAAGCAAGAACCAGATAGCCATTCCTTTTTCGGAGATAACGCCATCTTGTCTGTCTATATTAATATCCAGCCGATAAGGCAAGGCCCCATTCGGGAATTGAGAATCAATTATGTAATCAGCCATTTTATTTGCTTTTTTTCGTAAGGCTCTGCTCATTTGGTTTTCAACAGTTTTAACAGAAATCTTCATGTCATTTGCTATTTCTTTATAAGTAAGTCCGGTTTTTCGGCTTAATAAAAATACTTTTCTTGTTTTTGATGGTAATTTTGAGGTGTAATAATAAAGGTTCAATGTCTTCTTCCTGTATTTGATTGTTCTCTGAACAAATAATATCCGATAAATTTTCTAATGAGATTTCAATATCAATTCGTTTGTTTCTCAAATAATCAATACATTTATACTTTGTGTAACTCAATAAAAGCCGTTCAGTTTTTCGATTTTTTTCTATTTGCCATTCTCCCATAAATGAATGAATAAATTCTGGACAATATCTTCTGTAATTGTATTATCTGAAATTATTTTTAGTTAATTTTTGGAACATTTGCCATATAAGATTTCTTACCATCTAAACTTTCCCAAAAAGCGTCTGCTTGTTGCTGAAATGTTTCTTTTGAAACTAATGGGTCTTGTATTTTCTTCATTATTTCTTTATCAATAAAACCATCACGAACAATTTGTTTCCCAGCTGTAATACATAATTCTTTGATTAATTCTCTTCGTGCTTCGTAAACAGGTTGAACAATCATTTCTGAGGCTGGCATATAAAATTCACCCATTAAATGAGAATTTTCATTATGAGAGTCCCAAGCCCTAAACATTCCTGTTAAACCGTCAAAGTTATGTGCAACATCTGGAAATCCTGATGCACTAAAAACAACAAATCCTTGTTCTCCTTTTTCGGGAAAACGGTCGGGGTGCATTATGTTACCATTATCATTCAGTAACATATACGGCTGTAAAACAGGCAATAGTCTATCCATAAAAGTTTTTAATATTCCTGATACATTAAAAATATATAAAGGCGAGGCAAATACAACAAGGTCGGCTTCTCTATACTTTTTACGGAACATTGTCATATCATCTTTAAATATACACTCCCCCGGTGTTTTCGTCCAACAAGTATAACAACCTGTGCATTCTTTTATGTTATAATTTTTTAGTTTGAAATACTCTACATTGGCACCTGCCTCTTTGGCACCGTCAATAAAATGATTGACCATAAAAGTAGTTTTACTATTCTTATCGCTTCTGTAACCACCATCGAAAACTACAATATTTTTTATTTTATTTGGTTCAAAATGTTTGTAATCATAGGTAACAGGTTTTATTTTTACCTTATTCTTGGATATTGTTGGTGGAGCAAACATTTCTGCAAATTTTAACATAATTGTTGCATCACCTTCAATTTCGTATTCATTATTAATAAAAGCCTTATCACCAGAAACTTCGTTGTTCGAAATATTTAACCACAATTGAGTGTCGCAACGGATTATTGTTTTAGGGTTTGGGTGCTCTCCTTTATTATAGGTGCATTTTTTGTCGCTAATAATTAAATGTCCGATTGTAGGTTCTTGTCCTGTTAGAAAAAACTGAATAACGGTATTTACTCCACTCGCTTTTTCTTTATCTAATCCAAAAGGCATTGATACAAATAAGTCTTCAATTGTTTTAAATATTATTTGCTTCCCACCTACTTTTTGCATTAAGTAATCCGGTAATTTTTTTGTAACAGGAATGCCAACTATCAGCAATATCGCAATAGGAACTATTGTTGCAATTATTGTGTTTATTGCATAATCTGCATTATATCGTATTACAGTTAACAAAATTGCTAATGCAAATAATACTGTCCAAATTAAATTTAATATTAGATTTATTTTATAAAACTGCTCTCCTTCTACAATACATTTTGGATAGTTCTTTTTTGAAAATTCGTAAGTGAACAGTTTAATTTTTAATATCGGCGGTATTATTGTTGCTAAAAACAAGCCCAAATACATACTTGCAATAATATTTTCGATATAAAATTGTCCGATTTGAGGAATAAAAAACACCATTAAAGCACCTATTGTCGATATACCGGTTAAGCCATAAAGGAAATGATTTTTTACTTTTAGTAATAAAGAAATAATAAAATTGACAAATATTAGTCCTGTAAAAATTAGCATAAATGGGTGAATATTATGTATTCTAAATCCAGAACCTTCGACAATAACATTCAAAACTATTATTAATACAAATGGTATATATTTGATGATATTTTTCATACCAACTCCTTTTTTACTCTAAATTGATAACTAACTTAATAACTTTTTTACTTGTAACTTTAAATGAAACTTTTTCGAATTCAGAAGAGTCAAAAGTTCCAAGAACATTTTTTGAAAAAACATAATTCTCTTTTGGTGCACCAAATAAATTTTTATGACATTTTCCCTATCATCCATACCAATAAATTCCTTGAAGGTATAGTGTGTGATAGCGACATTAAGTTATTCTTAAATCCGGGAATAATTGTCATTTTATTTTTCATCAATCCTTTATACCCTATTTTGGCAACAACTTTGGCATTCATTTCCTTTTTGAAGATATTAGAACTTTCCGCTGTTGCTCTTTTTTTAAAACCTGTTGAAGTTGGTCCGGGACAAAGAACACTTACGGAGATGTTTGTGTCTTTAAGTTCGTAATGCAAGGCTTCTGTAAAGTGTAATACATAAGATTTTGTTGCAGCATAAATTGCAAATTTTGGAACTGGCTGAAAAGATGCTGTTGACGCTATATTTAAAATTTTACCACTATCCTTTTTTTTCATTTCCTTTACAAATAGAAGACTTAGTTCTGTTAGTGTAGTGATGTTTAGATTTATCATATCTGTTGTTTTAACTAAATCGCTATCAACAAAACTTCCATAATTTCCAAATCCTGCGTTATTGATTAATATATCGATTTGGATTTTTCTACCTGTAATTTCAGAATATAATTTACTTGCACTATTTGTTTGCGATAAATCAAAAGGTAAAACGGTTACTCGTATGTCGTATTCTTTTTCAAAACTTGTAGCGATTTGTACTAATGTTTCTTCACTTCTTGCAACCAACACAAGATTGTACCCGTTTTCTGCAAATATTTGGGCGAATTCTTTTCCTATTCCGCCAGATGCTCCTGTTATTAATGCTGTTTTCATAGTAACTTCCTTTTTACTCTAAATTGATAGTTAAGTTAATAACTTTTTTATTTATAACTTTAAATGAAACTTTTTCGAATTCAGGAGGACTAAAAGTCCCATAAACATTTTTGGAAAAACCATATTTTTCTTTTGGTACACCAAATAAATTTTTATCTATTTCTTGGTTTTTATTTTCGTCGTGCCATACAGCAATAGCATATGTACCATCGGGTAAGTTTTCAAAAGTGTAGTTCGTGATTCCTGTTTTTGTAGGTTTTAATTTTGCTCTCTGGAGTCCTTTTCCATAAAGAGGGAATGTTGACTTGTCATTGTAAATACCAATTTCAACATTACCATCAGTATTTTCGATTCCAGTAATAGTTACTTTTACAATTCCATTTTGTGCAAAAGTTGGTGTGGCAAATACCATTATTACTATTGCCATAATTAAATTCTTCATCGTATAAATATTTATAAGTTAAACAATGATGCAAAAGTAATTAGCCTTGATATATCAATAAAAATTATGTGACAGAAGGGATAGGTTTTATACGAATGGGATTGAATTTATTTGAAATGGAATGTTTGTTTATTAATGGGAGGCAAATTCTAAGTAAATCAAAACTATTACAGACTAAATTTACTAATTATTTCCTTTGGGAAACTTCTTGATACGGGGATTGTAAAATCTAAGTTTGTAATATGCAAGTTGAAATTTCGTGCATTACCAGACATCTTTATCACCTTATCTAAATTTACAATATAAGAACGGTGACAGCGTTTTATGTTTTCAAAAATAATTAATTGTTCTTCGATTTTCAAAATTGAATTTCGTATTAATTTGGATTTAATTTCATTTTCTGCCGTAAAAAAAATGTTGAGATAATTCCCCTCCGATTTAACACAAATTAATTGCTCTAAGTAAATTGTTAAGATTTCATTTTTGTTTTTAGATACTAATTTAATTATTGTATTTTCATACTTATTTGTTTGATGCTGAATACTCTTTGTGAAATTAGTAGCAATATGTTGATTTTTACGTACTAAATTCTTTTCGATAAAATATGTCAAAAAGAGGGTTGGTATTATCCCAACCGAAACGGTAATAAAAATAAAAAATAATAGACTATGCTGTTCTGTAATTCCTTTACCAATTGAAGAATTGTAAACCCAATTTAAAACAGTTATTATTAAAAATTGTATAACGATGAAGATTATATTTTTCTTAATTGTCCATTTATCAAAATCAAAAAGGTTTTTCAAAATAACAGGAGCAACTAAAAAACTAAACAACAATACAATAAATGTAATTCCAAAAAACCCTAAAACAAATATTGGCTTGTAATACTGAATATCGGTTATTCCAAAAGGTTGAAAGATTAATAAAAACACATAAATAAATCCTGAAAACAAAATCGAAGCAAGTATTCTATGATTTTTCTTTTCAATAAATGGAAAGGGTTTATTTAAATATTCATTCATGTTTTTCTTACATATTGATTAATTTTATGAGTGCTGTTTTCAATTCTGACTAACGTCAAATTTTGTTGTATGCTGGCATTCTTTCAATATTTAACTAAAACCTGTTTTAAAGTAATATTCTCACCACCAAATATACCTAATCCGTTTTCAATATTGCTAAATATCGGTGTTGGTTCGGAATAAATATCATTTTCGTTGTCTAATTTTGTTGCGTGGCTTGAATAAAAGTTGTAAAGTTCAGGCGATAAATGATGCAAACTTATATTCAAATGTGTAGTATCCAATATTAGGTTTTCTTCATCTGTTCTGTCAAAATCACCGGCAGGGAAAGCATATGTAGTTGCTGTTCCTGAAATTTCGTAATTAGTGTTATTAAAAATGACATCAGTAAACAGCAAACCATTTTTTACATACAACTGACTTTCTGGCAAATTACCTGTTAATATTTCTGCATATTGATAGGCGTGGAAAGAAGTATCGTTAGTTGTTGGATTCACGTATAATACAGGCAAATACATAGTTGTGAAATAATAATCTAAGCCCTCAAGGTCTTTCAAAATAAACGAGAAATTAAAACGTATTGAGGTTGTATTATCTTCGCCCCACTGAATATGATTTACAGATTCAGAATTGACAACTATTTTTGCAGGCGAATACGATTTTGCTTCTGCTTTTTGTAAATTGGGGTCTTCTACTTTAATAGAATATTCTTTTCCTGAAACCGGGGTTGTTGTCGAAATAAACTTACCAATAAAGTCTGAGGATGTTTTTTGATAAACCAAATTTTCAATAAAATTATTATTCTCATATAAAGAAACTGTTGCATTCTTTAATTCATTAATCTCTATCACATCCATAGGTGGCGAGCTTTTTGTAATTTCTGCACTAATTGGCAATGTGGTATTAAAAACCGAATTTATTACAATTTTACTTTCGGTATCTTCAATGTTTATTTTAAATTCCTTTTCGCAAGATGTTAGCATTCCAAAAAGAATAACTGCTAATAATATATTTTTGATTATTTTTTTCATAATTGATATTTTTTTTGTTTAAAATGAAACTTTATAACTAATGGTTGGCATTAACGGAAACAAGGTTGTAGTATAATATTTTCTTTCAGCTTCGCCTGTACTTAAATTTCTTTCGTGTGAGATTTTATAAAACGATGGGTTCATTTTGTTATACAAATTTGTAAGCCCGAAATTAAGCTCGTGTTTACTTTTTTCTTTTTGAAATATACGTGTTGCTGAAATATCCAATCTGTGATATACCGGTAGCCGATAATTATTTCGTGCAGTATAACTTTCGATTATTCCTGCTGAAGCAATATCAGCTCCTTCTGTTGAATACGGTGTTGGGAAACTCGACCACGAGTGATGTTGTCCGTCATAGCCCGGTACAGAATGGGTAGAAGTAGGTACACTAACAGCATTACCTGTATAAAATACCCAAGAACCGTTTAACGACCATTTTTTATTAAGTTTATACATTCCTACCAATGATATATCGTGCCTTCTATCATATTTATACGGATATTCTTTCCCGAAGTTAATATCTTTAAACTGCCTGTTTGTCCACGAAAGTGTATAACCGAGCCAACCTGTTAGTTTACCTTTGGTTTTCTTTATAAAAAGTTCCATCCCATACGAATAGCCTGAACCCGATGCTATTTTATCATCCCAATTGCCTGATGATAAAAAACTTGCCCCGTCTCTATAATCAATTAATTCGCTCATTGTTTTGTAATAAGCATCTATCTCAACTTGATATTGTTTAGCTACAATAAATGCAGACCCCAGTGAAATTTGATGAGATTGTTGTGGTTTTATACTGTCGGTACTTGAAATCCACAAATCAGATGCTTGTGTAAGTCCCGAACTTGTGAGCAAATGGATATATTGTGTCATTTTTGCATATCCTAATTTAAAAGACAAGTTTTCGTTAATTAGAAAGCGTGTGCTTAATCTGGGTTGCAGAGAAATGTATTTTGTGTTTTGAATAATAAAGCCCGATGTGTGAAGTCCTGCATTAATTCCTATGAAAGAATTTAGTTTAAAATCATCTTCTACATAAACAGACAATTCTGTTGCATTAGTCTTTTTATTTCCTGTTGAATTATCAATTGTTTGCTTGTCTGTTTCAGAAAAATAAGCTGTAACGCCCGGATTGAAAGCGTGATATATTCCACCAATACCAAATTTTATTTTATGTTTATTATTTGGATAATAATGATAATCTTGCTTTATGGCAATATCATCAATTTTTGATACAAATTCAATACTGTTTTTTTTGTTGGGCATAAAATCCGTGTTGGTGCTTGTTGAATTATAAAAATTGTTTGTATAATAATCATACGATGAATAATATGCAGTTGTATTTAAAAACAATTTGTCGCCAAAAATATGATTCCATCTTACAGAACCTACAATATTACCCCATCCTTGATTTTTTTGAGTATTCTCGCTAGTAGTAGCTTCTTCGTATATATTTTCTACTTTGGTTTCGTAATAATATTTGTCTTTACTGTAAAATCCACTTACGAACAATCTGTCATTTTTTGTTAATTTATAATTGTATTTTAAATTAAAATCGGTAAAATTATAGCCTTGTTTTGTTTTAACATCTTTATGAGAATTTTGCATTTTTAGTATTGGAACAACAATTAAATCAGCATAAGTTCTTCGTGCCGAAACCATTATCGAACTTTTATCTTTAACCAAAGGACCGCTAACAGATGCTTTTGCTGACAATAACCCAATTGTAATATCTTTTTGCCATTTTTGGTTATTCCCGTCTTTGGTGGTAATATCTAACACCGCTGATAATCTGCCACCGTAGCGGGCAGGAAAAGCCCCTTTTGTTATCTCAATATTATTTATTGCATCTGAATTAAATGTTGAAAGAAATCCCCATAAATGATACGGATTGTATAATGGAACCCCATCAAGCAAAATAAGATTTTGGTCAGGTCCGCCACCACGAACATAAAAACCAGATGAGCCATCAACACCTTGTTTAACCCCCGGTAATAATGTTATTGCTTTCAAAACATCAACCTCTCCACCTATTGCCGGAATACTGTTTATCTCTTTTGTGTTTAATTTTATTACACTCATTTTGTTCGAGATAACTTTATCGTTAATGCGAGTTGTTGAAACGACTACTTCTGCTAATTCGTTTAGTACAGGTACTAACCTTATATCTTGTTTGTTTTTTAATACTGATAAATCTATTTTCTGACTTTCATATCCAATAAATGAAAAAACAATAGTATTGTTTTTATTTTTTGGTACTGTAAGGCTATAAAACCCATAAACATTTGTAGTTGCACCCATTTTATTTACGGGGTCGTAAATTGAACAGCCAATAAGCACCTCCCCATTTTTTGTATCATAAATATAACCCGAAATAGTGATGCTGCTACTTTTTTGTTTTTTTTTATAAATAGTAATTTTATTCCCAATTAATTTATATTCTAAACTTGTATTTTTAAGAATATCATCTAATATATAATTAACTGGTTTTTCACTATATTTTTTTGTGATTTTTTGTTTCAGCTCTTTTAAACTGCTATTGTAAGCAAATGAAATATCTGATTTTTTTTCTATCTGCACAAATGCATCTGTTAATGTTATATTATTAAATGAAACAGATATTTTTTTGTTTAAATTATTGTTTTGGCTATAACTGTATAAAACAGTTAGCAACAGTAATATTGTTGTACTTAAATTTTTCATCATTTTATTTTATAAACAAAGAATCTACATCCATGGTATAATATGAAAATATACCCAACCCATTCTCAATATTTGTATAAATTTGAACCGGTTGTGAAAACGGGTCGCCTGTTGTTTGTTCATTTTGATTACGTGTTAAGATAAATTGATATATATCTTTCGGTACAGTTAATAACTTTATTACTATTATTGGTTTTTTGTCCCTGCCTTCATCATATATTGATGAGTTAAAACTTAAATTATAGTGTGCCCCGTTAAATTTTTCATCAGAAAATACCATTCCGTATATTCCGTCTAATGTATATTCCTGGTTGTAGTCTTTAAATACAACATCATTGGTATTAAAAACTTCAGGGTATTCTTTATAACCGATAAAAACAGGGGGAGAGTCAAGGGTATATTCCGGTTGCTTAACAGCCAATGCTAAAAAGTAATAATCTTCAGTTTCGCCATTGTCTTTAATTTTTACCTTAAAATTAATGTCGTAATTATATGCATGTCCATCTTCAATATATTCTCCTGTTTCTTCATCATAATAACCTTCATACCCAACTTGCATACTTGTATCGACCTTTAAAATTTTGTTGGCTTCTTTTAATGTTGTTGTAGCTATTGCTGTTTTCATTTCACCATAATCAACACTTACCTTGTACTTTTTGCCAACCCCGGGTTTTATGGTTGATTTATAAAACCCCATATCAGTGTGATGTAAATCTTCGACAAAAACATCATTTTCGTATAGTTTAACCCCTGCTGTTGTTAAATATTTAATGTCAGAATTATCTAAAATGTTCTGGCTTTGACTAATCCGGACTGTTATTAAGCTGTCAGGATTAATAATCCCATTTATGACAATATGTTTTTCCGCATCGGAAATATTAATATCTATTTCTTTTTTCATTTTTTCGCAAGCAGTCATTAATATTGTAAAAACAACTGATAATAATATTATTTTTTTCATTAGTCTATTTTTTAAAATTCATATTTATATGTTATTGAAGGTATTATAGGGAATAAACCATGGCTGTATAAAACCTTTTTTCCGCTTTTATTGCGCCCCACTTTAACATAAAAAGGATTTATATTGTTATATGCATTATACGCACCAAAACTCCAAGTCCTTTTTCCATGTTTTTTTTGTTTCCTGAAATTTATGCCTACATCAAGTCTATGGTAACTTGGTTTTCTGAGATTATTTCGATTTTCTATATGTCCTATTGTATTATCTAAATAGTTTTGTACCAATCCATCAGTACTTGAATTTGTTACAAAATAATTATCAGCCAAATCTGCATATCGTTCTGTTGCCATTGTAAAAGCATTTCCTGTTCCGAACACCCATGTAAGCCCAACATCAATTTTGTCATTAAATTTATGGGCCAGCACAATAGAAATGTCATGTCGCCTGTCATAAATATACGGGAAGGGTTTGCCAAAATTTACATTTTTAAATTGCCTGTCGGTTTTTGCCCATGTATAACCAATCCAGCCTGTTGTTTTACCAACATCTTTTTTTATCAAAATTTCAAAACCGTAAGAAGTCCCTGTCCCGTCTGTTTCAATTTTATTTTCCCATGCCCTGCCTTCACTTTCCTCGAAACTGGACATAAAACTTGCGCCTTCCTTGTATTCAATCAGGTTGCTCATTGTTTTATAATACGTTTCAATACTAACATTGAACCCTTTAAAAGAATATGCCGTGCCCAAGGCATATTGTATTGATTTTTGTGGTTTGATATTATCGGTAACCGGCAGCCATAAATCTGTTGGCATCCCCTTTGTTGCACTTGTAAGCAAATGAAGATATTGGGTCATGTGTGAATATGCCGCTTTAACTGATAATTTCGGGTTAATCATATATCTTAAAGAAAAACGGGGTTGCAAAGATTGGTAAAGTGTATTGCTAACATAAAATCCTGAATAATGCACACCTGCATTTACTTTAAGCTTATCAAATACTTTAAACTCATCTTCAGCAAAAACTGAATACTCTTGTGCATAAATATTTTTATTCCCATAGGTGGTGTCCACTTTAATATCAGAGTCATCACTACTCAATTTCATTGCTTGTATACCCGGATTAAATGTATGGTAAATATAGTTTGCCCCGAATTTTATATTATGTTTTGGGTTTGGGATATAATCAAAATCAATTTTTGCCGAATAATCTTCAATTCCTGAATTATAACCAGAATTAAATTTAGAGAATTCTTTGTTATCTAAATTTTCAAATTCTGATATCATTCCATAATGAAACAAGTATTTACTATATGTTAAAGTAGTGTTAGAAAATAGTTTGTTCCCAAGTAAATGGTTCCATCTAAAAGCAGAGGTTATATTTCCCCATTTCAAATCAAAATCAAATATATCAACCTGATTTTCCCATGTTTCTTTTGATTTAGCATAGGCTTTATCTCTTCCTGTATAAATGCTTAAATATACCCTGTCTTTATCCGAAAATTTATGATTGACTTTTGCATTAATATCCCAAAAGTAGTATCCCATTTTTGTAGAATTATTTTTATCGCTTTTCATTAACATTTTTTGCACAGGCCAAGATAAAACATCAATATATGTTCTTCTTGCTGAAACAATAAATGCCGTTTTATCTTTAATTATAGGCCCTTCAAACATAAATTTTGATGATACTAACCCAATTGAAACTGCACCTGAATATTTTTTCATATTCCCTTCTTTCATCCTTATATCTAAAACCGATGATAAGCGACCGCCGTACCTTGCCGGAAAGCCTCCTTTTATGATACTCACATCGCTAATTGCATCTGAATTAAATACAGAAAAGAAACCGAACAAATGATTGGCATTATATACAGGTACACCGTCAATAAGAATTAAGTTTTGGTCGGCACCGCCACCTCTTACAAATAAACCACTTGTGCCTTCCGAACCTGACTGCACCCCGGGCAAAAGCTGAATTGCTTTTAAAACATCAACTTCACCAAGCAATGCAGGGATTTTCTGAATAGTTTTAATTGAAATATCTATTCTGCTCATTTCTACTTTTTCTACTTCTGTTTTTTTTGCACTAATTGTAACCTCCTCAAGTTCAGTTCCCTGTTTTAAAGAAAAATTAATATGCTTATCTTCCTTTAAATCTATTTGAACTGTTTGTGATGTATATCCAATATACGAAACTGTTAGTTTTATGATGTTTTCAGGGATTGTTATACTATAAAATCCATAAGTATTAGTTATAGTCCCAACATTGAACATATCAGCTATATATACTGATGCGCCGGGTAGTTTTTCTCCTGATTCTGCACATTCAACATATCCTGTTATGGTGAATTTTTGTGAAATTGAAGATGTTCTTATAGGCTTACTATTTTTATTTATATAAATTACTGTTTTTTCACCAATTTGTTTGTAGTTTAATTCTGAGTCTTTAAGTATATCGTCAATTATATATCTTATCGGCTTATTGTTATAACTACCAGTAATTCTACAATTTAGGGCTTCCACATTACTGTTGTATGCCATTGAAATACCCGTTTTATTTTCTATCTGCTCAAATGCTTCTGTTAATGTTACATTATTGAACGAAACGGATATTTTTTTGTCTAAATTATTGTTTTGGCTATAACTGTACAAAACAGTTAGCAACAGTAATATTGTTGTACTTAAATTTTTCATTAATTAATTATTTTATATTTATTGTTTTCTTTAATTATCTCTATATCACAAGTGAGTTTTATTATATCTATTATATCTTGCTGGTTTGCTTGTTTAAAATTTGCTGTAAGTAAACACTCTATTTCTTCATTATTAAGTATTATTTGATATTCGTAATATGAATTTAAGTCTTTTATAACTTGGTTTATTGGTGTTTCTTTAAAAATAAATTCGCCAGTTTTCCACGCTAAATAGTTTGGTCTTGTTGTCTTATATTTTTCAATATTATTATTGCTGACTTTTGCCGAATATCCAACAGTAATTATTTTACTTTTAGAATTATCAGTACCACTAACTTTTACTTTTCCTGTTGCAACAATAATTTCTGTTTCATCTTTTCCCGAATTAATGTTAAATGATGTTCCTATAACTTTTACGGTGGCATTAGACATATTGATAACGAAAGGTTTATTTGGATTTTTCTGAACTTCAAAAAAAGCTTCGCCTGATAATTCAACATTTCTTGTGCTTCTACCAAATTTTTTAGGATAAGTTAAAACTGCATCTTTATTTAACCATACCTTAGAGCCATCAGCCAATAAAATTTCTTTACCTTTTTCGTTTGAGACTATTTCAATTCGATTTTGATTGATATTTGTTTCTGATAAATAATAAATAGAATACATTCCTACAATTAAAATGGCTGCAACTGCTGCAATTCGCATTAGTTTTGTATAAATAGGTATTACCTTTGTTTTGTTTGCATCAACTTTTAATTGTACTTGCTCCCACGCTTTGATTGAATCAAAATCAGTTACTTTAATATCATTTCTTTTCCAAAGTTGCGATAAGATACTGTATTCTTCGCTATTGTTTTTTTTGAATTTCGCAATTTCATTTTCTTCTTTTTCAGAAGTCTCATTTAAGAAATGCTTTAATAATATGTTGTAAATATCTGCCATAAATAATAATTTTAATGGTTTTGTAAATATGTCGAAGAAAAATACGAACACCCCTATTCTGAATTAAATAATATTTTTTGTAGCCGAATAGGGGTTAATGAGAAATTTCACGACATATATTTGAAATGTAATAAATTTGTAAATTTAAAATGTAGAAAATGAGAAGTAAGAGTTTAGTTATTTTGTTGACAGTTTTAGTGCTATTCGGTTGTAAAAAAGATTTTTTAGACTTAACGTCAACTGAATATTTCGGGATTAAAACATTCTTAAAATCTGAAAATGCCAAAGCCAAATGTGGCAAAAAAGCAAAGTGTGAAGGTAAAACCATAAAATTAAAAGGAATACTTGACGTAAACAATATTAACAAAGAAACGTCTGAGTTCTGGTTAATTGATGAAACAAAAGACAAGTATTCTATTATGGTAAGCGTTGACACTTTAATAAAAACCGAAGTTTTTGATAAATTGGAAGGAAAAGGTGGATTAGTTTTTAAAGTAGAAGGAATTGTTGAAGGTTTTGACAAAAACTATAATCTTTCTTGCAGAAGGGGCTTTATTATTAAATTAGATGATGATTCAAAAGTTTTGCAATGATTATTTGAAAAAGTTTAATCCCAATATGAAAATCAAAAGTTCATTGTCTTTCAGTAATTCTCTCATTATTCGCAAAGCTCTGCTCATTTGATTTTCTACGGTTTTAACAGAAATATTCAAGTCATTTGCTATTTCTTTGTAAGTAAGTCCGGATTTTCGACTTAACAAAAAAACTTCTCTTGTTTTGGGTGGTAATTTTGAGGTGTAATATTGAAGCAAAGGCTCTATGTCTTCTTCGTTTATATCGTTGTCTTCTGTGTAAATTATTTCTGGCAAATTTTCTAATGAGATTTCGTTATCAATTCGTTTGGTTCTCAAATAATCGATACATTTATATTTTGTAGAACGCAATAAAAACCGTTCAGTGTTTTCAATATTTTCTAATTTTTTATTCTCCCATAGCTGAATAAATAAATCCTGGACAATATCTTCTGCAATTGTATTATCTGAAATTATTTTTGTAGCATAATTACAAAGAGGAGAATAGTATTGATGGAATATATTTTCTATTTTATTATTCAATGTTATTTGTTTTTTATCCACTTACGATTCTTTTGCTTGCATACAACGTTTGGCTATGAAGCGTAGGCTTGTGTTGCGCCTGCGGCAAGCCTATGCTTCATCAGCCATTGTTAGCGGGCGTTATTCCTTTGATTTTAATCCTTCATTTAACAAGAAACTATCTAAATACAAATATCAAACTAATTACATGATTGTATTTACGGCTTTTCTCCAAACTAGGCACAATCTGACTTATAGATTTTATATTGTCAATCGTATTAAATTCATATTTTAAAGCTAAATACATCTTCCACGTTCCATATAGAATTCCTCCACCACAGCCATATGCCCACTGTGTTGAATACGGAGTTTTATATTCTTCACCATTTCCTGTTTTATACTTGCGATTCAAATAAGGATTGAAGTAGGCATTTATTTCAGGGAAGATTCCTATTCGCTTATATTCCCATTGGCTTTTATCTTTAGTAAAAGTCTTTAAAGTCAATGAATGATGAATGCCCGCTTGTAATAGGAAAGAAGTAAGGCGTTCTGTCTTATACTCTTCCCATATTGCATCTTCGTTTTCTGCTTCAAAAGGAAAAAGATAACTACTCTGAGAAAACATATTGATGCCTCCAAATATTGTTAACTCTTCAAAAAAGCTATATCCAATTCCACCGCTAACCGTTTGAACAATATCATGCTCAAAATATGGACTTCCTCCCACGCCAAGCTCAAACCTATAAGTCAGTTGAGCTAATCCAGAACTTAAAAAACCAAAATAAAAAGAAATGCAAATTATTATAAACTTTACCATTGCTTCAAATTAATTCCAACACAAAATCTGGTCAAAGGAGCAAAATCATTTATTTCATTTCCGCTAAAACAGATAGCCAAATGCTAAACGGATATTGAAGTGTTCACCTATATTACGCCTTAAACCATATGTAGGAATAATATAGGCAACCGGAACCATATCAACATTGTTAGATGTAATTCCAAAACCGGGCTGAAAACCCGTATAGAGAGACAGGTAGTTCCCACTATTTCCATCAATTCGCTTCTCTTTTTGAATGCCCCAAACGCTCTTTTCTACGCTAGCTTCCTGTGCTTTACTTTCAGCAGCACAAAAACCAATAATCAAAATGACACATACAAAATATTTCATAACTAATTTGTTTTTACTGAATAAGTCCATGCAACGATAATGAAATAATGTACTGTCGCCTTTGGGGACTAAATACATCATTTTTATAATCTAATGAACGTATGCTTTCAAATATATCAATAGTGCTTGTTTCAAACTTTAGGGCTATATACGCTCTGTTACGATTACGAAAGTAAATGCCTCCCCCGATACCATAAGCCCATTGTGCCATATTTTCTCCTTTTAAGGTTATCTCTTTATCTGGGGCCGGAAAATTATTTTCAACATAAACAATTTTGCGTGGTATCAAAGGTGAAAAATATAAACGGCACTCAGGGAAAAAACCAATATATCTTTCTGAGCCTTTCTTTGTTTCGAGGATATTTAGAGAATAGCGCAAACCTATGAATATAGGAAAATTCCATAAATCAGTTGTTTGTCCAATATAATTATCTTCACTCCCTCTTAAATCAGCAGGAGGTACTATCGGAAACTTTTGTACTTTAATTCCTCCAAAACCACATAGTGCGTCATTAAAGAAATTGTACCCTAAAGCACCCCCTGCTTCGTAGCGTAGCCACTCATTACCTTGCAAGCCTGTTCCTAGTTCAAAAATACCAACTAATTGCGCCTGGGTATTGATGAACGAGAAACAAAAAAAAAGCAAACAATAGTATTTTTTTAGTTTTCTCATAGGTATTCTGAATATTTGCCTGTGAAAAGATGATAAAAACTACCTTAGAACCAACATGGCTTTATGGTAGTTTGATGATATTATTTAATATACATCCTAATTTCTTGTCACCTGTCACTCTAAACAATTCTGGCAAATTCCCCAATGTGGGAATAATAAAAAAGGGAAACAAAATAATATATAAATGTAAAATAGCCGTTTCATAAATTATTCTTATAAAAAGTGATTTACTAATCCTGTTATTTTTTGATCCTAATTTTCTTCCATCCATCGCCTTTATCAAGTATCTCACTCAGCTCTTCAACAACTGATTTATACATTTCTTCATTGGCCAGATTTCTATCGGCCAGAGGTCCACCGGAATGATCGTACAATTCCCTGTCGATAACATTCCCCTCTTTACCAATCCATTCAGTGTAACGCCATATTCCACTTCTAATAGAGTGCCCCATGAGTCCCTTCCTTGGATATTGACTAAATGCAGCCTCTTTCCATTTGCGGTTTGGCTTTTTTAGTAAAGGAACCATACTTGTACCCTCACAATGATTCGGTACTTCAATATCGCATAGTTCCGCTAAAGTTGGATAAATATCTACGAATTCCACTAAAGCTTTTGAACGCTTCCCTTTCTTATATCCAGGTGCCGATAGTAAAAGAGGCACATGGGTGTCAATCTCGAAATTTGTGTGTTTACACCAACTGCCATAATCATTAAGCTTCCAACCATGATCGCCCCACAATACAATTACAGTATTTTCCGTTAGGCCAAGCCTATCCAGTTCGTCAATAACTTTCCCAATCTGGGCGTCTACATAACTAACTGAGGCATAATATCCGTGTATTAATTGTTGAGCTAAAGTATCATGAAGTTCCTTTGACTTATTGGGGATGTTCGTATAGCTTCTGAGCTCTCCAAATGTAGTTCCTGCATAGGCTGGCATGTCGACAGGCCAATTATGCTGAGTGGATTGATACAAACCTTCAGGATTATACAAATCCCAATATTTTTTTGGTGCATTAAAAGGTAAATGCGGTTTGTGAAAGCCACAAGCCAGAAAGAATGGTTTTCCAGACTCCTTAAACCCTTTCAATCTTCTAATGGCTTCCTTTGCAAGTTGTCCATCCGGATAAGCATCATCGGAAACATCCGGAGCTTCGAAGGCAGGCCCTTTTCCTTTAAGTTTTTCAAAATCTATCTGTTCCTGCGATTCTTTAGCTAGATAACCTCTTCCTTTCCAATCCCCTTTTTCATTCCATTCGGGTTCACTCCAACTGTTAGGATCATCTCCATTCTTTCCCCTGTGATGATACACTTTACCTAAAGAGATAACCTCATACCCGTTATTTTTAAAAATTTTCGGCAAGGTTAAAGTATTAGGTGCAACTTCCTGTAATGGTGAGCGCAAATCGGTCACATTTGTTGAATTTGGACGCAGGCCACTTAAAAGGCTCGCCCGGCTTGGAGCACAAACAGCCTGCTGACAATAAGCCATTGTAAATAATGTTCCGTTTTCAGCCAACTTGTCAATATTAGGGCTTTTAATAATTGAATTACTGTAACATCCAAGATCCGGTCGCAAATCGTCAACAGAAATAAACAACACGTTATATTCCTGACTTTTAGCATCTACTGACATCAAGCCAATAGTCATCAATATGCTAAAAAAAATTACTCTGTTTAATTTTACTTTTTTCATTTTCGTTTTAAATTTACGTATTTCTATAATTTCGACTAACTAACCAATTAACTAACTAATTAACAGGTATATATCTTTAAATAATATTCAGGCGTATTACCTGCTCGTAACGGAACAAATTGTATATCTGATTAATTAAAACATAATTTGATTTCATAATTTTAAATTTTTAATAAGACTTTCCTATTATCGGTCTGCGACCTTTCAATTCACACTTTTTAGTTGGTGCAAATAAATGCGCACCTGATTAATTAATTCATTATCAATACTAATGATTTTAAATACAATGTAAGGTTGCTGAACTTTTGTATTAAACTCAAGTATCCCAAACCCGTTTTTTTGATTGTAACCAAACAAAGCACCTGTCCGGAGTTCATGGTAATGAATATTAGTAAGCCTTGAGCTCGTAAATTCATATAGCGCATAATCACCGGGGCGTTCGTGTTTCCACACATCATGCCGGTGACGGTCGGCCGATAAAAGAACAACCCCTTCGATTTTATTTAGAGAAAGGAAACTAAATATTTCGGCTCTTTCTTTTTTATATCCTCTCCAGGTATCAAAACGTCCTTCCATCGCATCTTTAGCCCCATATGCCCAGGGGACTGATGACACAATGATTTTGAATGTAGCTTGTGACCCCTTTAGCTTATCTTTTAACCAACTCATTTGCACTGCCCCCAGCATATTTGGTTCGGCATTGGTTGAAGACGTGCGGTAATAACGGGTATCTATCATAAAGAAATCAACGTCACCCATCGAAAATTCATACCATGTACCAGGTTGGTTTTTCCCGCCGGCATAATACGGGTTCAGTGTATTTTCTTTATACACTTTTAAAACTTCTGGTTTCCACGCAGGTAAAAACTTTTGTGACCCGCCATATGAATCGTTAACGCCAAATTCATGGTCATCCCAAACAGAATAATATGGAACAGTAGTAAGCATTTTCCGGAATTGTGGTGCTGATTCCCGCTGGTAATAGCAATATTTTTGAACATCGGGAAGCTCCGGATGGTCGATATATACATTATCTCCCATCCCAATAAAAAAATCAAGATTTTGATTAGCAATCACACTCCAGATATGTTCATAATCGGGATTATAAGCCGCACCGCCGCCAAATGCAATCCTCTGCAAACCGGTTTCACCTTTTTCGGGGAAAGTTTTAAATGATGAAAAACCCGGGATAGATAGCCCTGCAATTTCAAGAGTATAAAAATATTTTGTTTTAGCTTTTAAACCATTAATCTGGACAATTCCTGTATAATCCTTAAGTTCATCAGTATTTCCGGAATAAGAACCAATTGGATTTTTCATTAGGGAATCACTTGCAATTATTACCTTAAACGAGGTTTCATTAAATGTACGTATCCATACTTTTGCCGAATGGGTTGTAATAGCGCCCATCATCGGACCATGTATTAATTCTTTTCCCTTAATGAGCTGTTTGAATTTCTGTTTTTTATATAAAGTTGCCAATATTTTCCTTGGTCCGGCCATAAAACGCTCAACTGCAATTCCTGCATTAACAGCCAGATTGAAATACATAAACCCATTTACAGTATCATTTTTCGAATAATAAGCAACACTTAAACCATACAAAACTTCCGGATCATTTTTATTCTCGTGAAGGAATTGTTTCATATTATTAATGGCAACATCAACCTTACCTGAGAATATAAGAGCATATTCTTCGCGGTTTTGTCTTTTCTTCCACTTTTTTGAATTAAAACTCACAAGTTCCTGTGAAGTTGAAGGGATAACAGCTCCCGATAAAAAGGTGATTACCACAATACATTTTAATAAAGCAGGTACTCTTATTTTTCTTGTTTTCATAATTTTTCTAAAAAATTTACTAAATAAACATTACTAAAGCATCAATAAACTCAATGGTCATACTTTGAATACCAAATATTATACAAATTATCAAGCCTTTGCAATGTGTCCGGATAAATCTCCGACAAATTATTTATTTCAGTAGGATCTTTGTCTATATCATACAAATCCCAACTGCTGTCTATACCATGTTTAACTATTTTCCAGTTGTTATGCCGCAAAGCTTTTCCTTTTTGCCACGCCCAATAAATTGGTTTCTCACGATGTGTTTCATTTCCTTTTAGGGCAGGCAACAAACTTTGCCCCTGATAAGGAGTAACAGGCTGCCCATTAAATTTCTCAGGGTATCTTGCATCAGCCAGGTCAACAAATGTTGCCATGAAATCGATAAAATGCCCTGGGAATCCGCTAAACGAATTTGGTTTAATTTCTTCTGGCCAATACGCGATAAACGGTGTATTTATACCTCCCTCGTAACTATAGTTTTTATAATACCTGAAAGGGGTGTTGCTTACATTTGCCCAATCTTTACCCAAAGATGACCAACGTGCCATCGAACCAATTTTCGCCATGTCATCATCTGTTTCCAAATTAACCACTTCGGAAGACGCCCCATTGTCTGACACAAATAAGATTAGTGTATTTTTGTCTTTCCCCAGTTCTTTTAATTTTCCCAGTATGCGGCCAATATTTTGGTCTAACCGGTCGATCATTGCAGCATAAACTTCCATTTTTTGTGCTTCTTCCTGTTTACGGGTTTCATTTAATTGTTCCCATGGAATAAAAGCAGGCTCTGAAAGTTTATACTTTTCGTCAATAAGGCCTAAACGCTGTTGTTTCTCATATCGCTGTTTTCTGATTTCCCCGTATCCTGCATTATACTTCCCTCTGTATTTTGCAATATCCTCCGGCCATGCCATCAATGGGTCGTGTGGGGCAGTATAGGCCATATACAGGAAAAACGGCTTCTCTTCATCCTTATATTCTTCAAGCCAACCCAAAGCATGATTCGTAAAATAATCAGTGGTATAGAAGTCTTTATTTTCAGGTGTATAAGGCTTATACATCGTGTTGTCAATGCACCATTCCCTTTTCCTGCCTTTATTTGCAGGTGCAGACTCTCCGTCTCTTTTAACTCCCGGATTGAAATAATTACAGCAACCATCTTTTAAACCGTAATAACGGTCGAAACCACGATAAACGGGGTTATCTTTCCCGTGGTGCTTGCCCGACCACATTGTGCGGTAGCCGGCTCCCCGAAGCACTTCACCGAGGGTAACAGCATTTTGAATAGGGTTTGTATGTGTTTTGTCGTACCCACACTCCTGAGCATATACTCCTGTTAGCAAGCAGGCCCTTGATGGAAAACATTTTGCCGTATTATGGAATTGTGTAAAACGCATTCCCCGGTCTGCAAGTTTATCAATATTTGGGGTTTCTATTTCACTTCCATAACAACCAATATCTGACCAGCCCATATCATCGGCACAAATTAGTATTATATTGGGTTTACTTTTCTTATAGTTTTCCTTCGTAGCACAAGATGTCAGGAATATAAGAAATACAATTCCTGATTTAACTAGATAGTCTTTAATTTTCATAATTAATCTTAATTTATCTCCTGATTTATATTCCTCATAATTCTGTTTTACTTTTTTGATTTCTATTGTGCCGTTTTAAAAATTGAAGCCGGGAGACCATCCTTATTATAAAGGTTAGCTTCGATAACATCTTTTGTCCAGGCATAACGTACTTCTACCGGGTTTATGACCTCCGGGTGTGAGACTTCAACTTTATTCTTATCGATTATTTTAGCCTCTGCCTGTTTCCATACCCTGTCGGCACCACAAATTTGAAACCCCCTAAGTGGCTCCTGAACCTCTACTACCGGATTAAGTAATACCTTTTTACCTGCCATTAACCCATGTCCTTCAGAATTAAATGTTATAATAACCTTGTCTCCATTAGTAACGCTACCCTTAAAAAGCGGCCCACTACAAATAATATCTTCTTTGCCATAATCATTAACAAGAGCCAAAAGCGCCAAACGTTTACCTACATCAATTTTATTTTTTGGATGGATATCCTCCGTTTCTCCAATATCGTGAAGGACTGCCATTCCAGTGTTCCTTTCTTTCAGCGAAAGACGTTGTTGGTCGCATATCACAGACCATTGTTCATGCTGTTCGGCCGGGCGGTAAAGCATGGGGAAAGTGGCTAGCTGAGTAAAGTAGAATGGAAAATCACCCTGACCCCATATTTCACGCCAGCTTTGTATTAAAAGAGTAAAGTAGTTAGAGTATTTTTCAGGAGAAGAACGAATATTGGCCTCGCCCTGATACCATATAACCCCTTTTATAGCATAAGGGACAAGGGGGTTGACCATTGCATTGTAAATCCCAGAGGCAACACCTTTATCGTTAATTGGATTTTGTGGAACCTTGGGCTTATTTATTTTATTATCTTTTTCGGATTTGGCTGATTCTTCTTTCCATTTTTCCAATTTATTCTTGTATTCTAATTCGGATTTAACCGAATCCCATTGTTCTAAATCATTTTTCATTTTCTGAATATTCTCCTGATAATATTTAGAAAATGCCTTTGTCTTTCTATAGGCCTGCATTGGTATCCATGGCTGAACACGAGTCCCCCCATACGCACACTTAATTATAGCAACAGGAACACCAAGTTCTTTCCTGAGTTCTCGACCAAAGAAATAAGCTGTTGCCGAGAACTCAGAATTGGTTCTAGGGGAACATTCAATCCAGCTTCCTTTAAAATTATTTTTCTCCTTACGAGCCAATGCATTGCGCGGCACTGCAATTTGACGAAAAAGAGGGTCTTTTGCCTCGTCCATTTCCTGAATAAGATAGTCGAGAATTGGCTTGCTTTCTTCACATTTCAAAGCCATTCTTTTAGTAAGCCCACTTAAGGTTACATCCATATTCGACTGACCGGAACAAAACCAGACTTCACCAACCAGCACATTTTTAATTACTTTAGTTTCTAAGCCAACTGTAATGCATAGTTCAGACGGCTTTGATGAGGCTTTTAGACGATCCAGTGATAGCGTCCACTTCCCGTCAGTATCCGACTTAGTAAATTTCGTTTGATTGCTAAAAACAACTTTGACAGAAGTTCCTTCTTCATGAGCCCAACCCCATATTGGCACCTTGGTTTCCTGTTGCAATACCATCCCATCTGAGAAAATTGCCGGAAGTTGTATTTCAGCAAAAACAGAAATAGTTGCCAGTAATAAAACTATTAATACATAAATTTTAGTTTTCATATCTCTTTCGTTTTTCGTTATAAGTGTATTTTCAATATACTTTTACTCTAACATTTTGAGCAGGTTAAAAATGCCCTAATTAAGTATCCATTTCTTCAATACTTGTTTTGGTTTCAGAAATAAACAAATTATTTAGAATAGATTTTCATATTTTTAATAATACATGATGCCAGTTCCCAAGCCGTTCCCCTAATCCTGAAAATCAGCTTCCCCGATTTCAGATAATCGGGATCAGTTGCATCAACAACTTTTTTACCATCAACTTTTAACCAAAGATACTCTCCCGTTTTTCCTAATTCCACATGGTGGTAAACACCTGCAGACAATGCGTTTTTTCGAGCTGCTGCCAGTGGAGTCATCCCCGCTTTCCGAAACTTCCTGATAAAAGGCCCGGTTTTGTTATGTGCTGCATTATGAAATGCAAACATATACATATCCATATTTCCAAATAAATACTGCACATTCCCATTGTATTCTCCCGGAAATTCAATTTGACCGTTTTCTTTATTACTTGCACACATTTCAACTATAAGAACAGTTGCAGGATTTAAAGTCAAAACATCAAAAGTCATAATAACATTTTCGTTGTACGACTTTGAACTAACAATCATATATCCTGCTGATTCTTCCACTTCTGAGAAAACCAATTGTCCATGGTTAGCAGCCATCTGCCCTTTACCGCTTACTTCCCATTTCATCAGGTCTTTTTCACTGAAAGACTCAACATTATAACCTTTTTGGATGAGTTTTTTATTCACCTCCTGTGCTCTTCCTGCATAAATACCAGAAAGCAGCAAGACTAAAAACATAATAGTTAATTTCATTTTGTATATATATTAAAATTTTCATACTTAGAAGACCTTGTAAACATGGGGTGTACGACAAAATCCACGATTTCCAGAAAAAATGAGGTTATAAAGTGATAATTAATATCATATAATTATAACCCCAAAATTTATAATTGTGGAAGCAAAATTACAAAAAGTAGCAGAAAAAATGGCATCTGAGTTGGAGAATTTTTCTAAAGACATGAAATCCATGGATTCGTATTCCATTGAAAAAGGAGTAAATAAGATATTTAGAGAATTTGAGAATCACTTGTTTCAAGCGATGGTAGGAGAAATTCCCAAAGGTGTAAATTCAAAAGTTTCAATAAAAACTACACTCGGCAGTATTACTGTTCCTAAATCCCATCCTATGTCAATACGTCCAATGGGTTTCCATATCAGTCCATTACTTCAAGAGCATATGTGCAGAATGGGTTCAAAAATGGTATTTTCAGAAGCAAGTGAGGAGTTTTGGCAATTCATTGAGCAAGACATTTCAGATAAACAGATTGAAAGAGTATGTCATTGCTATGGAGAAAATTAGACAACTTGAGCCCAAGTCTACGAAAAGAAAATCGGTAAAAGAAAAACTATTAAAATTTCTCGAAAATAAAGAATGAAACTATCCGGACAAAGATGGACAAAATTAGGAGCTCAACAAATAGTAAATTTAAGGGTACACAATAAAAGTAACCGCTGGAAACGAGTTGTGGATTGCATTAACGAAAATATTGTAGCCAAAAATGTTGCGTAAGTGTGTTTTGTCGTACACCCCTTTCTATAGAATACACACAAATATAATCAGATAGTTTAATAAACAAAAATCTTCTATTTAAAAAACAGAGTATGACTACTATCTTCATTACAATAAATCCGATAACCAATATTTTCTCTTTCTATATGTATAAATGATTCATCGAATCTGCCAATTAAATATCCAAATTTACCTTTTCCGATAATACGATATATGTAAATATCTGCTGAATGGTGATAATATCTATTGGGATCGAGGAATTCGGATGTATTTCTTTTATAAATCATAAAATCAGGATCTTTGATGCTTTCAGATTCTTCATCATATAAAATTTTATCTCCCTTTATTGTAGCTTTTGGCACGTTAATATCGTTTCCTGCGTAAACAAGCATGATAAAGAAAATTATAAAAAAAGACAGAGTACTACTTGCTAAAAAAGTTAGGTTTTTGGATATAGTAAACCCTTCTCTAATGATAGGTTTTGTAACCAATTGGTACATTATAATCCAAAATAATATATAGGCTATAAAACTTCTAAAAGTTGGAGATAATAGATAGAAAAACCAAGCACCATCAGTTAAACCTACTAATAGGATAAAAGATAATATATAGAGTATAAAGGTTTTAAGACCATATAAAAAAAGTTTATAAAATGTAAGTTTTAATGTGACATATTCTCTTTTAAAGAAAAATGAGAATATAACAGGTATTATATAAACACTTACGGGAATAAGTAAAATAAAATCATTACTCACAACTGTATTCATAAAGTCTAAATATGATTGGTTTTCATTTGGGGCTAATATCTTTAAATTAAAAGCAAAAAGATGTATTAATGCAGCATCCAATAATAATAGACATAAATAAAAACAAACTTTAGAACGTTTGCCTATTTTAATAATTGATATTAATAAGTAAATAACACCTAATACTATTACAATATCGCCTAAAAAGAGTAGTATAGCTAACCATATATTTAAATTTTCTAACATACAATATACGATTGTTGAAAAAATGAATATTATAGAAAAAATACCGGTAATAGAGTATATCTTAATTTTGTCAGCTAATGGTTTCTTTTTTTTGCGATAATCTAATTCTTTATCGATTATAAAATAAGTTATTGAGAAGCTATATACAGATAAAACTACAAACGGAATAAAACTAAAGATGTAATTATAGCTCATATGTTCTATTGCAAAAAATAGAAAAGGAAGATTTATAAAGGTTATAAATAACGCGAATAATAATACTTTAGATTTTATTTTTGTTTTAGCCATAATAATTAATCCTACTTTTTTACATTAGTGTCAGAAAACTATCGATCATTCTGATTTAGGGAATGCAATACAACGGTTTGTGGTCGAGTAGGAGAAGGGGATTTCACCCCTCCCCTCTCACAGAACCGTACGTGACAGTCTCTCCCCCGGAATATTTCCCGATCGTTTGCTTTGCGTTGTTCAAAATAATAGTGGTTCCTGAAAAACAGGTGTTCTTCCTTATCATACAAACTAATTATAGGTTACCCTATATTCTTTGTCCATAAATTCCAAATACATCTGCGTTACAACAAAATCATCGGTATTTGTCTTTCCAAATGTATATTTAAAGCCAACTTTCAGATCGCCCGGTTAAGTATCCACTCTTTCAAAACGGGATCAGCTCCGTGAGCACCGGTAATATTCAACCGGAAATAACGCCCGGTAACCGGGGCAAAACTTTCAGAATGGCCACTGCCTCCTGTTGGCGAAACGTGGCTTTATTTTGCAATAATTTCGATTTTGTTTTCTATAATTGTAATTTCGTATTCATACCCATCAGCATTACTCTTACCTACCACATATCCAAAGTTCTCTTTTTTATCTTCAGAGAGCTGAAATTGGAACGAACCTTCTCCTTTCAAAAGTATCTTTGGCTTCCAATAAATTATTGTGTCTGATAATGCAGAAAGAGTAAACTTAATTGAATCGGCAAATTCATAACCTGCAGTTAAGTTACTACCAGCATATAGCTTTGCCTCTTTATATTCAAACTCTGTATCGTTAAAAATTGAAATAGTTAATGTTTCCTTTAATACAGCATCTTCATCTTTGCCACATGATGAGAATATTGTTGCAAAAACCAAAATTAATAGTGCTTTCATACTTCTCATAATTAATTATAATAAACAGGTGTATATTTATTAACTGCTTTAATTGAAGATACATCTTTAGACACTTTTTTCGCCCCATCCACTTTCTTTTTTATAGCTGATTTTATCGTCGAATTGCTAGGACATTCAAGCCATTTCTTTGTAAACCAAAAACGTCTTCTCTTTTTCTTAATACTGGCAACACTTTGAAAATAATCCCTTCCTATCCAGTTATTATGATAATCCATTTCTTGGTCATATTCAGGTGAATCACAATCCCTATTACACTTTTCATGAATATCTGTAAACTTGCGAGCCATATCAACACCCTTACCAACACTTTTCTTTTTACCTCCGTAATATTTCCCAATTAAAGTATTCCATATGATATGCCTAAAAGCATCAGATTTATCTCCACCTTTATTGCTTCCATAAATTTCTTTTGTATACTTATAAGCATCATCTTTAGCTTTCTTTATCTGTGTTGCGGCTGTTGGCTTAGTTGCTAAGAACCAAAATTCATCCGAACAATATGCTCCCGCAGCATAATCCCCACATCCTTCATAAGTAGCGCTTTTAAGGGCACTTCTATTTTCAGTTAAATCAATAATCAAATCATTATAATAGTAAATTGCACTACAAACAATTACTTTCTATTTCCAGTTTTTTCTAAAAATATTTATTTCAATTTAATGTCTATTCCAATCATTACCAGAGCTTCAAGAAAATAATCGTTCCCAAAGTTCAAATTGATTGGGATAATATTAATTGCATACCTCTTATTTGGAGGTTTTATTCTAATCCCACCAGAAACGACTCCTCCAAAATACCAATTATTTACGTATTTCGATTCAGGATGGGGAAATTCACCACCAGTTCCCATTAATCCTCTAGTTGTATTTATAATTCCTCCTGCATTTATATTTAACGAAACTGATTTATACCTTAACAAATCATAGTCAAAGAGTAACCTTAGATTTACGGAATTAAAATATTGGTCTCGAACATCTGTTATATTTTCAGCTTTATATGCACCTACTAATAAGTTAGGATTAAATCTTAATTTATCTTTCCATATGTCCAACTTGTACCCGAAAGACAAAGCTAACCCACCACCAACCCATCCACTCCCGTCAGATAGACCAACTCCACACGAATAACTTAATGAATGCTTAGAGAATTCCTGTCCAAAGCTTGATTGGAAAATAAGTGTTGTCAATAATAAACTAACTACAATCGAAGTCTTTCTTATACTTGTATGATATATTTTCATAACTAATAAGATTTTTCATTATAATACTGAACGTTTACAGTACAAGTTATTCTATGTGCCCTATTGCCCGGTTAAGTATCCACTCTTTCAAAACGGGATCAGCTCCGTGAGCACCGGTAATATTCAGCCGGAAATAACGACCCGTAACCGGGGCAAAACTTTCGGAATGACCACTGCCTCCTGTTTTGCTTTTCAGTACCGCATGCCACTTATCTTCTATTTTCACTTGTAACTCGAATGGTTGAGAATAATCCCCAAAATGATGACCTGGTTCAACCAAAGTAATATTTTCAATACTAATTTCTTCTTCCAAATCAACTTCCACCCAGCCTGTTTTTTCTCCTTTTGCAGGGCTCCATTTATTATTTGGGTTGCCATCGAAAAGATTGGCAACAGAAGTACCTTCGGCAACAGAAGATGCTTTCCCGGTTTTTCCGGTTGATGGTATTGGCAAAATATTAGGCTCGCCGTCAAACTCTAAAACTATGATAGAAATTACAGAATTGGGAACTTCTTTAGGTACTGAGATTTCTATACGATTTTCATCCTGGGTTACAACCAACTTTTTATCGTTATCTGCCAAAAGATATGCTTTGACTGCTTTATTTCTTAGCGGTAATTTCAATACTCCATCTGCAGGCCAACCGGTAACATGCAAGTAGAGTTTTTGCCCTTTTAAAGTAGCCCTGCCAAAAGGGAGGTAAGAAAACGGGCTGGCATGTGTTCCGTAAATTGCTTCACTGTTTACTTTCATCCAATCACCAATAAATTTCAACCGCTCAACACTGGCTTGTGGGAATTCGCCCAACGAATTTGGTCCGATATTGAGCAAAAAGTTACCACCTTTCGAAACTATCTCCGACAATTTATTAAGCAGGTCTTCGCCCGATTTCCAATTATGGTCATAAGATTTATAACCCCAGGTATCGTTCATGGTCATACAAACTTCCCAATTACGCCCGGGAAAACCAGTTGCGGGGATAAATTGCTCTGGCGTTTCAGTGTCGCCACCAAATTTTTTACCAAGCCGGTTATTGGTTATTAACTTTGGATAATCTTTAATAATTTCTGCAAATTTAGCCGACCTTTCATCGGTCATATCAGTAGGTGTATCCCACCACAAAATATCAACCTCGCCATAATTTGTCAGGATCTCTTTTACCTGCGGAATGGCAATTTCATCGATATACTTATCCATGTCGCCCAATTGGGCAGAATCCCAGTGCCCGCCGTGTTCTTTTGCCCATTTGTCTATTTTTGCTGAATCGGGGTTTGCCCACCCCTGGGTTGTGTTTCTGAATGCCGCTGCTCCTCCCGGGTGATTCCAGTCTTGTGCCTGCGAATAATAAAATCCAAGCCGGATACCTTCTCTGTTGCAGGCTTCTGCCAATGGCTTCAGGAGGTCTTTTCCATAAGGGGTAGCATCCACCATATCCCATTTGGTAACTTTCGAATCGAACAGGGCAAAGCCATCGTGGTGTTTCGAGGTTATTACAATGTATTTCATCCCGGCATCTTTTGCCATTTTCACCCAGGCTTCAGGGTTATAATTGACCGGGTTAAATTCTTTGGCAAATTCCTGGTATTCTGCCATGGGGATTTTTCCACGGTTCATAATCCATTCGCCAACCCTACCAATTTTATGCCCGTTATACGTTCCGGCTGGGACAGAATATACTCCCCAGTGGATAAACAAACCGAACTTGGCATCTTTCCACCAATCCATTTTATCAACTGTTTTAGGAGTCTCTTTTTGTGTTTCTTTTTTTTCAGGAGCAGAGCAATGGATAAACAAGAATACCACTAAGAGCAGTAAAATTAATTGTTTGTAAATTTTCATTATTAATATATTAATTTGGTTTTTCGCAAAAAAGTTCAGCAATATTGTTTTCTGGTATTTTTAATGCTCATCTTACACTCAATATAACTATTCATTGTCCACTGCCTCAATCTTCCACTTATCGGTAAGCCAATTAACAATGCGCCATGAGTACTGGTACTGCTTTTCCGGATATAAACGAGTAACAACATCCCTAACTTTCTGTCCATTCTCTCCAATATAAACAATAGAATTAAGCGCATGGCATCTGGCTTTATCTTCAGGTATTTCAAGAACCTTTAACAGAGCATTTGTTGCAACCTCTTTCTCACCGATATTATATAGGATTTCAGCTGCTACAACAATCACATCCGGCGATTCATCATCAAGAACCTTTAACAGCTCTTCTTTTGCCGAAACAGCTTTCTCTCCAAGAATTAACAAACCTGTTGCACCCCAATATCTTATTGCGCTATCTGTATTCTTAAGATAACCCGTTAGTTTTTGCAATTTTTCTTCATCCCCCTGAGATGCAATATCTGCTGCCTCCATTATCTCATTTAAAGGCACTTTCCCCGAGCGCATATAGTCATATGCTGACATTTCACCACGCCTCCTAATCATATCAGCCTCAGGAATAAATCCGGTATCAAATATTTTGATCATCCAATCTTTATTTACCCTTCTCATACGATCAAGAACCTCTTTGAAAGCAGGGTCGCCTGCAAGGTTATTTACTTCCCACGGATCATTTTCAGTATCATATAACTCTTCATAAGGTTTTGTATTCCAAAAAACACTCTGTGTTTCATCACACTCCCCTGCGAGGTAAGCTTTTTCCCATGATTGCATTGATGGGGCTCTCCATAAATAACTGATATGTTGCCCATAAATACGGTGCGGCATAAAATTTTTAATATACCTGTATTTTTTATCACGAACTGCCCGTGACATATCATACCATTCATCCATTCTTCCACGAAACATATATGCGTAATCAGGATCATCTGTCTTCTGCCTGCCGAGGAACGCATTTCCCTGCATATAATCAGGAATAGGAATACCTGCAATGCTTAGCATTGTTGGAGCCAGGTCAACAAAACTAATTAAACGACTGACCTTATTGTTGGGCTTTTCTGCAGGAAACAGATACTTGTATTTCTCTGGTATCCTAATCAAAAACGGAACATGTGTTCCTGATTCATATACAAATCTTTTACTTCGACCAAGAACACCACCATGATCACCATAATAAAAAACAATAGTATTATCCGCCAGGCCATCATCTTCTAACTTTTGAAGTATCTCCCCAACTTCTGAATCCATTTCAGTCATCTTGTCATAATACTGAGCCCAGTCATGACGCATCTCTTTGGTGTCGGGATGATATGGTGGAAGTTTCATTTCATCCGGTTTATGAGTAAGCTCATCCGTTGGTATAGATTTATGTATTGAACTTTCATGTGTAGTCATAAGATTTCTTACATGAAAAAACGGTTGACCCTCTTTCCTGTTTTTGTAATGAGTTTTTTTACCTGATTCATCCCAGATATCAGCCTGTTTTGGGGTATTATAGTCTTTTTTAGCATTATTCGTACAATAATATCCTAATTCCCTAAGATATCCGGGGAACATCCTAACTGTTTCAGAGAGCGGATACGTACTTCTCATATGCTGATTACCGTTTGAACAGGCATACACCCCGGTAATTATAGTATTGCGCGCAGGGGCACAAACCGGAGCATTGGCGTATGCATGTGTGTACAAAAATCCCTCAGACGCAAGCTTGTCCAGATTTGGGGTAATTGCGAGTTCATCCCCATAGCAACCCAAAAACGGGCTGTTATCCTCACTTACTATCCATAGTATATTTGGCAATTTATCAGGTACTTGTTCCCGGCATCCACTAATTAAGAAAGATAAAGAGGAAATAATAATTGAAATCATCAAGTAACAGGTATTCATTTTCTTTGCAAATTTTTCTTTTTTCATGACAGATAATGTAATTAGTTTATTTATAATACAAAATTGATTTAATGTAATTACTAATTAATAGTAATATTATTCTATTTTAAATTCTCCCTTTAACCGCATATCTTCAGAACTGCTACCAATCAATACTTCAAATATACCAGGTTCAACTACCCAGTGCATATCCTTGTTGAGCAATTCTAAGTCTGCTGACTTAAGGATGAAATGAACGATTTTTGTTTCGCCCGAATTGAGTGTTATGCGCTCAAACCCGCGCAACTGTGTTTCATATACAGTTACACTGCTAACTACATCTTTCACGTAAAGCTGAACCACTTCATCACCTTTTATCTTACCGGTATTGGTAACTTCTAATGAGATCTTAATTTCTCCCTGAGATTGATGTTTTTCAGGAATTAATTTTAGGTTTTTGTATTCAAAAGTTGTGTAACTCAAGCCAAATCCAAAAGGATAAAGCGCCCCAATAATAGCAGTTTTTCCATAACCATTGGGACCTTTACCGGGTTGTCCTGCATGCGAACCCGGTTTAAACGGAAAGTTCAGCTCAATTTGCCCAATTGATTTAGGGAAAGTGACCGATAATTTTCCACCAGGGTTATAATCGCCAAACAAGGTTTCGGCTATGGCTGTGCCACCTTCTGCATTGGGGAACCATGCTTCCAGAATGGCAGGGATATAACGATTTTCCCAATTTATAGTTAGTGGCTGGCCGTTGATCAGTACCAATACAATAGGTTTCCCTGTTTCTTTTAAGGCTTGAAGAAGTTGGAATTGGCGTCCGGGTAACCCCAGTCCGGTGCGTGATTTGCTTTCGCCGCAACGCTTTTCGTCTTGACCCAACACGGCAATCACCACATCCGATTGTTTGGCTTTTGTTACAGCATCTGCAATTAGTTTTTGCTCATCAATAGTCAAAGGTGTAGGTATTATTTCACTTTCGGGCCAGGTAGCATCGACCACATCACAACCTTTTACAAATTCAACATTGGCAGCGTTACCTACATAGTTTTGAATTCCCTCTAACACGTTAGTTATTATTAGGTTCTGTGGGCCATACCGACTTTCATAAACAGTTTTATCATCAGCCAAAGGCCCGGTTACCAGAATATTTTTCAAAGACATCAGGTTTAATGGCAGTAAATTGTTATCATTCTTTAGCAGTACCAATGATTCACGAGCCATTTGCAAAACAAAGTCTTTGGTTTCAGGTGATGCGACAATTGAATTTGCAGCCATGGGGTCTTTTACATAAGGCGAGTCGAACATGCCTAATTGAAACTTTACACGCAACACATCGGCTACATTCCTATCTAAGGTTTTCATAGACAATTTACCCTCATACACCAATTCACGAAGAGGTAGAATATAGTCTTGCGGTGGGGTAAAATGGGTACGAACATTTAAACCAGCTTCGGCAACTTGCCTGACAGCCTCTTTGTAATCAATGGCCACATGGTGTTTGGTATGGACAAATTCGACTGCCTCGCTGTCAGAAACCACATACCCGGTAAATCCATATTGTTTGCGAAGCAGTTCAGTAAGAAAATAATAACTTGCACTTACAGGAATCCCATCCCAATCGTTGTAACTGCACATTATCCCCATTGGATGTGATTCGCTCACAATTTTACGGTAAGGAAACAAGTACAATTGGTGCATTTCGCGAGGGGCAACGTGAGGATCAGTCCGGCAATTACCATCGCGTCCGCCTTTTGGCACACTATAAACAGCGTAATGTTTCAGTGTTGAAGCTATACCTTGCGACTGGATGCCTTCAACCATTTGTTGGCCAAGCGAAGCCACGTGAAAAGGATCTTCACCGTAGCACTCCAGCACTCTTCCCCATCGCGGGTCACGTGCCAAATCCAGTATAGGTGCGTAAATATTGGTATAACCCAGGGCTTTTGCTTCCCGACCGACAATAATTCCTGCCTGTTTCACCAAACTTTTGTTCCAGGTACTACCAATGGCTATAGGTGCAGGCAATGGTGTAGCACGGTCATGGTTCAATCCATGTATTCCTTCGTTGCTGAAATCGACCGGGATTCCTAAACGGGTTTCTTCAACAAACCAGCGTTGTATCGTATTGATGGCTTCAGCATGTTTATTAAAAGGATATGAATATTGCGTTTTCCTGAGGCCATTCAGTTGTTCATCAATATTGGCTATGCCGTCTTTCCAGATTTCATTTCTCCAGCCGGGCATTGGGAGCTCATCTCTTAATACCCTTTTATAACCATACAGTGTAGCACACTGGCAGGTCTTTTCTTCAACTGTCATTTGACCCAACAAATCAGCAATGCGTTTTTCAACAATTTGACCAGGATCCTCATAAATATCTTTTATCCCGTTTTTATTAAAATCAATCCATCCCTGATGATACATTGTTTTCTTTTGAGCAAATAGCACGGATACAGAAAACAGAGTGAACAATAAAATCAGGAATTTGTATTTTAGGATATTTAACATCATTTTATCATTATTTTCCCGGTTTGTATTCTATTAATAATTTTTGGTTCGGGTAATAAATGTGTAAAAGTAGCTCCGCGCTTTTTGAAGAGTTCAATAGTTTCATTTCTGTATTTATTTAATATATCGTGATAATTGTTATCTACGGCAAGATTAGTTAACTCTTCAGGATCATTTTGCATATCATACAACTCTTCAATGTAATCATGATAAATATAGCGGATATATTTATACTGCCCTTTTCTCATCATCATCCATGCCCTAATTCCTGTTTTATGCACAATAAATTTATCCCAGTTCCCGGTTTCATAAGCATTATTCAACTCCTGAGTTAAGGATATATTACCATACAATGAACCGGTATATAGTTGAATCATTGGAGTGTTATCCCACTTTTTACTTCTTGGATTCTTTAATAAATGAGATAAGTCATTTCCATCTAACTTGTTTTTAGGTGTAACATTACATAAACTATGGATTGTTCTTATTATATCCACTCCGTTTACAGGACAATTACATACTTCACCTTTAGGAAAAATTTCAGGTTGATACACGATTAATGGAGTTAAAAGATTTGCATCATAAGGTGCTATTTTCAACCGGAAACCATGTTGCCCCCAAGCATATCCGTTATCAGAAGTGAATATGATTACAGTATTTGCCAATTGCCCGGTTTCTTCCAACGCAACGTCTTATACGTCCAACTCCTTCATCAATAGATTTAACGGCTTGATTATATTGTTTCACCCAAGAATCAAGTGAGCGTTTTTTACGAATAGGTTTACCTAAACTGTCTTTCTCCCACATGGTAAGATTGCGCATATAATCAGGCTTATCAGGACGTGGACCAAAAACATCGCTTGGTATATCAACTTCAGGTTCTTCCAAATACATTTTCAAATGCCTGTCAGCTGGCGTATAAGGACTATGAACACCACCATAACATAACCAGAAGAACCAAGGTTTATCTGGTTGTTTTGCCCGCTCACGAATAAATTCTATTGTGTAATCTGTATATCTATCTGTGCTGTACCCATTTAAATCAACCAAAGAATCTCCATTTATCCTTAATTGCTGCCCCCAGTAATAATTATTATTTTCAGGCAGATGGTGCTCCCAAACTGCCGACCAGTCCCATGTCTTATCATGCCTGGGAAGAGACCAATGCCATTTACCAATCATGCCGGTATAATATCCTTGATTTCGAAACTCCTCCGGCCAGTATGCCGTTTTTTTAGTAAAATTATACTGTAACTGACCTGTTAATGCGTTTCCTCTTGAAGGCACACATTTTGCTCCAGTATAACAATAATTAAACCGGACTCCCTGGCTCGCAAGCATATCAATATTAGGAGTTTGAACCCATTCATGAGATGTATTGTAAGAATGTAAGGTTCGAATAGACTGGTCGTCAGTAAAAATGTAAATGATGTTGGGTTGCCGTTTTACCTTTTTTTCTCCGGAACAACTAAACAACAGAATTGCGCATGTCAAAATAAGCATAACTTTGATGTATCTCATAATACTATTATTTTGATTCCCGGATTTTTTGTTCTGTAAAATATTTATTGTAATTATACTTTGAAGTCTCTGCCCACGGTTCATTAACCGTTGGTAAGTATTGTTTTAATCTTGCCTTTTCTTCGGCGTAATCATCCTTATTTGCCAGATTATGCCATTCGTTAGTATCGCTTCTATGGTCATACAACTCATCCGATCCATCTTCGTAATGAATATACCGGAAGTTCTCATCGCAAATGGCATGATTATTCCTGCCATAGGTGGTAAGCGCAATGTGTTGCCAATCAGTTTCAGGATTTTTAAGCAGTGCTTTTAAACTGTGCCCCTCATTTTGTGTATTTGGCGGCAAGCCGCATAAATCCAGTAGGGTGGGGTAAATGTCAATCATACCTACAGCTTTATTACAAACCTGCCCTTTTTTAAAACCTTTAACTGAAATAATTAATGGCGCCCTTGTAGCTTCTTCCCAGAGCGAATGTTTCCCAAACCGATTTTTTTCTCCAATATGGTATCCATGGTCAGACCAAAGGACAATAATCGTATTATCGGAATAGCCACTTTTTTCCAGTGCCTGAAGTAATTCCCCAACGTAATTATCAACGAACGAAATACATGCCAGATATGCCTGTACAATATTTTTCCATTCATCTGTTTTTATTGCCCATTCAGTTGTTGGCATCATAGGCAAATCGGCAATCTGTTTTCCTATTTCAGGAACATCATTCAGGTCGTTAGGCAAATACGGAGGCATCTCCAATTCATCAGCCGGGTGCAGGTCGAACCATTTTTGAGGTACGTGCCACGGTACATGCGGGCGTAAAAAACCTACGCCGAGGAAGAAAGGTTTTTCATGCTCCTCTGCAAGCCGTGCTATTGCCCATTGCACCGATTGATAATCGGGCATTTCTTCATCTAGCTCGGGGAATGCACCCCAGTCTGTACTGGTACCGCCATAATCCTTACCTCTTTTACCTTCCCATTTCATACGTTTCTCAGGATAGGGGCCAAAGCCAGGTACACGCCCGCCGGACTGATCAAATACGCCTTCCGGTGCATGGCCATGAAATAGTTTACCTATTCCCATCGTTTTATAACCATTTTGCTTAAAATATTCAGGAAGGAATGTACATGCCTGAGTTGCAGCATTAGACTTACGAATATCAGAATCGTGTATTTGCCCGTAAATACCCGTTGTTGAAGGCAGTAATCCCGTCATTAAGCTGGCACGGGACGGCCCGCAAATTGGAGCCTGGCAATGTGCATTCGTAAAAAGAATGCCGGCAGCAGCCAGTTTGTCAATGTTTGGTGTTATTGTATTGGGATGACCATGCATACAACCAATCCAGTCGTTTAAATCATCAATAGCTATAAACAGGACATTCGGCTGTTTTACAGTCTCTTTCGGTGTAGTGCGAGTACATGATGATAAACATAGTGCAATTACCACACATCCACTGATACAATTTTTTAAAATTCTTTTGCTCATCGGTTACAATTATTTTTAAATTATTCGCTTTAGTTTTTAATCTAAATAGTTCAACGAAATTAGAAATATCTATTTTAAAAATTTACATATCTATTTTTTTGCAAAGCCTAAATTACATTACAATAAAGGCGGATATCGGTTGGAATATCAAATCCTCTCATTATTCTTGAGGAGTTAATTGATTATATGATAAGGTATATTCCTCCAAAATATTCCCAAGCTCATCTATTAACCTGAACATGACTAAAGGTTTATCTACATTAGTATTAAAAGTAAATTCGCCATAAGCAATTGTGTTTTTCGCAGGATAACCAAACAGTTGATTAGTACTGTCTTTTGCATAGGCAATAGGTCCCCGTACTCCACCAAGTGAACCTACCTCAAATTCATAAAATTTAAACCCTGATGGTCTTGGAATCGTAAATCCACGAGCTCCGTGCCGATCACCACTAACCAATATAACACCAGAGATATTTTCTGCTTCGATAAGATTAAAAAGTTCTTCACGTGCTTCTATATCCCAGGTGCCCCACGAATCCTTACCATTACTTATATAATCGCTCCACATTGTACCGCTACTAACTATTTTAAACGGAGCTTCAGAATTTTTTAATGTCTCCTTTAACCAGGTAAGTTGTTCAATTCCCAGATATGAACCGTACTGGCCTCTCCGTTCATTTTCGCGGCATGAACGTGTATCCAGCATTATCACTTCAACTGATCCAATACGGGTGTTAAAATAGATACCTTTTTTTTCGTTTTCCGGATTATTCCAATTCTGATGCCATACTGCCCGGATTGCCTCGCGGTCTGTTGAAGAGAATCCTTCAGGGATGCCACTAAGGTCGTTATTAAAATAATCATGATCGTCCCATGTGGCATATACAGGGATATTCGCAACGAGCCGACGCCATGGCTCTGACACATCGCGAAGGAGATAATCTGATCTATGCATATTAATCTGGTTTTCCCTATCATCAACTGCAATATCGCCCAAAAGCATTATAGCTTGTGGTTTACTTTTAAGAATCTCATTAATAAGATTCGGATTATGCAGACCTATTTTATGAAAGTCTGCTCCAAAGACTAATCTGAATATACTTTTTTCGTTTAATGCCGGTGCTGTTGTAAATCCGCCTTCTGCAATCTTTCTTTTTTTTGCATACATAGCATATTTGTAGTCAGTATCTGAAGACAATCCATCCAAAATTATTCTTTGTTCCACTCCAGGCTTAATAGAATCCTTTATAAACAGTTTTTCATCTTTGCCATCTAATTTTGTTACCTTAACGATTAAGGGTTCTGTGGTAGATGGTCGTACCCAAATGGTAACACTATTTTCGCTCAAATTACCAAGCATGGGACTGCCCATTAATGGCAGATCGTGTTTTCGGGCAGCCTCTATTATTTCAGTATTAGTAAAATCAGCATCTGAAGTTTTAGAAAAAATAGAGCGTACATCAAGGTAAAACTGCCTGTTGTTTTCAGGTAAAAGATCATAACTATCCAATAATTTGGTATCTATATCCAAATTACCAATATGCGATTCAGGAAGTGTAACCTTATGACGAAGTGTAATTGTATCGTTTCCTGAGCTATAGCAATTATTGAAACTTGAAATCACAAGAAAAATACAAAATTGAAAAAAAACAATATACTTTTTCATTATTTGATTTTAAAGTTTAATTTACAATAACAACGAGACTATTCTTTTATAATCTTCCCTGTTTGGATTCTATTATTCATTACTATTTTATAAATATATATTCCGGCAGGCAATCCGGTTCCGTCAAAGTTCACACTATGAACTCCTGAATTAAGATTGTTATTTAATAACTCAAGTTTCGCAAGTAACAATTACCTGAAAACCAACAAATAAATTTCAAA
>CBDUZZ010000040.1:0-40053 GCA_965371855.1 uncultured bacterium
ATAAGTGAAGAGTTTATCAACAATATATTGGAGGTTTTTAGACAGTCTGACGGTTTGGCTATGGTATGTTGTGGCTAAACTAGCTATAACTTTCCGCTAGCCTTTGTTTTATTTATTATCTCTTATTTCGGGCAATTCACTTACCCACAATATGCTATAGCCGTTGTTGGGCACTGCAATTTTTAGCGGAAATTTTACAGAGTTACTTTAAAATTTGTTTTTCTTCATTTACGAGATCTTAATTTATCAATTTTTTCTTGTTCTATAGCCAACAAACGAGCCATTTCTATTTTATCATCTTTAACTTTGAAAAACACCAAAGCAGGGTCGTTTACTTTCTCCATCCAAAGTTCCATATCTACTCGATATTTATTAATGATTTCTGTGTATTTAGGATCCTTAATTAAATTATGTAATGCATTAGGGTCATTTTCAAAATCATAAAACTCCTCTACTTTTCTATTGTCAAATAGTTTTACTCGGGCGGCAATTTCAGGATTCGTTTTACCTGCCTTTACCATGGCCTTGTAAGTGTACCCACTTTGAGATTCGTTTCTAAACCTTGTTTCTCCATCGGACCATGCGTTAAAAATATATCCATATTTAGCATCTTGTATACAACGCATTGGAAATTGTTTTTGGGCACTTGTTTCAAAAAACTGAGTAAATACTTTGTCTCTTCCCTTTTGTTTCTGCCCTAATAAAGTGGGAACAAACGAAGTTCCATCTATGCCATCAGGTATTTGCAAACCAGCAGCTTCTAAAACTGTTGGGAAAAAATCGATAGCTGAAATAAAATCTTTTTTATTAATTGTATTTGGCATTACTTTTCCTGGCCAACGTACGATCCAAGGTGTGTTTGTTGATTGTAAATAACAGTTGGTTTTAGAAAACGGAAACGCCATTCCATTATCAGACAAAAACATAACAATAGTATTATCTGCAACTCCTTCTTCTTCTAAAATATCTAAAATTCTACCGACTGTATCGTCTAATCTTCTAACCGAATTAAAATATTGGGTTACTTCTTTACGTACCAATGGTAATTCAGGTAAAAAACCTGGGATAGTAACTTCGCTTTCATTGTAAATTCGAGAAGGTTTTAATATTTCATTCCCTTTACTCATCCATTTTTCTTCTTTTTTTGTAAATGCAAACGGACGATGAGGATCATGAGAGTTTGCCATCATATAAAATGGTTTTCCCTCTTGTTTAGCATTTTTAATTATGTTTTTAGCTTCGGTATAATAACGTTCTTTATTACGCCCCATTCCTAAGTCAGGCATATCTTGCTGAAAATCCCACGGTGTTAATTCTTTAGGAGATGAATGTCTTACTTTTCCTAAAATACCTGTGTAATATCCGTTTGTTTTTAAAGTCGTAACAATATCTGGAATGTCTTTCTTGGTATGAAAAAAACCTTCAATACCACTATTGTGAGAGTATTTACCTGTAGCTAAAATTCCTCTTGAGGGTTGGCATACAGCTACGTTTACATGCCCATTTTCAAAACGAACTCCCTGTGAAGCCAATTTATCAATGTTGGGGGTAATATTTGGGACTATAGAACCAAAAGCTCCTACTGAATTTTTATTTAAATCATCAGCAGTTATTAGTAATATATTTAATATTTCAGTTTTGTTTTCTTCTTGTACAGAAACTCCTATCTCTTCCTTTTTTTTTGCCGACTCACATGCTATTAAAACAATTAAAGATCCCAAAAAAAATAGTCTATGCATTGTAACTTTCTTCATAATATTTCAAAAATACAATATCCATTGAATATTAAAAATAAATAGTAATTGTTATCTTACATGTTGGATTGTTGTGCCCAACGGCGAGCATATGCGCCGTGCGGGATTTTAAAGCACTTTCCTGTCAAACAGAAATAAAGGTAAATAAAAGTACTTAACTTTATATTTACCTCTATCTCCCGCATGGCGTATGATGCATTGTTAGCGTTCGTTTGTCTTCAAAACTACTGATAATCAACCATGTCATTATAATTTATAGTAACAGATTGGTTTCCATTTATAGTGACAGTTTGCGGTGCAGGGTCAATTATTTTACCAACTGTTGGTCCTGTTGCAGGATTATTATCATCATCCGAGTCTGTATAGATATAAATATCATAAGTGACACCTTCTGTACCTGTCCATACTGTTCCATTAGGTTCCCAGTTACCATCACTTTCTTGCAAAATAATTGAAGCTGTCCCTGATTGTATCTGAACAAACATTGTTGCAAGAACTTTGTCTGCATTATTTACATTGGTTTCATTTTCTGCATATATCGTTGCCCACACATAATGCCCGTTTGCAGATTCTGCATTTGTTAGATTAACAGATACATTACCGTCTCCAAGAGAATAATCAACCATGTCATTATAATTTATAGTAACAGATTGGTTTCCATTTATAGTGACAGTTTGCGGTGCAGGGTCAATTATTTTACCAACTGTTGGTCCTGTTGCAGGATTATTATCATCATCCGAGTCTGTATAGATATAAATATCATAAGTGACACCTTCTGTACCTGTCCATACTGTTCCATTAGGTTCCCAGTTACCATCACTTTCTTGCAAAATAATTGAAGCTGTCCCTGATTGTATCTGAACAAACATTGTTGCAAGAACTTTGTCTGCATTATTTACATTGGTTTCATTTTCTGCATATATCGTTGCCCACACATAATGCCCGTTTGCAGATTCTGCATTTGTTAGGTTTACAGTTACAAAACTTGCTGGTTTATTATCTTCATCCTTATCGCAACTGTATAAAAAGAATGTAACTAATCCAGTTAAAAATAATGTGTAAAGTAATTTTTTTGTTTTTCTTTTTTTCATGATTGTTTCAATTTAAATTAATATTATATTTATGTTTGTTATAATGAACGCTAACGGTTAGTGTATGATTTCGTAAGGGATTGCGGGCTTCAAACCTATCAAATTACCACCTAAACTTGATGCGGGTGAGACCGCTCGAAAACCTCTGAAACCCTTATGAATTATACACATTGTTAGCCACTTTGCGTTATTAAAACACTCCTGCCTTTTTAATTATTGATTTTTTTTTTTGCTAATTCTTCAGTTATAAATGGCAAGCTAATATGAAAAGCAAAATAACTTCCTTTATTTACATTTGTGCTTAAAGCATCTTTAAAAACGTCTGCCAATCCTTGATAATACCTTAATTGCAAATAAACCCCTTTCCCTTTACGAGCCTGTCCTAAAGAATAACCAATACTTGTCATTAAACCATAGTCAATACTATTAGTTTCAGACTTATAATCTTGTTTAAAGTTTCCATAATCTCCAAAAACCTCAACATTAGATTTTTTTAAAAATGATATTTGAGGGGCAATTCCAAACCTAAACTTTTTATTGTTTGTTTGATAAGCTATTAATATTGGTACGTCAATATAATCCAAAAAGAAATCGGTATTTTTATCAATGAATTCTTGATCTAAATCAGGGTTACCAGAGTTCAATGAAAATGATTCCACTTTTAGTTTTCTTTTTGAAACAAAATAAACCGTTGGGCTTAAATACCAATTTTCGGAAAGCATTAGATTTCCAGCTATACCAAAGTTTAAGCCTGATTGGAATTGTTTTGTATTTGAAAGATTAGAGAACTGTGAAAAATTTACACCAAGCTCCATACTAATGTTAAATTTCTCTGATGCTACTTTATCCCCAAAAATCAACGCAACAATTGCTGCTTGAGCATTTGTTTTTTGGACTGTTCCGAATACCAAAACAAGTATAATTATCGAATGTGTAATTTTTTTAATAAACATATGATATTTTTTAAAGTTAAAAAAAGGAGGTTGCTGTTTAATAGCAACAACCTCCATTGTTATTTTTTATGGTTCTATAATATTGAACCAAAATTCAAATGTATCTAATTTTGATAAAAAATTGAAGTAGGCATCTTGATCACCATCAATTTTGAGCGACCCATCTTTTATTAAATCTTCAAATTTGGCTTGTCCAAGGCTTACCTTATCTAGGTCACTTCTTTTTACGTGAATCGTGGCAGTAACATTGTCTGTAATAAACATTCCAAGTCTTGATATAACTGCACCATTGCTAACGATAAGTCCTACTTTTTCATTAACATCAGATAAATCAAAGTTAAAGTTATATTTTAAGTCCGCATTTTCCGTTCCTTTAAATTGCATCCCGAGATAATTAAAATAAAGTTCTGTTGACATTCCTTTTATCATATCCGGAGAAACAGTTGAACCTATATCAACATTTAATTTTCCGTTTCTTAATTCTTGCGCTCCTGTTAAATAAAAGTTCCTCCACGGCCCGGATTCTGCTTGATATCCTAATTGTTCGTATGCATCGGCTAATAAATTTCTTGCGTCTTGATTATTAGGTTCCGCAAAAACTAAATGGCTCATTACCTCTGCAACCCATCGGTATTCTCCATTATCATAAGACGTTTTTGATTTTGAAATTAAACTTTCTGCTCCACCCATAAATTCAACATATTTTTTACCTGATTGAGCTGGTGGTAGTGGATTCAGATTTGAAGGGTTTCCATCAAACCATCCAAAGTATAGTTGGTACTGTGCTTTAATGTCATGGCTAACCGAACCATAATAGCCCCTATTATAAAACTCTTTCCCTAAAGCATCGGGCAATTCAATCATATCGGCTAACTCTTTTGGAGTATATCCTTGATTAGCTAAGCGTAGTGTTTGGTCATGAATAAAGCGATAAGTATCTCTCTGTTTTTCCCAATAAGGAACAATATTTTCATTACCCCAAGTAGGCCAGTGGTGCGTGCCAAAAGAGACTTCAACTTCTTTACCCCATTTAGCAATACATAAATCTATGTATTTACTCCATTTCTGACCATTTCTTACTTGAGCACCTCTTAAAGTATATAAATTATGTAGTGTACGATTTATATTTTCAGCTTGACATAAAGCTTTATATTTTGGAAAATAAAACATCATTTCAGCAGGCGATTCAGATTCAGGGGTATAAATAAATTCGATTTCAACTCCATCAATAATTTTGGTTTCACCATCAAAAGAAGAAATAATGTCTGTGGGCTCAATAATACCTGGAATACCTTTGGCAGTAGTAGTACCTAATCCACTACCGAAGGTTCCTTTTTCATTTTTCTCAAGAAGATTTCCATACATATATGAAGCTCTTCTGCTCATAGCATTCCCAGCCATCACATTTTCACTAATTGAGTGTTCAAAGAAACCTTTGGGAGCATAAACTTTAACTGCACCGGAAGCAATCTCTTTTTCTGAGATAACCCCTCTAACTCCTCCAAAATGATCAATATGAGCGTGTGTAAAAATAACTGCTTTAACAGGATATTCCCCAAGTTGTTCGTTAACCAATTTCATTGCTGCTATTGATGTAGAAGGAACAGTTAAAGCGTCAATAATTATCCATCCGGTTTTTCCTTTAATTATGGTCATGTTTGCCAAATCAAACCCTCTTATTTGGTAAATATCTTCTGTTACTTTAAAAAGACCATTTATTGCATTTAATTTACTTTGCCTCCAAAAACTTGGATTTGCTTCATCTGGAGGATTCTTTTTAAGGAAATCAAATTGTTTCATACTATAGGAAAAGTCCCCATTATCATTGTTTATAACGCCAGAATCTATTGTAGCAATAAATCCTTTATTAGCATTTTCGAAGTCAACTTGACTCTGAAAATCTAAATATTCATTTAATGAATTGTTTTCTTTTTGAGTAAAAGAAGTTGCTTCCTTTTGTTCTTTGTCAGTCGTTACCTTTGAACTTTGTTCATTTTGATTTTGACAACTTGTAGCGAGCAATACGCTTGCTATACCTAATGTTAAGATTGTTTTTTTCATTGGCTACTCATTTTTAAAGTTATTTATAAATTATTATTTGTCTTGCATTGTGGCTAACTACTTGCTAAACGCAACCCAATTCCATTTATTTCTTCTTTGTGCTTCGTAATAAGGCATACTAAGTGGCTATAGTTTAACGGCTCTCTGTTTTTGTTTTGTTTGGTTCATAATAAATATAGCGATTAGCTAAGGAACAAAGATATATAATTCCCCGTACCTTATTGCAAATTAATTTATAATTTAAAATGACTATCCGGATCGTTGCCTAATCCGCAAATTGATTTTCCCTGTTAACCCCAGCCCTAAAGGGAGCAGTGACAATCAATTCGCTCCCTTTAGGGTCGGGGTTAACGAATTGATATTTAGAGCTATTTGTCATGTTTAGGTAGTAATACGGATAACCATTTAATTTAATTATACCGAAGTTTAACATCTCTTTGTAACCATACTTGTGTATAGTATGGGGTTACCTATATTTGATTTATGATGCTTTGCTAACGTTTGACTTAAACAGCTCTTTAAGTCTATTAATCTGATTTTGCTTATTTACTTCACGTAAATGACGTGCTGTTTTGGTGTAATATTGATGGTTTTTAATAAAATTGATTTGTAACATATTCCATTCATCAATAGAACCAATCATGTTATTTTCTTTTAACTCTTTGTATAGCAGATTTGAAACAGGAATAAAGTCACTTCTTCCAAGATAATCAAGGTCGGAATCACAAATTACCTGTTCAAGTTTATCTTTTGGTGAGGGTGGAAATTTTGTAGACATAATTAGCCTGCAAACTGTATCAATGTTTTCTTTTGGGTAGTTATAGTTTGTAAGTATATCTTTTGCTATTTGTGCACCATGTTCTTCATGGTTTTTGTAATCAATTGTATGACCACTATCGTGAAAAAGTCCTGCCAGCTTAAGAAGTAAGATTTCTTCTTCGGTGAGACCTTCTGCCCATCCGATTAATTCTACCTCAGTAATTACATCAATAGTATGTTTAATATTATGATAGTAAAGATTTTTTGGTAGTTTCTTTTCAAGTATGTCAAGTAGTTCTTCCTGTATATCTAAAAATTGGATAAGTCCGTAATTAGTATGGAAAGCCCTGTTTGTTTTAAGTGGGTCTTCTTTTGACTGAAACCCGGATAAAAAACCCTGTGCTTTGTACATTCCTAATGTGCCACTATATTTTACAGGCATTTCCCCCGATGATTCAAACTTAAAGAACTCTTTAATCAGTTCATAAGTCATTACGGATATATTAATGTCTCCCGGTTTTGATGCTCTTCCTATACGAGATGAAACATTTGCACTTTCGCCGGAGATAGAATATGGTGAGTTTTTCTTTCCTGTTGCTTTCCCATATACAGGTCCGGTATGAATACCTAAACTAATCTTCCAGAATGGGTTTTTGTCACCGTTGATGATTTCCTTTTTTACAGTGTGCTGCATTTCTAAAGCAGCCATGACAATATCTATTGGATTTGTACGGTTCTCTTCCTGTATTCCTGCTACAAAAAGGAAAGAATCTCCAATGGTTTTTATCTTAATGATATTATGTTTTTTTGCAATCTCATCAAATCTTCTGTACAATTCATCTAAAGTGTCAATGAGCATTTGTGCATCAGGACGACTATTTAATTCGTCAAATCCGTGAATGTTGGCAAATAAGACAGAAGCCATTTTGAATTTCTTCATTTTCTGTTCAGGGCTTTTAAGCCTGGCCTCTATCTCTTCAAAAGAGTGTTCAGATAATAAATTCAGGTATTTTTCATTCTGACGTTGTAGTAGCTCATAGCGTCCGACCAGCCCCTGAAGTTGTTCGTTTAGATCTTTGCTCCGGTTGGCAAGTCTGGTAATCCTTAAAATGTAATCTTCAATACTTTCCATTCGATTTTTCCTCGTGTGCTAAGGTTAAACAATTCCCCTGATTTTCCCTTTTTTGATTTTGTAGAGTTATTTTACGAAAATCTTTGCTAAAGGGTTTCAGAAGTATTCATTTATTTAGACTTTTTACATGAATAGTTGATTTTCTTAGTGTAAGACGTTGGATGACAGGATGAAGGAAGATGGTGTTAAGTCAATCCTGAAAAGTAGGATTGAGATTGCCTGTCTGTATATGGAAGGCTTCATCTTTGCACCTTGTCATAGCAGTGACGCTGTTGCAAGGAAGAATAGCTTGTCCCGAAAATCGGGAAGGAAGCAGTCTCCTTCTAAAAGATATACTTGACTTAATACTGGTTTTGTTTTAGGAGTTTAATGGTTTTTTCAACTTTTAATTCATCAGACTCAAATGCATCCATCCAGTGAATTTTAATTCCCTTCCGCTCCATGCTTCTAAACCATGTCATTTGGCGTTTGGCAAATCTGTGAATAGCGCTGTTTAGTTTTTTAAACATATCGTCATAGGTTAACTGACCTATAAGGTGAAGAGTTACATATTTGTATTCCAATCCGTAATAAATTATGTCTTCAGGAGGTATTCCTTTATCTAGCAAACTCTGTACTTCTTCGATCATACCTTCTTTCAATCGTTTTTCTAACCTTTGAGTTATTTTACTTCTTCTTGATTGACGATCAATATTTATTCCTATGATTAACGGGTTAATATCAGGTAGTTTAAGATCAGTATCCGGATGGTCTTTGTAAAATGTTTCTATTTCGATTGCTCTGATTGCTCTGGGTACAGTGTCTGAATCTGTTGTGTTGTGAAGTTTTTTAAATGTACCAAGTAATCCGGTAAGATCTTCCAATGATTGGTTTGCGAGGTTTTCTCTTAGTTGAGGGTTGACAGGAACATGGATAAGTTTGTATTTTTTCAGAACAGCTTCAATATAGAGACCGGTTCCGCCGCACATTATTGGGAAATGACCTGAATGACTAACATTCTCAAAGCTTTTGAAAAAATCATTTTGATACTCAAAAAGGTTGTATTTATAGCCTGGTTCAAGAATGTCGATTAAATGATATTTTATTCTTTTTCCATTAACCGTGTAGTCTTCGTAGTCTTTTCCGGTACCGATAGTCATATCTTTATATACCTGACGAGAGTCGGCACTGATGATTTCACCATTAAGTTCAAAAGCCAGTTGGGCAGCAAATTTGGTTTTACCGCTTGCTGTTGGTCCTAAAATGACTATTAGATTATATGTTGTGGATTGTATCATCTTATTATGCCGATTTATAAAATACAAAACTAATGGAATTTTGTTGTCTTTGTTAACATCTGCTGCTCTACTTTTTATTAACTTTGCCCATATTTAATTACTATAAAATAACACGACTGTAAAACCATGATACCAGCGTCAAGACTAAACATACGTAATAAACGGGCTACTTTTGATTATGATATCCTTGAAAAGTTTGTTGCCGGGATTAAGTTAGCAGGTACTGAAATAAAATCTATACGACTTGGCAAAGCCAGTTTGGTTGATTCGTATTGTTATTTTGTAAAGGGGGAGTTGTGGATAAAAGGTATGCACATTGCAGAATATTTTTATGGTACATACAATAATCATCAACCGGTAAGAGAGAGAAAATTGTTACTAACGAAAAAGGAGTTGCAAAAGATTGAACGGAAAACAAAAGAATCCGGCCTGACAATAATTCCATTAAAGATGTTTATAACAGACAGGGGCTGGGCAAAGGTTGAATTTGCTTTGGCAAAAGGGAAAAAACGTCACGATAAACGAGAGACTTTAAAACTAAAGGATGCAAATCGTGAAATGGATCGAATACGAAAAAACTTTTAATTTTTTTTACTATTTCAAGCAACCTTTGCATAATTATTGCATCTATCTTTCGATAAATCATATTTGCATCTATACTTTAAACAGGGTTAGTTGTATATATCATTATCATTATTTGTGAATAATATTGAAAAAATAATCAAGGGATGCCAAAAAGGGAAACCGGCATCACAAAGAGTTCTGTATGACTTGTTCGCTTCTAAAATGTATGGAGTTTGCTTGCAGTATTGTAAGGATCATACTGAGGCCGAAGATTGTTTGCAGGAAGGTTTTATAAAGGTATTTACAAAGATTAAGAAGTATCGATTTGAAGGTTCTTTTGAGGGATGGGTAAGACGTATAATGGTAAATACAACAATTGAATTGTTTAGAAAAAAGAGATTTACAATCACTGTTGATGATGTTATGTTGGTTAAACTCGAAGATGAAACGTTTGAGCAGGATGTAAGCAATCTTAATGAAAACGAGATACTTGATATTATCAGGGAATTGGCACCAAGATATCGTATGGTTTTTAACTTGTTTGCTTTAGACGGATTATCACATAAGGAAATTGCTGATGCTTTGGAAATTTCGGTAGGAACATCAAAATCTGATTTATCACGTGCCCGAAAGTGGTTAAAAAAACGGTTGACAGAGAGAATGGATGAAAAAGAGAGTGCTGTATGTTGAAAAATAGTATTGATAAAATAGTTAAAGACAAGCTTAAGGGGATTGAGATAAAGCCTCCTGTATATGTTTGGTCTGCTATAAATCAACGTATGCTGGAAGGTAAGAGGAGAAAAAGGATACTGATGTATTGGCAAAGTGCTGCTGCAGTTGCATTTCTTATTCTTTCATTAGGTGTTATCTATTTTATCTCTGATAAAAATATAGAAAGCAATCAAATTGTAATTGTTAGTAATAATGAGAAAAATCCGGATGAAGATGTTAAAGAGAAGTATTTAAAAGGGGGAGGAGAACAAAGTGATATTCAATTAACAGTTGTTTCTGATGTAGATAATGAAGCAGTAGAGAATCTTTCTGTTGAAAATGTTAATACAACTTCAAAAATAGATATCCCTGATGAAAATGAGAGAGGTAATTTACAAACTAATGAAACTGGTATAAAGTCAAACATCCTACTTAATGATGAACCCACAAAATATATTCATCTTAGTAAATTGAAATATTTTCCGGTGTTAGATAGTCATGAACAAACACTTGATACAGAATTAATTGTTCCTGTAAGGAAAAAACACTCGGTTGTAACTCTGTATGCTTATAATACCGAATTGCCAGTTTATAAAAAAACAAAAATCAAAAAATATAAGTTTATCTTGGGAGGAAGTGTATCTCCGACTTATAATTACAGGAATCTGGGAGAAGTACAGAGTTCTTCTGTCGTTTACTCTTCGGATCAAAATCCTGCTAATGAAGAAGGTATTGTTTCGGTTTCGGGAGGTGTTAATTTAAGGATGGAAGGGAAAAGCCGCTGGAGCTTTGAAACAGGAATTCTCTACTCTCAGGTTGGTCAGGAGGTTTCACAAACCACAACTTATCCTTCTGTTATTGGTACTGCAAATATTGGAGAAACAAATTTTGCCGGATTAAAAAATGCTCCTGTACAAAGAGTTAGCGGTTTGAGTAACTCGTTGGGTGAGATTCGTTTTAAGAGTAACACTCCAATGAGTATAGAGCAGAATTTTGAGAAAAGTGGTGTGTATCTGGCAGCTTCTGAAAGTACCTATGACAATCAATCTGAAGCAACTACATTAAGACAACTGTTGGATTATATAGAAGTTCCTTTAATAGTAAGATATTCTGTGTTTAAAAGTAAACCGGCTATTACTTTAGCCGGAGGTTTAAGTACGAATTTTCTGATTGGTAATACAGCCTATTTGATTGAAAATGGCCAACAGGAAAATATCGGACAGACAGAAGGTATTAACAGTATTGCGTACAGTAGTACAATAAGTATTGGTGTGGAATTTCCTTTTGGTAAATCATTTCGTTTCTCATTGGAACCACGGTTTAAATATTTCTTATCACCTGTTAATAATAAGGGATTTAATGATTTTCGCCCGTATTCAATAGGCGTTTTTGGTGGTTTGAGTTTTGTTTTTAACAATCATTGATGCAGGGAGTCAATCATCTTTTTGTATATTCCGTTCCTGCTAAGTAATTCCTGATGACTTCCCATTTCGGAAACAGTGTTACCATCGATTACAATTATGCGGTCTGCAAATTTTATGGTTGTCAGTCGATGACTGATAATGATTGCGGTGCGGTTATTAGTTATATCTCTGAAATGATTTATCAGGTTTGCTTCTGTAAAGGCATCCAGCGAGCTGGTAGGTTCATCAAGAATTATTAATTGTGCTTTGTTATAAAATGAACGTGCTAAGGCTGTACGTTGCCATTCTCCGCGACTTAACTGTTCACTGTCTTTAAAAAGTGTACCCAGAGTATTGTTGTAACCATTTGGCAGATTCATGAAAATCTCATGTATTCCGGCATCTTTTGCTGCATTGTGAATGGATTTATCATCCGGTTTATGTTTTATATTTCCATACCAGATATTTTTTTTTGCAGTTACATTGTAAAGCATAAAATCCTGAAAAATTACACTGACAGCATCTGCCAGCTCCTCTTTTTTAATCTGTGTCCAATCGGTATTGTCAACAGTAATTGTTCCTGATGTAGGTTTGTACAGTCCGGCTAACAATTTCACAAGTGTTGTTTTTCCGGCACCATTGGATCCTACAATGGCAACTGTCTCTCCTTCTTTAATCGTGAAATTCAGGTTTTTAAGCACCCATCTCTTTGTATTAGGATATTTAAATGAAACATTGTTAAATAATATTCCCTGTTTTATCGGATCCGGAAAATGAAGTTTAGTTGTAGAGTCTTTTTTAACTTCAATTTGTAAAAATTCAAAAAAGTTTTTCAGGAATAGATTATCCTCATAAAGTGAAGCAATACGCATTAACCATTCTTGTAATACAGTATAGCCACGGTGTAAGGCCAGAAAATACATTGCCATATCTCCGGTGGTAATCCTTTTCGTAATGGTACTGAAAATTATATATCCAAAAACCATTAAAAGAAAAATCGTAGCTAATATTTGAACTGCTGTTTCCCATAGAGTTCTGGATTTTAACAGACTGTATTGCTTACTCCTTAAATTATGACGTAATGATTCATACTCTTTTTTGAAAAGTTGGCCAAGATTAAAAATGCGAAGTTCTTTTGCAAAATCTTTTGATGTGAGCAGCCTATTGTAATAATGGACTTTTCGCTCATCTTCAGTCTGGTCTTTTCGTAAATTGTAAAACAGTTTAGAGTAGTAAAGCTTAAAAATAATTATGGGAATGCTGACCAACATAAGATAAGGTAACAATCCCCAATGCAGTGTTATTAAGATGCCAACGATTAATCCCAGTGTGATGGAATTCTGAAACAATCCGAGAATACCGTAAAAAACCCTTGCAGGCCTGTATGAAGACTCTTCGATAGCACGGTAGAAAAGATTTTGATACGCAGGGTCTTCAAAATATCCATAGGGTATATTTGTTGTTTTTTTATGTATAAGGTTTTGAACGTAGTCATTTACAAGATAAGACTGTTTTTCTCGTACCAATGAATTAATGGAGCCTGCCAAAGCATTTAAAAGGAAGAATACACCTGCCAGAATGAAGGTGCCAATTAATTTCTCATCTGTTAGTAATGGCTTGCCTGTTGAAGCAATCAGGTTGACATTATCTATAACTAATTTAACAATGTATATAAGTACCAGAGGTAATATCCCCTTTATTATACTCAGAATAATATTTATGGTACTCCACAAAGGAGAACTTCTCCAAATGATATTAAGGGCTCCCTTTATATTTTTTATATTGAAATTCATCCTTGATTTTAAATATTTATTCCTAAATATAAATACAATAAAATAATATAGCCGTTTTTAGCAGATAAATTAGTGTTACTGTTTATTTTTATAGAACCATTTATACCAAATTAAACTTGCGTAATGAAATACTATTCCCGTAATATTTGTTGTCATTGATAGTAAATATCCGATTATCCTGTCATTCGTTGAGGTTAGGGGTTTTATTATGGTGTTTCGAGTACGTGCAATTACAACACCCAATAAGTTTTCCGGTAATACTGGTGAGTCGTAATGAATCAGTCCGTCACCTTTGCAGATGATCAGTTTGTTAACGGTTTTAATATATCTGTGACTGATGATTTTGTGGTTTAGCTCATACACTATTATCTGTCCGAGCTTTAACGATTGTGGAGAAACAGGTTTTACTCTTAAAATATCCGCAGGAAGTAAAAAAGGAAACATACTTAGTCCGTTTGCTGCAACATCGGTTGTTTTCCCCGATTTCAAAAGCTTTATCAGTATCTGCCGTCCTTTTATGTTGCTATCTTCCAAATTCACGTCTAATAATATCTGTAATTTCTGTTGTTGGTTTAAAACCCAACTCGAAGACAGGGCATTTTTTTGTAATATTGGTTATTGATTTTAAATGTTTTTGCACCATCTCTTTGTTATATAAAAACTGAATGCAGTTTGACATTAAACCTGTTATACCCGATATTCCCGGTAATGGTTTTATGTAATTTGTTGGAGATTGTTTTAATAAAAAGATTCCCGAGACTTTACTCTCTTTGTAAATGTCTTGATAATACGGCATAGGTGTATTAGTCATAATTATCCTATCATCCTGAGGAATTAAAACAAGGCGATCATCATTTATTATTTTAGCTCCCATTTGTTGCCATAAACCGGCCATAGTTGATTTCCCTGTACCCGAGACAGCAGAAAAAACATACCCGTTGTGCCCATCGTTTACTCCTGAAGCATGAAGTAATAAACCATGATTAAAGTGAGTAACGTAATTTAACAGCAAAGGACCGAAGGGTTGAAAAAATGGTTCCAGATTTAGGGAATGAGTATTACCCTTTAGTTTTAGAGATACTGAAATATTTTTTTCATTCAGGTTGAAATCTGCTTTAACAAGACTTATTGATGACTCGTCATTTATTTTTATTACTAATGAAAAGTATCCTTTGTACTCATATACATTCCATTCGTAAGGGATTAAATTGTCGTCAAACGATTTGCCGGTAAATGCCGGCCTGCCAACTGGAATTTCTATCTCTTGATCAACAGAATAAGATACTACATAATCGGCACTGTTTTTATTCGGGAGTTTATGCAGAAATCTATACGACCCACATGAATGGTCTAATTTTATTAAATCGCTTTTGAGTAAAACTTTTAAATAAAGTCCACCTGTTTTATAAATATATGAACGTTCAGGATTGTTCATGCGTTTATTTACATATCTCCATAATCAGGGGTATTCCCACCAAAAGGAGAACTGGTTGTAGAAGGTGGAGCACTTGAAGGGGGAAACGCAGGCCTTTCTGGCTCAACCTGAACACTTCCTCCGGGTGGATTTGATGGTGCAAGTAAAACAATATTATTATCCAATTTTACTGAATTTACTTTTGGTGCAAAATAATATTTTTTGGATTTTATATTCATTAACTATGATTCCGGTAAATTTGGTTCAAAAATAATTTTTTTTTCCAACGCATGAACAAGAAAATTGTTTAAATCATTAACAGCTTCTGTTTTGTCAACTTCATAAGCCTTTAATATCTCTTCAACTAAATCAGAAAAAGACTTCGGTTTCTCTAACAAATGGTATATAAAAGTACCAAGTTCATTAAGTGTTATCACTTCATTCATCTGAGCAACACTATTCACTAAAGGAACTAATATTGTTTCCCCTCCAATGTTCTGTTCTACAAAACCATCCTGCTGTTTAAAACTCCTTTCTTTCACAAATAAAAGAATAATTTGCCAAAAATATAAAAAAAACAACTCTAAGACCTTAATTTATGGGTAATGTGTCTGTTTTTTTGATAAAACAGCCATTTCTTTAAATTAAACAGTCACTTTTTTATGTGATTTAAAATTCTAATCTGGCAAATGGAGCAATGTCTTGGCCTGTAAAATCTTTTTTCAGATATTTATAGTAACCATTAATAGCAATCATTGCTGCATTGTCGGTTGTGTACGAGAAATTTGGGATAAAGGTTTTCCATTCCTTATGTCGCTGTATTTCATCTCGTAATCCCGAATTAGCTGAAACTCCTCCTGCAAGTGCTATTTGCTTGATTCCTGTATCGTTAGATGCTTTTATTAATTTATTCATTAATATATCAACTATTGTATGCTGAAGCGAAGCACACAGATCATTTTTATTTTTCTCTATAAAAACAGAGTCTTTCTTTATTTCATCACGTAAAAAATATAGAAATGATGTTTTTAAGCCACTAAAGCTGTAATCGTAGTTTTTTATTCTTGGTTTGTTAAAACTAAATCTCTGTGAATCACCATTTTTTGCATACTCATCTATTAATGGTCCTCCGGGATATGGTAGACCCATGATTTTTGCACATTTATCGAATGCTTCTCCGGCTGCGTCATCTATGGTTTTACCTATTATCTCCATGTCGAGATAATCTTTTACAATAATAATTTGACTATTTCCTCCTGATACCAGCAGGCATAAGAAAGGAAATGATGGTTGATCAGAATCAGATGGATTTTCTTTAATGAAATGTGCCAGAACATGAGCGTGAAGGTGGTTTACTTCAATCAAAGGAAGATCCTGTGCTAAAGCAAATCCTTTTGCAAAAGATGTACCGACTAGAAGGGATCCCATTAAACCGGGGCCTCTGGTGAATGCAATTGCATTAATGTCTGAAACGTGAATTTGAGCATCTTTGATGGCTTTATCAACTACTGGGATAATATTTTTTTGATGGGTGCGTGAAGCCAGTTCGGGGACTACACCTCCGTATACGCTGTGAACATCCTGATTTGCGATAACATTTGAGAGAATGACTTCATTCCTGATTATGGCTGCAGATGTGTCATCGCAAGAGGATTCTATGCCTAATATAACAGTATTCATTTCCTGTTTATTGTTTTAATAAATTAAATATTGTAAAATATTTAATATTAATGCTTTTACAAGTCTTAGGTTCCATCTCTTTTTTATATTTTTGTGTGAATTTGAAAAAAAGTAAAAGTATAAAAAAAAAAATCAAAATAGGGCTTACTGTTTTACTGGTAATAATTTCATTACCTGTTGTCACGTATAGCCTTTTTTTAATCCCCTATGTTCAAACTCAACTGGCTCATCTTGTTGTTAATGAATTATCTGATAAGTTAAATGCTGAAATTTCCATAGGTAAAGCTCGTGTTAGGCCATTCAATAGTATCTCATTGTATAATGTATTAGTTAAAGATGAGCAGGGGGATTCATTATTATTCGCCACGGAAATTGATGCATTTATAGATTCGTTGAAAATTAGAGATAGGAATATTTATTTTAAGCGCATTGAGCTTCATTCTCCAAGTATAAATATAATCAAAAAAGATACTGTTTTTAATTTTTCATTTTTGCTGAACTCATTGAGTAATCCTGATAAAGATTCTGTACAATCATGGAAGATAGGGCTTGGGAAATTATTAGTGGAAGATGCTTCGTTATGGTATTGTATAACAGACTCGTCAGACATGAGGCAAAGTGTTAAAGAGATTGCTGTAAGTAATTTTAATATTGCTGTAGATAGTGTAATAAGTAAGAAGGGTTTTATTAGTGCAAGTTTGAATGGCTTATCATTCAGGTTAGATAATGGCTTTGTAATGAACGAAATGAAAGGGCCTGTTGAATATTCAGAAGGGAAAATTGTATTGAATGATTTTCTTATTCAATCTGAAAAATCAATAATTGCAATAGACAGTTTAAGTGTAGGCATTGCCGGAATAGATGATTTTAAAAACTATTCAAAAACAAGTTCATTGTACCTGAAAGTAAGGCAAAGTTCGTTATCCAATAATGATATTAAGTATTTTTCGTCTGATTTTAATGCTTTCTCAGGAGATGTCCGTTTCTCCGGGTTATTGAAAGGTACTATTGCAAACCTTAAGGGAAGAGATATAAATCTGGCAATAGGAAATAATTCACAACTTCAGTTCAATTTTTCAATTGATGGATTACCTGATTTCATGGAATCTTTCCTTTATATGGATATAAAATCATTAACAACAGATGTGAATGACCTGGAAAAATTATTGTCATTTTCAGGAAAAAAGGCTCTTGAATTGCCGGAAACATTTTCCCGGCTGGGAACAATTAAATATAAAGGGAATCTTACAGGTTTTTTATCCGACTTAGTTACTTTTGGGTCTTTTGAAACAAATCTTGGAACAATAAAAACAGATTTGGGATTAAAAATTGAAGAAGATAAAAAGCAGATCTTTTATGGAGGATATATTTCCACTCAACAGTTTGGAGTTGGAGAACTATTAGGGTATGAAAATGTTATGGGTGATATTACCATGGATGTGACAATTAGAGGAAGTCGTACGTCAACTGAAAGATTCATGGTGTTTTTGGAGGGAAATATTGATTCTCTGAATTATAATAAGCACTCTTATAAGAATATATATCTTAATGGGCTTTTTGCCAATCAACATTTTAATGGTAATGTAAACCTTTCAGATCCTAACGGTATACTGGATTTCACAGGAAGAATTGATTTATCAAAGGATATTCCTGAGTTTGATTTCAGTGCTTCGATTAAGAACATGAAGTTAGATAAATTTAACCTTCTAACATACATCCCTGACAATGAGTTGTCATTAAGTATAGAAACTAACATTCAAGGTAGTAGTATTGACGATGTTGTTGGGTATATCCGGATTGATGATTTTTCTTTTATCTCTCCTGACAAATCGTTTAAATCTGATTCTCTGATTTTGATAGCCCAAAGAGTTGATACAATTAAACATGTGGTGATAGAATCTGATTTGTTTGAAGGCGAAATCACAGGCACTTATAATTTTAGAGAAATCGGCAAATCGGTTAAAGATGTTGTTTATAATTTCCTTCCTGCAATCCAGGAAGACAGAACCAACAGTCATAACACAAAGAGAACAGAAACTAATGACTTCTCTTTTATGTTAAATTTTAAAAGAATACATGACCTTGTAAATACTATTTTTCCGAAGGTTGAAGTTTCTGATGCCGGAATGGTTATTGGAACTTTTAATGCGAAAAAAAAACATATAGATATTGAAGGAGAATTTGACTTTTTGAATTATGACAAAATAAAAACTAATAAAGTCTCTTTTTATGTGAATTCTAATCAAAAAGAACGATTGTCTTTCACTTCCCGTTTCAGGTTATTGACAATAGGTGATATCATTACGTTTGACAATTTAAGCATTTATCAAAAAGCTGCTGAAGATAGTTTACAGGTTAATATGTTTTGGAATAATTGGGATGAAAAAACAAATAGTGGCTCTGTTTTTACATTAACTCATTTTAGCAGAAAAGAGAGAGGGTTGTTTTCTTCAATCGATATAGAACCATCACAAATAATTGCTAGTGATAGTTTATGGACTATTCAACCTACAAAAGTTTTTGTTTATCCGGAAGGTTTTTCTGTTAATAATTTTAGGATATGGTCAAACAATCAGCAAATCGGAATGAATGGTTTTCAACATAATACGATGGATGATCATCTTGACATATTTTTGGATAATATTAACATAGGGAAGATACTTAAAAATCATAAAATAAAGAATCTTGAATTAAGCGGACTTTTAAACAGTGAAATACAAATACGAAATGCTTTTGAAACCCCAATTGTAACAAGTGATATAAGTATTAATGATTTTGTTGTTAACAGTGATTCATTAGGGGTGTTTAATGTCTCATCAAAATATGATTCTAAACAGAATTACTTAAATATATTATCTTCTGTTAAAAATAATTCCAGATATTCATTGTTAGGTGAAGGAGGGGTGAAAATTAGCGATCTGACAGTTGATATGAAATTTGAGGTTGACAGTCTGCCTCTTGTATTTTTAAATATGTATCTGGGGCATATTATGCAGGATATAAAGGGAACAGGATCGGGATCTATGTATATTAACGGTTTGGTTAATAAGCCCATATTGACAGGCCGTGTTAGAGCTAATGAATTGAACTTTAAAATAGGCCTGCTGAATACTTCATATACTTTATCTGATTCTATCATTTTTGAACCAAATAGAATGATTTTTAATGATATGACTGTAATTGATAAATATAATAATAAAGGAATATTTAAAGGTACAATTGATCATACACTATTTAGGAATATGGCATATAACCTGTTATTGGAAGCAAAAAATACACTGGTGCTGAATACAACAGAAAATGATAATGAAGTGTATTATGGGACAGCTTATGCAGATGGGAACATGTCAATTACCGGTTATACAAAAGATATAAAAATAGATATTGTTGCTAAGTCAGTTGGCGATACAAGAATTTTCATTCCATTAGAGGGTGGTGAAAGTGCTGAAAAGATTGATTTTATTAGGTTTGTTGGAAATAAGAATGAATTAAATATTGCGGATAAAGGTAAATCTACTGAATATAATGTTGATGTTTCGGGTATGGATATTACCATGGATTTGGATATTACTCCTGCTGCCAAGATGCAGGTTATTTTTGATTCAAGTGTGGGTGATGTGTTGAAAGGTTCCGGAAACGGAGATTTGCGAATTAGAATAGATAAAGTTGGGAATGTATTCTTTTACGGTGACTATACGATTGAGGATGGAGATTATATGTTTACATTACAAAATGTTATTAATAAGCGTTTTGTAATAAACAGTGGAAGTACAATCCGTTGGGATGGATCACCTTATAATGCTTTGATTGATATGGAGGCAACATATAAACTTAAAGCTTCAATGTATGATCTGGTGGCGCCTACGATAGACCCGGGATCAAGTTCTGAATATCAGAAACGAGTACCGATAAATGTGAATTTATTATTGAGTGAAAGGTTGTTAAAACCTGCGATTAAATTTGAAATAAAAACACCTTCGTTAAATAATTCTAATCAGAATATTATAGATGAATATATTACCTCTGAAGAAGAACTTAACAGACAGGTTTTATCTTTGTTAGTTCTGAACCGGTTTTATGCACCGGAATATTCAAAGACAGGAGAATCCACTGCAAAAACCAGTAGTAATATGGCAGTAGTAACAACAACTGAAATGTTATCAAATCAATTAAGTCACTGGTTGTCACAGATTAGTAATGATGTGGATATTGGGATTAGTTATCGGCCCGGTGATGAAATAACGAGTGATGAGATTGAAGTTGCTCTTTCTACTCAAATGTTTAACAATAGGGTTACGCTTAATAGCAATGTTGGATATGGTAATTATCAGACTGAAGATATGAGTAAAATTATTGGCGACTTTGATATTGAAGTGAAGTTGAATAAAAAGGGGACAATAAGAGCAAAAGCTTATACACACTCAAATAACGATATTATTTATGATACATCTCCTACAACACAAGGTGTTGGGATATCTTTTAATGAGGAGTTTAATACTTTTGGTGAACTATTGCAACGATACTGGGATAAGTTAACCGGGAAAAAGAAACGGGAAGAAAAAAAAGAGGAAGAATGAAATGATTTATAAAACTATACGTTTGTTATTGCGTAGATAATGGTGAAAAAAGTGATACCCCGGATTTTAATTGTAGTTTTGTAACTGAGAATTTTAAATATCAAATTATAAATATGAACTTACTATTATTAATACAAGCTGTTCCTCAGGAAACATTAGAAGAAGTTAACGAAGTCAGTATTGATTATATTGAAATGGCAATGAGCGGAGGTTGGATAATGATTCCTCTATTATTGTTGTCTGTAGTTTCGGTATACATATTTTTAGAGCGTTATTTTGCTATAAAGAGATCATCTAAAGTGGATGATACCTTTATGAATCGCATAAAAGATTACATTCACGACGGGAAAATTGAGTCTGCTCTGGCCCTGTGTCAGGCACAAGACTCTCCGATTGCACGAATGATTGAAAAAGGCATTACACGCATCGGAAGGCCTTTGAATGATGTAAATACAGCAATTGAAAATGTTGGCAACCTTGAATTAAGTAAGATGGAGAAAGGACTTTCAGTACTGGCCACTGTTGCAGGAGGAGCACCAATGATTGGTTTTCTTGGAACGGTTATTGGTATGATACGTGCTTTTTTTGACATGGCAAATGCAGGTGCCAATATTGATGTCAGTGTTTTGTCTTCAGGTATTTATACTGCCATGGTAACTACGGTAACAGGATTGATAATAGGGATTATAGCCTTTTTTGCATATAATTACCTTGTTACAAGGGTAGATAAAGTTGTTCATAATATGCAGGCACATGCCCTGGAGTTTCTTGATTTGTTAAATGAACCGGCTCATTAAGGATGTGAGATGTGTGGATGTGAAGATTTTCGATTAAGAGATTTATGATTAAAATGTAAAAGAATAACTGATAACTGAAAGAATGGCTTTAAGGAGAAGAAGTAAGGTAAGTGCAGCTTTTAGTATGTCGTCAATGACCGACATAGTATTCCTGTTGCTTATTTTTTTCATGATTACTTCCACTCTGGTTCATCCTAATGCATTGAAACTGATTATTCCCCAAAAGAGTGTAAGTAAGAAAACCATTAATAAGTTTGTTAGTGTAAGGGTTACATCGGAGGGGAGTTTTTATATTAATGGCAGAAAGATTAGTAAGGCAAATGTTGAGGTACGTTTGGTGCAAATATTGTCGGGCAATGAAAATGCAATAATCAAAATGCGTACTGATAAAAATGCAACAACGGGAGACGTTGCAATGGTGCTGGATATTGCAGAAACAATAGGGAATAAGGTTGTTTTAGACATAAGATAATGGAGCTAAAAAGAAGAAGTAAGGTGGATTCGGGGTTCAGTATGTCGTCAATGACTGATATAGTGTTTCTGTTGCTCATATTTTTTATGATCACATCAACACTGGTAACTCCGTATGCAATAAAGGATATGACTCTTCCTAAAAGTGATCATCAGGTATCGGCAAAGCCTAACACTACTATCTCTATAACTAAAGATTTAAGATATTATGTAGAGGGTGAAGAGGTATCATTTTGGCAAATAGAACCGGAACTGAAAAGTATTATTGAAGAAACACCTGAAACATACATAGCATTACATGTTGATAAATCAGTACCTTTTTCGGTGGTTGGAAAAATAAGAGATATTGCTGTAAGAAACAGATATAAGTTAATTTTGGCTACAAGTGCAAAAGAAAAAAGAAAATAAAAACAAGAGGTATGGGGTTATAGGAACAACGATATTTCATATTATTGTATTCATATTTCTTATAATATTCGGACTTTCTATTATTCCTGAGGAGGAAGAGGGGATACTTGTGAATCTGGGTGACTCTCGTATTGGCTGGGGTAAGAAGGAGCCACCCAAATCTGTATCACCAAGCAATCCAAAACCGGCAAAAACTCCACCTCCGGTATCAACTCCAAAAAAAGTTGAGCCCACAAAAGAGCAGATAAAAACACAGGATTATGACGATGCGCCTAAGGTGAAAAGTGAAGAGCAGAAGAAAAAAGAGGAAGCTGAAAGAAAAAAGAAATTGGAGGAACAAAAGAAGCGTGAGGAACAGGAGCGATTGAAGAAAGAGGAGGATGAACGTATAAGAAAGGCAGAAGAGGAGCGGAAGCGAAAAGAAAAGGAGGAGAGAAAACGTCAAGAGGAAATGGATAGACAGAAAAAGGCTATTAATAGCAACGTGTCAAATGCTTTTGGGAAAAGTTCGGGCTCAAGTACTTCAGAGGGTGATACTAAAGGAGAAGGAAATCAGGGGTATGTAACCGGTGATCCGAATTCAAGAAATCGATCAGGTAGCGGATTGGGAACGAAAGGTGATGGTTTTCAGTTAAAAGGAAGGTCGTTGGAAGGATCACTTCCCAAGCCGGAATATAATATCCAGGAAGAGGGTATTGTTGTTGTTGAGATTACTGTTGATCGTACCGGACGAGTAGTTAGTGCTACTCCAATATTGCGAGGAAGTACAACACAAGATTCCCGCTTGTGGGAGGCTGCTAAGAAGGCGGCACTAAAAGCCCGTTTTAATGCAGACCCCAACGCTTCGGCTTATGTAAAAGGTACAATTACTTACCATTTTGAGTTAGATTGAAATGATTAGTTGATGTGGTTATGTTGGGATGGTTTGTTATTTTCCTCTCCTCTCTCCATGTTGGAGATGAGGCATGGGTGAGGTTCATTTAAGATTGCTGCATTTCCTGAAACTCTTTCAACTTATAAGCCAATCAAATACCCCGGCAATTTTTAATCCTGCCAATAGAACAACTGCCAGTAAAATGTACCTGATAACTTTTGTTCCTATCTGTTTAGCATATTTAGAAGCAATAAATGCCCCGGCAGAATTTCCTATTGCCAACACAAGACCAAACAGGTAATTAATCTGACCTGAATATATGAAGATGCCTAAAGCAATAACAGTGTATGAAAGAACGATAAGAACTTTAACAGCATTAGCTTTTATTAGGTCGTAGCCAACACCAAGAACCAGAGCACTAAGCAGGAAAAAACCTACTCCTGCCTGGATGAAGCCTCCATAAAGACCAATAAAAAAGAATATTATTATCTGCCATACCGGTCGTTTACCTTCAACTTTGCCGGCTTGTTCCTTCACCCATTTGTCGGGCTTAAGTAGTATGATGAAAAACATAAAAAACAGTAACCCTGCAATAAAGGCATGTAATACTCTTTCATTAATATTAACAGCGAGGGAAGCACCGATGGTAGCACCTATAAGTGCCGGAATTACAAGTCCTGTCTCCTGTTTTGGTTTTAACAACTTTTGTTTTGTAAAGCTTTTAACAGCAACTATATTTTGGAAAAATATGGCAACACGGTTTGTTGCATTGGCTTGATGGGGTGATAACCCCAGAAACATAAGCAGAGGCAAAGTAAGGAGTGATCCACTTCCGGCAAGTGTATTGATAAATCCGGCTGCAGTACCTGCACCGATAAGTAAAAGTATCTCAGTTAAATTCATGAAATTAAAGTAAGTGAGCAGATGACTTTCTGTAATCCGCTCACTATATAACATAATTAAACTTTTACGAGGTAAACATAGGCCTGTCCTGCATCATGTCGTTTACTCGTTTGCGAACAGAAGCAATAACCTCTTCATTGTCTACATTTGAAATCACTTCATCGATGAAATCAACAATAACAGGCATATGTTCTTCTTTCAGTCCACGTGTAGTAATTGCAGCAGTTCCTACTCTGAACCCTGAAGTTTGGAATGGTGAACGACTATCGAATGGTACCATATTTTTGTTGATAGTGATATCAGCTTTTACCAGAGTGTTTTCAACAACTTTACCTGTAATATCAGGGAATTTTGTTCTGAGGTCAATTAGCATAAGATGATTATCAGTACCACCGGATATTACTTTGTAGCCTTTCTTTATAAATTCGGCGGCCATAATATCAGCATTCTTCTTAACCTGCTCAACATACTTTTGGAAATCATCACTCAAAGCTTCTCCAAAAGCAACAGCTTTGGCAGCAATAATATGCTCTAATGGTCCGCCTTGCTGACCTGGGAATACGGCAAAATTCAACACTTCAGAAACCATCTTGGTTTTTCCTTTGGGTGTTTTGTAACCCCATGGGTTCTCAAAATCCTTACCAACAAGGATCATTCCACCGCGAGGACCGCGTAGTGTCTTATGAGTCGTAGTTGTTACAATGTGGCAATGTTCAACAGGATTACTAAGCAGACCTTTAGCAATCAATCCTGCGGGGTGAGCCATGTCGCATATTAGAATGGCTCCGACAGAATCGGCAATTTTACGCATACGAGCGTAATCCCATTCACGTGAATAGGCCGAGGCACCTGCAATAATCATTTTGGGGTTGTGTTTTAATGCCAAAGCCTCCATTTCATCATAATCAAGCATTCCGGTATCCTCTTTCACATGGTAAGCTACAGCATTGTAATCCCTACCCGAAAAGTTAACCGGTGAACCGTGTGTCAGGTGACCACCATGAGCGAGGTCTAATCCCATGAATGTGTCGCCGGGTTTCAGGATGGCAAAGAAAATTGCTGCATTGGCCTGAGCACCGGAGTGCGGCTGAACATTTGCATACTCAGTACCGTAAAGTTCGCAGGCACGGTCAATAGCAAGTTGCTCTGTTTGATCCACAACCTGACAGCCTCCGTAGTAGCGTTTGCCCGGATATCCTTCGGCATATTTGTTTGTCAGGCAAGAGCCCATTGCTTCCATTACCTGATCACTGACAAAATTCTCAGATGCAATCAGTTCAATGCCCTCTTTCTGTCTGTTGTACTCTTCTTGAATAAGATTGAAGATTTTCGTGTCTCTTTCCATAGTGTTATGAGTTAAGAGCCCCCCTCTAATCCCCCCAAAGGGGGGGAAGAGTTGGAGCAATATGTTATTATTATATTACACAAATTTACAAGTAAAAGATGATAATACAATTTTATTGGTGATTTTATATAGGCAGTCATTTTTATCTTTTTACCCCTAAATCCCTAAAGGCAGCAGGCAGGCTTCATCCTTGTGCCTCTTCTTCGCAATGACGTCACTGCGAAGAAGAATGACTAAGTAGTCTCCACACAAAAGATATATTTGACTTGACACTAACCATTGAACTCTAAACTTTCACAGTTCTGCCCAAATTCTAGCTAACGAATATCCCGGAGCATCCATTTTGAGGTCAAGGAAATACCCAAAAGGAGTTTGGTATGTTTCGTAATCACCATTCTCAAGTCTTGCTTGAGCAGCATCAAAAACCTGTTTAGTGAAATCAGGTGAAGCTTTTGAGAATGAAATGTGTGCGAATGAGTGCAATACAATTCTGGTTGTATTATTTTTTCGTGCAACCCATTTAAGGTGGTTAACCAGTTTCTTTTCACGGCTTTTTACATCCTTTTCTTCATCAGACTCTTCAACTTGTATAAATGCTAAAAGGCATTTGACAAACGTCTTTCCTTTACCGGGCTCCTGTGCATCTTCAAGATTTTTAGTTACAGGAGTATAGCTGAACGAATTGGTATAAAACACTAATACTTTCATTGTGATTTTTATTGCAATAAAAATGATAAAAATTGTATCAAAACAGGTAATTGAATATTGGAGACTGCAATTCCATCACCCTTCATTGACAACTAATCAATAAACAGTATACAGTAATCATTAATCAGAATTGACCTACACTCCGCTGAAAGCACTGAATCCGCCGTCTATTGGTAGAACTACGCCGGTAATAAAACTTGCTGCATCAGAACATAAAAACTGAACAGCTCCGTTTAGTTCGGATATATCACCAAATCGCCACATGGGTGTTTTAGCTATTACCTTTTCACTTCTCTCTGTTAAGCTGCCATCCGGATTTATAAGAACTTTTCTGTTTTGATCGCCAATGAAGAAACCGGGTGCTATGGCATTTACCCTCACTTTATCTCCATATTTCTGTGCCATCTCAGTGGCCATCCATTGGGTGAAAATATTTATACCTGTTTTAGCAACCGAATAGCCCAGAACTCTGGAAATAGCTGAATAGGTTGCCATTGATGAGATATTGATTACGCTACCCGAACCCTGACGTGCCATGATTTTACCGAATGTAAGAGTCGGATATAAAGTGCCGTTCAGGTTAAGGTCCGTAACTTTATTGAAATCTTCAATTTTCATTTCAAACACCTCCTGATTAGGTTCAAGTGTTGCTCCCGGCAAGTTTCCTCCGGCAGCATTTATAAGGATATCAATTGTTCCCCATTTTTTTACGATTGAACCGGCTTGAGAATTTAGCTCATCCATACTCAATACACTACCAACATATCCTATTACATCCTTAGTAATACCTTTTATCTCTTCAACTACACTGTTAACGTTTTGTTCTCTTATATCAATAATGACGATCTTTGCGCCTGCTGTTGCCAGACTTTTTGCAATACTGCTACCTAACACACCGGCTCCACCTGTGATTACGGTAACTTTATCTTCAATGCTGAAATTTGTTGGTTTCATATTTTTTGTTTTCTAATTTGCTGTTCCTTCAAAACTAAAGACATAAGCATGGTTGCATGGCCTGTTCTTCTTATCCTGAAGTTCACTGGGGATTATAATGACAAGCCCTTCATTAGGGTCATTATGCCATTGTAAGGCTTGTTTATACCCCAGCAAAAACAACTCGCTTTTTTCGTTTGCATTAAAGTATTTGAGTTTTAATTCTGTTCCAGGCCATTTCAGAGCAATGGCATACAATCGTTTACCGTCCTTTGTGGAAGTATATCTTATTTGCTCACCTTCTTTGTAGTGTTCAGCCCTTTTTGTGTTATAAATTGCCTCACCGTTTATTTTAAGCCATCTCCCTATTTCAAGTAGCCTGTCAATGCTTTCTTGCGGGATGAGGCCTTTGCCGGTAGGACCCACATTAAGTAGATAATTACCTCCTTTTGCAACTACGTCTATTAGGTTATGAATTAATGTTTGAGCCGATTTCCAATTGTTGTCACCAACATTATAGCCCCATGTATCGTTAATGGTCATGCAACTTTCCCAATCGAGTGCAGAGGCATTTTCGATGATTTCCTGTTCAGGGGTCCCAAAATCACCAACATAATTACCCTCTTTGTTCATTCCCTGCATGCCTTTTCTTCCTTTGCCAACGCGGTTGTTGATAATGAGATTAGGATTTAGATTCCGCAGATAATTATATAAATCTTTTCCTTGCTCTTCAGTCCATTCGTTAATCCATTCGCCATCGAACCACATTACCGCAGGATTCAATTCTTCAATAATTTCTTTTAATTGAGGCTTTAATATATTCTCTCTATACAAGTGAAATGAGTCGCCCTTTGCCTCAGGATAATGCCAGTCTAAGATAGAATGATAGGTGCAAAATTTCACACCTTCTTTTTTGCATGCTTTGGAGAGAGGTTTAAGTACATCCCGGCCATAAGAAGTAAAATCAACGATGTCGAATTCTGTTACTTTAGAATTCCACATAGCTAAGCCTTCGTGGTGTTTTGATGTGATGACCATGTATTTCATCCCTGCATCATGAGCCAACTTTGCCCATTCATCAGCATTGTATTTTACAGGGTTAAAAGGTGCTATCAGGGTTGCATATTCATCTGCCGGAATTTTATCTTTAAATTGTATCCATTCCGCATTGTCGGATATGGTATCATCTTTATATACTCCGCCAAGATGCGAGTATCCGCCCCAATGAATAAACATGCCGAATTTGGCATCACGCCACCACTGCATACGTTCGTCTTTTTCAACTTTAGTCTCGGTGTTTGCGTAATCACGAGGTTCAGGAGATTGGCATGCTTGCAGAAAAACTATAGATACTACTATAGTGGTTTTAATTAAATTTTTAATTTGCATTTTATATGTATTAGTTATTTAAGGTGGGTTCTAAAAATTCATTTTTTCACTTGTGATTCGAGAGAAATCGCAGAACCCGTTAAATGATTTTCCTAAGTCAGGTCAAATATACCTTATTCTCTTTAATTATCACATATAAAATTTACTTTTTTCTCGAATTCCGACTAACTAACTAACTAACTAACAAGTGTATATCTCTATATGATATTCAGACGGATTACCTGCTCATAGCGGAACAAATTGTATGTCAGATTTATCAACCCTATAATTCCTGTCGCTCTTGTTCTTTTTCCTGTTGCCAAATGAATAATGACACTATAATTTGCAATTGCAACCGATGGTATGTTATCAAGATATACTCTGGCTTTTATGTTTGTTGATTCTTTTATAAGGAATGGCTTTTTCAATCCTTATACACTAGCCCCAACCAGGTGTAGTTTATAACTACACCTGAATATTATTAAGTTTGTAAATGGTTGAATCATATTTCTCCTACATCCCGCAAGTTTGCCACTTGTGGCAAACAACAAAGTAGGTGAGCCTAAAATATTGCAAGACTTATTGAATTTCTTTTAACTTTATAAACTTGACAAACTTTTAACTTATTAATATTATTTTTACAGTTCATATTTGTTAAAATAAAATTCCATGAAAAATCTAAAAACAAGAGCGTTCATTGTAGTTATAGCAATGTTTGTAACCATATGTATTGTTAATGGTCAAAAGAAGATATCTGCAAACGAATTATCGATAACCTTTGATAAACAATTAAAAGTTACTGGATTGTCAGGTGATAGTGAATATTATCCTGGAGGTACTGAAGGATATCTTTTAAGAGTGAAGTCAGGAGATGATATATTGTTACCTAAGTCAGCAAAATGGAAAGGTGGAGACGTTAATATTGTTTTTGATCATGGTATTCATGTTTCTCTTTCATGTGAACAAAAAGAAGAGTATCTTACATTTACTGTAACCGGTATTAAAAACGAGAATGCTATAGATGCCATACTGTATGGTCCGTTTCCGACTACGATAAATGAAACAATAGGAGAGATAGTTGGAGTTGTGCGCAATGGGCAGTATGCTATTGGTTTACAAAGTTTGAATGCCAAAACAACCGGCGGTAAGTTATCAACACCTGATGGAAGTGATGAAGCAAGAGGAACAACTGCGGCTGCTGAAGAGTATGGAAGTAGTCTTCAGGCATATTGTATTAACAGAAATAAGGATCGTATTTACAACATCTGGAACAACTCAATTCCTAATGCCTATATTCCGGTTAACCTTGACGGAAAATTAACAGGTAGTGCAATAGCTTTGTTCGGAACAAAAGAAGATAGAGTACTTGATGTTATTGAAAAGATTGAACTGAGAGAAGGATTGCCACACTCAACTCTTAATGGTGTGTGGGTAAAGAGAAGTCCTGATGCAAACAAACCCTATTTTATCACCACTTTTACTGAAGAAAATATTGATGAGTGTCTGGTGTATACTAAAAAGTTAGGTTTTAATTCTTTATATCATGGTCATCCGTTTAAGAACTGGGGGCATTTTGATTTGATTGAAAAGCAGTTTCCTAATGGCTATACCGGTATGAAGAGTTGTGTTGAAAAAGCTAATGCGGAAGGAATTCGGATAGGTGTTCATACACTAACTAATTTCACCACTACCAATGATTCATACGTTACTCCTGTTCCTGACAAACACCTGATGACATTTTGTAAAACAAAGATTACGAAACCTGTTTCTAAAACCGATACTGAGATCTTCATTGAAAACCCGGATAAGTATGATTTCAAAAATACCAATCAGACTGTCAGAATAGGAGATGAGTTAATAAAATTCAGTGGTGTAACAAAGGAGGCTCCATACAAACTGCTAAATTGTAAGCGTGGTGCATACAAAACAGTAGTAGCTTCTCATGAGGCAGGTGCGGATGTTGCTCGTTTGGTAGATCATGGTTATAAAGTATTCTTTCCTGATTTTACTCTGCAAAAAGAGATGATAAGTAATCTGTCAACTTTCTTTAATGAAACCGGAATAGGGCAGTTGGATTTTGACGGACATGAAGGCGGATGGGGAACTGGTGAAGGTGAGTTTGGAATGGATTATTTCAGTGATGAGTTTATCAAAGAGGTGAACCATGAGGTGAGAAATGGTTCGTCAAGGTCAAATCACTACTATTGGCATGTTAATTCGTACATAAATTGGGGTGAGCCATGGTATGGAGGATTTACAAAAAGTCAGGGACACTACAGGTATAAAAATCAGGCTCTGTTAAAACGTAATTATATTCCTAATATGTTAGGCTGGTTTTTGTTAACTCCCAAAACAACAGTTCAGGAGTTTGAATATATGCTGGCTCGCTCGGCCGGATATGACGCCGGGTATGCACTGTTTAGCAGTATTGAAAGTTTCAAGAAAAACAGTGAGTTTGAAAAAATAGCTCTGGCAATACGTACATGGGAGGAGGCTCGATTGAGAAAGATCTTTAATGAGAAACAAATAGAGGTTCTTAAAAATGTTAATAATGATTTTAGTTTAAGAAAGATTGATAACAATAATTTTGAATTGCAATATTATAAAAAGGAGAATTTTGAACTGGAAAATATAACGGTTCAGCCCGGACAACCTAATGATATATCTGTAGATGTGGATTGTGCAGAAGAGCAGGGCTTATATTTTGTAATAGGTGCAGTGGGAGAGAGTGGAAGTATAAACCAAATAACAATTGAGTTTAATTCCATTGAAACAATTACTATAGATCGTGAGCTGAAACCGAATTGGCAGATTACATATCGTGGGGATAATCAGGTGCTGGTTTATGATGAGAAAGGCCGGTTTAAAAAATCTATAGAGTTGGATATTGATAAAATGACAATGAATAGAGGGACTAACACACTACGTATCAGTGCAGAGTTTAGCGATGATGCAGATTTAAAACTAAGCGGATATGTTAGAGTGAAGGATAAAGCTGATGTGATAAAGGTGAAAAACTTGTAATAATACTTTCCTAATATTAGTTGCAGGTGTACTGAAATATCGAGACAAGAATTCAACACTGCGTTCAGATTGGGTCATACCGACATCATCAGAACGCTTAATTGTTATGCCTGTTGTTTATTATTTTTTTTAATGAGTATCCGTATATATACCTATGATTATGAATTTTACCCTGAATATCAATTCGTTTACCCATCCGCCAGCTGGCGGAAGCAAATTGACTAAACAGTATCTATAAAATATAACATGCTAAGTTGCTAATCAGCTCCTATTTAGGGGAATCGAAGATAGGTGTAAGCAGTAACTTGCAATCCTCAATTGGGGGTGAATTAAAATACCATACAGTCATCCCCTTTAGGGGACTGAGGGGTGAAGGTTAACTACCCCAAACCCCTAAAGGGGCTTAATTTACATATTTAAAAACTCAATTCGTTTACCCCAATTAGGTATACATACGGATACTCATTTATTTTTTTTTATAATCTTTGAATCCGAAGTTATCAAAAACTAAGTCTAAGTAGTAAATATTTTATTAATTAAATCTTTATATCATGAAAAATCTAATCATTTTAGTATTTACTTTTAGTCTGGCTTTGACTCCATTTTCATCATCTTTCGGTCAGACCGATTCAATTGCAAAATCATTTGAAATAGCTCCAGAAATTATTGAAAAACTCAGTAGTGAACAGTTGCTTGATTTAGTAAAAGAAAATGAAAGACTCAAACAAGAACATGAAACTGCAATGGCTGAAAAATTCGGTGTCAATGGTCATGATTTATTTAATGACATGATGCCTTCCGAATTTACAATGGTGCTTTCCACAATTATTTTCTTAGCGTTTATAATTTCTTTAGTAGTTGTTCCTTTTTATTTTAGTCAGCGTAAATCAATAATGAGATTTAATCTTTTTAGCAAACTCATTGACACCAATAAAGATATACCTAAAGAATTATTGATGTCTGATAAAAAAGTTAGAACTGATTTACATAAATCTATAATATTAATTTGTATTGGTGTGAGTATTGGTTTATTTTTGTTTCTATTAAAACTCGAAAATAGTTATTGGACAGTTGGCTTAATTCCAACAATTATTGGGATAGGTTATTTAGTTTCATATATTCTTGACAAGCAGAATAAAATCAACGAATAATTACATGAATTTATCAGATACTATCCTTATTACCAAAGTTATACTAAATAACGACCATGTTGCTTTTAAAAGTCTCATTGAACGTTACCAATCAGATTTAAGAATCTTATTTATGCGATTAACTAATGGTAATAAGGATATTGTTGATGACTTGGCTCAAGAAACTTTTATTCGTGTTTTCAAGTATTTATCGGGTTATAATGCTAATTCTCAATTTAGAACTTGGCTATTTCGTATTGGTTACAATGTGTTTTATGAATATTATAAAAAAAGAAAAAACGAAGCAACAACAATTCAATCTGTTAGCAGCAATGACACAAATTACAATGAGATAAAACTTACAATTGATTATCAAAATGCTCTCAAAGTGCTAAATGAGAAAGAAAAAGCAGCAATTACATTATTTTATGAGAAAGGTCTTACTCATAGAGATATATCCAAGGTTTTAAAACAGCCTCTCGGTTCTGTAAAAACAAATATTCTTAGAGGTAAAGTTAAACTTAAAAAATTCTACGGTTATGAAAAATAATTTTGATGACTTCTTAAAATCAGAAATGGAAAAATCAAGTTATGAATTTGTCAACAATGGCTTCTCAGATAGGGTTATTCTAAATTTACCAGTAAGAAGAAGATATAACTATCTAAATAAAAGAAACATTATATTGTTTTTTACTATCTGTGCAGTAATAGTATTTGCACTTATAAACGGGATTAATCAAATCACATATGGTTTATATAATTTTACATTTCGTCTGTTAAATCAAGGGGGTGTCAGTTCAGAATTCATTATCTTTGTGTTTACTTTTAGTATTCTTACAATATCAATCTCTATGATTGAATTTAGACATAGGGCTTTCTAACAATTGGGCATAACTTATAAATATAAACAATTGTATTTATTCACGTTGTAGCTTAATGCTAAAGTTACACATATTCCTCATAATTGGAAGAATATTTCTTGATCTATCAATATTTTTCTTACAAGGGTGTTTAACGCACTTTTAACTTTATAAACTTTATAAACTTTTCACTTATAAATGTTACTTTTGCATTTCAGATAAAAGTTATTGCTGTGAGTTCAGATTCAAGATATAATTTAAGAGGTGTTTCGGCATCGAAAGAGGATGTTCATAATGCCATAAAAAATATAGATAAGGGGCTTTATCCAAAGGCTTTTTGTAAGATAATACCTGATATTATTGGTGGCGATGGTGAGTATTGTAATATTATGCATGCCGATGGTGCAGGCACAAAATCATCGCTTGCATATATGTACTGGAAGGAGACGGGGGATATTTCGGTGTGGAAAGGTATAGCCCAGGATGCCATTGTGATGAACCTCGATGACCTGCTTTGCGTTGGAGCAACCGATAGTATTCTTGTTTCATCAACTATAGGTCGTAATAAGAATCTTGTTCCCGGTGAAGTAATCTCAGCCATTATAAATAGTACTGATGAACTGCTTGCCGAACTAAGGGGTATGGGAATAAGCATCTACCCAACAGGTGGTGAGACTGCTGATGTGGGTGATTTGGTAAAAACCATCATTGTTGACAGTACTGTAACTTGCCGCATGAAACGCAGCGATGTGATTTCTAATCATACCATTCAGTCGGGTGATGTGATTGTGGGGCTTGCTTCTTACGGTCAGGCTTCTTACGAGAAGTCATACAACGGAGGTATGGGTAGTAACGGGCTTACTTCTGCGCGTCATGATGTTTTTCATAAATATCTTGCTGATAAATACCCGGAGAGTTATGATGAAAGTGTGCCTGAAGAGTTGGTTTATTCAGGCAGATATAAGTTAACCGATATGATTGATGAGGTAGGAGTAGATGCCGGAAAACTGGTTTTGTCGCCTACACGTACTTATGCTCCCATAGTAAAAAAAGTCCTTGATGAGATGAAGTCCGATGTTCATGGAATGGTGCATTGTTCGGGTGGTGCACAAACTAAAGTGCTGCATTTTGTTGACAACCTGCATGTAATTAAAGATAATATGTTTGATGTTCCACCTCTGTTCAGGATTATTCAGGAGGAGTCAGGAACAGATTGGAGTGAGATGTACAAAGTGTTCAATATGGGGCACAGGTTTGAGATATATGTTAAAGAAGAATTTGCACAAAAGATTATTGATATATCACGTTCGTTCAATGTGGATGCTCAGATTGTTGGGCGTTGTGAAGAACATAAAGGTAAAGAGCTTACTATAAAAAGTGAGTTTGGGGAGTTTGTTTATTAATTAAGAGCCCACCCCCAACCCCTCCCTCAGGGAGGGTGGAGATGGCTTTCTCCTGTATATGGGGTGGTGAGTTATTTTCCCTCCCCTTAGGGGAGGGTTAGGGAGGGGCTTTATAAACTATTTAATATGTCATCATTACTTGAGAAATTAGGGGGTATTAACATACGTTTCGAAGAGGTAGCACAGCTGATTACCGACCCGGAAGTGATATCTAATACTAAAAAGTATATCAAACTGAATAAAGAGTATAAAGAACTCGAAAAGGTAGTTGATGTATATAAAATATATAAAAATATTATTGAGAATATTGAGAATGCCAGGGAGATGTTGAAGGAGGATGATGTGGAGATGAAAGAGATGGCAAAGATGGAACTGAATGAGCTGGAGGCTAAACTACCTGAATTGGAAGAGGAAGTTAAGATTTTGTTGATTCCTTCTGATCCGGAGGACTCTAAGAATTCAGTGATGGAGATACGTGCCGGTGCAGGTGGCGATGAGGCTAGTATTTTTGCCGGTGACCTTTTTCGTATGTACACAAAGTTTGCCGAAAAGAAAGGCTGGAAAGTGGAGGTTACCAATGTATCTGAAGGTACTTCGGGAGGGTATAAGGAGATTGTGATGAATGTAACGGGTAACGGAGTATATGGGATTCTGAAGTATGAATCGGGAGTACATCGTGTGCAACGTGTTCCGCAGACTGAGACACAGGGCAGGGTGCATACATCGGCTGCATCAGTAGCTGTGTTGCCTGAGGCCGAGGAGTTTGATATTGATTTACGTCCGGAAGATATTCGTAAAGATACGTACTGTTCATCGGGTCCCGGGGGGCAGTCGGTTAACACAACCTATTCAGCTATCCGTTTAACGCATACTCCTACCGGAATTGTTGTTACTTGTCAGGATCAGAAATCTCAGCTTAAAAACCTTGATAAGGCGATGGTGGAGTTGAGAACACGAATATACAATCTGGAATACCAGAAGTATATGGATGAGATTTCGTCGAAGCGTAAAACAATGGTTTCTACAGGCGATCGTTCGGCCAAGATACGCACCTATAACTATCCACAGGGTAGGGTAACAGACCATCGTATTAACCTTACTTTGTATAATTTGCCAGCCATTATTGATGGCGACCTGCAATCGATAATTGATAAGTTGATAGTGGAGGAGAATGCAGAAAGATTGAAAGCAAGTGAAATATAAGAGAGATAAAAGTATAAAGTATAAAGTAAAAAGTTCATATTTTTTTAAATAGTTTTTTACTTTACAAACTTTTAACTTGATAAACTTTACAAACTTAATACTCATAGCCATGACTTCAAAAGAACTGTTTGAAAACATTAAAAAGAAAAAAAGCTTTTTATGTATAGGATTGGATACCGATGTTGTTAAAATCCCGAGGTTCCTTCTTGATACTACTGATCCTGTTTTTGCTTTTAACAAGCAAATAATTGATGCTACACACGATCTGGCTGTTGCCTATAAACCCAACCTGGCTTTTTATGAGACTTTGGGAGTGAATGGCTGGAACTCACTTGAAAAAACAGTTAACTATTTAAGGTATCAGTATCCTGATCTTTTTATCATTGCAGATGCAAAACGGGGCGATATTGGTAATACATCTTCAATGTATGCTAAGGCCTTTTTCGATCATATGGAGTTCGATGCTGTTACCGTTGCACCATATATGGGTGAAGATTCTGTAAAGCCGTTCATGACTTATGTGGATAAATGGGTGATACTGCTTGCACTGACATCTAACAAAGGTGCAGCCGATTTTCAGTATATGACAGAGGGTGGAGAAAAACTCTATGAGAAAGTGATAAAAACTTCTATGCAGTGGGGTACTACTGATAGTATGATGTATGTTGTGGGAGCTACTAAAGCAGAGATGTTAAGCAGTATTCGTAAAATAATTCCCGAGCATTTTCTATTAGTACCGGGTGTTGGTGCTCAGGGAGGCAGTTTACGAGAAGTGGCTGAAAACGGCATGAACAACCAGTGTGGATTGCTGGTTAACTCCAGCCGCGGAATAATATATGCTGCCGACGATGAGTCATTTGCGGAGAAAGCACGGGAAGCTGCTATGGTTGTGCAGAAAGAGATGGGAGAGTTGTTGAAAGTTAAGGGGCTGGTGTAGGTAATTATGAATTAGGAATTACGAATTAGGAATTGCTAAATTGATATGGTGATTTGAGGATGTGTTGAATGTTGATGCCCTAATATGATAACAGGGGAATGACCTGTCAGTGTACGAAGTTCCTGACAGTGTCTCGCAAGGGTAAAATTTGGTAGCTAATGTTAGTAACCTGAGTTCGATATAAGAACGCATTTAATATCAGTGTAATCCTAAACTCTTCAAAAATTGTACTTGATTTTGATGTAGAGCATTGAATTGTCATCATAACGGCCAAACCTACCCCGTTCGTCACCAACAAAAATATTAGATCCTAGCTTTATAGAAAAGCTGTCGCTGAAATCATATATAATTGTTGGTCTGATTAGTGCATCACCGTAATTGAGTCCAATATATGAAAACAGCTCCATGTGAAGTGTTTCGCGCATTGCATCGTAACGAGCAAGAAATGTCATTGTATTTTGAAGTTCGTCTTCATCAATAAAATCATCATAATCCATAATATACTTTTGAATGAACTGTGTGCTCAATTTCAGATTACCCACTCCATAATCTAATCCGATTACATAGTGTAAATAATTATTTTGAGTTAGAGCTCCATCAGCCATTGGGTTTGCTGTTTGAAAATATTTACCGTTGTAGTAAGCAGCTTCGCCTCGTAACACAAAACTCTTGATAGTTGAAGTAAACGAACCACCCACTACATATAAGCGATGGTGTTCGGGGGTTATTAATAATCCGGTAAGTGCAGGATTACCAAGCGAATCAAGTCCAAACTCTTTTTCAACATGCATAATAGGGTTTTGATCCCAGACATATGCTCCCATCAGGTCAAAGTCGATGGCAGAAGAGGATAATGAGTATTTTAAATATATCTCACTATTTTCAAGGCTTGCATTGATTTTTTCTTTTGAGTAATCGAAAGTTGGAGGTGCAGGGAATTCGGGAGGTTTAAACCATATTGATCCCTGAGTAGGCAACTGATTTCCCGCATAAACAGGTTTCCAAATTGCTTCGATGGTACTGTTTCCAAAATAATAATCAAACTTGGCAGCGTATACGCCTACCCTTATCTCATCAAAATCAGGGAGTAAAAACTCTGTGAGGTTAAGTGGTGATACAATATCGGTTATGAAAACGCCGTCAGCTTTACCCCAAACTACTTGTTGCTTACCTATACGGATGTCAATACTGTTGAAATAGAGGTCAAGATATATTTCCCGTAATTGAAAATCGATACTGTCAGTGCCATATAGGTATAGCATAGGATTAGCCTTCAAGGCTACCTTATCGCCAATTGTTTCAAAATTTAGGTTTAGTGTATTTTGAAGCATATTGAAGTCACCATTATCGTATAGTACACTAGTGTAATTTCTTACGAACCCATTAATATCAATAGTTTGTGCTTTTGTATAAAAGCCTGCTGTAATCAGCAATAAAAAAATTAGTCCTTTTGGTTTCATAATATTATTCTGTTTCTGCTCAGCAGAAGGTAAAGTAATTATTTCAGAGAATAATCATTGGCAAAATAGTATCTAAATCCCCATCCCGTTTCACGGGACTTCGCTAACGCTCAGCATCGAAAATCATAAATCGAAAATCATAAATCCCCATATCCTCACATTCCTCTCATCATCATTCTTTCGCTGAATTTGGAAGCCGGTACTCCTGTGTTTATTTTAATTTCGCCTAACTGAATTGTTGTTTTATGATTTTTTTGAACATTTTTTATTTCGGAATGAGTTATAGTCCAGAAGCCTGAAATCTCTTCTACTTTTTTAATTGTTAACGTTTTTAAGAGTTCATCATCTTCATCATAAAAGTCTTTTTTCATCCCAACGAAGTTTTCTTTTCTAATCCAGATGATTGTTTTGGAGTATATATAATCCTCGTCTTTTGATATGCTCTCAACAACGTAACACCCTATACCTTCAATAGTCTCTTCCTTGATAAGTTTATGTGTATCGGCATCAAGTTTTCTATCGCCCAAATCATCATAAGTAAAATCTGATCCCATAAAGTAATCGCTTTTACTATCGCTTGAAATTCGCTTTACCTTTTTAAGGGCAGGCAGGTATATCCACTGATCATCTGCTTTATCACTATCATAACTCCAATTCATAAAAGATGTGTTTTTAACATCGGCTGGTGACAAGAAAAACATAATGCTCTTCTCTGTTTTGCCCATATCTTTTGAGTATTGCTGAATCTTTCTCACCCGTGTTTGCCCACTTTTATTAGTAAGTGTCATTGTAAGTGTTGATGTTATATCATCACCTGTTGGCAGGTTATAGGCCTTGTCAACTATTTCGCGTCCGGTTAATTGTGCATTCGCACCAAAACTTGCAACTAATAATATTGCAACTGCTATTGATTTTAATTTTTGTGTTTTCATCTTTTTAATTATTTAATGGTTCAATTATTCAATTATTCAATATATATTCCATTACAATTCCATTATTTATTACTTATGCGAATCAAGAGTTAAATTGCTAATGCTATAAAAGCAGCAGCCAATCGTCC
>CBDUZZ010000041.1:0-39656 GCA_965371855.1 uncultured bacterium
TATGGAAATATTTTCTATTTTTTGATGCGCGAAAGCCAAGTTGGGTTAAGTTTATTACATTGGTTTATAAACGGGAATATGTTGATCGGTATGTTATAATTGAGGCAATAAATGGGTATTTGTTATTGGGTATAGGCTTTAGTCTATTAATCTTTCTCAGTAATGAATATTTTCCTGATGCATTTAATTTTACCTTGCCCAAGGACGGTTCTGTTTCGTATGACCCAATATATTTCTCATTTGTGACGCTTACTACATTAGGGTATGGTGATAAATTGCCATTAGGTGATGTTGCTAAGTCTATTTCATTGCTAATTACTTTATGCGGACAGTTTTATCTTGTTACTGTTATGGCATTTATTGTAGGTAAGATGTTGGCCAAAAAAGAAAAATAGTATTATACGGTTGTTATTTTATTACCATCTGTAGTAGTGTAACCTTTCATCAAGTTTGCTGTTAAACAACTGTGAACAGGTAATATAGCTACCATTTCACCAATGTTTATGTTTTTTATAACATCATTGTTGGCTTTTACTATCCCATGCTCTTGCGATAGTTTTGTTATTTTCCCTATAACATTTTTTACATCCCATGTGTAATTGTTCAGTGTGACAACTGAGCCATAGTAGTCGTCTCCTGACTCATCTTTGATGCTCTCTTTTGATAGATGTATAGCACCGCCATGTATAACGATCTCATCTCTTTCAGCATGTTTTGCAACTACCGGACAAGCCAATGCAACGGCAATATCTTCACGTTTGCAAACACCGAGTTGATATTGCATTTCATCATGAAAAATGATATTACCGGGTCGTATCTCATCAACACCCCGAAAATCTTTTGCTATTGAACAGGAAGGAGTGTCGCCATAAGATAGCTGTAGGAGAGGAAAGTAGGTTCGGAGAAAAGTCTTTAGTGCTAAAAGTTTATTTATACTATCAGTCATAATAGCTTCAATCTCGGACTTTGATGTTGAATGATATGTATGTCCGGCATGGGTAAGAAAACCTAAAAATATCAATTTCTTACTTGACTTTAATGGCGTAAGCAGTTTTTGCATCGATTCAAAATCTTCAGCATCGATGCCGGTTCGCCCATATCCTGTGTCTGTTTTAATGTAAACGCCCACAGGGTGAGATAATTTATTTTCCAGAAATGTTATTGCCTCGGCATTTTCAATAAGAATATTCAAATTGATTTTTGCTGCCAGTTTATTAATCTCTTTCCATTCTAAAATATTAACCGGAAAAGCAACAGTAATATCACTCCATCCGTTTAATGCAAAATACGATGCCATTTTCATAGAGGATACCGCTATACAATCAATGCCAAAATCTCTGAACCAACTGCCTATTTCTGTCGATTGATGGGTTTTGAAATGTGGCCGTAAAACTACTTTGGATGATTTGGTTTTTGCAACCATTTTTTTGATGTTATTCAGGACTATGTTTTTATTGACTAACAGAGTAGGGGTAGTAAGCATGATTTATTTTGTTCAGGGGTTCCTGGTTGAATTGTTAAATTGTTTTAATCTGTGAATCTGTGGCATTAATTTGTTGCTTTTTGCAAATTAAAAATATTTACAATATAGCAATTTAACAGTTTAACAATAGATTATTTATTTCTTCATTGTAACATTTTGTGCATCAAGATATAAAGCTGCTGCACCAAGTACAGCAATTTCTGATTGTTCAGACTGCACAATTTTTAATTTTTTTAAGCTGTGTTTATATATAAAAGTTTTGACTTTTTTCCACATTACTTTTTCAAAGAATTTAAATGCTTTTGATATAGTACCACCAATAATTATTAATTCAGGGTCGGTTGTAAATAAAATTGTTTTAATAAGATTACCAATATCAAATCCATATTGTTCAAAAATTGCCATTGCTATTTTATCATTATTTATTGCCCTGTTATATAGAAGTTCGAATTTTATCCCGTATTTTTCTTCAAAAAACCCTTCTGAACAGTAATATTCAAAATCATGATCTCTATATGGGATAGAGCCAAATTCACCTGCCCCACAATTAGTTCCTGAATATAAGTGTTCTTTAAAAATAATGCCGGCACCAACGCCTGCCCCAATTATTAAACCAACAACATTTTCATAAACTTTTGCCTGCCCAAAATATTTTTCACCAATGGCAAAACAATTTGCATCATTATTTACGTATACTTTTACTCCAAAACGGCCTTCAAGAATTTCTTTTAAATGAACCTCACGCCACGATGGTATTTTTTGTACTTTGTATACAATGCCGTTTGGAACATCAACCAAACTGGGAACCCCAATACCAATACCGGCAACTTCATTATCAAAAACTTCGGAAATAGCATTTATGAGTTCAGTTAAAATTTCTTCCTCAGTTCCCTTATTATTGATTTTTTTTGTTTGGCTTTTTACAAGTTGTCCATCCCTTACTTTTCCTGTTAGAAGCGTTTTTCCTCCCAGTGAAACACCAATAATTGCATTTTTAATATTTTCAGTCATCCCTTTCAATATTTAGTTATTGATTGTCATTTTATCAACTGAAGCATTGGTGTAGATCCGCTTACTTCGCTGTTATTAAAATATTAGTCTTTTTTCATTTGCTTCACAGTCATTAATTGTCATTGGCTTCGCTGGTAATCTAATATCCCAATGACCGCCTAATTACCAATTACTTATTTTCATGCCTGTCGTAGTACAGTGATGCTGCTCCAAAAATAGCAATATTAGGTGTATTTGTATATATAATTTCCAGTATATTTACTGAATTGGGATACGGAAAATTGTTGATTGAATCCAAAACGGAATCATGAAAATATTCCTTTGAGTTTGATACAGAACCGCCAATAATAACTTTATGCGGGTCAACCGAAAACATTATTGTTTTAATTGCATTGCCAAGATGTGTACCAAACTCATTAAATGCCTTAATTGCAACAGCATTTCCTTGTTTGGCTTTTTTTAACAGGTTTTCACCATCATCATTATAAAAAGTTTTGAAAAACTTTCCACTGCAATAATCTTCGTAAATACTATCCAAATATGGTATTGAACCAAATTCACCTGAACCACAGTTTGCATCTTTAAGTAGATGTCCATTCGTAATAATTCCAGCTCCCATTCCTGTGCCAATAGTTAATCCAACAAAGTTATCGCAATTTTGTCCTGCACCAAATTTGTATTCGCCTAAAGCAAAGCAGTTTGCATCGTTATCTAAATACACTGGCACTTTAAATTTTTCCTGCAATATATCTGCAAGATGAATTTCTTTCCACGAGGGGATGTTTTGCACACTGTGAATAATGCCTTTTTGACGATCAACCAAACTTGGAATTCCAATACCGATACCTTTTACTGATGAATCGAATAATTCTGAAATTAGATTAATAATAAGCTCGGTTATTTCATCTGAATTTTTTGAATTTACAGGTAATAGCTTATACTTGTTGTTAATAATTTCCATTCCCTTAACTAGCCCCACATTCACTTTGGTTCCGCCAAGATCTATTCCTATTAATTTATTATTGTCTGGTAAAGTCATTTTTACTCTTGTTTTTGCTTTAAACTTATCGTTTTATTGGAAATTATTGGTTTTGCCCAAAATCCTATACTTAAAATATAGGCCAGAGCAATAAAATTTAAAAACATTCCTGTTTTTAAAGATGTGAAATCACTAACAAAGCCAATTAGTAATTGAACTACTGCGCCCCCCATTATTCCGGTCATTAGAATTCCTGCAAAAGAACCATGATGTTTACTAACTGAATTTAAACCCAGCGAAAGAATAATTGGGTACATTACCGATAGAAAAAAGCCGCTTGCCTGAAAAGAATATAAAGATATATCAGAATCCGGACTAAATAATGCCACTGCTAAACTAATTATAGCGATTGAGGTGAATAGTTTTAAAACTAATTTACTATCCATTATTTTCAACAGTATTAAGCCTAAAATTCCACCAATGGTCATTAACCCCCAAAAGTTACCAACAGCTTTTGCGCCAATAGTTTCATAATCAAACCCATGATATGTTTGAAGGAATTTTGACATCCAGTAGGATATGCCCTGTTCAACACCAACGTAGGCAAATATGCCCAAAAAATATAGTATGACCAGCTTGTTTTTAAATAATAAAAGATAACTCTCTTTTGAACCGGCCTTTTCATCATTTTTTAGCTCAACTTTTGGAAATCTTATGGCAAATATTATTATAATCATTGCCAGACTTGCTAAAGCAAATATCCAATAAATAGAAACCCATGACATTTCAGCAGGTACAATTCCTGATATGAGGCTTATGATACTGCTTTGCTCAACAGGTACTTTATCAATACCTGTAACAAGCCATGAATAAACCTGCGGACTAACAAATGAAGCAGCTCCGAAAATTAATTGAGCCATAACCGAAGTAAAGGCGTAATGTTCTTCACCACCGGCAACTCTTAATAAAGGGTTGATTACTACCTGTAAAATGGCCATGCCTGTACCTATGGTAAATAAAGAAAAAAGGAATAATCCGAATGAAGGAAGGCCGGTAAATAATATTGAGGCGGCAAATGCGAGAATAAAGGCAAATACCATTAATCTTTTTTCACCATATTTTTCAACCATAAAACCTGCCGGTATCGACATTACCCCATAGGCAATAAAAAAGGAAAAGGGTAAAAAACCCGCCATCGTCTCACTTAGATCAAAGCTTGAGGATACACTTGGGTTTAATGCACCCAATATATTGGTTAGGAAAGAGATAACAAAAAATGTTACCAGGATTAATGCTACAATAATATAATTTCGTTTCATGTGTTTATAATCTAAAATTTAACTTCGTGTTATTACTGCTTTACATTTAGTCCTTTATAGCTAAATGATAATTGTTCAATATTAAAGTCAATATTAAAATCTGCGTTTATCGTTTTTGATTCACCCGGCAATAAACTAATGTAGTTATCGTCCCAATATATTGGTAAAACTGACAAACCTGTTTCTTTATTTTTTAATTGTAATTCTATAAAAAAGGCAATTTTATCAGATTCATTCTTAAGCTTTACACTTAATTGTTTCTCATCTGCGATGCCTGAAAATTTATGTGTTACGCTAATCTTGGTTTCAGGCATTGAATTTAACAAACCGAAATCGGCGTAGCTTTTGTTAGGTGTTATAAACCACTCTGATTTTTCAATATCCAAAACATCTTCTTTAGTTGACAGCCAGTAGAAATTACTGCTAATTTCTTTATTGTTTTCATCTTTAAGTTTTAAATCAACAAAATAAGTTGTTGATAGATTTTTAATATCCGGAATATCAAATATTTTCTTTGAAATATTCTCAACTATGTTAATGTCCACTGTTTCTGATAAAATTTCTTCTGAATTAATATTGAAAATTTTTATCTCGGCTTTAAGATTGTTAAAAGCCTCATTATAATTATTCGCAATATAAATATTATGATCTTTATAATTATAAATTAAATTTAGAGGCTGGCAAGCGTTTTTTGTTCCATAAAAAGCACCATTTGGCATTAAATACCAATCAAATAACTGCCAAAATGTTTCAGGCCATGCTGAATTAAACATCCATTGAATAATACCTGTTGTGTTATGCTTATTAACCGTAAAAGCCTCAAACATTGCTCTTATTGCTTCATAATTAGAGATTTGAGATTTAAAGGTAAATTCCTCAATATTTTTGGTTTCACCATATCGGGCATTAAATGCATTGAGGTATCTGTTTAATGTTTGGAATTCGTTACGTCCGGCATGGTAATTCCACATATCATTGTTTGGTGGCCATAGATCATTATTAGGTATCATGCGTTTTATACTTTCAAGTGGCGGTACTTGCGAGCCCGGGCCTGTTTCAGTATTAAAGCCATAAGCACCACCCAGTATTGTGTCTATATACCAATAATTTGGTGTTACATACCCGTAAGGGCCTAACATTTTAACCGCAACTTTACCTGAAATTTTACTTATGTTATAAAAGTCAGTTCCCATATCCTGACCTTTACAAGAAGCTATATAAGGTATGTTAGGTGAATATTCCGAAATGTAATCACTTACTTTTTGTTCAAGTTCGGGAACAGGTAGTTTATCGCTGCCCAATGTCCAAAGAAAAACACTGGGGTGGTTTCTTAGCCAAATTATTTGATCCCGGTAGGCAAGAGATTGAAGTTCCATATCTTTTTTAGAAGTGATGCACATAAACTCAGTTTCGGGTCTGTTACAATATCCTTCCCATTCCCAATGACAACTCCAACCAATCATTAAAAGGATACCATATTCATCAGCTTTGTTGAAAATGCTTTGATCATTGCCCCAAAAACCTTCAAGTCTGATTGTATTTAGGTTCATGTGCTTAGCATATTTCATTTGCGCATCCACTTTTTCAGGCGTATCTGCAAGTAATATATCATCTACCCAACCGGCACCTTTAATAAGTACCTTTTTACCATTTACTTTATATCCTTGATGGCCATTTTTATTTTTATATGCTTTTATTTCCCTTATACCAAAGCGCACTTCTTGTTCGTCAGAAAGCTCATTGTTCACAATAGCTTTAATATTCAGCTTATACAAATTTTGTTCGCCAAGATTATTTGGCCACCATAATTTAGGCTTATTAATCTGCAACTCTTTTACATCTTTATGAGTTAGTTTAACCAAGCGACTTTCATTTGCCATTAAAGTGTAAGTTTTTGAAAATTTAATGTTTTCAATTGCTCCTTCAAGAGTAAGCTTGGTTTCTTTATCAGATTGATTAACTATTTCTGCACTAATTGTTAGATAAGCTTCGTCAAGAGTTTCCGTATTCACTTTTGAATCGACAAAAACATTTTTTAAGGCAAGCTCACGTGTCCTTATTAGTTTTACCGGACGCCAAAGTCCAATATTTTTATCAGGTGCATGTGGATTCCAGTCTACAAAACCTATGCTTAAATCCGCTTTCTTAGGTGCTATGATTTCAACAGCTAAAATATTTTTACCTTCTTGTATATTATTGTTGATATTTAAATCAAACATTCTAAAAGGGCTTTCAATAGTTGAGCTGTCAGCTATTAATTTACCATTTAACCAAATATTTGCTCTATAGTTAATACCCTCAAAAATCAAATTGTAATTTTCGCTTTTTGAATAATTTTCAATTATAAATTCTGTTCGATACCACCATGGCTTGTTAAACTGTTCTGTTGGTATTTTTGATAAGTTATCTGCAAAATAAATATCTTTATAAACACCATTTTTAACTAAGGCATTTAAAATCGTTGATGGAATTTTAGCCTCGTACCATTCTGAGGCACTATAATTATCTTTAGAAATTAACTTACCCTCAGAATTGACAATCAAACTACTTTGAATTTTCCAGTCTTTTAATAGTTGTGTTTTCCCACTTGTTTTGTTTTCAACATGTTTACATGAGTTGAATAGTAATCCGGAAATGAATAGAATTAGGATTGCGTTTTGCATAATATTGGGTTTTAATATGTGCCAAAAGTATAAAATAATTTATTAGATGCAAAAAATTGCATTAAAAAATATCTTTAATTGTAAAAAAAAATGAATCAGGGCATTATTTTCTTGATTGTTAATTTTGTATTGAGAAGTGTTTGTATAAGTACATGTAAGTAAGTTGATTATTGTAAAAATATAATTATAGGATTCGTCTGATAGCGTAGAATAACTTAAATGTATAATGCTTTAAATAGTTTAAAAAATGAACAAAGAAGTGTTTTGTTGTAAAAAAAAATGTTAATATATTTGCATATTAACATTGTATAATATAATTTTGGATGCAAAATATTGCATTAAATGTAGAGTTTCAAAAATGCAGTTAGTTTTATTAATTAAAATCTAAATTCTTATGCAAAAAATTAGTTTAATTTTAATTTTTCTGTTTTGCTCATATTCCATATATGCGCAAAATGAGATTACAGGGGTTGTTCGTTCAGCCGACAATGGTGAAACAATTCCCGGTGTTTCGGTTCAGGTAAAAGGGAGCACCACGGGTACTATCACCGACTTTAACGGCGGATTTAGTATTAGTGCTACAAATACAAATGTCCTGATTTTTTCTTATGTTGGGTATATAAGGCAGGAAATTACTGTTGGTGAACAAAGCCTTATTAATGTAAACCTTGTGGTTAAAGAAACCGGACTTGAAGAAATTGTAATAGTCGGTTATGGAACCCAGAAAAAAAGTGACCTTACCGGTGCCATTTCTATAGTTGATATGGATGATTTGAACAAGAGGCAGGTTAGTACCATTGATCAGGCTTTACAAGGTCAGGTTGCTGGTGTTAATGTTACCGTAAACTCTGGTACGCCCGGAGGTGGTGTTATGGTTAGGGTGCGTGGTATTGGAACTCTAAACGATGCATCCCCATTATTTGTTGTTGATGGTATGATGGTTGATGATATTGATTACTTAAACACGAATGATATTGAAACCATGCAGGTGTTAAAAGATGCATCAGCTACAGCTATTTATGGATCAAGGGGATCAAACGGTGTTGTAATTGTTTCTACCAAGAAAGGTGGTGAAAAAAATGCGCAAATAAGTTTCAATACTTATTATGGTATTCAGAACTTTTGGCGTGTTGCACCAACCAGTAATTCGCAACAATGGGCTATGCTTAATAATGAAGCTTTAAATGCTGTGGGTATTGATCCCTATCCGGGTTTGTCATATCCTTCATCCTTACCAACAACCAATTGGTTTAAGGAAATTTCTAACGAAAATGCTGCCATTCAAAGCTATGATTTATCTGTTGCCGGTGGAAAAGACAAAAGCAGTTATTTTGTCAGTGTAGGATACTTGAAGCAGGAAGGTATTGTAAAAAAATCTGATTTTGAGCGTTTATCATTTCGCTTAAACTCAACACATAAACCGAAAGAGTGGTTAACTATTGGCGAAAATTTGTCCTTAACAAAAACCGATCAGAATACTATTCTTGAAGAAGATGAATGGACCAATATATTAATCTCTGCAATGAATATGGATCCGGTTACACCGGTAAGAAACCCTGACGGGACTTATGCCGAAGGGATATATAACGATATAAATAATCCTGTGGCTGACTTGGAATATACCAACGACACTTATGGCAGGTATCGAACATTGGGTAATGTTTATGCCGATATGAGAATTATTGAAGGCTTACATTTTAAAACCAACTATTCACTCGAATATGCTTTTGGTGTTAGCGATTATTACAATCCGGTATATTATGTTAGTCCAACTCAACAAAATACAGAGAGCCAAATTGGCAAATATAATGATAGTCAGTTCATTAATCAATGGACAAATACTGTGAACTATACCAAGAGTTTTGGCCGGCATAATGTTTCTGCTTTGGCAGGAGTAGAAATGTACAGTGTCCATGCCGAATGGAATGGGATTTCAGCTACAAATGTTCCTTCTGATGATATTGATGTTCGTTATATTAGCAATGCAACAGGTGCAAATTCTGCTATTGTTTCAGGAAGTGCTTACGATGTTCGACAAGCATCTGTTTTGGCAAGAGTTAATTATGATTTTCAGAACAAATATTTAGTTACCATAAACTTTAGAGCCGATGGTTCTTCTAAATTTTCAGAAAAGCATCGTTGGGGTTATTTTCCATCGTTTTCTGCAGGTTGGAAACTAACTGAAGAAGGTTTTATGAGTAATCTTGATTGGCTAAGTAATTTAAAACTTCGAGTCGGTTGGGGGCAAATTGGTAATCAGGGAAGCGTTCCTGCTTATCAGAATGTTACTACCGCAACTACCGGACAAAACTATGTTTGGGGTAATGCATTAGCTCCGGGTTCTTCGTTTATGAGTTCAGGAAATGATGAAATTAAGTGGGAAACCTCTACAACAACAAATTTTGGTTTGGATTTTGGTTTCTTAAATGGTAAAATTGATGGTAGTGTTGAATATTTTGTGAAAAACACCTCGGATATGTTATTACAGGTTCCTGTTCCTGGACAATCAGGCTTACAGGAAGCACCATGGCAAAACGCTGGTGAAATGCTCAATTCCGGATTTGAATTTTCGGCAAATTACCGAAATATGGATAATGAGTTTAAATACTCAGTTGGTGTTATTTTCTCGGCCATTCAAAATGAAGTAACCAGTTTGGGTAATGGAAATGAATTTATTGATGGAGCTTTATTCCGTGGAAATTATTATGTTACAAGAACAGTAGTTGGCCAACCAATAGCCCAGTTTTATGGATATAAAACAGATGGTTTGTTCCAAAATCAGGCAGAAGTGGATGCACAAACAGCTCAAACAAATGCTGCACCGGGTGATATAAAATATGTAGATGCAAATGGTGATGGCGCACTGGATTTTGAATTTCTTGGTAGCCCTTTACCAGATTATACCTATGCTTTTAACGCAAATTTCATGTATAAAGGTTTTGATTTAAACTTTGTTTTACAAGGCGTTCAGGGAAACAAAATTTTTAACGGCCCTGCATATTACACACGTTCTTCTTCTGCTTACTGGAATCTTAGCAACGATATGCTTAACAGATGGACAGGTGAAGGCTCGCAAAATGATGCACTTTATCCAAGGATGAATGCTAATGACGCAAATAATTCATTAATGTCAGACCGTTTTATTGAAGATGGTTCTTATTTGAGAATAAAAACTTTACAATTAGGATATACCTTGCCGCAAACAATGACTGAGCGAATAAGGCTGACCAAACTTCGTATTTATGTAAATGCACAAAACTTATTCACCTTTACTAAATATACCGGTCTTGATCCTGAAATTGGTACAGGGCAAAGTGGTTCTTTAGATATAGGTGTTGATCGTGCTTTTTATCCACAAGCGAGATTATTTAGTTTGGGTCTTAACTTAACATTTTAATTAAACTTCAAAATGAGATTATAATGAAAAATAAAATATTTAATATAATAGTAATTTTTACAGTGCTAATATTTGCCCAGTCGTGTAAAGATTATCTGGATACCCCTGCACCAAGTTTATCGGATGCTGTGTATTTCAGTAATGATGCTGCTGCTTTAAATGCGCTTGCAGCAGCTTATGACCCAATGGCCTGGTATGGCGAAATGCAGGTAGATGAATGGGCAATTGGTGATATTGTTTCAGACGATGCCGAAAAAGGTGGGGAAAATGATGCAGACCAGGCCGATATGCATGCTTTATTAACGTTTAGTGCAAATGCCGAAAACGGGTTAATCCGTGGCCGGTGGCAAATACGCTATATTGGTATTAACCGTGCTAATAAATTAATTGAGGGAATTACTGATAACGAGAATATTAGTGCTTCTGTTCAAAAACGTGTTATCGCAGAGGCTAAGTTCCTTCGAGCTTTTTATCATTTTGAGCTGGTCAAAGTTTTTGGGGGCGTTCCAATTGTTACTAAAATACTATCACCTTCAGAATTTACATTGCCCCGTGATACTGAGGCCGATTGTTGGGAACAAATTGAAAATGACCTGAAAGATGCAGCGGCTGCTTTACCGGAGAAAAGGAATATGGATGCTACAGAAATTGGACGTGCTACAAAAGGTGCCGCAACTGCAATGCTAACAAAAGCATATGTTTTTCAAGAAAAATGGCCTGAAGCTGAAGCATCTGCCAAAGTATTAGGAACATTGGGATATGATTTGGAAACTGATTATAATGATGTGTTTCGCTTAAGCCACGATAATGGTATCGAATCTGTTTGGGATATTCAATATGCCGATTTTAATACCGGTGAATGGGACTGGGACAATGAAGGAACAACAACGCCTATTTTTACAGGAAGCCGTGAAAATGGCGGTTGGGGGTTTAATTGCCCAACACAGGATTTATATGATGAGTTTGAAGCGGGTGATCCCCGTTTAGCAGCAGCAATAATTTCGGATGGAGATATTTTATGGCCGGGAACAGGTGACGAAGAACAATTCTGGACAGATTATCCTCAAAATCCAACAGGTTATCATAATCGTAAAACTCAATTACCTGCAAGCGAAAAAGGACAAATGTCAGAAGACCCTTTAAATTGGAGATATATCCGTTTTGCCGAGGTATTATTATGGCAAGCTGAAGCTGCTGCGCATAATGGCGGCGATTGGCAAACACCTTTAAACAGGGTGCGAAACCGTGCAGGTCTGGGAAATACAACTGAAACAGATGGTTTAACGGCTGTTTATCACGAAAGAAGGGTTGAATTGGCTATGGAAGGTCACAGGTACTGGGATTTGGTACGTACAGGACGTGGGAATTTAATGAATGGATATACCGATAACAAACGTTATTTTCTTATTCCTCAAATTGAGATGAATTTGAACCCTAATTTGGTGCAAAACCCTTATTAACTAAAATATAAAAAATATAAGAAATGAAAAAGATATTATATATACTAACAGTGGTTGCGGCTATATTTATGTACGCTTGCGAATCGCAAATGGATGTGGCACCGGATATAGGTCCGGCACCAACCGGTGATTTTACTATTGATAATTCAGATCCTAATAATATTGTATTAACTGTAAATGCTACTGATGCTTTTTTGTATACCTGGGATTTAGGCAATGGCGAAAAAGCGGAAGGAAAGGTAGTTACAGCTTATTATGCATTCAAAGGTGATTATACGGTTACTTGTAGTATTTCAGGTAAAGGCGGTGCTATTGTTTCAGAAAAGAATATTGCTGTAACATCAACTGACCCACAAGTTTCAGAAAAACCAGTTATAAAGGAATTAACAGGAAGTGGAGCAGGCAAAACCTGGGTTTATGCTGATGATAATCCTGATGGACAAGGCTATTGTTATATGGTAGCCAGCTATGACTGGGATGAGTTTTGGTGGAATCCTTATGAGGATGATGCTTCGCCTGATTTTGGTTCCGAAATGATATTTGATTTGGATGGTAATTATAATTTTACAGGGGTTGATGGGAATGTAGGTTCATTTTCTGTAAATGAAGATGCAATGATCATTCAATTTACAAATGCAAATATCCTTGATTGGGACGAAGAAAATTGTAATCCGGAAATGACAGCAACTGGACTATATAATATTACAAAAATTACGGATGATGAGCTAGTTTTGGTTCAACATCAGTTTGACGATGATTATGCCTGGACATGGAGGTTTAAACGTCAGGGGTATACGTATCCTGTTGAATAATGTGCATCTATAAGGTCAAACTTATTCATTAAAAGGTGATAAATACTGGTTATACTAACAAATAGGTGACTTTATGGACAAACAAATAGATGTAGATTAAGTTAGGTTAATTAAAATTAGATTAACTTCAGGGGAATCAATATTGGTTTCCCTGAAGTTTTTGTATATTGTAATAGATGTGAAGATGTGAGAATTAGAGAATTAGAGGATGTGAGGATTTGAGACTTAAGGGATTTAAATAAAGATAAACATATTTAATATCTGTAAATTATCAAAACTCTCGTAGGGTTCAAACTACAAAATCAGACTTTTCGGAGTAGTCTCAATGTTTTAAAATTAGAAACAATGAAAAAAACAGTTGTATTCATCATATTTTTCATCATTCAAATATATGGTTTTGCCCAAACTCCCAAATATCCTTTTCCAAAACATGAAACTTATACCGCCAACTATATAAAACCAAGTGGATATACACAAGAAGAATTAGACAATATAACTACTGTGTTTTATACAAAATGGAAAGCAAAATATTTAAAAAACTCTTGCGGTGGCGGTCAGTATTATATTGATTTTGATGAAGGTAACACTATTTGCGTTTCAGAAGGACAGGGGTATGGAATGATGATTATACCCTTAATGGCCGGGTATGAATCGAATGCCAAATTGTATTTCGATGGTTTATACAAATTTTATAAAGCACACCCCAGCTCAATTAATTCAAACCTAATGGCTTGGGAGCAAATAAGTGGTTGTATTAATAATCCGGATGGCGGTAGCGATGCTGCAACAGACGGAGATATAGATATTGCTTATGGTTTGTTGCTTGCACATGTACAATGGGGTAGTACCGGTGATATCAACTATTTGCAAGAAGCAAAAAATATCATCAATGCAATAATGAGTAGCGAAATTAACCGCAGCTATTGGACTGTTCGATTGGGAGATTGGGCAACATCAGGAAAATATAATAACAGTACAAGAACATCAGATTTTATATTAGATCATTTTAGGGTTTTCAAATGTGCTACAAATAATAATAACTGGGACAATGTTATTGATACATGTTACTCGCTTATAAATCAAATGCAAAAAAAATATAGTCCGCAAACGGGTTTGTTGCCTGATTTTATTATTGATGTAAATACAAGTGCAAAACCTGCCGGGGCTGATTTTTTAGAAGGCGCAAATGATGGTAATTATTACTATAATGCTTGTCGTGACCCTTGGCGTTTGGCTACCGATTATTTGCTTTTTGGCGACGAAAGGGCAAAAACAGCCGTGAACAAAATAAATAGTTGGTTGATTACCAAGTGTAATAATAACCCTAATAATATAAAAAGTGGCTATAAATTGGATGGTACCGAAACTGCCACATGGGATGATGCTACATTTGTTGGTTCTTTTACTGTAGGGGCCATGTTAGATAACACCAATCAACAATGGTTAGATGATTTGTTCGATAAATTAAACGGATATAATTTTAATGATGGTGATTATTTTTCGAACACCTTAAGTATGCTATACTTACTTGTTATTTCAGCTAACTATTGGATGCCCGATTGTGATGAGTTAGTTACCGGAATTAAACAACCTTTGCAAAGTAAAAATAATTTGGAGCTAATAGTTAATAGCAATATCTTATTTTTTAAATCAGCACAATATTGTAATATGGCTTTTATTTATGATTTAAATGGCAGAATGCTTGATAGGATATTAGTTAATAGTTTCACAAAAAATATTAATATTTCAGGCCTGACTAACAGTTGCTATATTATAAAACTTACCGATAAAGCGGGTAATTATTTATTATCTGAAAAATTTATTGTAAGAAATTGAATTTCTTAAACCTTTAAAAAATAATCTAAACCCTCATTGTCGAGCCCTTAATAATAAATTTTGCCGGAATAATAATAGTTTCTGCTATCATTTTTCTGCTTTCAATTTGCTTGAATAATTCTTTTGCAGCAATTTTTCCTGTTTTGGATCCTGAGATTTGTATAGTTGATAAAGCGGGTTTATTGCACGAATTGTATTTATCAGTTTCAAAACTTACTAATAAAATATCTTTGGGTATTTCATAACCTTTATTTTTTAACCATGAAATAATTTGTGTGCTTACAGAATTATTAGGTGAAATTATTCCATCCGGCAACTTAGACTGATCAAACATTTTATTTAAACTGTAATTAATATCGTCCTGCGAGAGGGAACCCGAAATAATTTGATTTTCCACAAACTTCATATCAGAATCTGACATAGCCGAACGATAGCCATCAACCATATCTGAATAAAAAGGGTTTGTTAGATTACCTGCATAGATGCAAGTGTTTTTGCAACCCATAGATATTAAGTGCTTAACTGCCTTGTAAGTGCCATGTGAGATATCTGGGATTATTTGAGTAGCATTTACCGGTTGATCTGTTTTATTAATAAAGACAGATGGTATGTTTTGATCCTGGAATTCATTTAAATGGCTAATATTGGCACTTTTATCATATAATGCCACAATTACCCCCTCAATATTTAAATTAATTATTGAACGGGAATATGATTTTTCTATAGCCCTCGAATTACAGGTATATGCAATGTACAGGTTGTAATTTTTATTCGTAGCATATTCCTGGATACTATTAATTGCATCCATGTAAAAAGTGTTATTTATTTCAGGAACTATAAAACAAATGGTTTTTGTATTATCCTGATTCATATAGGCTGGAATATTCGGTTGATAGCCTAGCTTTTTTGCGGCCTTCCATACCTTTTCCTTCGTTAGTTGGCTTATTTTGGGGTGGTTATTTAAGGCACGAGAAACTGTAGAGGCCGAAATGTTAATTGATTCCGCTATTTCTTGAACAGTTATATTTGATTTTTTTTTGTTAGTTTTTTTCAATGTTAAACATTCTAATTTTAAAACAAAAATATAAAAAATCTGTGATAGGATTATCTTCTTTTAGAACTTTCCAATAAAATACAACATTTCCGCAACAAAAATATTAAATGAGTTGTTTTCTAATAATTGTCTGGTCTCGCCCGGGGCCTACTGAAACAATTGATATTGGTACTCCTAATTCTTTTTCAAGATATGAGATGTAGTTTTTTAGTTCAACAGGAAACTCATCCTCTGAAGAGAGTTTTGTAAGGTCTTTCTTCCAACCTGAAATCTCCTTATATACGGGCTCAAGATTTTCAGGAAGTTCAAAGGGGAACTCATCAATAATTTCGTCACCTATTTTGTATGCCACAGCAACTTTAATAGTATCAAAACCACTTAACACATCACTTTTTGTCATTATAAGTTGCGTAACTCCATTAATCATAACGGCATATTTTAGAGCAACCAGATCAATCCATCCGCAACGTCTGGGTCTGCCTGTTGTAGCACCAAACTCGTGGCCGGCTTTTCTGAGTTCATCACCTGTTTCGTCAAATAGTTCGGTAGGGAATGGACCACTGCCAACGCGCGTGCAGTATGCTTTAAATATACCGTAAACTTCACCTATCTTATTGGGAGAAATCCCCATACCGGTACATGCTCCGGCACAAACAGTATTTGAAGAGGTAACAAAAGGGTATGAACCGAAATCAATGTCAAGCATTGTACCCTGAGCACCTTCAGCTAATATTTTTTTATCCTCACTGAGGTATTTATTGAGTTCGTGTTCGCTGTCTATTAAATTTAACTTTCGTAAGCTTTCAATACTTTCAAGCAGGCCATTTTCAAAATCGTCAATGTTATAATCAAAATTATACATTTCAAGAAGTTGAAGATGTTTTTTCTTTAGAGCTTTATATTTCTTTTTAAAGTTATTAAGTATGTCACCAACTCTTAATCCGTTTCGGCCGGTTTTGTCCATGTATGCCGGACCTATCCCTTTAAGAGTTGACCCTATTTTGGTTTTCCCTTTGGAAGCTTCAGATGCAGCATCCAGAATACGATGAGTTGGTAATATCAGATGAGCCTTTTTTGAAATATATAAGTTTTTGGTAATGTCAAACCCTTTTTCTTTTAATTCGACTATCTCTTGTTTAAAAGTAATGGGGTCAAGAACAACACCATTACCAACAATATTGATTTTATCAGAGTGAAATACTCCTGAAGGAATATTGTGCAGTACATGTTTTACATCTCCGAATTCCAAAGTGTGACCGGCGTTAGGGCCGCCCTGAAATCTGGTTATCACATCATATTTGGGAGTAAGAACATCTACTACTTTGCCTTTTCCTTCATCGCCCCATTGTAGTCCTAATAATACATCAACTTTCATCTGTTTATGAAATTAGCTATCAGCATTTAGCTATTAGCGGGTTTTAGTTGTTAATTATTTCTATTCATGTTATAATCCTTGTTATGAAACTATAAATGTTCAGGTTATGGAGTGTAATAACATGAAAAATCGGATTGTAGACAAGCCACAAATCCGATTTGTAAAAATAGTTATTAAAAACGGTTTATGCCAGTTTGTAACTAAAAAAATGCATTCATGTATTATTATAAATCCCGGAATCTATTTTATCATTACTTTTCTGACAATAACTTGTTGAATCATTTATTCTGATGTAAATATTGTGTTTTTGTTTGGTCTGTCATAAGTTGTGCCAAACTTTGTGTATTTAACGTCTTTTTGTAGTATAAGTATTTATTATAAATGCAGAAACAGCAAGGAATGATGATATTGATAATAGGGCTATGCCTATATTAAAGTATTCTGCTATAACTCCAAATGTTAATGCAAACAATGAAGTTAAGATAGTTTTTAATAACGACTGTGCTGAAATAACCGAGGTTAAAACCTCATTGGGTGAATTGTCTGCAACAAAACCCGTTAAGGCGGGCTTTCTGATATTTTCAGCAATGAAAATCCCTGTGAATGTTATTAGTGCCGGAATCCATAACTCTTTATAATATAATATTCCGGTAAGAATTCCGGAGATAAAACCTATGAACAGAGTTATGTTTGCAATGCTTGATTTGTGTTTTTGAGTGAACATTGATGATAATTGAGATGATCTAGAGGACGTTAAGCAAATGATAAAATAGAAGATTCCTATAAATAATCCGTTTTTTTTGTCAGCATCGATATAATACATTACCGGAATTAACATGGCAACATGAACCATTACAGGTTGTATATAATCTTTTACTGCTTTCAGAAATGCAGAGTGCGTTGCTGATGTGTTTATTATCTTTATTAGACCGGGTTGTTTAATTGTGCGAAAAAATGATTTAAGAGTTTCAATCAACCCAATGTTATATCTCTTATTTGTTTGCTTTGTTGTTTTATCCAGTATGTTGGGGTAAGAGATAATTAGCAGCAAGTTTAGTAAGTATGGAATTATCGAATAGATAAAAACAGAATTGTAGTTGGCACTAAAAAACACTATTATACCTGCTATAAGAGAGGAGATAGCTGATCCTGCCTGTGACCAGGAACGGGTATAACCATAATATTTTATTTTGTGCTGTCCCCACTGTTTTAGTTTTAAATAGTCCATTATCATTCCTTTGTGAGTGCCGGAGCGAAAAGCATCGGCAATGCCGAAAAGAATAAATGCCAACATAAACAGCCATAATTCATCGGCAATGTAGAATGTAACGAAAGAGAAAATGTATACAATGAAAGAGGCGATGAGGGATGTCTTTCTTCCATAAGTATCGGCAATAATACCGGAGGGTAATTCAAAAATATTTATAGTTATCTCACGTATGGCATAGAGTAGCCCTATTTGTGAGTAGGGGAGTCCTTTGTCAACAAGAAATAGAATAAAAAAGGCATCGAAAAACCTCAGGTTCTTCAGGAATCCATACATACAAAACTTGTGATACTGAATATCTCTTTTGAAATCGCTCATTTAAAGAACTAAAAAAGTAAAGGTTAAAATATTGTTTTTTCAATTATATATTTGGTGTGAGAAAGAGTATAAATATACTTTTTTTTAGTTAAATTCTACCAAAATAGTTCATTGCAGAATGGAATGTTTTAATACAAAATAGTTAATTGATTATATACAAAAGATAATTATCTTGTTGTTGTAAATAAAAAATATGAAATGTTTCAACGAGATTTTATATTGCGCATGATTGAAGAGATGGCAAAGTTTGTTACTCTTGTATTGAAAATGAAAAACACAGGTGAACAATCAAAGGCTTATAACGATGTGAAAAAGATGACGGAGAAGTTTACCGGACTTTCTTATGAAAGTTTGGTGAATGGAGATATTGGTGTTGATGATTTGAATATAAAAGAGGACGAACCCGTTGAATATGTAGATGCTAAAGGGCAATTTTTTCTTGTTGCAGGTGAATTATGCATAGATTTAAATAAACGGGCAGAAGCACAAAAACTTTTTGAAACAGCATTATATTTCTATAAAAATGCAGAAAGCATGTTTGATACATTCTCATTTCAGCGTCAGGTTGATATCTCAAAAATTAAGGAGTATCTTAGCTTAATGGGTGCGCCATGATGGTTGTGGAACTTGTGATGTGCGATATACAATGGTTGTTAGTTGTTTAATTTGTTGCTGAATTGAAAAAATTATCTTCCTTAATTTTCGTTATTCTGCGTTCTGCGTACTTTTTTAGATTTATGGCATACCTCTCTTTCCCTTTTTTTGTATCTAATTTTTCAGGTAATGAAGAGATGAATTTTTCATAATACTTTAGCGCAACTTTATTATTTTTCAATTCCAGATCGTAAATGGTAGCTATGTTTAGAATGTATTGAACTTGCTTGGGGTCGTAATTTAAAGCTTTTTTATAGTTGTCAATAGCCAAGTTAAATTCTTGTGATTTGTGATAGATATTTGCCATGCTGTAATGAATTTTCTCCATAACATTGGACGGGGGAAGTAGTAACTCTATTGCGTCTTTCAGATATGGTAGCCCGTCTTCCGGCACAGGTAACATGCTGAGTGAAGCTCCAAGGTAATAATTTACAATTGCATCATCAGGTTTCCACTCTAAAGCTTTTTTTAAATAATTTGCAGCTTCTATAAAATCATCTTTCTTGTAATATGAAATTCCTAGAATTCTTTGAGTAATAAAAGAGTTATCGCCAAGTTTTTCAAGCTTTGTCATTACTATTATTGCATTCCTATACTGATTAACCCTAAAATATACACTACCTTTAAGACTGAGGAATCTTTTATTTTCAGGTGAGTATTTTAAAATAGTGTCACATACGTTTAAACTTTTTCTGTATGTTTTACTTGAAGAGTACAAGCGTGCTAAACGGTACGCAACAACCTGATTGGTGGGGTATCTGTTGAACAGAAGGCTGTAATGTTTTATTGCTTTAGATGTGCTGTCAATTTTAGTGTAATTTTCCGCTAACCGTTTATTTATTTCAAAATTTAGGGTGTCTGTTTTATAGCGTTCATTTAATATTTCGATGGCATCTAAATACTCTTTGTTAAAAGTAAGAATGTCAACATACCTGATAAAGTTTGCATAGTTATTCTGGTTTTTTTCAAATATGGTTTTTATCAGAGGAAGTGCCATGTCGTAATTGCCTGTTTCAAAATAGAGTGCTGGCAGAAGCTTTTTAATATCTTTATTTCCATCGGCTTTTGTGTTTTCTATTAGTTTTATTGCATCAATCGGATGTCCTGTCTGTTTGTAGCTGACAGCTAATGTTATAATTTCATTCTCTGTTAAGTGTGGTTTGTTTTTTAATTGTGAAATTATAGTCGAATATTCTTCCTGAATCAATAGTTGATTCAATGAGGATTGTTGTGCCTGAAGTTGTTGTAAAGTAATTGTGAGAATGAGTACAATAAATGCAGATAGGTTTTTCATTGTTAAATATGTTTATGTCAAAGTTCTGAACGTTGTAATAAAATAGGACAAACAAATATACAACTAAAAAGTTAGTTTACGAATTTTTTGTCATTACTTAAGCTTTACGGACTTGAAGATCCGGTAATGCCTGGTATTGGTGAGTTCTCTAATGAGGATTTGCAGGCCTTATATAATCAGTTAATGGAGCAAGGAAGTGCTTCTCTGGTTGCCGCACTTATCGTAGCTGCCACCATTGAAGAAGTTGATATTCTGGATCTGTATGAGCGTATGGAACAAACTGAAAACACAACTATATTAAAAGTTTACTCTTCGCTTGAAAAAGGTTCAGAGGCTCACTTGAGAGCTTTTGTTTATCAATTAGAATGAAACGATTATGATTATGAACCGCAATTTCTTACACAGGAACAGTTTGATACAATCTTGGAATGAAATTAATCATAAATCGTAAGCACCCTATTCTTTTCGACTATCTTTCAAAGCATTTATAAATCGTTCGTTTACTGTGTTCCAGTTAATGATATTCCAGAAGTTGTTGATGTAGTCGGCTCTCCTGTTTTGATATTTAAGGTAGTAGGCATGTTCCCAAATATCAATGGTTAACAAAGGGATTCCCCTGTTTTCCACAATATTCATAAGCGGATTGTCCTGGTTAGAAGTTGATACAATTTCCAACTCCCTGTTTTTGTTGAGAATCAACCACGTCCATCCACTCCCAAAGAGTGTTTTGGCCGAATTGTTAAATTCAATTTTGAATTCATCAAGTGATTTAAAGTATTTAATTATTTTACTTAATAATCTGGCAGAAGGCTGTCCACTAACAGGACTCAGGTTTTCCCAATAAAGTAAATGATTATAATAACCTCCACCATTGTTTTTTATTGCTTCGCTGTATGATGACACAGATGAGAATATTTTGTGCATTGGCACCTTTTCCAGTTCTGTTCCTTTAATTGCATTTGAGAATTTTCTGAAGTAGCCTCGATGATGTTTATCGTAGTGTATTTCAACTGTACGTGCATCAATATAAGGTTCAAGGGCATCATAAGCAAAAGGCAAAACAGGGAAATAATGACCCGATATCTTATTAGATTGTAAATCATCATTACCAGTTGATTTTTTAGTTGTTTTAGGTGTTCCTGGAACACAGGCGGAAAGAGCTCCCAGGCCTACTAAACCAATAAATCCTCGTCTGTGCATAGTTGTATGTTTTATGTTGTTATACAGAGTTTAATCTTATATATAACAATGAATAGATGTCAATGTTCATTCAAATGTTTATTTTTATATAGATATAAATTTAAGCTTGTTTTTTTATTTTTCAAAAAATGTGTTTCTTTAAACTTCCATAAATATAATAATTGATATAAAGATGAGGGTATTTGCTGTTGTTTTACTTTTATTGGGTTTAATGTCATTTAGTGCAAAAGATTATGAAAAGCGAGGTGACAGATATTTAAAAGTGTATAATTACGAAAGAGCATTAAAAGAGTATCTCAGAGTTTATAAAAAAGAAAAAAATAATCCTGAAATACTTTTTAAAATTGCTTATTGTTATCTGAATGGTAATCAATTAAAAGGTCAGGCTATTCCTTATCTCGAAAAACTCGAAAAGCTCAAGCCTAAAAATAAGGAGGTTTTATATGATCTGGCCAAAGCTCATTTTCATGCCCATCATTTTGATATTGCATTAGATTATTTGGATAAATATGTGAAACAAACGGCCGAAGTAAGAGTAGAAAACAGTGAACCTGTAGCTCGCTTAAGGCAATACATTAAAAATGCAAAAGAATATACAACTGAACCGGCAATAGTTGACATTATAAACTTAGGGGATAAAATAAATACATCACGGTCAGAATTAAGCCCGTTTGTCACTTCCGGTGAATCCACATTGTTTTATTCATCAGATAAAAGATATAGTACTTATGGCGGAATCTATTATTTTAATGTTTGTGTTTCTGAAATGGAGGATGATGGTTGGGGGAAATATAAAATGATTGGCTCTACTTTAAATTCAGGGTTTGATGAAATTATTGCCGGTATTAATCCTTACGGTGATGAAGTTTTTGTATTTCATAACAGGTATGGTGATGAGGTAATATCATATTCGAAGTATAAAGGAAATCATAAGTTTGATCTTATGTCCGATTTTGGTTATCCTATCGACATGAAAGGGGGAGAGTATGGGGTTTGTATGACAGAGAGTGGAGATACGCTTTTTTATGCTGCTGAAGGTGAGGATGGCTCTACAGATCTTTTTTATGCAATGAAACTGCCAACAGGAGAGTGGGGGAGGTCACGTTTGTTGCCCGGGAAAATAAATAGTGAATTTGATGAAAACTTTCCGGTTTTTATGCCTGATGAAAGACGAATCTATTTTTCAAGTAATAATAGTGCCTCTATGGGAGGGTATGATCTGTTTTACTCCACACAGGATAGTGTTACCGGGGAGTGGAGTGAACCTGTGAATTTGGGCTATCCAATTAATGATACGTATGATAACTATTCCATATCATGGGTGAAAGGCAAACGAATAGGTTATATTTCTGCAATACGTCCTGAAGGTTTTGGTAACAGGGATATTTATAAGGTGGTATATGTAACAAAAGACCCTTCAAATGTGATTTATCGGTGTTCGCTTAAAGTGCAAGCTGACAGTGGGCTGGTAGAGCCCTGGTTCAGTCCGGAAATAAATGTTTATGATACACTACAGTTGAAGGTAGGAACATATACAGCAACTATGGATTCAGCAAGGTTTATTCTCGCGCTGCCTCCGGGTGATTATTATTTGAAAATAGATGCTCCGGAGATTAATTCTTTTGTTGATACAATTACTGTTCCTGAAAAGTTATACAAGGCTGTGCCGCGTGAAAAAATGTATATCTTAACTCAACCTGAAAAGTAGTTATTTGCTTATTTTATTTATTTGATTAAGAAACAACAGCTAATAGCTAACAGCTAAATATAAAGATATGAAATTAAATTTAAAGAACCCGATAGTTTTTTTTGATCTTGAAGCAACAGGATTGAATATTGCGGAGGACAGGATTGTAGAGGTCTCATTGTTGAAAGTGAATGCTGACGGAACTGAGGAGCTGAAGACCTATCGGGTAAATCCGGAGGTACACATACCAAAGAAAACGACAGATATTCACGGAATAACAGATGAAGATATTAAGGATGCTCCTACTTTTAAGGAGATAGCTCATGAGATTACATCTTTTATTAAAGGTTGTGACTTGGGTGGTTATAACTCTAATAAGTTTGATATCCCTCTGTTGGCTGAGGAGTTTATACGTGCAGATGTTGATATAGATTTGAAAAAAAGGAAGTTTGTTGATGTTCAAACTATCTTCTTTAAAATGGAGAAAAGGGATTTGAAATCTGCATATAAGTTTTACCTGGATAAAAATCTGGAAAATTCACACTCTGCCGAAGCTGATACTATTGCAACTTATGAGATATTAAAAGCACAACTTGACCGGTATGAGCCTGATCTTAAAAATGAGATTGAATATCTGTCAGGGTTCTCTGCTTTTAACAAAAATGCTGATTTTATTGGAAGGATAATTTTCAATGATAAGAATGAAGAGGTTTTTAATTTCGGCAAATATAAAGGGAAAAAAGTTGAAGATGTATTAGATAAAGATCCTGGATATTTCGGCTGGATGATGAATGGAGACTTTCCCCTTTACACAAAAAAGGTTTTGACAAATATTAAGCTGAGGAAGTTAAAGGGCTGATTTATTGATTCGCAGATGTGATAATTTGCTAATGAAAATGTAAAATTTGAAGTTGTGAAAAGGAATGAAATTTTGGAATTGAGTTTTGAATTTGCTTTGCAGATAATGGAGTATTGTGAACAACTTGAAGAGAATCGAAGATACGTTATTGCAAATCAACTATTGAAATCAGGCACATCAGTGGGTGCAAATATAAGAGAAGCCCAAAATGCAGAAAGCAATGCAGATTTTGTTCATAAACTGAAAATTGCAGCTAAAGAAGCCGAAGAGACAGAATATTGGTTGTTGTTGTGCAATAAATCATCAAACTATCCTTCTGCTGAAGGACTACTGTCCAAATTGATAAGCATCAAAAAGTTATTGAGTTCTATTATCTCGACTATCAAAAAGAAAGAAAAACATTAGAATCTAAATTTTTGACTATATATCATCACATCAACACATTATCATATCAACACAATAATATCATGAAAATACTTTGCATAGGAAGAAACTATGTGGATCATGCCAAAGAGCTGAATAATCCATTACCATCGGAGCCGGTAGTTTTTTTGAAGCCTGAGACTGCTCTTTTACGGACTAACAAACCATTTTTCATACCTGATTTTGCTGAGGAGTTCCATTATGAGGTGGAGTTAGTAATACGGATAAACAGACTAGGAAAGAATATAGGTATTAAGTTTGCTCACCGATATTACGATGAAATAGGTATAGGTATTGATTTTACAGCTCGTGATTTGCAAAATAGTCTGAAAAAAAAAGGGTTGCCTTGGGAAAAGAGTAAGGCTTTCGACAACTCTGCAGCCTTAAGCAAGTTCGTTCCAATAACGAAATTTAAGGATGTTCAAAACATTAATTTCAGATTGGATATTAATGGTGAGAAACGTCAGGAAGGTAATTCCTCACTTATGATTTTTAAGGTTGATGAGATCATTTCTCATCTCTCAAAATATTTCACTCTGAAAATGGGTGACCTTATTTACACAGGTACTCCGGCAGGTGTTGGAACTGTTAAAATTGATGACAGGCTGCAACTTTATATTGAAGATGAACTGATGCTTGATTTTATGATAAAATAAAAGGTAACTCACAGGGTGACTACCCTATTCCGGACAAGAGTCACCCGGTGAGTAAAGAGTCATTTCCCATTAACCGCATATCCGGCAAAATTCATTGAAAAAAGAAATTCATGGTAGCTTTTTTTATCACTTATCCGATAGGCATATCTGTAACCTATCTCAAAAGGAAAAACAAAACGGAGCAGATGAACAACGGCTCTTGCTTCAAATCCTGTTGACTGATAGTTATTCTTTCCAAAAAGCCAATTTTGAGTATCATTATGTTGAACTTTGTATGAAGCCTTAGAGTAGTCATAAAACAGATTTATGTTAATGCGTTTGAAATACATTAAACTACCAATACTGAGATCCGGATTCCAAAGCGGAAACATATAATCATTTTTTAATGAATATAGCTCATCATTATATTCCGCAACATAGCCCCGTGGAAATTTTATGAAATCAGGGAATCCGTATTGAATTCTATAACCTTGACTGTTAGTCCCGGCAAAATCTCCACGCTTCTTTTTTTGCCAGTCATTATCGATACGTATAGCGTGATGTTTAAAAAAGCCTGGCAGGTATACTCTGGAATGAACTCCAATCAATGAGCCAAAATCATAATCCCCGTATGGTGAATGGCGGTACTTAAATTGTAATACCTGTCCCCATCTTGAAGTAACATCACGTTGGCTTCGCTTTTGTATGTTATAAAAAAACAGGCCGTAATTAATTGTGTTTATATTGTATCCTTCCGCCTCAAAATCCTCTTTTTCTCCGGTATAATACCATTTGCCGTCTAATTGTGTAACGTATGATTTACGTGCATCATAATCAAAGGCTTTAATATATCCGATGCCTACAGAAGGTTCTATATGTCTGGACCATGCACCTCTAGAAATATTGAATGGAAGGTTGATGTCCAGATTCATCTCCAGAAATTGCTGCTTTTTTATTGACTCAACAACGAAGGTGTCTGTAGGTGTAGATGAATCATAATAAACATCATCGTTACCATATTTAACTTCGAGATTCAGTTTAGGAAACCAGCCGTTATAGATAAAGTTGAAATAGAATTTTTCACGTGTATATTGTTTGTCAGCATTATAACCCAACGTTGTAAATGTATTTCCAAGCAGGTTTTGTGATAATAGTGAAGCACCAAAATTTACCTGTTGGTCATTGAGATTGACAAAGGCAGGAGCCCAACTGTGAAAATTGAACAGATTCCATTTGGAGTATCTTTTAATTTTAAGCGTGTCACCGGTTAGATGAGTCAGGTCAGGTACTCCTTTCTCTTCTTCCATTGGATGTTTTAATAATGAATATTGTGGAGCTTGCTGAGTTGGTGTGATTTCCTTCGGCACAATGCTGTCCGTTTTGATATAAGCAAGTCTGTACCCATCAGATGAATAGTCGGAAAGAATAAGTTTATCTTTTGGGTTACTTAATGCCGCACCGGTTCCACCAAATCTTGATGATGTTATTTGTTCAACCTTTTTCGAAGTAAAATCAACTTTATAAATATTCTCAGTCCTGTTCCAGCTTCCTGAGAAATATATTTCATTATTAGTAGTAAAAGGATGTCTGATATCGGCATAAGTGGGTTCAGTAATTACATGCCATGTTTTGCTAGGCAAATCCAGATAATATATTTGTTTCCCTTCAGGAGTGAGAATGATGGTGATAAGCTTTTCTCCGTCAGGAGTCCAGACAGGAGTGAGTGGGAATTGATTGCCTGGGGTGGAAATAGTGTCAAGAGTTTTACCTGTTTCACTGTCTAAAAAAAGGATGTTGGATTTATTACTCTCCGAAATATGCACAACTGCAATTTTTTTACTGTCAGGTGATATGGCAGGAGCAAAATATCTTTTTCCGTGAGTTAACCGCTTTGCATTTCCTTTCTCAAAGTCATAAATCCAAATGTTTGACCAGTCAGCATTCTCCCAACGGAGATGTGACTCCAGCTCTGCCCAAACAAGCTTTTCTCCGGAAAGAGAAAATGGAGCTCTCTCATGGTAGCCTGGGATATAAAGATTTTTCTCCTGTTTAGTTTTTGTGTTGATAGTTACATACCTGGTAATTTCGCCCGGCCCTGAAACCTGAGCTATGATTGTTGTGTCATTAAAGAATTTCGGATACAGATAATTTAAGTATTGAGGATTTCGTTCGGTATAATACTTAAAAGTTGTGAATGTTGTTGATGAATCTTTTTTAAGCCATATATCCCTCCATTCGTCAAATACATTTTTGTAAAGGGTTGTTTTGTTTTGCCCCGTAACCTTTTTTATACCATGGTTAAATGGTGTGATGCTCCAACTTTTTTTGCCGGTATTTTCCAACGCTTCTTCCCACACATCTTTACCATACATACTACGGGCACCTGCAACAAAATGGTATCCCATAATGTAATGATTTGGCACATAATCACGATAAGAGCCTAATGCGGCTTTGTCGTATGAGTATAGTTTTTTCTCTAACAGCTGTGCTTTCATCTCCTGTTCAAAAGAAGGCAGTCGCCCTCTTCCGGTATTGGAAAGCATCCCTTCAGTCATTACGGCATCACCTTCCAAAAACCACATTGGAACATAAAGCCCGAGTATTGCCCCAGTGGCTTGTTGGCCAAAAACGAAACTTAAAGCTTTTGTAAATCCTGTATTTAGTTTGTCTATCTGTACTACATGCCTGAATTCATGAATGGCTAATTGTTGTAGATAATCCTGTGCAAAAATATCCTGATTGGCAGTGGGGTAGAGCTCAATACGTTTTGGAGCCCATGAAACAAAACCATTTGAATATGCCGAATGGGAGTGTATAAGAACGTCTATCTTTTTGGGGCTATGGCCAAGGGTATAACCACCATACAGATATACTTTCTCGAAAATGGCTGTTAACCTCCGTGCCTCTTTTTCAAATTCCTTAGGGAAAACAACTCTGAAATGTTCAGTTTTTAATTGCTGCCATTTAATACTTGCCGGGTCGGAGCCCGATGAGTAGTATTGGGCAAAAGTTGTTAAACTAAAAAAGAATAGACTAATAGTATATGCTAATTTTTTGTATTTCAATGTGACTGTTTTTTGTATTATTTCGAATCCTGTTGTAAAATATCCATAAATGTAGCAAATATTATTTTGATAAACTTTGTGGCATATTCGTGATTTATTACATTTCGGACTTTCAGCCCTCTAAAAAATTGATACGTAAATATCACTCCCGATTGAATCGGGATGTTTCACTTCGCCCTGTGCTTTTACCTATAATCCCTGCCTACTGGTCAGGCAGGCTTTCAGGATTTGATATCGTGCAAATACAAAATTAATAAATTATTTCTCCTAGCACCTCAAAATAATATTTAGCCTAAATGTTATCTTTGCAAAAAAGGATAATTAAGAAAATTGTATTTTAAAAATCGAGGCTGTCCAAAAAGTCGTCATTCCGAGCGGAGCAAGGGAATCTCACAAAACTAAACTACTGTAATTCTACAGATTGCTTCTTCGTTCCTCATCGCAATGACGTCAAGTTTTTTCTTTTTGGACATCTTCTTAGAGTGGGCTATTATGACTAAACAAATAATATATCAGGTGTTGCCACGACTGTTTGGCAATTCGAAAGGAAAGAACATTAAGAATGGCACAATAGAGCAGAATGGAAGCGGTAAATTCAATTACTTTACCGATAAAGCCATTGAGGGCATCAAGGAACTCGGGGTCACTCATGTCTGGTTTACTGGGATTATTGAACATGCTACGCAAACAGATTATAGCAAGTATGGTATTGTGTCTGATTACCCGGAGGTTGTAAAAGGACTGGCCGGTAGCCCGTATGCTATAAAAGATTACTATGATGTTGATCCTGATCTGGCAGAAAATGTTCCTGACAGGATGAAAGAGTTTGAAAATCTTATTGAACGAACCCACAACGCAGGGCTTAAAGTGATTATTGATTTTGTTCCAAACCACCTTGCACGGCAGTATGTGTCAGATTCAAAACCTGAAGGAGTAAATGACTTTGGTGATGAGGATGATGAGAGCGTTGCTTTTGCCCGGGAGAACAATTTTCACTACCTGCTTAATACAGAGTTTCGTTCTCCTGTTAAATCGCAAGAGCCTGCCCGCAAGTGGATTGAGAATCCGGCAAAGGTAACCGGGAATGATTGCCTGACAGCTGAACCATCTATTAATGACTGGTACGAAACGGTTAAGTTGAATTACGGGGTTGATCTGTTTGACAACAGAAAAGGTCATTTTGATCCCGTTCCTGATACCTGGATTAAGATGAAAGATGTGCTGATGTTTTGGGCAGGAAAGAGTATTGACGGTTTCCGTTGCGATATGGCTGAAATGGTACCGCTTGAGTTTTGGAGCTGGGTAATACCTCAAGTTAAAGAAGTCTTTTCTGAAATTGTATTTGTGGGTGAGGTGTATCAGCCTCAGCTTTACAGACCTTTCATAAAGGCCGGATTTGACTGGCTTTACGATAAGGTTGGTTTTTATGATACTTTGCGTGATGTGATGACCGGCAAGAAGCCTGCAACTCACCTATCCGGAGCATTGAATGCCATTGATGATATTAAAGATAATATGTTGTTCTTTTTGGAGAATCATGATGAGCAGCGTATCGCATCAGATTTTTTTGCAGGTAATCCATCGAAAGGTTTTGCTGGCACATTGTTATCAGCTACAGTGTACAACAATCCGTTTATGCTCTATTTTGGTCAGGAAATTGGAGAAAGTGGAATGGACGAAGAGGGCTTTAGCCGAACAGATGGCAGAACAACCATATTCGATTATTGGAAAGTAACATCTTTTGATAATTGGATAAACAGAGGAAATTTTGATGGAGGAGCTCTTACTCCTGAGCAGGCATCTTTACGCAATAACTACAGCAAACTTCTATCACTTGTTAAGACTGATGAGGTTCTGAATTCACAAGGTTTTTATGATCTGATGTGGTATAATGCCGATAATGATTTTTTTAACAGCTCTGTTTTGTACGCATTTTTAAGATATTCAGTTAAGCAGTGTTATCTTGTCGTTGTTAATTTCTCTGATGATGATATCGAAACCAGAGTAAGAATTCCTGAGCATGCTTTTGAAACTACAGGTATGGGAAAGGATGGATATTTCAGAGGAAAAGACCTGCTTAACGGTAAGGTAAAAGTTCAGTTCCCTACAGCAGTTGCTATGAATAATGGGATAGGCATGAAAATTTCCGGAAATAATGGAGTGGTGATACCTTTGAGTAAAAAGAAAAAATAAAAACATTTGCCAACTAATAAATTAGTTATATATTTGTTTGTACTAACATAAAAGTATAAACAAATGAAAACAATTAAAACACGACCAAACTTGCTTTCCTTTTTGATTGTAGTCGTTTCTTTATCTCTTTTCAGTTGCAGCGGTAGAAAGAAAACACCGATAGAAGAACTGAAGCTTATCGGGCAAAAAATGCAGCAGAATAAAACTTTAGAATATTCATATTATACAAAATTTTATACCAGTTATTCCGGAGATACAATTTCATTAGAAGGCAGAATGTATTTTACGCCTAATGTACAGGACACTGCTATAGGAATGAACTTTTATAATAAAACGTATGTTGACAAAAGACTCTATTCGGATAGTTTTTATAATGGTAAATATATCATTTCATTAATGCATGCAGATAGTACAGTAAGAAAAAAACCATTGTGTGATTATAGAAATGGGCATATGACCGCCTATCCTTTTTTGGAACTCTCTTATGGAGCAATAAAACTTTTTCTTAACGATTCTGCTTTTTATTCAAACATTGATTCTCTTAAAAGAAAAAACGTCTCATATAAAGGGAAAAGGTATTCTTCTTTCACATTTTGGGTCGATAATGAACTTATCAATACATATAAGATAGGACAAAAAGGTAGAACTAAAGTGAAACTAATAGTTAGAAAGTCGGATTTCCTACCTGTTTTTTATTCCCAACATCAAATTTATAAAAGAAAGACTCATGAGGATTTTGTCTATAGCGAAGCTAAATTCAGAAAATATTTATTCGACAATAATTATCCGGATTCTTTGTTTACAATCGAAAGTATACCCAAATATTATAGTTGGGATAAAAGGTTTATGAAGATATTGACTCCAGAAACTACTGCTCCTGAGTGGAAGTTACCCTTAATTGGGGGGGATTCAATTTCGTTATCGGAATTAAAAGGAAAGTTTGTGTTGTTGGATTTTTGGTTTATCGGATGTGGTAGTTGTATAGAGTCAATACCAACACTGAATGATTTACAAAGTGAATACAAGGATGATGGTTTTGTTGTTATAGGTATAAATTGTTTTAATGAGCATAAAGGTAAGATAGAGCAGTATTGTAAAGATAGAGAAATGAGATACCTTAACGTATGGAAAGGGGATGGAATTACTGATGAGTATAAAATTAAAGGTGCACCAATTTTTTATCTGATAAACAAAGACGGCAAGATTGTTTATTCACAGGTTGGACATAACAGTGAAAAATTAATTGATGCAGTAAAAAGCATTTTGAAGTAGAGAATATAAATGGTATAAAGAAACCTTTGCTAATGTAGGAGAAACGAAAAGTTACTCAACATTCTTTTTAAACTATAATATAATTATGGAACTTTATTATTTGTGTATGCCAACTATAAATCATAAAGAGCCAAGAATAACTAATCTTCTGTGAAAGCTTTGTTTATCAGATAAGCTGGAAGATATCTGACGTTTTCTGTTATAGTGTTTAGTTGAAGATTTATTACATACGAATGTGATATATTTTCTCTTTCATTAAAGCTGTTCAGTGCTTTAATATAAACAGGTTTTTCAAGCTGTTTGTATTTAACTTCAACTGATATTTTTTTTGTCATATCGTTAATTATGAAGTCTACTTCAGTACCATCGCGTGTTCTGAAAAAGTTAATTGTGCAGTAGTTTTGAATTGATTTTAATATTTCAAGAAAAACAAAGTTTTCGAAAAGTGCACCTGAATCACTTCTTAATTCGAGAGGGATGAAATTTTGTATGATTATGTTGCGAATGCCAAGGTCGAGAAAATAAACCTTTTTCATTTTCTTGATTGTTTTTTTTGCATTGGCTTCGTAAGGTGATATCATTTTTATGATGTACATCTGTTCGAGCAGGTAAATGTACTCTTCGCATTTATTGTATGTCAAGCCTGTCGTTCTTGAAAGCTTATTGATGTTTACTAAGTTTCCTGTTTGGATGGCAAGTGCTGACAAAAGCTTGTTAAACCCTACTGAGTCAGTATTTCTGACGTAACTTTTAACATCACGTAGAAGATATGTTTTAAAAATGTCATCCAATATTTGCATCTTATCTTCCGGTTTGTTTGTAAGGCAAACGCGAGGCATTCCTCCATATAGTAATTGTTCGTTTAATACCTGTTTAATTTGACTTGAGATTATTGTAGTACTCGTATTGCTGTTATATTTTTCAAACTCGTTATAAAGTGTTTTGTCTTTGAATAGGATGTTTTCAGCAAAAGAAAGAGAGTATGAGTTAATCATTCTTAACCTTCCGGCAAGTGATTCTTCAACCTGCTGAATTATGTCAAGACTACTACTGCCGCTACATAAGATTTTTAATCCGGTAAAATTATCAACAAGAATTTTTAATGAAGATGAAATCTTATTTATCATCTGAAATTCATCAATAATCAAAAGTCCGGAAAGAGATTTGTTTAAATTTATTTTTAAATACTCAATTACACTATTTATATCAGAAAAAAGATTTTGGGTGTCAGGATGCTGACCATCCATACGAATAATGGTAGTATCAGTTTTAAATGACTTAAGTAAAGATGTTTTACCTACCTGTCTTGCACCTATTAATACGGTTATAGATACTTGTTGTATGCTTTTATCTATCTCTTTAAGATAGTTGTTTCTGTTGATTAGCATTGTGTTTTTTATTTCAAAATTATAAAAAGTTATTAGAAAAATCAAGTATAGTCGCGACTATTTTAGTGAAAATGCAAAAATAGTCGCGACTATTTTGGTAAAAGTACTGAAATAGTCGGTATGAAAACGTGAAGAGTTAGCTCAAAAAAAATAGAAGATGTATTATTTTTAGTTTTTATTTTATCTTTGTTTGTTTCAATAAAAGAAGAACAATGATAGATACATCACAACTTACAATTCAGAAACTGGTAGTGCATCATATTGGTAACCGGGCTTTAGGTGAGCAAGTCCGCTACTCGAAAAAACTCATTAGTTTTCAGGAGGATGACCCGATAACAGATATTCTGACACAATACTTTTTTAAGTCCTTTAAAACGGAGGCTTACTTTAATTTTGTCAATAGAGAAAACGGAGAACCGAACGCACTGTTTGACATTGCTACTCATGCTTTTGAGCAGCCTGATTCTTTTTATGATGCATCGTTGGAGGTTGCCGGTTTGTTGTATGAAAGCTCGAATCATCCCAATATTAAGTCAGGTGAATTTTATATGGCACTGATAAAAGATTGTGTTGTTGATGGTGAGTTGGTTGATGCAATCGGTATTTTTAAGTCTGAAAACAGAGAGACTTTTTTGAAAGTTTATCTTCGTGATCAGAATTTTGAGGTTGGTGCTCAGGAAGGTATTAACATTAAGAAGTTGGATAAAGGTTGCCTTATTTTTAACACCGAGAAAGATGATGGATTTAAAGTGTGTTCGATAGATAATATCAATAAAGGTAACGATGCAAAATTCTGGATGGACGATTTTCTTGGATTGAAGCCACGTGAGGATAAATACTATTTCACCAACAACTATCTGAACTTGTGCAAGGATTTTGTGGGCGAGGTGTTTAATGAAGATAATGATGTACCCCGTACTGACCAGATTGACATGCTTAATCGTTCAATGGAGTTTTTTAGTAAAAATGATAACTTTAATGAGCAGTGTTTCGAGAAAGAGGTAATAATGGATCCGGAGGTTGTAGATGCTTTTCGTGATTATAAAACATTTTTCGAGACAGAGAAGAGTATGCCACTGCAAAGTGAGTTTGATATATCGAAGAGTGCCGTTAAGCAGGAAAAAAGATTTTTTAAATCAGTGTTAAAACTGGATAAGAATTTCCATGTTTATATCCATGGCAAGCGGCAATATGTCGAGCAGGGATATGATCAGGCAAAAGGATTAAAGTATTATAAGTTATATTATGAGGTTGAGAGTTAGTTCTTTTTTATCTGTAATATTTGTTTCGTTACTTGCTGTTTCTTCCTGCAATAATGATGAACAACCATATTGTGGTAAGATTGATTACTGTAATTGTGTTACTCCCGGGAGTAATAGCCGGTTTGAAATTGTAACATTTAACATGAAGGAGTTTCCTTTGAGTGGAGATGAAACTATTATTTATGTTTCTGAGTTGTTAATGCAGATGGATGCCGATATAGTGGCAGTGCAGGAGATAAGTACTTCATATGAGTTAGATAAGCTGGCTAAGTCAATGTCGGGGTGGAAGGCTCTTTTTTCTCCATCACAGTCATGGACAATGTCTTTAGGTTATTTGTATAAAACTAGTGAAGTTCAGTTGGCAGAAGACGAAACTGAAGCTCTGTTTACAGATGATAGTTACATCTTTCCCAGACCTCCATTGAAAATAAAAGTTACCCATATTCCAACGGGTGAACAGGTTTACATCATTAATCTGCATCTGAAATGTTGTGGTGGAACCGATAATGAAAACAGGCGCAGGAATGCATCAATAAAACTTAAAGACTACATAGACTCAAATCTTAATGATGATAAGGTTGTTGTAACTGGTGATTTTAATGATCGAGTTGATGGAGTAGGGGATGAGAAAAATGTATTCTGGAACTTTATTGAGGATTCGCAAAACTACGAATTTGCCGATATGAGTATTGCAACCGGAAATACAGCTTATTGGTCATATCCTTCATACCCCAGCCATATTGATCATATGCTGATAACTAATGAATGTTTCGATGATGTTGACACCATCTTTACAATCAGACCTGATATGTGTGTGCCTGAATTTCGTTCAATCGTTAGTGACCACAGACCGGTTGAGTTAATTGTTTTTCACTGAGAAATTAATAACTATAGAATTTTTTACGTGGTGTTATAGCTAACTCATAAATAAACCTCCCCAGCTTTTGGCACAGATCATTGAAATATCTTTCTCCTTTTTGTGCTGTGGCATGCGATGGGTTTCCAATGCCTGTATCATTTGTTATTTCAGTCCATTTACGTTCACTCCATGCCCATTTTTCATTTAATCCCTGAACAGTAAATTTTTTATGCTGACCGTTACCTGCTTCATCCAATGGTAGTACCATTTCAGGATAGATATGCAACATAAGGCTTGTTTCCATTTCATCAGCATGATCGCCGGGATAATCGAAATATTGGTTGTGGTCGAGAGCCTGAAACCAGTTGGCAGAGCACAAACACATCTCAGGGTATTCGTATCCGACTTCTCTTATAATAGATTTAAAATCGTTACCGCCATGTCCGTTTAATATAAGAAGTTTTTTCACATTGCTTTTAAGTAAAGAGGCGATAATATCTTCAATTATCTTTTTTTGTGTTGAAGGCAACATGTTTATTACATACGGAATGTCAGTCTGTCCAGTGTTTACTCCAAAAGGTATTCCCGGCAGAACGATCACTTTAGCTCCGTATTCAGAAGCAATTTCTGAGGATCTGTTTACGATTACAGATACTTCATAATTATCGGTTCCGTAAGGAAGGTGATAGTTATGAGCTTCTGTGGCTCCCCATGGCAAAATGGCGAGATCATATTTTTCATCTTTTAAATACTTGTAGTTGAGTTGTTTTAGATCATGATTATTTTCCATAGCCTATGTTGTTTTTATTATTAAGATTGTGATGTTAAAGTAAATGTTTTTTAAAACTAAATCAAATAGCTAATAAATATTATATGTTGCTAAGTTGAGTTTTATTATCTTTGAGTTTGATAAGTGTGAAATCGTGCTAATTTTTTTATTGACATGAACAATAATATTGAAAATGCTTCAAAGATCGATTCCTGGGTGTTTTACCGAAAACCCGTAACATCAGAGATAGTTCATATTACCGGGAAAGCGCGTGTTGTTGATAATAATAAGGAGTGGCTTAATCAGAAAGGTTTTGTTATAGCTCCTTTTGACAATTCAAAGTATGATACTCTGTTTATTGATACAATAAGAAGTGTTCATGTACATACTGAATATGAGATAACAGAACTTTTTAATGATGGTTTGAAATTGCCACTAAGAAAAGATTTGGGTGATGCCTGGCGTGAAATATCTAAAAGAGAGTATTTGTCACTGTTTCGTCAGATGAAAAGGGAAATTGAATCAACATCATTAGAAAAAGTTGTTCTATCCAGAGTGTTGAATATAGAAGGGATTAAACCTCAGCAGGGTATCGATATGTTTATTGAGTTATGCCGTAAGTATCCAAATGCTTTTATTTCGTTTTTTTATTCACCTGGTATTGGATTGTGGCTTGGAGCTACTCCGGAAACATTAATGTTGCATAAAGATGACAGGTGTAGAATTGCATCTCTGGCAGGGACAGCCATTTGGCAACCGGAACTGACTTTTGAGCAACTCTGGAACAAAAAAGAGTTGGATGAGCAACAAATGGTTACTGATTTTGTTAAAGATATAATTAATGATTTGGGTATTATTGATTTTGATATCAAAGGGCCGGAGACGGTTAAAGCCGGTAATATAGCTCATTTGAGAACTACGTTCAGATTTGAGCAGGAAGATATGAATATCATTGACAGGTTAATTAGTCGATTGCATCCTACACCTGCTGTTTGTGGGTTGCCTCAGGACAGATCAAGGGAATTGATAGCAGAGGTTGAGAGGTATGATCGTAATTACTACGCAGGTTTTTTTGGCCCGGTTTGTAATGATGATTTTAGTCTATTTGTTAATTTGAGATGTCTCCAATTCACAAACAAAGGAGTTCAGTTATATGTTGGAGGAGGGCTTACTAAGGATTCGCAACCGGAGGAAGAGTGGGAAGAGACTCAAATGAAAGCACAAACACTCTTGTCGGTTATTAGTTAATGTGATGATGTGATGATTTGATGATTTGAGAAATCTTTATCTTTGCTATATTCACCTTATCGGATGACAGAGAGACAGAATCCAGAATGTTAACTTTCAACTTTATAAACCTGATGAACTAATTATTAATGAGCAGTAGCGTATCTGATAAAAAAGTGGTTAATCTTCTTGCCGGCCTGTTTAAAGCACATGGTATAACTGATATAGTAATATCTCCCGGATCGAGAAGTGCACCTTTGATTTTGACATTTGCCGGTGATGAACGTTTCAACTGTTTAACTATCGTTGATGAGCGTAGTGCCGGGTTTTTTGCCCTTGGCATGGCAACACAGTTGGGCAGACCGGTTGCATTGGTTTGTACCAGTGGTTCGGCTTTGCTTAATTATGCTCCGGCAATCGCAGAAGCTTATTACAGGCATATTCCTCTGATAGTTATATCTGCCGATAGGCCACCGGAGCTGATTGATCAGGGTGACGGTCAGACAATACGTCAGGATGGAGCACTGAATAATCACCTTAATTACTCATGCAGTTTACCATGTGATATTCATGGCAAAGAAGAGGCATGGTATGTTAAACGACTTATTAATGAAGCAATAATAAATTGTAATATTAATAAGAAAGGGCCTGTTCATCTTAATGTGCCTTTCAGGGAGCCTTTATATGGTAAAACCGGTAGTCACAAGGAGAAGATCCGTGTTATTGATTTCATGAATCCTCAAATGGAGTTGTCTTCTGCCCAGAGAAACAATCTTGCAGGAATATGGAATTCGTCATCAAATATTCTGATTTTACTTGGTGAGAGTGGAGGCAGTGAAGAGTTGGAAGGATTGTTAAACAGAATTGGCGACTCAAAACAAGCCGTTGTTATTACTGAGACTCTTACAAATGTTAGCGGTAAAAATATTTTTTCTTGTATCGATAGGGTTATTTCAAGTGTAACCGAAGAGGAGGTTGCTGTTTTTCAACCTAATCTGCTAATCTCTACAGAAGGGGCTGTTGTATCGAAAATGATAAAGACCTTTTTGAGGAACAATCCGCCCAAATATCATTGGCATGTGAGTGAAAATGAACCGTTGATGGATACTTATATGCACCTGACTCACTCTATTCCTATTCCGATAGAAGTCTTGTTAAAAGGTCTTTTGCCGGTGATTAAAGAAAAGAAACCCGGATATTTTGAACTATGGAGTCATCGATTCGAAAGGTCAGCAAAACATCACAATGAATATCTGAAAGAGATATCATGGAGTGATTTAAAGGTTTTTGAATTGTTGAAAAGTCATATTCCTGTTCAGTATAATGTTCACTGGGGAAATAGTACGGTAGTGAGGTATGTTCAGCTTTTTGAGGAATTTTATAAAATCACATGTTACTCAAACCGAGGGACCAGTGGGATAGATGGTTCCGTTAGTACAGCTGTAGGAGCATGTTATGCAACTCAGGAAGAAACGTTATTGGTACTTGGCGATCTCTCTTTTATGTATGATAGTAACGGCTTGTGGAATAATTATCTTTCATCAAAATTGAAAATTATTGTGATTAATAATGGCGGTGGCGGTATTTTCAGATTTATTCCCGGGCCGGCGGAATCAGGTTATCTTGAAGATTTTTTTGAGGCGAATCACAGTAAGTCTATACAACCTTTAGCCGATATGTATGGGTTGGAATATTTGTGTGCTACCAACGAAGATGATCTGGTTAAACTACTGCCACAGCTTTTTTTAGAAAATGAAAAGACGGTTGTTTTAGAGATATTTACTCCAGGAATAGAAAATGCAAAAATTCTGAAAAACTATTTCAAACGATTAAAAGAGGAATTTTGAGATGATGGTAGAAAGGAGAAAGGTAAAAGGAGAAAGGAGAAAGGAGAA
>CBDUZZ010000042.1:0-38782 GCA_965371855.1 uncultured bacterium
CTTCCTGAACCCTCCCGTAAGTGGGATGCTCTACTCCCGATGTCTCGGGAAGCTACTAAGTCTTTTTTCATTTGCGGTGCAAAGGTAAAATTATTTTTTAAAAAATACAAAGATGTTTTACCGATTAGTTTAAATGATTTGAAATTATAAAAGTAACTATCTTGATTATATGTGTATTGCAATTTGTTTTAATTTGGTAAAAATGTTGTAACTTTAGTAATGAATTAAATAATCAAGAATGAAGTTAACGATAAAAATTGTAGTTGTTTTGTTAATGGTAGCATATCAGGCAGTTAGTGTTAAAATTTTATCACAAGTGAATATGGAAAAATATGTAAACAGATCCCCTGTAGTGTCAGGGAGATTTTATGAAGGGGATAAGGATGCCTTAGACGCTGAGGTGAAAGGGTTTCTTATGCCAAAGGACAAAGATGATTATTTGAATGGTGTAATTGCTTTAATTGTACCACATGCCGGTTATGTTTATTCAGGTAAAGTTGCCGGAATGGGATACCGGGTGTTAGATCCGGATAAGAAAATAAATACTGTTTTTGTGATAGGTTCAAGTCATCATGTATATTTTGAAGGAGCTTCAATATATAATATAGGTGATTATCTTACACCATTGGGAAGGGTTCCGGTTGATAAAAATATCGCAAATGATCTAATCGTTTCTTCAAGGAATTTTTCATTTAATCCTGATGCACATAGTCGTGAGCATAGCTTGGAAGTTCAATTGCCCTTTTTGCAGGTTCAGTTGAATAAACCGTTTAAAATTGTTCCTATAGTTTTGGGTACTCAGGATCCACATGTTTGTAAACAGTTGGCAAAAGAGCTGAAAAAATATTTTGTTCCCGGTAATTTGTTTGTTATTAGCAGTGATTTTTCACACTATCCCGATTATGAAACCGCTGTTAAGGTCGATAAGAATACATCTGATGCTATTATATCAAAAAATCCTGAGAAGTTATTAAAAGCTGTCAGGGAAGTGAGAAGAATGAATGATCCTGATTTGTTGACAGCTTTATGCGGGTGGACATCAGTGCTTACTTTAATGTATATGACGCAAGATGACAGTAATATTGAATATAAGCATCTGGGGTATCAAAATTCAGGAGACGTTTCTTTTGGTGATAAAAACAGAGTGGTTGGGTATAATGCGATTGCTGTAACGAAGAATACCGAATTTACATTAAGTCAGAAACAAAAAGAGTTGTTATTAACTGTATCGCACAACGAGCTAAACAAAGTTGTGGGTTCAGCTAAGAATGTTGATTTGCCGAATGAAAAAGTGCTGGACAAGAAGCTTGGTGCTCACGCCGGTGCATTTGTATCACTGTATAATCAGGGGCAATTAAGGGGGTGTATAGGGCATTTTATTTCCAATCAACCTCTTTGGAGAACAGTGAGGGAGATGACAGAAGCTTCGGCGACCCGGGACACACGATTTTCTTCGGTAAGAAAAGATGAATTGAAAGATATAAAAATTGAAATATCTGTTTTAACTCCTTTGAAAAAAATCAGTGATATATCCGATATTAAATTAGGAAAGCATGGTATTTATATAAAAAAAGGAATTTATTCGGGCACCTTCTTGCCACAGGTTGCAGTAAAAACCGGTTGGACAGTTGAGGAATTTCTTGGGCATTGTGCCCGCGATAAAGCTCATATTGGTTGGGATGGCTGGAAGGATGCAGAGATTTATACTTATGAAGCTATTGTGTTTTCGGATGATGAGTTTTGATTTGAGATTTTCGATATATGATGTCTTGATTGGTTAATGAGATGATTTGACCTACGAGTGTTTTTATGATCTCAAAGTACCTTAACTAAATGACAGTAATTAACCATTAATCATTATTAACAGGTTTATGCTTACGAGATATAAAACAAGTTTACTTGCTTTTTCATTTGGAGTTGCCTCGATTGTTGGTCAGGTGGCTTTACTACGTGAGTTTATGTCTCTTTTTTCAGGGCATGAAATAATTATTGGTTTGTTCTTGTCGTTTTGGATGTTATTTGTTGGCGTTGGTGCTTTGGCTGCAAGGAATACTAAGATTAAGATAGTTTCAGAATTGTTGCCGGCCATTTTGGGAGTAACTTTTATTTTGGGGCTTTTATTTTTGTATGTGTCACGTGTTTCTTTTGTCATTCATGGAGCTGAATCTGAATTTAAAACTCTATTGCTAATAATAGGCGTAACGTTGGCGCCGTTGTGTATTACAATTGGTTATGCTTTCACTAAGTTTTCTATAGAAACGGCATCGGTAGATAAAAGCTGGAGTATTTCTAAAATATACGCATGGGAACAGTTTGGTAGTAGTATTGGTGGCGGAGTGCTCTATTTCATAATGGTTCAGTGGCTGAATAGTGTGCAGCTAATTATTGTCGTTGTTTTTTTTCTATTCCTGATTTCAGCATCTCTGTTTATAACTGCCGGAACAAAAAGGATTTCTATAATTGTATTAACAGCTATTATCGGGTTGGTGATTATAATTTTACCTGTACAGAAACAGCTTCATAGCATGGCGTTTAAGTCAGAGCAGATCGTTAATATTGCCGATACGCCTTACGGGAATGTTATTGTAACACAGTCCGGAGATCAGATAAATATTTATGAAAATGGCGTTCTAAGAAGTTCTTCAGGAGGTATAGAATCAACGGAAGAGGATGTGCATGCTGTAATGATGCGGCATCCCGATCCGCATAAAGTGTTAATGTTAGGAGGCGCATCATCAGGTACTTTTAATGAATTATGGAAATACGGTGATGTGAAGGTTGATTACGTAGATATTGATCCTGCTATCGTTGATTTATTGAAACAGAGTGAGAATAGTAGTGATGTAAACTGGTTCGAGAATGACCCATTAAAATTTTTGAAAGGAATTGATAAGGTATATGATGTTATTATTGTAAATACAGGACTTCCAAATAACCTGCAAAGTAGCAGGCTTTATTCAAAAGAGTTTTTCGAGGTGGCAAAACTGAGGATGAATGACAATAGTCTTATTGGAATAAAAGGCCCCGCAAAGCAGTTTCATAAAGAAGATAATTATATGCGTTATCTGTCTATAATAACTGCTACGGGTTTATCATGCTTTAATAAGTATGATGTTTTTCCGGGAAACAACATCTTTATTCTATTTACAAATGGCTCTTTTCTTCCTTTGTTTGATGGTTCCCGATCCGAAATAATGTCGAAAAACAGATGGTTTAATAGTGATTATATAATGCCGGATTTAGTAGAGGATGAGCGACTGTCATATGTAAATGCCATTGACTTGTCGGCACCGGTAAATACCTGTTTAAACCCCGTATTGCTACAGCAAAGCATAAATATAAAATCCGGTTATTGGCAAATTAGTTGGTCTGCATATGTTATTGTTTTTTTTGTAGGGTTTATTGTTGCTTTGTTTTTGTTTAATAGAAGAGCAAAAGCAATGGTTGTTACAGGTTTTTCGTTGTCGGGGGTGCAGTTGATATTGATTTTCATGATGCAGGTTGTTGCAGGAAATTTGTATGAAGTGTTGGGAGTATTGTTTGCGTTGAGTATGGCCGGTATGGCTTTTGGAAGTTACTGGTATAGGAAATACTTGTACCGTTTGGGTCTTTCGTCGGGAGTGTTGTTGGCAATTACCGGTATTTTAATATTGTTGCTTCCGTTTGTTATGAAAATGCTGTTAAATATTGAATTTGCTTATGTAGTGCAGGTCGCTGTTGTTTATTTTTTGGTTTTGTTGTTTTCTCTGTTCGGAGGTATTTTGTTCTCTTGCATTAGTTATAAGCCAAATGGAGATATAAGAACATTGGCAGGGTCTGTTTATGGTGCTGATTTGTTAGGTTCTTCGGCTGGCGCATTGCTTACATCTCTTTTTCTGATTCCTGTTTCAGGGATGTTAAATTCATCTTTTATTCTTGGTGTAATTTGTTTGACGTTTGCTCTGTTTTTTTTGAGGGAAAAGTTGTAACTTGTTCAATTGTGAATGGTTAATTGTAAATGGTAAATTATGAGTGAGAATATAGTCAAAGATAAAAGTTTCAGGTTTGCGATTAAGATTGTAGAATTATATAAATTTTTGGTTTATAAAAGGAAAGAATATGTTTTGTCAAAACAACTTTTGAGGAGTGGGACAAGTGTTGGAGCAATGGTAAGAGAGGCTGAACATGCAGAATCACTACCTGATTTTATACATAAAATGGGAATTGCTCAGAAAGAAATTAATGAAGCTATTTATTGGATAGAGTTACTTAAAGAGACTTCTTATTTGTCAGAAGAACAGTATAGGAACATTATCAATGATGCTAAAGAAAATATTAGGTTATTAACTTCGATAATTAAAACATCAAAGAAAAAAAACAATGGTTAATCATTTATAATTAATCATTTACCATTAATTGCATGAATAAACGTGAATTTCTGAAATTAGGTCTTACCTGTGGAGCTGCTCTTCCGGCGATGGATATGTTTGCCGGTAATGCGTTGAGTTTTTTTACTAACAATCCAAAAAATGAAAACATGATACCTGCTAAGTATTTTATTGAAACACCAAGAGGCATTAAATGTAAGTTATGTCCTAACGTTTGTACTCTTAAAGAAGGTGAAGTTGGGGATTGCCGTACACGAAAAAATATTGATGGAGTATTATACACATTGGCGTATGGTAACCCTTGTGCTATTCATGTTGATCCGATAGAAAAAAAACCACTGAATCATTTTATACCGGGCTCCCGGTCCTTATCTATTGCTACTGCCGGATGCAATCTGGCTTGCCTGAATTGCCAGAACTGGCAAATATCTCAGAAGAGTCCGCTGGATACTACTAATTATGACTTAATGCCGGGTGCTGTAGTTGAAATGGCTAAGGAGAAAAATTGCCGTTCAATAGCATACACTTACACCGAGCCTATTGTCTATTATGAATATATGTACGATACGGCCAAAAGAGCAAAAGAGACAGGAATAAAAAATGTGATGGTGTCGGCAGGATATATTGAAGAGAGGCCGTTGAAAGAGCTTTGTTCTGTGATTGATGCTGCAAATATTGACCTGAAGAGCTTTAGCAATGAACTATATGAAACATTAAATGGTGGTAGTCTTGATCCTGTTTTACGAACACTGAAGATATTGAAGGACGAAGGTGTATGGTTGGAGATTACCAACCTTGTTGTGCCGGATTGGACTGATGATCTCGATATGATTAAGGAAATGTGTGACTGGCTTTATGACAACGGATTTGAAAATGTACCGCTTCATTTTAGTCGTTTTACTCCTATGTATAAACTGAAACGCTTGCCTGCCACTCCGGTAGAGGTGTTAGATAAGGCTTATGATATTGCTAAGTCTTCAGGGTTGAATTATGTGTTTGTGGGTAATGTGCCGGGACACAGCGCACAGGATACTTATTGTCCTAAGTGTGGTAAGAAATTGATTGATCGTTCAGGATACCGAATTGGGGAGATACATATCAAAGCAGGAAAATGTGAATACTGTGGTGAACCTATTGCCGGAGTATGGGAGTGAAGAAACTGCCCCCTCCAACTCCCCCAAATCTAATCTTACTCACGGGGTGACTCCGCTAATTTTCAACAAGTCACCCCGTGAGTTTTATTGCCGGAGTGTGGGAGTAACGAAACTGCCCCCTCCAACTCCCCCGAATCTAAACTTACTCACGGGGTGACTCCGCCAATTTTCAACAAGTCACCCCGTGAGTTTTATTTTGTGCAGCTCCATCTCTTTTGGAAAGGGTTAGGGAGGGGTTTCCCTTTCCTGACTTGCTTTGGCTGTTATCCGGTTAATTGAATGTGCAGTGAGGGTTTCACTATGAGTGAAGCCCTCACTTGCTATAGCATCCTCCCTTCTCCATGAGGAGAAGGGCCGGGGATGAGGTGAATCCGCTACTTTCGTTCTGTATAACCTCATCCCCTTTGTCCCCTTCTCCTTATGGAGAAGGGGAAGAAAACCGAGCACTACACTTTTTTTCCTCGCCAGGATGGGGTCGGGGTGGGTTCATTCTAAACTTACTCACGGGGTGACTCCGCCAATTTTCAACAAGTCACCCCGTGAGTTTTATTGAAAGGGTTAGGGAGGGGTTTCCCTTTTTTATCATAATTTTTGAACAAATCATCAAATTAAGTTGTCAGATAAGCGTTTAATTGCTTTGTTTGTAGGTTATTAAATTATTAGGCATGCTTAGCAAATATTAGGTTAATGCCGGTTTATTTGATTTTAGTGTAAAACTTTGATTTATTGGTCAAAGAGAATGTAACATTTTATAGAAATCACGTAATAACATGTAATAGTTATTTTAATGATAGAAAATTTATGATTATGAAAAATATATACACACTATTAATTGTTTTGCTTTTTGCAGGTTTGGGATTTGTTAATGCGCAAACAGGACCGGGAGGTATTGGTAAGAGAGATGGAACTTCTAATTTAACTCTGTGGTTGGATGCCAATAATTTAGGATTATCAGATGGCGCGAATGTTACAACTTGGGCTGATAGTTCGGGTTATGGTAATGATGCTGCTGCAGCTTCAGGAAATGAACCTATAGTTAAAACCGGTATGTTAAATAGTAAGCCCGTTGTTAGGTTTGCCGCAGGGAATTCTGATTTTTTGACTGTAGCTGATGATGCTTCCTTGAATCCTGACGAGATATCAATGATTATTGTTAGTATGCACACATCAGGATCAGATGCCTGGTCGCCATACATAATAAAAACTTCATCTTATAGTTGGGATGATGGGTATGGTTTTGCAAGGTCTAATGCAACAGATGATTTTATATCATTTATTGATAGTTATAATACTAATGTTGTAAGTGCAACATATACCACCAATAGTTATGATATATCAATATCTGTTTATGATAAAACAAATATTGAATTATTTAAAAATGAGACATCAGCCGGTACGGATAATTATACTAGTAGTATTAATAATTCATCAAATAGCCTTTATATAGGAGCATCGCCGAATGGAGCTAATCCTACGGCTTTTCTTGATGGTGATATTGCCGAGATAATTACATTTAGCCGAGCTATAAATAGTGCTGAAAGAACTATTGTTGCAAATTATCTTTCCGAAAAATATGGTATCTCAGTAAGTACTGACATATTTGCTTCGGCCGGTTCCGGATATGAATACGATATTGTCGGTATTGGTCAGGAATCAGATGGTAATCAGTTAGAGTCTTCAAGTGAGGGATTTTATGTTGAGTCAGATGTTGCATCGTTAAGTGCCGGTGAGTATATAATGTTTGCTCATAACAATACGGCAAATGCTGTTTCTACCTCCGACCTGCCAACCGGAGTAGCTGCACGTTGGGCAAGAGACTGGTATGTTGAAAAAACAGGCTCATTAAATTCAACTATCAAATTTGATATGCCGGAAGGTATAGGTGGTGATTATCCTCAAAATATCTCCAACTATGTATTGCTTTATCGAAGTGGTACAACAGGGAACTATGCCGAAGTAACAGCAACCGTGAATTATGGTGATGCCGACCAGGTAGCTTTTGATGTTACTGATACAAACTTATCCAACGGTTATTATACGTTAGGTACAAAAGATCAAACAAACAGCCCTGTGGAGGGTGCACCCGGTACAACATGGTACACTTTGATTAGTGGTGACTGGAACGACTGGAACACCTGGACACTGGATCCATCAGGTGCTTTGCCCAATAACCCTAATCATGAATATCCTCAGGAGGCATCTGATAAAGTGGTTATTAAAAGTGGTAAAACTGTTACCATGAATTTAAATAATCTTCACTGTGCTTCTTTAAAAGTTAACGGACGATTAGACCTCGGAACAACAACCGGGCATACTTTTGATAATATTTCAGGAACAGGACGTATATTGATGGCAGCGGATAACTTCCCTTCATATACCGATTGTAGTGATTTTGTTGATGCAGGGCAGGACGAAGGGACTGTTGTATATTACGGTAGTAGTAGTTATTCGCTTAATACTTCATATACTTTTTTTAATATGGAAGTAGATATGGATGCAGGGCAGTCAGTCACATTACTAAATGATTATACTGTTAATGGTGCCTTCTCAGTCACTCAGGGAACTTTTCAGATTAATAATAATACAGCCACTACCAATCTTAACATCACAGTTAAAGGTGATGTTTATGTTGAGACTACCGGACTTATACATACCGGTACAGCCAATGCTCGTCATCAGTTTAATTTTTACGGCGATTTCACCAATAAGGGTGAAGTGAAATTTACTAACAGATCAGCAGCTGTTTATAACAGTGAAGCTACCGATGGTATTGTGGATGCTAATTTCCTTAATGACTCTAAAGATCAGAGTATTTCGTGTGAAGGAACCACTAACTTTTATCGTATAGAGATAGATAAAGGAACAGATGCAACTTATATTCTGAATATTGATGCTTCTGATGTTTCTTATTTTAATCTGTTTGGCTATGCACATCAGTCACATCCTGGCACAAGTCAATTGACATCAAATACTAATGCATTAGGATTATTAAAGGGTACGGTACGTATAGGTAGTAATGTAAATGTTCCTGTGTTAAATAATACAGGTAATTATAATATTTCGGCTGCAGCCCGTTTATGGGTTGATGGGGGGTCAGTTAAAGAAACAGGTAGTGCGTTAGTCCCTTATGGTGTGATAGAAGTGTCGGCAGGTCTTTTGGAATCGAAAGTTACAAGCGGGATAACCACACGAGATAACGGACTTATTAAAATTTCCGGTGGTACGATTAATACAAATGTTATAAGAACATCTGTGTTGGGTTCCGGAAATGTAGGTGGTTATGTGCAATCGGGAGGAACGGTTAATATTGCAGGAGGTTCAACCTCCACCTATTATCATTTTAGTATGACCTACCCGGGAAATACTTTTTCAATGACCGGTGGAACACTGCATGTGTATGATGCTAATGGTACAAATACAAATCAGGGAGGTATTTTCATTGCGTCATCCCCTGAAAATATTAATGTATCCGGAGGTACTGTTATAGCTGAGATTGCAACAACTCCCAATCCGTTTAAAATTACATCAACAGCACCGTTTTATAATTTAATATTACGAAATACAAATAATGCAATTACTGATCATGTATTGGATGCCGGAACAAATATTAATGGGAATAGTGATGCTGACCTTGCGGCTCAGCCGATTGTGGTGTTAAATGATTTTACAGTAGAAAGCAATGTGATGTTTAAGCATAATGCAAAGGATATCACAATAGGAGGTAATTTATCTATCGACAAGAATGCTCAGTTAGAGGGGAATAATCGGGGTATTTATTATGATGCGGGTGATGTTAATACATTAAAGTTTAATGGTTCAGGTAATGCATCCTTTTATATTGGTTATAATACTAGCGATGCAATAGGATGGGAGTTTTATTGTCATGATTTTGAAATAAATAAAAATAACTTATCTGATACGGTTACAATACTCTCTGATACTGAAAAGGATATAACTGGATATAATAACAGGATACTTCATATTATTGGTGATATATCTGTGCAAAAAGGAGTGATTAACCAAGGTAAACATTCAGCCAGACTTTTTGGAGGTGTTTATGTTTATAAGGATGGCCAGATGGGTATTTATGAAGCGGGTACAACTAAACTTGATGCTTACTTTATGCTTCGCGATGGTGATGTAGTTCTCAATACTGAAGAGGGTGCTATATTTGGCAATACTAAATTGAATACAACAGGAACAGTTACACTTACATCTGATGTGTATATGCAGCGTATAGGGTTTCATTCCGGGGTAATGAATTTGCAGACATATAACTTAAAAGTTGATTATCTACATAGAGGGGCAACTTCAAATAATTATAGAAAAACTGATGGCAGTACATCCGAGATGATTTATAGTGATGCTAATGCTTCAGATGGCGGCATCTCGCTTTTAATTACTGGAAATGGCACTTATTGTTTTCCTTTAGGTACTAAAACAACAACTACAAGATATACTTATGCCGAAGTTATTGTAACAGATTTTTCTGATGATGGATACTTAACTGTTCGTCCGGTAGATGGTGAGTTAAAAACAACAAACTTATCAGGAGGAGACTTGTTAGATTACTACTGGCGTATAGGGCATGAAGGTTTTACCACTTTACCTACTGTACAATATGAGTTTAGCTATGATAATTCTGATGTAGTGGGGAACGAAAGTCAATACAGACCGGGAAAAGTCCTAGATGAAAGTCCTTATACAAGGTCAACTGATGGGGGTACAGGAGATGTTGATGATACCAATAATTTGATTTCATTTGATGGAGGAGGAAGTGGCTTTACCCTCGAAAAAGCAAATTATACTGCAGGTAGAAATAATAGGTTTACCGGAACGGTAAATGTTTACTATACAAATGCATGGTATCAAAATTGGGATAATGCTGCTATTTGGCATTTAGATTCTAAAACAGGAGGTACCGGAACAGTTCCTGAAGAAGGAAGTATTGCTATTATTTATAATGATGGTGCTACTGGTGGTAGAATATGGGGTAATGGCCTTGTTGATGAACCTGCTGAGGTGAAGTTTGAACATAATTATACAGTTAATCCAACACCTGATCAGGAAAATGTTGCACGTTTACAATTTAATACTGCGGGAACATTTGATATTGGAAAAGTTTCGGGTACAGGTATGATATCATTAAATAATAATGCAAATCCGACTGTTAATGCAGATTGGGGGGAGTTTGCAAATAATCCAGATGCATTTTTAATGTATTGGGGTGCAAACAAGACACATACAAGTATAATTCAACCATGCCCCTCACTTATGCTTGAAGGAAGCACGCAGCAGATTAATCAGGATATTGTAATTAATGGAAATTTAATACTAACTGGTAATACAAATGCAATCCCTCTCCAAAACATGCATATTAAGAATAATTTGTATGTAGGGGCATGGTCTAATGGTACATTCCATTTTCCCGGTTCCGGTTCAGTTATTACTGTTACTGTTGATGGTAATTTAGACTATACCTATATTAATTCCAGTGGAAACAGAAATGTAGTTGTTGATAATCCGGGGGTAAGTACTTTAGAACATAAATTTATAATTAAAGGTGATATTATCCACGGAAGTGATAATGATTATTCTTTGGATCTGTTTAATGCTTCTGATAGAGCTGCGGTAATACTTGAACTACAAGGAGAAAACAGTAACAGATATTACCGGACTTCCACTAGTGTTCCTGACTTATATCGTGTTATACTGAATAAAGGAACAAATCAGGATAGTACATTCACTTTCAGCGATGACTTTACATTAAAAGGTGCAACATCAGGAGTAGGGGTGGATAAAGCTCTTGAATTACAAAACGGAACATTAATACTTGATGATACAGATATTGCCATAAACCTTTCAACCGGGGATGATGATTTTAATATTCCTTCATCGGCAGCTTTGGAAGTTAAACAGGGTACGGTAAATGCATCGGGCAACAGTGGAATTTTGCTTGATGGTAAATTAAAGGTTAGTGATACCGGTACCGTTGATATGACCGGTGGTGATAACTACATACAATATTCAGCATCGGGTAATGCCGAGATTGAGGTAACAGGTGGAACTTTGCAAGTTGGTTCGCAAATTCGTAGAGGTAGTACTTCTACAGAAGGTGTGTTGACTTATAATCAAAGTGGTGGTATGGTTGAAATTGGAGAGAGTGCGGCAGGAACTGCTTCGCGAGGAATTTTTGAAATTGTTAATACGGGAAGTTCATTTATCCATACCGGAGGTACATTTACTTTAGTAAATGATTTAAGGACTAATCCTACAATTGCTTCAATGTATTTCAATCCGGAAACTGTTAGTCTGTCTGCCGGAGATACTATTACTTTTGGTAATTCCAATACTACATCGTCAGGCAATAGCTTTACAATGTATGCCGGTGAAGCATTACAGAATTTATCTGTAAATAATGCTAACACTACATTAACACTTTCTATAGTGCCGTGTACTATTAATGAAAATATAAATATAGGTAGCGGAACGGAGTTTGATGCCAACGGACTTGTTTTAACTACGAAAGGTGATTTTACCAATTCGGGTACTTATACAGCAAACGGTAACGACACCTATTTCTCAGGAACTACAGATCAAACGATTACCGGAGTAACCGGTTTTTATAACTTTTATAAAAACACATCCAATACATTAACTCTCGCTTCTGATGTAACAGTTACAAATGAGTTGCATCTGGAATCAGGAACTTTTGATGATGATGGTAATGACCTGTTTGTACAGGGAGATATGTACATTGACATTACCACACTGAGTGGAGCCTCAAATGACGGTATAGTGGCTAATGGTACATCTCAACAGAATCTTGTTGGTACTCCTTCGTTAGCTAAGTTTAAAACAGATAATGCAAATGGTGTATTTGTTCCAACAGGTAATGAGATTACCATTACCGGTGAGTTGAAAATGAATAAGGGGATATTTGACATTGGTCAGAATTTAATGGTGCTAACCAAAACGGCTGATGTTGTTGAGGTCTCTTCATTCTCCGAATCTAACATGGTTCAAACTAATATCTCATTTACTGATGCAGGAATTAAGAAGTATTTCCCTGTAATCAGTTCGGCTACAACATTTACTTATCCTATGGGTTCAGGCGGTAAATACACTCCGGTTTCTCTGAATATTACTAATAGCACTAATGATAATACTTATGTAAGGGTTAAGGCTGCAAATGAGATTCATCCTTCAATAACAACTACTAACGGTGATCCTGATAACGTACTTAAATATTATTGGATTTTGGATGCTGATGGGGCTTCGGGATTCTCGGGTACTGTAACAATGCAGGCTTATTCCGGCGATGTTCAGCTTACAGGCTCAAACAGTGCAGCTGATTATATAACCGCACGTTTGTTAAGTCGTGCATCCGGTACATGGGATAAGTATCCGACGGATGATTTTGAAGAAGGCACATCTGAACTGACATTTACGTTTACTAATACCGATGATGCCGGTATCGATGGTGACTATACTGCCGGTATTGATGCTGCCATTCCTGACCAGGTTGCTCTGTACACTTCAATAAAAGATGGAGACTGGACCGATCAAACGGTTTGGAGTCCGGCATCTCCTGCAGGTGGCCCCCGTGGTGCCAGGGTGTTAGTTAAACATACTGTTACTATCCCTGATAACTATAAAGTATCATATTCAACACAGATTGATAATGGGGGAGAGTTGAAAGTTAACAGCTCTTTTGGCCATAGGCTTGGTAATGTGTCAGGTGTGGGTACGCTTTATATGGAGCGAGGAGATATGCCGGCAGGTGATTATACTGAATTCTTTACTGTTACAGGTGGTACTGTTGAATATGGTGGAACTACTACTGATTATGATATTTTAAGTGAGATGCCTGAAGTAAATAATATTATTGTTAGTGGTTCAGGAGATAGGCGTCTGCCTAATATTGAAGTACAACTGTTGGGATATTTTACAATAAACGGACCGGATCTTATAAACGAGCAGACTCAGAAATTGAGTATTAAAAAGGATCTTAATTTTACCAGTGGTACATATACATCAAAAACCGGTGCTAATTGTACCGTAAATTTGAATGGTAGCTCACGTCAAAATATTAACGGATCGGGTAGCTTTACCGGAACAAATTCATTCTATAATTTTGAAATTAATAACACTTCCGGTGTTACGTTAAACACAGATGTTGAAATTGATAATAATATGATTTTTGGTGATGGTGTTATCTTTTCATCATCTACAAATACTATTACCATAACTAATACCAGTACTACTTGTGTTACGGGTGGTAAAAGTACATCCTATGTTGAAGGACCACTAAGAAAAGCAATTAATAACAGCAGTTCTTTTGTTTTTCCTGTTGGCGATGCCTTAAGATATGGAGAGATTAAAACTTCTGTTGATGGTTCTTCAGGCGGAACATGGGAAGCGCAATACTATAACCATAGCCCGGGTGATGACAGTATGGACCCTACCAGTTTATCAGGAGATATTGAGTATGTAAGTCATGGTGAATACTGGCGTGTTGAAGCTCCTGCAAATGGTGATGCAGCAAATCTGCTGATGCGATGGGATTCAAATAGTGGAGTTAATCCTAATAGTGATTTTGCTGTTGCCAAATGGACTGATCTCGCTACTGATGCGTGGGCTGAAGTTGCTATTGGAACAAAAACCGGATCATCTTCAAGCGGTACTACCAATTTTGCATCTGATCTTACTTTTGGATTCGATGGTGGCGATAATAGCCATTATATTACTTTTGGAACAATTTCTATTCCGTCATATACATGGACCGGTACCACCTCAACAGATTGGTTTGTTGCATCCAATTGGACTAATAGCACTCTGCCGGATGCCAGTGCTGATATAACAATTGATGATGTTGTAAATGACCCCGTAATAAGCAATAGCACTGTAGCCCAGGTTAACGATCTAACCATTAACTCAGGAGCTACACTTACATTAGAGCCGGGAGCCAGAATGACTGTTAATGGTGATTTGACAACAAATGATGGATTGATTATCGAAAATAGTGTTGCTTCACCTACTTCATTTATTAACCTTGGAACTGTTACCGGAGACGCACAGGTAGAGTGGACTTATCCTGATAACAGATATATGTATGTTGGTCACTCTGTTGATGGAGTAACATATTCCGATTACTCAGCGGCAATAACTGATCCTGTAAATGATTTATGGTTATATCGTTGGCCAAATAGTTGGACTCGTATAACTACAGATGTTACAGGAAGTAATGGTATGGATGGAACAGAACATGCTCTTGAAGGTTATGCTGTTAAGTTTACCGAAGGTGTTGATATGAATATAAGCCACTCTGGAACATTGCGTTATGGTTCTTTCAATCAGACCATCAATGGCTGGCATTTAATTGCTAACCCTTACCAAGCCTATATGGATGTTGAGAATACAGGATTTGATGTGGGTAATGCTCTACTACCTACTATCTGGACCTCTACAAATGTATCAGGAGAATTAGTGTTTGCGACATATAACACAGCTCTTAATATTGGAGCCAATGGAGGAACACGTTACATTGCACCTGGCCAGTCATGCTGGGTTCGTAATTACAGTTCTTCCTTGCTTAGTATTGATCCAACAGTTCGTGTGCATGCCACCGGAGTGTTAAAATCAGGTAGTATGGCTCCAGGTGATATTTTACGCATTACCCTTACAAATGAAGGTTTAAGTGATGAAGTAGTTTTAGTATTCAGGCCGGAAGGAGCAATGGAAGTAACCAATACAGACTCAAAGAAACGGATGGGTTCAGGTGTAGAAGTTCCAAATATCTACACTTTAAAGGATGCCGATAAACTTGTGATTGGCATGTTCCCTGATGGAGGAAAGGTCGATTCCATATATCTTGGGTACAAATTCTCTAAGGGGAAGGAGATAACTTTTAAGGCTACGAATATTGATGAATTTAATGTTGAAGACAAGGTTTATTTAATGGATAAACTGACCAATATAACGGTAGACCTTAGAGAAACACCTGAGTATACATTTACTTCAACAAAAGAAGAGGATGCCAATCGTCTTGTTTTGATTTTTGAACAGGTTTCTACGGACATTGATGATCTGGGAAACGGAAGCAATGAGGATACTAAAGTGTTAATTTATGGTTTTGGTACAAGAGCTATTATTAAAGTGGATAAAGACTTGTTAAACCAAGCTGTTGGTGAAGGATTAATTAGTATATATACATTAAATGGTGAATTGGTTAATGAAACGGAGTTATTAGACATAAGAACAGAGATTAATCTGCCTGAATGTCGGGGTATTTATATCGTTGAGGTGCGAATGAACAGTTCAATTGTAACTGGAAAAGTAATTAAGACAGAATAACAACGTAGGTGAATAGTCAGGCTCTGATGACCTGACAGGTTTGAATTTGATATAACTTAAAAGCGAAACATATTGTTGTAATAACACCCCATACAATTTTGTGAACTTTACATTATAAATTTAATGAAACTATTACAGTAAGAAATATTATTTATTATATTTGTTAAAGCAAAGTATAAACAAAAGATTGCATCTACAGCTTGATTTCAGGATTTGTTTTTTCATCAATATGAGAATAAAGATTAATTACTTAATATACTTTACATTAATATCAATTATTACCTCATCATGTAATATATCGGTTATTAAGGATAAGCTACTAACCGGATTATTAAAAAGAGAATCTACAAATAAAGTACTTCTCAATTCAATAAGACAAAATTTGTATATAGGCAATGTGGACATAAGCAACAGTCAGTTAAATATGATAGATACTCTTACACTATCTAAAAATGAAAAAGGAGATTATTATCTGACAAAAGGTTTCTTGTACTATAAAGAAGGGAAAATAAATAATTCAGTTGTATATCTTAATATAGCTTCAAACATATTTTCTGAAACTGGTTCAGAAGAAGAACATGCAGAAGCAAATCTTATCTGGGGCATTATATTTGAAGACACATATCTTTTATCGGAAGCATCAAAGAGTTATTTTAAAGCTTTGGAATATTATCATGATCATCACTCATCACAATACTTTTATACCTTAATTGGTTTAGCAAGAACTGTTTCCGATAATGATATATTTATGAAAAAGGCATATAGTTATTTAGATGAAAACCCGAATAATTATCTTGACCGGCTTTACTATAACACAAAAGCTCATATCGCTAATGATGCTCAAACAAAGCACCAGCTATTTTTAAAATTTTTACATAAATATTATAATTCAGGCTCTATCAGAGAACAAATAAATATGTATGCTTCTGTGGCCTTGAGTTGTTGTATGGTGGGAAAGAATGATTCTGCCATTTATTATATTAGACAAGCAGATTCTCTTGTAGAAACCAATACTATTCATAACTCCAAAATCATTCATTATTATTTAATAAAATCTTTTATCTATTTCAATGACAGCCAGTTCAATGTTGCAAAATCAACAATAGATACAGTTATGAGATATGCAAAAAATCAACCGGGTTTGTTGAGTCAGGCATATTTACGAAATTCTGAACTTGAATTTGAACAAAAGCATTTTAAAAAGGCCTATAATTCTTTAAAACACTTTATATATGAAATAAAAAATCAAATTAAAGCCTCTCAAAAAAATCAGTTGAATCTTCTAACTATAAGATATAAACTACATGATAAACAAATGCAGATACTAAAACTCAGAAACTTCTGGTTATCTATTGTTATCTCACTCTTAACAGGTATTCTTTTACTTATTACTATGTTAGTTCATATAAAGTATAAATCATATCTCGAAAAACAAGCTATGCAAAATTTAATTTCACTAACAATAAAGGAAAGAGATGAATGGCAGAAAAAATTTGAAGTTTCAAAAACAATATTGAGTGATAAAAATTTGGGAAATCAAGACTTTTTTGAATGGAATAATTTCAGAATAAGCTTCATTATAAAGTACCCTATGTTTATAGACAATATAAAGGACAAACACCTTGAGATTACTTCTGTTAATTTAAAATACTGTATGTGTATTAGTTGCGGAATGACTAATAAACAGACTGCCAATCTGTTAGGTGTTACTTATGATGCTGTAAAAAAAGCAAAAAGAAAATTGAAAAGAGTATTTAATCTAAAAAATGTTGATTCGTTACCTGATTGTCTTTATATGTTTTCTTGTATTTCAACTAATACACCTACTAAGAATCTTGTTTGAAAACATGAATAACACACCCTTTGTTTTACATAATTATAAATCTCCTTGAAAAATATCGTTTTTTTTTACGTTTTTCATTATCTTTATTTATAGTTATTTACAACACAAAGTACCCCATATTCCCCCCCCCCTTAAATTAGGAGTACCCCATTTTCCCCCATGCTAAATTTGGATGTATGCACATCTTTTATCTTATTTGTTATGACAAACCAAATAAAATCTGAATAAAATGAATAAGAAAGTAAAAAACAAATTAATCCTAATCGTTTTAGCAATAGGTTTATTTCATGCTGTTGCATTTAATCCTAAAATAGATAATACCACAATCTCTCTTCAAGATGTTATTGCATTAGCAAGTTATAATTTGGAAGAAGATACTATTCTTTATCCGCCTTTTCCACCACCGGGAAGCCCAAGACCTAATCCTGACACGATACCTCCATCCTCATATCTTTTCATCCAATTTATTGAAACAATCATGCAGTGAGAAGTTAGTTGTTTAAAGTTCAAGAAAGTATTAATAGATAATTCAATATATATGCATCACTAACAATAAAGCATACAGAACTATTTTTAATAATTTAACTAATTTATATACAGATGAAAAATAATTATTCATTTTTATTTGTGTTGGTGGTTTTAAGTTCTGGGTTTTGTTATTCTCAAACAGGTCTTTCAGGGGAGTGGTATGCTGTTGGCAGTAATAGTCAACCAAAGAATTTATTGTGGTTGAATGCTGATTTATTGAGGTTAAGAGATGGAACTCTGGTTAGTGTATGGACTGATGAGTCTGGTAATGAAAATGGTAGTGGGTATATTGGTGTTGGTGAAATAAGCGACGATTATAATATTTTTGAGAACAGGTTTTCTTTTACTGATGCATCTCTTCAAAGAAGGTTATGTAAGAATGTTTACCTGTTGGAAGATATATATAAACTATCAATTTGTAATGAAATTGTTTATACTTGGATTGGGACAACATCTGATTGGTTTACTGCAGAAAACTGGAGTGATGGTATTGTGCCTGGACCAGCATCTAATGTAATCATTGAAAATGTTGGCATAGATCCGGTAATTAACAATATCACATTAGCTCAGGTTAAGGATTTAACGATTAGCTCAGGAGCAACACTCACCCTTCAGGCCGGCGCACGAATGACTACAAGTGGATATGTAACTACCAATGGTGGTCTGGTTATTGAAAATAGTGTTTCAGAGCCCACGTCGTTTTTAAATATTGGAACAGTTACCGGAGATGTACAGGTTGATTGGACATATCCTGATAGCCGGTATATGTACGTGGGGCATTCGGTTAATAGTGTAAGTTATAACGACTATGATAAACCAACAAGTAATCCGTTTAATATGTCCCGCCATACAGGTAGTTGGTCTCAAATTACCGGAGCATATAATTTTGACAGCAATGAGTTGGAGGGTTATGCCGTTAAGTTTACCGATGGAGCTAATGTGGATATAAGTCATGCCGGGACTTTACGATATGGGTCTTATTCCCAGTCAATCAACGGTTGGCATTTAATAGCCAATCCTTATCAAACCTATATTGATATTGAACATATTGGTTTTGACATGGGTAATGCTTTACCAACAGTGTGGACCTCAACAAATGCATCAGGTGAGATAGTGTATGTTTCATATAATAGATCTACTAATATTGGAACCAACGGAGGAACGCGTTATATTGCCCCCAACCAGTCATTCTGGTTGCGTAATTACAGTGCATCCACGTTTAGTATTGATCCTACAGTAAGGTTACATGCTACCGGTGAGTTAAAGTCTATAAAGGAATCAACGGGAGATGTATTGAGAATTACTTTGAATAATGAGGGTTATAGTGATGAGGTCGTACTTGTTTTTAGACCAGAAGGGTCTATGGATTTAACCACATCAGATTCACCAAAATTATTGGGCGCATGCATTAATGTGCCAAATGTTTATGTTTTAAAAGAAAATGTTAAATTAGTAATAGCTCTACTTCCGGATAACAATGATTTGCAATCATTGCCTCTTGGTTATAAGTTTCTCCAGGAAAAGGAGATTGTACTAAAAGTTACAAATATAAAAGATTTAGAGGTGTGGGAGAATGTGTTTTTAATTGATAAATTAAAAAATATGATGGTTAATTTTAGGAAAACAGACGAATATATATTTAGATCTACTGCTGGAGAAGATGCCAGTCGTTTTGTCCTATTGTTCGATAATGTGGTCACTAGTGTTCTGAAGGAGGAAGAAAGTGAAGGCACAAATGATGTGCTGATTTACGCTCATGATTCCAAAGGGATTGTTCGGGTATGTAATGAAATACTTAATCAAGCTAATGGTAAAGGCCGAATTAGGGTTTATTCTTCTAATGGCGAACTGCTTGAAGAAACCAGGTTGCTGGATGTCAGAACAGAGATAGATCTTCCCGGATACATGGGAGTATATATCATCAAAGTTCAAATCAATAATAAAACTTATGGCGGAAAAATAATTAAAACGGAGTAGTTAAATAGAAACATAAATAATTTAATAATATGAAAAAAATATTATTATTATTATTTGCCGTAGTATTTCTTTATAAGCCAATAGAAATTACAGCACAAGATTACCTTAAATCAGCAACTGCAACAGGTAACGGTACTACTACAAACAACTCAAAAGTCTGGACAGATTTAACTTCGGTAAGTATCGACCTTGGCAGCAATACTACAGATACTAAATATGTGCTTGTTACTGCAAGTATTAATATGCGACCTGATGGCTTAAGCACTCAAGGCAGGGAAGCCAACTATAATATTTACAGATATGATGATGATACTGACAAAAGTGGTGTAATTAAAAGACAGATAATTAGAAATTCAGAAACCGGAGTAGAAAGTTGGGGGATTGGAACATTAGTTCATATTTTTGATGTGGGTTCACTTACAGGTTCCAAAACTTATACCCTTGAACATAGTAATCAGGGGGTCAGCAACGATGGTAGAAACGTATATTCCTCTGCACGCTTTACCGCAGTGGCACTTAGTACAGCAACCAACCATTATGAATTAAGCAATGATGTAAAAAGGCTTGATGCAGATGTTACCACAACTTCAAGTACCTATGCTGCTGTAACAGGTACAACCACCGATGCCATTACCCTACCTATAAAGGGCGATATTTTTGTTATTGCTTCAATTAATGGAAAAGCTGTAGGAGTTGGGTCTGTAGCTGAATACAAATTAGAATACTCGACCGATGGAGGAAGCACTTGGGCTGATTTAGGAAAATCTGTAAAGCGCTCAATGATTAATTCTTATGATGATGGAATTGTGAGTTTGGTATGTATGTTACAAGATCAGAATGCAGATAATGACTTTAAGTTTAGAGTGTCTCATAGGCGAGTGAGTGGAACAAATACCATTACAACCCATAACTGCAACCTTGTTGCCTTTGCTTTGGCACATAGTGGCGACGGTTATTTCCCCTCTTTTTATAGCGAAGTTGGTGCAACAGGAGTAGATGCTGATTGGGGCGATCCATATGAGTTAGTTACTGCTATTAATATTACTGCAGCAGCAGATATTAGTGGTACAGGAACAAGTTTATTTGTTAGTTCACAGTTTTTGATTGATGCATCAAATTTGCAAACTACTCCAACTCCGGATGAGCGAATGCGAGCAGGAAATCAATTATACGCTGATGATGGAACAACTACTTTGTATGCCGATGAATATTATCGGTATACCCCCGACAATAGTAATTTTGGCGCTGGGGGCTTTGCTGGCTTAATGACAGATATGGAAGATGAAGGTTCTTATACAATAGGAATGAATCATAAAGTCGTGGCTGTTTCTAATCATACAAGTCCACAAGATGAAATCTTAACTACTTCTCAGGTTATACTCACGGGTTTTCAAACTTACGACCAGAACGGATTAAGCGGAAGTTACGATATTGGGGTTGGTGGTGACTATACAAGCCTTTCGGGTGATGGTGGATTATTTGCCGATATTAATGCTGCCGGGCTTTGCGGAAATGTTACTGCCAATATAATTTCAGATATTACTGAAACCGGTGCCAACCAACTGGCCCAATGGACTGAATATGATGGCACAGACTATACCCTTACCATCCAACCCGATGGCACAACACTTCGAACACTTTCCAGTACAGTCAGCACACCTGTTTACTTTAATGGTGCCGACAGGGTTACCATAAACGGCGGAGCCGGAAAGGATCTTGCTTTTAAATGTACCAGCACTTCAAGTCCCGTTTTTCATTTTGAAGATGGTGCAATTTCCAATACAATTACCAATTGTAATATTGAAAGCGATATACAGTCTTTCTCTTCGAACTTACCAGGTAATGGGGCCATTCTAATCTTTGCAAGTGGAACTGATATTGATAATGAAGTTACCATTTCTAATTGTAATATTAGCAGTTCCGGTGTGTCTGTTCCAATGGGTTGTGGAATTTTAGTCTACTCTTCGCATGAAGATAACACAAATACTGTAACCGTAAGCAACAATAATATTTACAACTTTGCTGCTACAACAGCAACTGATTATGCATGCGGTATTTATCTGAGGGATGACGGAGCTCTTGCTTCAACTGCTACAGCCTCAACAATCAGCGGCAATAGTTTCTATTGCAATTTAACTACAAACCCAACCAGCCATCAGATTTCAATTTTAATTGATGGAGGTGATGCTCATACCATATCCGGAAATTACATTGGGGGACAGTCAGCAAGCTGTGGAGGCAGTGCCTGGAACCATGCAGCTACAGCAACTGATTTTTATGGTATATATATATCGAATTTAAGCAATTCTGTAGTACACGCTCAAATTGAAAACAATACGATTAGCAATATATCCGCAAATAATTTCTTTTATGGCATCTACTCCTATTTATCAAACACCACTGTTGACGGCAACACCATTGGGCATGCCTCAACGGCAAACAGCATTACTCTTACAGGAGGTGATGGTTATTTCTATGGTATTGAGGATTATAATAATACAACAAGTTCGTTTGCAAACACCATAACTGATAATACAATTGCAAATGTTATACATACTGCTACATACCCCGGGTACACTTATGGAATTAACCTGAATACTGTGGCTGATGTAGATGTTAAAAGAAATAAAATTTATGGAATTGGACCTCAGGATAATACAACATATTATACTCAGGTATATGGAATTTCTATTGAAAATCCATCGGGTGGAACTGCATGTTTTACGCTGGTAAATAATGTGATTTCTCTTGGCGGTGCAACCGAAACAGGATCTGATTGGTATTCTGTTTATGATGGGTCTTCCTCAGGAATAAGTTTAAATTTATTATACAATTCACTTTATTTATCAGGCACTTCTAATGATGATGATTGGTCAATAGCTGAATGTATTGCCAGAGATGGCACTTCTACTTTTTACTCCAAGAATAACATTTTCTATAATTCCCGAAGTGATGATGCAAGCGATGAAATATACTACATTGCTAATACAGGCGGAAGTATTACTTCTGATAACAATATTTTTTATGTCCCTTCAGGTGATGTAGCATATTATGGAAGTGCATCATATACTACTCTTGCAGACTGGCAAACTGCCAGCAGTAAAGATGGGGACTCATATAGTGTAGATCCGCACTATACATCAAGTACAAATTTACAACCGCAAACAGGATATTATAAACCGGGAACTGACCTTTCCGGAATTACTACAATCGATATAGATGGAACAACCCGTAATGATCCACCATCTATTGGTGCCTATGAAGGAACTAACTATCATAATGTGTGGGCAGGAATAGTGAGCACAGCTTGGAATACTGCCGGTAATTGGGATGTTGCTTCCGTTCCTGCGGCAAGTGATAATGTTACTATTGCTGATGTTATGAATGATCCTGTAATAGATAATAGTGGGGTTGTACAAGTTAATGGTTTAACCGTTAACTCAGGAGCTACACTTACCCTGTCGGCTGGTGCTCAGGTTACTGTTAATGGTAATTTGACTACAAATGATGGTTTAACTATTCAAAATACAGTTGCATCACCAACATCATTAATTAATAAGGGTACAGTAATAGGTGATGTATCTGTTGAGTGGACTTATCCTGATAGCCGGTATATGTATGTAGGTCATTCTGTTGATGGTGTAACATATTCCGATTACTCAGCGGTGATAACTGATCCTGTAAATAATTTGTGGCTATATCGTTGGCCGGGTAGCTGGACACGTATTACTTCAGATACTGATCTGGATGGCAATGAACACGCTCTTGAAGGGTATGCCGTCAAGACACAAGAGGGTGGTGATGTTACTGTTGAGTATTTAGGAGCATTGAGATACGGCACATATAGCAGCACTTTTAATGGATATAAATTAGTAGCTAATCCTTATGCCACCTATATCGATTTGGAAGGTTTAGGTACTGATATTGGTACTGTAACCGAACCAACTATTTGGACATCTACTAATGCTTCCACAGAACTGGTTTATGCTACCTATAATATTTCAACAGATGTGGGAGCTAACGATGGAACCCGTTACATTGCACCTGGTCAATCATTCTGGATAGAACATTCAGTAAGTTCTGATTTGACTGTACGACCTGGTTTACGTACTTATGGAGATGGAGGTGTTTTAAAAGGTGCTTCTATTACACCTGATGATATTCTGAGATTATCGCTTATAAATGATAATGAAATTCAAAGTGATGAAGTGGTAATGCTTTTCCGTCAGGAGGGCACTGTGGATGAGGTGACTATGAATGACTCAAAAAAACGTATCGGAACAGCAAAGGTAGTTCCTAATGTTTATGCCTTAAAAGGAACAGCCAAAGTGGTAATAGCTGCTTTCCCTGAAGCAGGCTTGATTGATACTGTTAGAATCGGTTACAAGTTTGCACAGGAGAAAGAGATAACGCTGAGAGCTACTAATATGAATGAATTCAGAGCTATTGATAATGTCTATCTGTTCGATAAGAAAGCAGGAGTTGAAGTTAACCTACGTGAAACACCTGAATATACTTTTACATCAACAGCCGGTGAGGATACCGACAGATTTGAGATTTATTTTACTCACTTAACAACAGGTATCAATGATTACGGAAATGAAGGTTTAACCGGAGATAAGATTCTGATTTATGGTACAGGTTCAAGTGGTATCGTTAAAGTAACAGAAGACATTTTAGCCGGAGCAGAAGGTAAAGGAGTTATCAGGGTTTATAGTGCAGTAGGAAGTCTGTTGAAAGAGGTTAATCTGACTAATGTTAAAACGACTATTGATCTTCCGGATAATCATGGCATGTATGTCATCGAAGTACGTGCCGGCGATATGGTTGTTACAGGTAAGGTAACAAGGATGAATTAGAGGGAAGCCCCCTCCAACTCCCCCAAAGTGGGGGAGAGAAAAGAAAGTTTTTAGTCGGGGTTCCACTTCAAGTGGAGCCCCGACTTTATTGATTACCGCTTCTCCTTAAAAAAATTTACCAATAGGTCACGAGCTTCATCAGCCATTATGCCATAGGTTATTTCAGTTTTAGGATGTAACAGATTTGGTTGGAACAGACTATAACCTCTTTTCTCATCCTTAGCTCCGTAAACAATACGGCCAATCTGTGCCCAGTTTAATGCGCCGGCACACATAGAGCATGGTTCCAGTGTTACATATAGTGTGCAGCTTTTCAGATACTTTCCTCCAAGATATTCGGTGGCCGCAGTTATAGCAAGCATTTCGGCATGTGCAGTTGAGTCTTTCAGTATTTCTGTAAGGTTGTGTGTACGTGCTATTATTTGTTGTTTACAAACAATTACAGCCCCCACCGGAACTTCATTCTTTTCTAATGCCTTTTTTGCTTCCTCAAAAGCCTGCTTCATAAAATAATTATCTGAGAAATCTATTTTTTCCATATTGAAATGATTATTGGTTATGAGCTTATTAGTGGCTGTGTTGAGTATGGTGCATAAATGTAAAAAAAGAAATGTGAATATTTAGAATCCGTAGGATTCATATGTTTATAATACAAATATTAGCACGAATATTCGACCCCTTAGGGGTCGTACCTACATTACAAAACATTGGGTTACAAATATACAATCCCTTCGGGATTATTTAAAAAACAATTGTTTCACGCCTTACATTAACTTTAGAAGAAAGCTAATATTGTGTGAGATTGTCTTTAGCTTTTAGTTCTTTAATTCGAGTTTTCATTATCAACAGTTGTTTCCCTTTCTTTGAGATTTTAACAGCTATCATTAAGTTTAACATAAAGTTAGAAAGGTATAACGCAAAAGCAAAATAAATTATTACTTTTTTAACCATTAATTTATTACTTTCGCAAACTGATTTGCAAAGATAAAAAAATAGCGAATCTGGTAATCTTTAAATACATGGAAAGTGCAAGTTGAAATAAGCCTTGACTTTTTTGTTTCGTCCCGAATGTCGGGATGAAAGAACAACAAATATGTAAAGAATAGTTATTCTTCATAAACGATATGGATTCTTAAAAACAGCCTCTAAGGCAAAAATGTTTATAAATAATGTACAGAACACATAAATGTGGTGAATTACGTTTAGATAATGCAAACAGCAAAGTTGTATTAAGTGGCTGGGTTCAAAAAATCCGGAATCTTGGTGGAATGACCTTTATTGATTTACGTGATAGGTATGGGATAACTCAACTGGTTGTTGATGGGGAAGCAAATAAAGAATTGAGTGATGAGGTTCGTGCACTGGGGCGTGAATATGTAATTCAGATAACAGGAGAGGTGGCAGAACGTAGCAATAAAAATCCAAAAATGCCAACAGGAGATATTGAGATATTGTTGGAAACAATAAAAGTTCTTAATTCTTCTGAACTACCTCCGTTTACGATTGAAGATGAAACTGATGGCGGTGATGAACTAAGAATGAAATATCGTTATCTTGATATTCGTCGTAATCCAATTCGTGAGAATTTAGAGTTGCGTCATCGTATGGGGTTTGAGATACGGAATTATCTAAATTCTCTTGGTTTTATTGAGATAGAAACTCCGGTACTTATAAAATCAACACCTGAGGGGGCTCGTGATTTTGTAGTTCCTTCTCGTATGAACAGAGGCGAGTTTTATGCTCTTCCTCAATCGCCACAGGTGTTTAAACAACTGCTGATGATAGGAGGGATGGATAGATATTTCCAGATTGTTAAATGTTTCAGAGATGAAGATTTAAGAGCCGACCGTCAGCCTGAGTTTTCACAGATAGATTGCGAGATGTCGTTTGTTGATCAGAATGATGTGTTAAATTCATTCGAAGGATTAGCCAAACGCCTTTTTAAAATTATTAAGGGTGTTGAGGTTGATTATGATTTCCCTCGTATCTCATATTCGGAGGTTATGAAGAATTATGGATCAGATAAGCCTGATATCCGTTTTGAGATGAAGTTTGTCGATATATCCGAAACAGTTAAAGGTAATGGATTCAAAGTATTTGATGATGCTGAATACATCGGTGCTATAAGTGCTGCCGGTTGTGCAGGATATTCAAGAAAACAACTTGATAAATTAACTGACTTCGTGAAAAAACCGCAGGTTGGTGCTACCGGAATGATATACATCAAGTATAATCAAGATGGTACAGTTAAGTCTTCTGTTGATAAGTTTTTCTCTCAGGAGAAACTTCTTGAAGTTTGTGAGCAGTGCAGTGCTAAGCCTGGCGACCTTGTGCTGATTCTTGCAGGAGGAGAGAGGAAAACACTAAGTGCTTTGTGCGATTTGAGGCTTGAGATGGGTGACCAACTCGGATTAAGGGATAAAAATAAGTTTGCTCCTTTGTGGGTTGTTGATTTCCCTCTTCTCGAATGGGACGAAGAGTCCAAGCGTTTTCATGCGATGCATCATCCTTTTACTTCGCCAAAACAGGAGGATATTGAATTACTTGAAACAGACCCCGGCAAGGTGCGAGCCAATGCTTATGACCTTGTGATAAACGGTGTGGAAATTGGTGGCGGGTCGATAAGAATACACAATGATGTAACTCAGCAGAAGATGTTTAAGTTGTTAGGATTTTCTCAGGAAGATGCAGAGGAGCAATTTGGATTCTTAATGAATGCTTTCAAATACGGTGCTCCTCCTCATGGCGGTGTGGCTTTTGGTTTTGATCGCTGGGTAGCCCTGTTTTCCGGTTCTGAATCGATAAGGGATGTTATAGCTTTCCCTAAAAATAATGCCGGACGTGATGTGATGATTGATTCACCTTCACCACTGGCACAGGAACAGTTGAAAGAGTTAAGTATTGAAGTTAAAAAAGAATAAAATACTCATTTATCATAACTCATCAGATGACTTGTAGTCATCAGATGAGTGAAATTCGTGGTTGTTTCATATACTCATCAGATTAAAAACCACTGTCAGGGCACAAGGCCGCTGACAGGGTAAGATCAAAACCATCTCCTTTACTCCGTCAGCAGTCGCAGACTCTGGCAGTGATACGCCGATTTATACTAAACCAATTATAGTCACTATTTCTTGTGGCACCTCAAAATAACATTTAGCTATTTTTCTCACAACATATAATTCTGGTTAATTTTATTTTTGTACTTTTGCGCCCTCAAAATATTATACTATGATTACAGTTTCAAATCTTTCTATTCAATTCGACAAAAAACCCCTGTTTTCCGGTGTTAACTTAAAGTTCACTCCGGGTAACTGTTATGGTGTTATTGGAGCCAATGGGGCAGGAAAAACAACTTTTTTAAGAATGGTTTCCGGAGATTTGGATTCTACTTCAGGGAGTATTATTCTGGGAACAGGAGAGCGATTAGCAGTGTTAAAACAAGATCACTTTGAATTTGATCAATTTACTGTTTTGGAAACAGTAATTATGGGTTACAAGGAGTTGTATGAAGTTGGAAAAGAAAAGGATGAATTGTATTTAAAGCCCGATTTTAACGAAAAGGATGGAGTAAAAGCCGGTAAGCTGGAAGAGAGATTTGCTGAAATGGAGGGCTGGAATGCTGAAAGCGATGCTGCTCAACTGCTAAGTGGATTGGGAATTAAGGAAGAACTACACCAAAAACCCATGAGTGAAATTAGTGCTAAAGAGAAAGTTAAGGTTTTGCTGGCACAAGCACTTTTTGGAAACCCTGATAATTTGTTACTCGATGAGCCTACCAATGACCTTGACCTTGAATCTGTTTTATGGCTTGAAAATTATTTGTCAAATTTTGAAAATACTGTGATTGTTGTTTCTCACGACCGTCATTTTCTTAACAATGTATGTACAGATATTCTTGATATTGACCATGGTGCAATTGAGATTTATGCCGGTAACTATTCTTTCTGGTATGAGTCGAGTCAATTGGCTGCCCGACAAGTAGCTCAACAGAATAAAAAGGCCGAAGAGAAGAAAAAGGAACTATTAGAGTTTATTCGACGATTTAGTGCTAACGTAGCCAAAGCAAAGCAGACTACCAGTCGTAGGAAGATGCTTGAAAAACTAAATATTGAAGACATACAGCCTTCAACGCGTCGTTATCCGGGGATAATCTTCAAGCAAGAACGCCTTGCAGGAAATGTAGTGCTCGAAGTTGAAAACCTAAGTTACTCTCTTGATGGAGTAAGCCTTTTTAAGAATCTGACATTTAATATAGAAAAAGGTGACAAAATTATCTTTCACTCAAAAGATAATCGTGCCATGACAGCCCTTTTTGAGATAATTACCGGTAGGTTACAGCCTGATAGTGGTACTTTTAGATGGGGACAAACCATAATCCACGGTTATCTGCCCATGGACAATAGCGAGTACTTTGAAAAAGAGGTTTCACTGATGGACTGGATTGCACCATACAGTGAAGATACATTAGAACTGACTTTGCGAGGACATTTGGGTAAAATGTTATTCTCAGGTGAAGATGTTTATAAAAAATGCACAGTGTTATCGGGTGGTGAAAAAGTTCGTTGTATGATAGCTAAGATGATGCTTGCTAAGGCTAACTCATTAATACTTGATCACCCTACCAATCACCTTGATATGGAAAGTATTCAAGCTTTTAATAATAATTTGAAAACCTACACGGGGCAGGTTCTTATGGCTAGTCATGACCATGAGTTTATTAATACTGTTACTAATCGTATCATAGAATTTGGTCCAAATGGTCAGATTGATAAGTTAATGAAGTTTGAGGATTACCTGACTGATGAATCAATAAAAGGAAAAAGAGAGGAAATTTATTAGTATGATTTTTACAAGTTATTACTTTTACTCTTTGTGGAGGTTAGTTGAGTCCTCTCCTTTATAAAAGTTTCTTACAGGGTTAGCATACATCTCCAATAGAGAATTACGTAAAAATGGCTTGTCTCCATCAAGCTTGGAAAGATGGTCTTCGATGTACTTAATAAAAGTGTCTTTTTCCTCCTTTGTGTATTTGTTTGTGAAACGGTTACTCTCTTCAAATAAATCCAATGCAATAAAATTTCCCGGCCATAACTTGTAGTTATTGTGAATCTGTTCGTCAATTAATTCTGCCAGAAGTTGGAACTGGTCATTTTTGTTTGGTTTCTCTGTTAACTTATGAAGATCCTTATTTGTTGGATTACCAAAGACAACTTGTACGCGACCTTTACGTCCACTAATGCCGGTTCTCATGTGTTGAAGGTCATCTTCCTGCGTTTTTGCGAATTTAGGATTCTCTCTTTTTTGAAAAAACTCATGGGCTTTTAGATAATCGCATGGATCGTATTCATACGAAATGGAGACAGGAACGATATTCAATTGCTCAAAGTTTTCAGAGATTGAACCTTCTCCGCTCATGTTAAGCATTTTTAAAAGACTCATTTGTGTTTTGTCATTACCGTTTTTTGAGCGCCCCTCACGTTGAGCAAGCCAGATATTTTGTTGCCGTTCAGTAATAGTATGTCTGATGTAATGAGAAAGAACAGTTGAGCTTTCAAGCATCTGCCTACCGGGTAGATTCCGTTTTACAATAAATGTTTTATTTAGTTTTACCAAATCGGTAATCCATGGGAAAATTAACAAGTTATCTCCAATGGCAATCTCAGAAGTCTCAAAGCCATTTTCTGCCAAAAGCATATTTATAATTGCCGGATCTAAAACAATATCACGGTGGTTAGAGATGAAAAGATAATGTTTTGAAGGAGAGAGAGCTTTTAATCCCTTATGTGTAACACCTTTTGTTGTATTTCTCGTTACTTCCTGTGCAAAAGTCAGAATTATCTCATTCTGAAATTGATTGATACTTTTGATACTTAGAAGTTTATCCAGAACGTCTTTTGTATTGAGGTTAGTGAACATGTAATCTATAAGCTTAAGAAATGGTTCTTCTTGTTTTAGCCTTTCGAATACTTCGTGTATCTCACTATCATTATAAGGACGTATCGACTCAAAGTCATGTATGTTTGCCATCTTTTTTTTTGAATGTTCATAGCAAATTTAATGGAAACTATTGATTTATTGAAATTATTGATATTTTTCCGTAGTACTATATTAAATATTTATCAAACTGCGTAACTCTTTTTAACCAGAAACTATATTGGTGACTGTGTGGAAAATAGAAAATATTCCAAAATATGGAAAGTAGATGATTGTCAGGAAATTGTAAGATACAGTATATCAAGGACAAAGTTTTTTGGCACATCTATTGTATTTATGTTGCCAGAATCAAAAACCAAAAAGTTATGCTACATATAAAGCAAATAAAAAACACAGTTTTATTATCGTTTGATAAGAAAGTTAAACTTGATAATTCTAATTCAAAGAGTTTCAAAGATGAAATTCTGAATTTGTTGACAAAACCCTTTACTAATATGTTTGTTGATTTGATGAAAGTAGAGAGAGTTGATGAGGAAGGGTTAAATGCTTTATTGGCAGGTTATCGTCTTTCAGAGATGAATCAGAGCCAGATGAGCCTTTTTAATGTAAGCGAGAATGTGTTAAACGCAATGCGAAGAAGTAATCTTGATTCTCACTTCTATTTTGTTGATCGTCCAAAGCCCTTTTCTGAAGACCTGTTAATGGTTTAATTAGGTCAAACCGGGAGGATAACATCCTCCCGGTTATATATTTAATAATTGTCTGCAAGAGAACTCTATGAATTAATTAAAATCCCTTCCCGCACCCCTCATTCCCCTGAAGGGGACGTCCTTCACACACAGCGCGTTGGGCTTTCCCCTTTAGGGGAGCAAAAGGGGTGAGCGCAGGCAAATGGGTAGTTTTCTTGCTGGCATTAATTAAAAAAAATATTCCTTTATTACAGACTCTCATTAGTCAATCGAAACCCCTTTTAATGTTGCCTGGCTGGCATCAATGATTTTTACATTTACCAGATTACCTTTTTTATACTCTTTACGAGGGAAAACAACGACCTTGTTTTGTGAAGTACGTCCGTACAACTCTTCTTTTGATTTTTTTGATACTCCTTCAACCAGCACTTCAAATATTTTTCCAATATCTTTTCGGTTGCTTTCTAACGATAACTGACTTTGTAATTTTATTATCTCCTGTAATCGTGCTGATTTAATCTCCTCCGAAACATTGTCTTCAAGATATTTGGCAGCATGAGTCCCGGGTCTTTCAGAGTATTTAAACATAAAAGCCGAATCGAATTTTGCCCACTTCATCAGTTCCAGAGTCTCTTTATGATCTTCTTCCGTTTCAGAATGAAAGCCGGTAAACACATCTGTTGATATTCCACAATCCGGGATTATACTTTTTATAGCTTCTATTCTGCCTATATACCACTCTTTGGTATATTTTCGGTTCATATTTTTAAGAACATTGTTACTACCCGATTGTAAAGGAAGGTGAATATACCGGCACAAGTTTTTGTGTTTGGCAATTGTTAGTAGTGTTTCATCACTCATGTCTTTTGGGTGTGATGTTGTGAAACGTATGCGCATACCGGGGAACCTGATTGCAACCATTTCAAGCAATTCCGGGAAAGTAACTATATCTTCGTTTTTTTTCCATTTGAATGAGTTAACATTTTGTCCTAACAGGGTTATCTCTTTAAACTCTTTGTTTTTAAGATCTTCTATCTCTCTGAGAATACTTTCCGGTTCTCTGCTTCTTTCTCTTCCACGAGTGTATGGTACAATGCAATATGAGCAGAAGTTGTTGCACCCCCGCATAATGGAAACGAAGCCTGATATTTGATTCTTACCTAATCTGGAAGGAATTATGTCAGCGTATGTCTCCGTTGTAGAGAGTTCAATATTTATGGCTTTTTCTCCTGATTCAGCCATGCCAATCAGATTTGGAAGATCAAGGTAGGCATCAGGACCGACAACAATATCAGCTCCTTTCTCAAACAGCTTGTCTTTCACTCTTTCTGCCATGCAGCCAATAATGCCAATAATCAGGTTTTTATTTTTCTTTTTTAATGACTTTAACTCCCCTATACGACCTAATACTCTTCGCTCTGCATTATCACGAATAGAACAGGTATTTATAAATATTGCATCTGCATCCTCAGGTGTGTAGGTAACTCCGTAACCATCCATCTCCATTACTGATGCAACAACCTCGCTGTCGGCAACATTCATCTGACAACCGTATGTCTCTATGTAAATCTTCTTCCCCTCTCTGCTACTTATCAAAGGCCTGATATTGTTGAATTCCATAAGTTGTTTTTGTAATAATTTGTGGCCGGCAAAGATAATGTATAATGGTAAATTGTTAATGATTAATGATAAATTTTGGTTTTATTTGTTTTGATATTTTTAATCAGGTAGAGACAAGAAAAATATCATTACTCGTAAATCAGGCGGGCAAACTTCACTCACGGGGTGACCCTTTGGCTGATACAGATAGTCACCCGGTGAGTAAAATACAGTGTCAACTGCATTCTCCCCTCTCCATTTTGGAGAGGGGTTAGGGGTGAGGTTTTTCTAATTTATTTCAACCATTGATCCAGCCACCTGAAATACTCCCGTTGCCAGAGAATGCCGTTTTGAGGTTGCAGTACAAAATGGCTCTCTTCGGGGAAAAAGAGAAAACGAGCGGGAATACCCCTCATTACAGCAGTGTTAAAAGCACCCATACTTTGAGCGTAAGGAATACGGAAATCATTTGCTCCCGTAATAACCAATATTGGAGTGTCCCACTTTTTTACAAATTTATGGGGAGAGTTGGCATAACTACGCATTGCTGTTTTGTTCGATTTATCCCAATAGTTACCTTTTAAGTCCCAGTCAACAAACCACATCTCTTCAGTTGTAGAGTACATCTGTTCAAAATTAAATATTCCGCAATGCGATATAAATGTTTTGAATCGTTTGTTATGATGGCCGGCAAGCCAGTACACCGAGAACCCGCCATAGCTGGCTCCAACAGCACCCAGTCGGTTGTTATCTACAAATGGCTCTTTTGCCAAAGCATCGATAGCAGAAAGATAGTCTTTCATATTTTGTCCGCCGTAATCACCACTAATCTGTTCGTTCCACTCCTGTCCAAAGCCCGGCAAACCACGTCTGTTTGGAGCTACAATAATGTAATCGTTTGCAGTCATCATCTGGAAATTCCAGCGTAAGCTCCAAAACTGACTAACGGTGCTTTGTGGCCCTCCCTGGCAGTAGAGTAGGGTGGGGTATTTTTTTTCGGGGTTGAAATGCGGGGGATAGATAACCCACACCAACATATCTTTCCTATCGGTGGTTTTTATCCAGCGTTTTTCAACTTTTCCCATTGTTATCTGGTTCAGTAGTGGGTCGTTTACTTTTGAAATATTAGTGCCCTCGCCTGTTTTTATGTTCACAGAATAAATTTCCGGAGGCTGGCTCATCGAAGTTCGGGTAGCAATAAGCTTATCTCCAGCTACCGAAAATGATCCATAATTATGAATACCTTCTGTAATTTTTTTAATGAAATCACTTGATAATGTATATTTGAATATCTCATCAGTTCCCAAATCGTTACTTGTAAACCATATAATATCACCGGAAGTATCCCATGTTAAATTATGTGCACTACGATCAAAATCAGCAGTGCAATCTTTTTTCTCGCCTGTAGCCAAATTCATCATGAATAACCTGTTTTGGTCAGATTCATAACCATCTCTGGCCATACTTTCCCAGGCTATGAATTTACTATCAGGAGAAAATGCCGGGTCAATATCGTATCCTGGCATCCCATCTGTAATGTTAGTGGTTTCTTTACCGGATAAGTCGTAAAGATAGATGTCGGAGTTAGTTGAGAAAGAGTACTTTTTCCCTGTAAGTTTCTTGCAAGTGTATGCAATTGCTTTACCGTCAGAACTCCATGATATTTGTTCCATACCACCAAAAGGAGTCAGAGGAGAATCATATTTTTCACCTTTCATTATGTCAATGCCCTTTTCAGCTTTCCCATCTTTGTATGGAGTATAAAATATATGACTGTACTTATAATTGTGCCAATGATCCCAGTGCCTGTACATCAGGTCGTTCTCAATACGGGCATTAGCAAGAGGAAGATCAGGATAAATATCATGGATATCTTTATCAAGCTTTATTCTTTTCGTATATAAAATGTGATTTAGGTCGGGAGAATATTTATAGCCTGAGATACCTCCTTTAATGTTTGTGACTCTGTTAACAACTGTTCCGTCACTGCTCATTTCATAAAGCTGAACATCATCATCATAAGCAACCAGAAAAGTAATCTGGTTTCCATCAGGATGCCATGCAACCTCAAATTCGTTTGCAGTTGTTTGTGTTATTTGTGTGAAATCTCCACCGTCAACCGGCATCGTGTAGATGTCTGTATAAGTTCTATTTTCATCAATCTTAGTGTATGAAACGGTAAAAAGTACTGTTTTTCCCTCAGGAGAGACAGAAACATTTCCAATGCGTCCGAATGACCACAGTACTTCAGGGGTCATGATATCACTGCTTACCTTTAAGTCACGATTTGTAAAGGTAGGTTGTTTAATCCTTTTGTCACAGTCACATGCTGTTAATATAATAACAGCCAAAACTAAAAAATATAATTTCTTCATAGTTAATAACTTTTAGGTGTAGTAATAAAATTGTTACGATTAAATCATTAGATGTTTTTTTTATTGCATTGTAAAGGTAATAAACAGGCGTGATATTTAGTCGATAAAGGTTATGAAATATTTGGGTGAAGGATGTTTTTGAAGAAAATTTGCATGAACCCTCCAAGGGTTTCAAACCATTGGAGGGTTGTAAGAATAATAGATGATATTAAAATATCGAGACCTATCTTAGTGAAACTTCCTGCGCAATAGCTATGTAGTGTCTGCAAGAAAACATGACACGGATCGTCATTGCGAGGACGATAGGACGAAGCCCGCCTGACCACTATTGAAAAACATTAAAGTCGGGCAGGCAGGCTTCACTTCCCGACAAATCGGAACAAGCTGTACCTCGTTCGCAATGACGCCAACCTCTATATTTAATAGTTTTCTTGTAGGCACTATGTAAAAAAAAACAGGGCTTCACATTATGTGAAGCCCTGTTTAAATATTATAGAATATGGATTTTAACGTCGTCTTCTGTTTCCTCCTTTATACCCACCTCTGTCTCTGTCTCTACCTCTTCTTCCTCCACCTGATCCTGGCTTTGGTGATGCAGGTTCTACAGAAATACGTTTCTCGTTAAAAGGTACTTTTTTAAGTCCTTTAATAACATCACTCTCATAATCACTGTCAACCTCAAAGAATGAGAAACTTTTTAAAATTTCTATTTTCCCAATTTCAACATTTCGGGCTTTTACTTTAGTATTAATCAGACCTATTATGTCTTTAGACGTAAGTTTGTCTTCTTTGCCAACATTTATAAATAGTCTGGAGAACTTATTTTTACTATAGTGTGTTGGCTCGTCTTTATACACGTTAATGTCAGGTGCATCTTTATAGTATTCCGCAAATCTTTGAAATTCAAGAGCAACGAATCTTTTTATCAGATCTTCCCTGTCAAGCCAGGCAAGTTTGCTGTATATTGATGGTAAAAACTGGCTTATCACATCTTCGTTAATTTCAACCTTTTCTGTTTTGTCTATAAAATGGAAAAGCTGCTTTTGTGTAATCTCTTCAGCTGACGGAACCAATTTTCTCTCTATCTTTTTCTTTAAAAGCTTCTCAATCTCCTTAATCCTTCTGATTTCACGCATGTGCAGTATTGAAACACAAGTGCCGCTTTTACCGGCTCTTCCTGTTCTTCCACTACGGTGTACATACACTTCAGCGTCATCAGGCAGGTTGTAGTTAATAACATGAGACAGATCGTTCACATCAATTCCACGTGCAGCAACATCGGTAGCAACTAATATTTGTATATGCTTACTTCTGAATCGGTGCATTACCAGGTCGCGTTGAGCCTGAGTCAGATCACCATGAATGGCATCAGCATTGTATCCCTCACCCATAAGTTTATCTGCAATGTCTTTAGTATCTTGTCTGGTACGGCAAAAAACTATCCCATAGACATCAGGATTAACATCCACCAAACGTTTCAACGCTTTATATCTGTCACTGGCATGAACCATGTAAAACTCATGTTTTACATTCTCTGCGCCCGAATTCTTTGTTCCTACCCTAAGTTCAACAGGATTTTTCATGTACTTTTTTGAAATCCTTGCAATTGAATCAGGCATCGTTGCCGAGAATAGAAGTGTTTGTTTGGTTTCAGGAGTCTGTTGAATAATTGTCTCAAGATCTTCTTTAAAACCCATATTTAACATCTCGTCAGCTTCATCCAATATCAGCCATCTTAGTTTGTCGAGATGTAAAACATTTCTGTTAATAAGGTCATTCAATCTTCCGGGTGTTCCAACTACAATATGGGAACCTCTTTTCAGAGCTTTAATTTGTGTTCTGATATCACTACCACCGTACACTGGTGTAACGTTCAGCCCTGAAGTGTATTTGGAATAAGATTTAATGTCTTTTGTGATTTGAAGACACAGCTCACGTGTAGGGCACATAACTAAAGCCTGAACGACACTGTTTGATGTATCAACTAATTGTATAACAGGAAGCCCAAATGCACCTGTTTTACCGGTGCCTGTTTGTGCCAGGCCTATCAGATCGTCACCATTTTTTAATAATTCGGGAATTACTTTACTCTGAATAGGGGTTGGTTCTACAAATCCTAATTCTTCAATAGCCTTTAAAACATCTGAGTTCAGGCCGGTTTCAATAAATTTCTGCATAAATAATTATTTACCACCGGTAGTGGTTTTTAGTTTCCGGCGGATTCAGGCCGCAAAGATAGTCTCTTTTTTTTAGTTCTGGCTATTTGTGCTTTATTTAGTGAAGCGAAAATTCAAGATGCAAGTGCGACATTATCATCAAAGTTATTTAAAAACACCTTTCCAGGAGTATTATAATTGAGTTTTTTTCTAGGCCTTCTATTTAGCTTCATAGTTATTTCATTGATATATAAATGATTAATACTTTCAAAGTCTGCTTTTTTAGGAATATATTGTCTAATTAATCTATTTGTATATCCATTAAGCTTGGCAAATTAGGACGAAGGCGGTTGCTCTTTCAGCAATGGTTACAATAGCCCCTTTATTATCTTTACCCGCAATCGTATCGATCTCCCAATTGCCAACTCTTTGTTTATTATTAACGGTTAGTATAAGAAATAGTAGCCGACTGCGTGGTACTTACCTGTCAAGTTACAAGGAAGTTGAAGCGGGCTAAAACCCTTAAAATTACTACTATCTCGCTTATTTTTTATATACATTGTTATGGGCTGATTATTGATTTTCATTTTTTATAATAGCAACAACTATTTATTATTCTATAATCTGTTATGCTTTGATAATTCCAAATTTAGCATGTTTTTTTCCTTTTTCAATTGCCCAAATCACATTTTCATAATCAAAATGCCAGTATTCTTTAGGATCAACTACAAAATTTTCTTTTTCAAAAAGACTTATAAGTAATTTTCTGTTCTTTCTTACCTGATCTGTAATATCAGGATGAAACGGATAGCATGTTTTATTAAGTTCTAAATGAAGACCGTTATTATTTCCAAAGTCCATTACGCAATCTTTTTTCAAATCATATATTATAGGGGACTTCTATAATTTAACACTTTGATATTCAAATATTTATTAGTATAT
>CBDUZZ010000043.1:0-38629 GCA_965371855.1 uncultured bacterium
TCTGGAAATCCGGCGAACATCAAAAAAATGGCGTAAACTGGTATGATTACGGGGCTAGGATGTATGACCCAGCGATCGGGAGGTGGCATATGCCAGATCCATTAATGCAATTTCATAGTCCTTATGTTTATGCTGGAAATAACCCAATAAGGTTTATTGACCCAAACGGCATGTATTCTACTGAGGAATGGAAAAAAGATAATGGTATTACTGATGATGATTTGATTAATATCTATCAAGCTCCCGAAGATGATGGTGGGGATAAATCAAAGGAAAATAACTCTCCAATGATTGATTTTCCATCTTTTGACGGAATTTTCGATTTATTAGGCCAAGCCTGTCAAAGTATTTTCTTTGACAAAGTGGAGCTTCCAGATGGACAACAAACATTGGAAGTGAAGGAAGAGGTTGTTGCAGCTCAAAATGGACCAGTTGCCATAATAATATCTGGAGGAGGTTCTGGCTCAATGTTGATTGGAGGAATTGATGTAGAACAAGGTGTAGTAATCGTATTGAGAGGTGATGACCAAGGTGTTTATAATCTAACTGACCTTGGTGGTGTTTTAGCTTCGACTCAATTAGCAGGTGTTTCTGGAGTTGGAAAAGTGACGCCTGTGTTTTATACTGGTAATCCTGATGAATTTAGTATTAATAAGCACCTTAGTGGTGCTAGAACAGAGTTTAATATGGCGGTAGGAGCTCCTTTACCAGTGACAGCTACAGTGAATTTTGGTGGCTTTGTTGGTATGGCTAATAAAAGAGACGGTACTAGAGCAATGGGTATTTATATTGGTGCAGGAGGAAGTGCTTCAATTCAATCTTTAGGAGCTGTGTCTCTTCAAGTGAATATAGGTGGTTCAAAAGTTTATTAAAACTAAGATATCATTGTTCAAGAAAATCAAATGAGTAAAACTTATAATATTGATACAAAGGATGATTACCTTACAGTTCTTGATAGATTACGACAGTGTCTTGATGAGAAGCAATTTCTTCGGTTTGAAAACAAACCAGGAAAACTATTTGAAGGGAACTTGCAGGGCAATAGTTTTAGAATTCGTCGTATTACGGAATATAGAAAATCCTATATTCCACTAATTAAGGGAGATATAAAAAAAACATCTAATGGGACTAACATTAAAATTTCAATGTCTGAGAATGTAATGACAAGTGTCTTTTTATTTATTTGGTTCTTACTACTAATATTTATTTCTATTTTAATATTAAACAGTATGGCACTTTCTCCACTTTCTATAATTCTACTTCTAGGTTTAATTATAGTAGGAGTTGTAGTGTATTATTTTACATCAGAAGGGATAAATAAAGAGTTCAAGAATTCACGCATATTAATAGGAAAAATACTAAAAGGAGAAGTGTAGGTATTGATAGAAGTTAGGTATTACTACAATCCCCTCGCTCGGCGTAATTTGTAATTACGTCGTATGTAAATGTTAGTTTGCAACTAACATTGCGAAGCAAGAACATTTAAATGTGAATAGAAAGCCACGTTAGAGATAGCGTGGCTTTTGCTTTATAGTGCTGCACAGCACCGGTGAAACGGTTCGGGGCGATGACCCTTACGAAGTAAGCCAATGTACCCGGAGCATCTTTAGCGGGTATTAACATTGCTGTTAAAAGGCTTTTTACTTTTCTGGAACTCAAAAGTTGTTTTATACTCGCTATCAAATGCCAAACAAGCACTAAAAGTTGTACCTTTTTTGCTTTTCAATCCTCTGATTTCAGAAGTTTTTCCTTTGGTTAATAACTGTTCTACCTCGCTATTGGTAAGTGTTTTGCCACATACACTGCGGAACACCGCTACCGCACGAATCCTTTCGTGTGGGATAGTAACAAACAGGCAGTAGTAGAATGATAGTAAAGCCCGGCAGGAATGTTGGGCTTTCTATTTTAATAGCTCTGCATTTTTAAGCATCTCAAAAATCTGTTCTTTGGTAATGTTTTCAAGTTGGCTTTTGTCGTAGATAAAGACCAGGTAAAGTTCATTATCTTCGGTAACCAAATATGTGATAATCCTTGCGCCGCCAGACTTGCCTTTGCCTTTTGAAGTAATGGCTAAACGAATTTTATACACATCATGTCCAAGATGTATTCCTGTGTTTGGACTTTCAGTAAGGGTATCAATAAGTTCTTTTAAGTCAGCTTTTAGGGAAGGGTGTTTTTTGTAAAGCTTCTTAAAAGACTTTTTAAAGTCAGGAGTTAGGTATACCCCCGCTAGCGCGGATTTGCAATCCGTGCCATAAGCGTCAAGGGAATAAAACAAGCGAGCCACATTGGAAACAGTGTGGCTCGTTTGTTTGTCGGGCATGGTAATAAGTTAGCAAGTTGAAAGTCTTTGTGTGTGTCGAAATCGGGCCACAAATATACCATCAAAATTGCTGCTAACTTTTTGTAAGCAAGGAAATATAAAACTTAAAAACTCCCTGTTTCACTTGTTTAGAGCCATAAAGAAGAAGTGCCCAACATTACCAGTGGAAAACAGACCCCCGAGTCAGCGTGATTACCCATTGGCTGAAAGACAACAACCTGAGACAAGCGCAATACTTTGCAGGGCACAAGTAAGTATGTGAGCAACACCGAACGCTACCAGTTGAACAACCTGGAAAGTTTAAAAAGCAGCCTGGATAAATTTCATCCGCTGAAATGAAACCAAAAGTGAATATTAATTGTTAACTTTGTAAGAGATAAAAACTATGGGAGTTATGAATGTAGCTGAAAAAAGAGACTTTATACACAGTCATTTGCACCAGGCAGATGAAAGGGTTGTTAATGAATTTTATGAAGTGCTCCGTAAATCGGAAGTTTTGAAGTCAAAGCTTGAAAGCAGAGCTGAAAAGTCGGAAAGTGATATCTCGGTAGGCAGGGTGTTCTCCAAGGCAGAAGTAGAGCAAAGAACCCTTAATATGAGTAGGTAATGAAGCTTGTATATACGGAACAGGCGATAATTAGCCTGGAAGAAGCCCTTGAGTTTATTGCCCCAAAAGTCTCATATGAGAAATTAGTCGAAATCCGCAACCGTATCCTAGATGCGGCAGACACACTGCTTTTACAACCACAGCAAGGACAAAAAGAACCATATTTAGAACACCTTTCCTTGGAGCACCGGCGTTTGATTGAAGGAAATTACAAAATCATTTACAGGGTTGTTGATGAATGTATCTATATCACAGATATTTTTGATTCCAGACAAGACCCCGATAAAATGAAAGGATAACCATTAAACCAATCCATCCACAAGACAGGAAAAGCCCCACGCTGCCGTGCGAATCCTTTCGCGTGAGTAATAAATAGTATTTATATTATTAATTTAAGCTTTTTATTTTCTTAACTTGCCGTTATGAGTAGAAATAATAAATTAGCTATTCCTGACGAAATCATAATCACCAAGATTTATTTTGTAAGGGAACAAAAAGTAATGATTGATAGCGATCTGGCAGAACTCTACGGAGTTGAAACACGCAGGTTGATTGAACAGGTAAAACGTAACATAGCAAGGTTTCCTTAAAACTTTATGTTCCAACTTACAGAAGAAGAGTTTATAAACTTGAAATCGCAATTTGCGACATCAAGTTGGGGAGGTCGTCGAACATCACCTTATTTATTTACAGAACATAGAAGAGATAAAAAAGAAGCTCCAGAGTCAGGATAAAAACATAGAACTTGTTTTTAATTATCTGGATGAACTCATTGATAAGCAAGAGAGCCCAAAGCCAAGAAAACAGATTGGCTTTAAACAACCAAAGAAATAACAAACAACCTCCGCTACCGCACGATTTTATCGTGTGGTATGTAAATTTTTCATCCGCAAAAAGCGGACATTTTTTTGCTGAAAACTCCGTTTATGCGCCCGGTACAAACTTATGGATAGTGCTAAGAAGGTCTTCATAGCTAATTGGCTTAGCTATATAATCATCACAACCTGCCGCAAGCGATTTTTCTTTCTCTTCACTAAGGGCATAAGCTGTTTGAGCAATTACCGGAACAGAACTATCAATCTTTTTTATCTCCCTTGTTGCGGAGTATCCATCAAGCAGAGGCATTTTAATATCCATTAAAACAAGGTCGATATTATTTACCTTTTTAAATATTTCAATGGCTTCTTTCCCGTCACGTGCCCATATCAAGCTTGCATTCGATAACGACAATGCAACTTCTATATATCTAAAATTATCTTCTTCATCTTCGGCAACAAGAAATGTTTTCCCCTCCCAGTTATAAACATGGTTTTTCTCATGGTTTTTCTTACCTGTCGGTTTTGATTCAATTTTATGAAACGGAAGAGTAAAATAAAATGTAGTTCCTACCAATGGTTCCGACTCAACCCATATTTCACCACCCATTAGCTCAACAAGGTGCTTTGCAATAGAAAGGCCTATACCTGTACCACCATACAATCTCTCTTTATCGTTATTGTATTTAGAGAACCGGTTAAATATATCACCCTCTTTTCCTTTTGGTAATCCAATTCCTGTATCTTTCACATAAAACTGAACAAACTGATCGTCAAGCATGGAGTAACCAAACTCTACAAAGCCACGGTCTGTAAACTTCACCGCATTACCAACAAGATTAACAAATATCTGCTTCAGACGATGACCATCAGTAAGTATCTGAATATTTTCATCACCCACTCCCTCTTTTAGGTAAAGCTTAAGGTTTATCAGCCCTCGTCGTTTTATATCATCAAAAAACGATTCATAAACTGTCATAAGCAAGTCATGTAATCTGGTAGGGGCATTTTTAATCACAAGCTGCCCACTGTCGATTTTTGATATGTCAATAATATCCTCAACAAGTGTCAGAAGATTCTTTCCGTTAATTTTTATCAGGTTTACAAACTCCTCCTTTTCTGTTGCATTTATCTCAGGATGAGACAAAAGATTTGAGAAACCAAGAATGGCATTCATTGGTGTGCGTATCTCATGCGACATATTAGACAGAAATGCTGTTTTCAAATGGTCTGACTCTTCCGCTTTCTTTTTGGCAAGAGCCAGGTCTTCATGCTCACGTCGAAGTAACTTACGTAAACGCCTCTCCTTCTCAAGACTAAAAACCAATCCGTTCAGGAAACTTATTAACGGAAACAGTGTGACAAGATTAACAACCAAAAAAGAGATGGTTATATTAGTATATAATTTCAGGTCTATTGATGGTGTTGGCAAGTCAAACAACTGTGAATAAAAAGCTATGCCTAAAACAAGAAAGGTTAATGCATTAATAAATATTGTACGTATGGCTCCTTTATGGCCCAATAATATTCCGCTAAGAATGGTATATGAAAACAGCAATACATACCCCATTGGAGAGATAAAAGATTCATAAAGCGAATAAACCCCTATAAGAAATATGAGAAATATTATCCAGGATACTTTGAAGCGAAAAGGTAAAGACTTAACAGAGGATGCAAAAAGAGCCGAAAGAAAAACAAAAGTAGCAAAAATCGCATAAGGATATTGCTTAGCTTCTAAAAACGTCAAGCCGTAATAAATATATACAATTAGACCTATACTGATGATTGCCAGGGAGAAGTAATGAAAAATACGCTCACGCCAATAGAGAGAACTATTTCCTGAAGGCAGAACTGTTGGTCCAAGTTGCCTTCTTATAAACACGTCTATTTTTCTTCCAAGTTTTGTCCCTGAAGCTATTGCCATATATTTTTAATAGGAACGGATAATCCGATCCGATGCTTTCCAACAATATTAAATAATCTCAAAAAAGCTCTCCTTACTTTTTCTGTTTAAAGTTAAATATTTAAAAAATGTTAACAATGATTTTTCATCAAAAAATACACTGAATTCCTAATAAAAATAGTAATATTCATCCGAAATCAAATAAAATCACTGAATTTTTCACAAAATAAATTTTGAATTACGTAAAAAAGGCTCTTCCTTCAGGGCAATTAGAACAGATATTTATTTTGGTTTTATTTTTCAAAACAGTTCTCCTAAACGAATTACTTTTTTCACCATTCCATATTTTCTCAAATCCATTATCTTCTACACTGCCCAGTGCGTAATCTCCATTTTTATCATAACAACATGGCAATGCAACCCCTTCCCATGTAAAAACTACTGACATCCACGACCTCCAACAATGATTGTAGGTGCGACCTTTAAGCATTAAACTGTTAATCGAAGTATATCTCCTAAGCTGCTTATCTAATGGAGCTTCAACTTCACTGTTACTAAACTTATTAAATTGTGCATTCTTAATCTCTGCCTTATCTGCTCCCAGTTGTTTTGCAAGTTCTTTGAAATCATTTACTTCATGCTCGTTATGTTTGAAAACAATAAACTGTGCAACAACATGAGGATTTCTTTTCCCTAATTTCTTTTTAACATTGCTAAGTGTTTTTATGGCATTTTTCACCTTTTCGATATCACCTCCTTTTCGATATTTCTCATATGTTTGTTGCGTAACCCCATCCAACGAAAAATATATTTCTGACAAACCTGATGCCACAAGCTCAATGGCAAGGTCTTCACTAAAAACCTGGCCGTTAGTTGATGTAATAACATAAATATTCCTGTCAGATGCCAGTTTTACCATTTTAGGTAAATCAGGATGCATAAGAGGTTCTCCCTGCAAATAAAGATTTAAGACTGTAAGTTCGGGCGACAGTTCGGATAACAATTTTTCGTACCAGGACAACGATGCACTACCTTTAGGCCGTTTTAACATACCTGCTCCCGTTGGACATTCAGGACAATACAATGTACAGGCTGTACCGGGTTCAACAGAAACAGCAAATGGTTTCCCCCAATGAACTGGTTGCCTGACAATTCTGCTGTACCAATAACTAGAATATAGCTTGCCCAAATTGCCTGCACGCCTCAAACTAATGTTAGGCATACGCCTCCTAATATCATTCAACCATCCCATGTACTAACTGTCAATTAATAATTGCTGCTAATATTTATAAAAAAGTTCAAAGAATAAAGAAGTTAAACACAATTTTATTCACAAAGTTAAGGATGCTTCATGTTGCATCTCTTGATTTTTTGTCACTTTGGGCTTCTGTCTTTTTCTGTATTTATCTACATCGCGTGAATATACAGATGTGCATTATGACAATCAAACCATTTCTATATACGGTAAAAGGAATATCCTAATGCGAATCAAAATGTATCTGAAACAATTGCATTAAAATAAGTCGCCCCATAAATAATCACCCCGTCACTTTTCAGAAATGGAAATAGTGATGGGGTGACTTATTTTTTATGTTTTACTGCTTAAGCTATAAGCTGTCAGCTCCTGGCACATTTATCTTGTAAACAGTAATTCACGGTATTTTGGCAATGGCCACATCTCATCGTCAATAACTAGCTCCAGTTTGTCGATATGAGAACGAATGTCCTCTAAATAAGGACGAACTTTCTGATCATAAGCAAATGCTTTATCTTTAGTGTCCTCAATGATGTTACACTCTTTACGTTCTTCAACCATTTCGTGAACTTTGGCCTTGATAGAAGATATGTGTCCTGAAATCTCTTTAATAAGACTTAATCGTGATCCTGCCAAACTCTTATATTCGGCTTCACTGAAGATGTCTCTCATTCCTTTAACATTTTCTATCAATGAAGTTTGATACCTGATAGCCGTAGGTACAATATGGTTTATTGCCAAATCGCCTAAGACACGGGCTTCTATCTGAACTTTCATTGTGAATTTCTCCAGTTCAACTTCAACACGAGCTTCCAGTTCCTTTTCTGTCATAACACCACTCTTAACAAGAGACTTCATAGAAGCCGGCTCGAGATATTTCAATAATGATTCAGGTACATTTGTGATATTTGTTAAGCCTCGTTTTGCTGCTTCTTCAACCCATGCGTCAGAATATCCGTCACCATCGAAATGGATATTTTTTGATTCCAGATAGAGCTTCTTAATCATCTGGAATATTGCCTCATCTTTTTTAACTCCTTTTTCTATGAGTGTATCCACCTCCTTTTTAAACTCCGTCAACTGAACAGACATAGCTGCATTTAAAGCAGTTAGAGCAGCAGCATTATTAGCTGATGAACCAACAGCACGGAACTCGAAACGGTTTCCGGTAAATGCAAACGGAGAAGTACGGTTACGGTCGGTATTATCAAGGAGTATTTCAGGAATACGACCGATACCTAATTTTATTGCGGTCTTTTCTTCAGGACTCATCTTTTGATCTGTAATCTTTTCTGCCAGATTTTGTAACATGGATGAGATTTTAGACCCTAAAAATATTGAAATTATGGACGGTGGTGCTTCATTTGCTCCCAGACGATGACTGTTAGTAGATGAAAGAATTGTGGCTCTTAACAGATCCTGATTTTTGAATACTGCAGCCATTACATTAGCAATGAAAGTGAGGAATTGCAAATTCCCTTTTGGGTTTTTACCCGGAGCAAGTAGGTTTACGCCAGTGTTAGTGCCTAATGACCAGTTATTGTGTTTACCTGATCCATTAATTCCGGCAAATGGTTTTTCATGGAAGAGAATCTCGAAATTGTGATGACGAGCAACCCGTTTCATAACATCCATTATTAGCTGGTTATGGTCGTTTGCCAGGTTTGCTTCCTCGAAAATTGGAGCAAGTTCAAACTGGTTAGGAGCAACCTCGTTATGTCTGGTTTTTACAGGAATTCCAAGCTTGTGTGATTCTATCTCAAGCTCTATCATAAATTGAGTAACACGCTCAGGAATAGAACCAAAATAGTGATCGTCTAACTGTTGGTCTTTTGAAGAAGAGTGACCCATAAGGGTTCTTCCTGTAAGTACAAGGTCAGGTCGAGCATGAAAAAGAGCAGTATCAATAAGGAAATACTCTTGTTCCCATCCAAGGTTACTGTGAACCTTAGTAACATTCTTGTCGAAATATTCACATACACCAACTGCTGCCTTGTCAATAGCTGCCAAAGCTTTCAATAGTGGCGTTTTGTAATCGAGTGCTTCGCCCGTATATGATATAAAAACAGTAGGAATACAAAGTGTAGTGCCCACTACAAAAGCCGGAGAGGAAACATCCCATGCTGTATAACCTCGTGCTTCAAATGTTTGACGGATACCTCCCGATGGAAATGATGATGCATCAGGTTCCTGCTGGGCAAGAAGTGATCCGGAAAACGCTTCAATAATATTTCCGTTATCGCCAAAATCAATGAATCCATCATGCTTCTCTGCTGTTCCGTCTGTTAATGGCTGAAACCAGTGAGTATAATGAGTTGCTCCTTTTTCAATTGCCCACGCTTTCATGCCTGCAGCTATGCTGCTGGCAACTTTACGGTCTATAAGTGTACCCTTTTCTATTGCTGAGTTAACTGCCTTGTATGCATCTTTTGATAGATATCTGGACATTGTCACTTTCCCAAATACCATCTCTCCATAATAATCTGAAACTTTAAATGAAGGTAACGATACCATCTTTGGTGTTCTTTTCATCACTTCTGCTAACGCTTGAAATCTTAATGTTGCCATAATTGTAAATTTTCTATTTTTCGTCTGTAAAAGTATGAAAAAAATATGAAGTGGGCAAAAAAGGCAGGTAAAAAAATGATAAAATATAAAAAAATAGACATTGTGCCCCCTAAAAAGCAGGGGTGTGGAAAATATGTAAATGTTTTAATCTCCTACTGCATAAGTCGGGTTTAAGTATTTTAAGTAGTCTCTTCCTTAGAAAAGGGGGAAGTAGTATTCAAATTGCTTATTTATATCGATAATGTCCAATTATTTCGAAGTCGAAAAGGCAGTCTTGCATTACCTGGCCTGCTCCAATATTGTGGACGATTAAGTATCGGTTCTTGTCGTCGGGCTTCCTGTCAGACACTATTCCGATATGAGTTATTCCACCTCCTAAATTCCAACATACAATGTCGCCAGGTATGTAGTCAGAAGAATTCTCTGTAATTGGTTTTACCTCACCATGTCTTTCAAAGAATTTCATAAGGTTTGGAACTCTTCTGTGGTCTATGTTTTTATCTGTTGTTTTAAGCCCCCAATTTCCGGGGTATCTGTCAAAATAGGCCTTCATATCTTCATGCACTTCCTTCTGAAGGTCAATCCATACTTTTCGATAGGCTCTGATTACAACATCTGTGCAAACTCCCTTGTCTTTTGGAACATCACCATTGGGATAGTCAATTGCATAGTAGCTCGGGTCATAGGTTACCTGGTCATAAGTTAATGTAATCGTTGAGTCGGCAAGCTGATTATAAAATGAATCTTGACTAAAACAGTAATTGCTACAGATTAGAAATATAATGCTTAATATGAGGATCGTTTTTTTCATGTGTTTCTAATTTACTAAATGACTAACACAGAGGCACTGAGACACAGAGTGTTTTTTGCTTTTTATTCGTGCAGGCTGTGGTCATTTTAATCATCCCTCCTGTGTGTTTAAATCCAATCATGGATGTTTCATGTGTGTGCCAATAACCGTAATGTCATTATGTTGTATAGTCATTTTCGATTTCATTTTATCCTATAGGAATGCGATACAATCGCACACAAGCAATGGATACGGTTCTGTGAGAAGTTAAGGCTGAAACTCTCCTGGCTTAATCGACTGGATACTGGCATTTATTTCATAAATGGTGTAATTGTCACTTTTTTCAAAAGAGACTATAATTCCTAGTACTGTAATTATCCACCACATTGATCCAACAATGACTAATACGAGTTGTTTTCTGTTAAACTTTTTCAATATTTCTAATTCATATTCAGGATCCTTCTTTATAGATTGATTTAGTGCTTCAAATGGACTTATTAAGAATATGAATGAAAATAGTGAAATCAACCAGTAATAATCTGGGAGATTGGCTAATAAAGCTGTAATTAAATAACCAATAAAGAGAAGAATAGAAGAGTAATATTTTGTGATTCCAATATACATTGTGTATCTCTTAATTTTCCTGAATAGTGGAATTAGAAAAATAATTGAAAAGATTGTTCTTGTCGCAGAGTTTATTTCCAAATCTTCTTTCTCACTAAAAAACCTCCAAGATTTATAAATCCACCAAACTTCATACAAGCCAAATGTCAACACGCTAAGTATTATAAATTTAGAAGTACTAATCGAAGTGATACTAGTAACTTTTTGCTTATTATTCATAGATTCATACGTGTCATTATAGTTCTTATAGCTTGTTTTTTAAATAAACCCTCCGGAATAAATCGTCTTACAATTTGGCTAAAATCTCCCGACACCTGTATAAGCAGGAGCCGGGATGAATTATAGCAGTACTGTTTTTATCACATTTTCAGCAAAATATTTATAGAAATATGGTAATGTTTCAATTCCGTTGTAGAATTGTTCAAGAGGGAAGTTTTCGTTTGGAGAATGAATAGCATCCGACTCAAGTCCGAATCCCATCAATACGGATTTTGTGCCCAGTATCTCCTCAAAACTTGAGATTATAGGAATAGAACCTCCGCTTCTTACAGGTACAGGTCTTTTGCCGTAAACTGCTTCACAAGCTTTTTCTGCTGCTTTGTATGCATCAATGTCAATAGGGCAAACATATCCTTGTCCTCCGTGTAGGTGTTCAACTTTTACTGTAACAGATTCGGGAGCTATCGATTCAAAATGCTTTATGAAAAGTTCAGCAATTTGTTGATGATCCTGGTTTGGTACCAAACGGCACGATATCTTAGCATAAGCTTTTGATGGAAGAACGGTTTTTGCACCTTCACCTGTATATCCACCCCAAATACCACATACATCAAAAGTAGATCTTATGCCTGTTCTCTCATTTGTGGAAAATCCCTTTTCTCCGGCTAACGCTTTTACATTAATAGCTTTTTTGTACTCTTCCTCATCATAGGGAGCCTGTGCCATTAATTCGCGCTCTTCGTCAGATACCTCCAGTACATCATCATAAAAACCGGGGATGGTAATTTTGCCATCATCATCAACCATTTGGCTTATCATTTTGGCCAGTACATTTATCGGGTTAGCAACAGCCCCGCCAAACAGCCCGGAGTGAAGGTCATGATCAGGTCCGGTAACTTCTACCTGCCAATATGCTAAGCCTCTCAAGCCGGTAGTGATAGTAGGAACATCAGGAGCGATCATTCCGGTGTCAGATACAAGTATCACATCTGCGTCAAGCAACTCTTTGTGCTCTTCACAAAATTTTGGAAGGCTGGGTGAGCCAATCTCTTCTTCTCCTTCAATTAGAAACTTCACGTTAACATCCAGCTGGCCTGATTTTACCATATATTCAAATGCCTTTGCATGCATAAATCCCTGTCCTTTGTCATCGTCTGCTCCTCGTGCCCATATCTTACCCTCTTTTACAACCGGTTCAAAAGGCTCGGTGTTCCATAAATCAACAGGGTCAACTGGCATCACATCCATGTGGGCATATACCAAAACAGTTTTTTTTGATTTGTCTATAATCTTTTCGGCATAAGTAACAGGATTACCTTCTGTTTCATAAATCTCAGCTTTATCGACACCGGCATCCAACAATATCTTTTTCCATAGTTCTGCAGCACGATACATATCTTTCTTATGTTCAGCTAACGAACTTATGGATGGGATACGGATTAGTTCAAACAGTTCATTCAGGAATCGTTCCTTATTTGTTTCAATGTATTGTTTTAAGTCTTTCATGATAAAATGTTGTAAAATGGTTTAAATTATTAGAATTGAAAAATAAGGAACTTAGATGTAAAAACAAATAAAATTTGCACTTAAATAAAATGAGCAGTTAACTAAATTGACTTAATATGGAATACCGTGGGTAAAAGTCTTTGGTCTTTCTCATGTTCTGTTCATCAAAAAGATAGATGTTATGCATTAATAGCCGGTTCTATCTCAGCCCAGTTTTCATTTCTTGCTATGCGGGAAACCTGCATTTCGCTAATGGCAAACAGCTTGGCTATAACATTTTGTTTTACTCCTTTTTGCAGTAATCCTTTGAGTACTCTAACGTCATCGGGTGATAGTTTGGAACTGGTTACAACCTTACCTGCTTTTTTTCGAGTTTCATGAAGTACTTTATGCATTCGTTTATAACTCTCATCTCGTGTAACCCACTGTAAATTACTTATGTGATTACTGGTTTTATTCCAGTCGATATGAATAACAACATTTTGCACGTCAGTATCTTTCGGGATAAACATTTCAGCAGCTAATTTGTGAACTAAAAAAGATTTCTTTTTGCCTTTAACTCTCAAGCTAACATTGTAAAATCCCTTAATAACACCAGGCTTTATAATCCTGCCATTAACAGCATCGTAACAAAAACTTTTAACTCGTCCATAATTACTAACCTGATAACGCTTATCTGTATAGGGAATCTCTCTCCACTCTTCATCCTCTAATTTACGTAGCTTTCGTTCTTTGTCTTCTTTTATTTTCATGGAATAAATACACTTTAATAAGATGATGAGAACATCTTCAGATGGTTACGGTATGCCGTAAATGCATTAGCCCGTGAAATAAAGCCAAGATATTTTCCTTTATCAATAACTGCAATATTAAATCGGCCCGACTTACGAAACATATCTACCAGATCTTCCATTGAATCATCAGGACTGATATAGTATTTTGGCATATACATCAAGTCTTTAACGTAAACTTTATCATACAGCTCCGGTTTGAAAATGATTTTCCGAATATCATCCATTTTCACCATTCCGTGTAATATTCCATTTTCATCAACCACAGGAAACAGATTGCGATGTGCTTCAGATATTTTTTCAACTAAATCTCCAAGTGTAGTGTCAGGTGATATTATTGCAAAATCTTTTTCAATAAGTTTGTTGATGTGCATTAAAGTTAAAATATTTTGATCGGCATCGTGTGTGAGCAACTCTTTTCGCTTAGCTAACTGATGCGTGTAAACAGAATGTTTTAAGAAAGTTTTTGCCGTTGCAAATGAAACGGTGGCTGTAATCATAAGAGGGAGGAACAGGGCATATCCACCCGAAATGTCAGCAATAAGAAATAATCCTGTTAATGGTGCATGCAAAACCCCGGCTATTAAACCAGCCATTCCAACAAGAGCAAAATTCTCAATCTGTAACTGGTGAAAGCCTAATTTATTAACTAACAAAGCAAACAATAAGCCTGTATTAACACCCATGAACAGTGTAGGAGCAAAAATTCCACCTACGCCACCGGCACCAAATGTTAGTGATGCTGCTACAACTTTTAATGCAATAACAAAAAAGATCATAAATATCATTGCCGTATAATTGGCACTCCAGGTTTCAAACAGTGTTCCTTCAAACAAAGAGTATGAATTACCGGCAAGAGCATCATTTATTATTGAGTAGCCCTCACCATACAGAGACGGAAAAAAATAGAGTATAACTCCTAATAAACTTCCTCCTACAAGCAGCTTTACATAACGTTTGTTCATCTTCTCGAACCACTGTTCTATGAAGATATATATTTTAGTAAAATAAACAGCAATTAATCCGGTTGCAATACCAAGCAATACATAAAAAGGAATATCTATAAGTTCAAATGTGGTTTCGAACCGGAAATGATAAAGGTAATTCTGACCCAAAAAGAGATAAGAGGTTACTACGGCAGAAGCAGAAGCAAGAAGTAACGGAACTATTGAAAAAAGCGACAGGTCGAGCATTATTACCTCTAAAGCAAATACAACCCCGGCAATAGGGGCTTTGAATATTGCAGCCATTGCCGCTGCCGATGCACTCCCCAACAATAGTGTGACTTGCCTGTAGTTAAGGTGAAACAACCTGCCAAAATTACTGCCAATTGCAGCACCGGTTGATACCGTAGGTCCTTCCAGTCCCACACTTCCCCCGAAACCAACAGTTAAAGCACTGGTGATAACAGATGAAAACATATTGTGCGAGTTCATTTTCCCATTTGCCTTAGAGATGGCATACAATACGTTTGGAACACCATGACGGACAGGGCGCTTTATGATATATTTAATAAATAAAACAGCTAAGAAAATGCCAATTACAGGAGCAACAAAATAGAACAGATCATATTCAGAACTTAAGACTCCTTTCACAAAACTGCTTATTAAATGGACCAGATTTTTAATTACTACAGCAGCTATACCGGATGCGATACCAATAAGAATGCTTAGTATCATCATAAACTGACGATTACTTACATGCCTTAGGCGCCAAACTAAAAAGGATCGAAAAATTTTCTGCCGGTTCATTTGTTTCTTGTGTAAAGAACGGGTTTAAGTACAATTCAAGTTGTTTTTTCAAAGGTAATATAAACATTCGGTATTATTATTAGCTTTGTTGCTAATACTTAATTTTGTGGCTAAATTGCAATCTGTTTAATAGAAAGGGGTATATACATTGAAACTATTAGTTAAAACATTTCACGGTCTTGAAAATATTGTGGCAGAAGAGCTGTTACAGTTGGGAGCAAAAAATATTATTCCCCAAAAAAGAGCTGTTGCTTTTGAAGGCGATAAAGAGCTTTTGTACAGGGCAAATCTGCATTTGAGAACAGGCTTACGCATACTGGTACCTTTGCTGTCGTTCAGGGCAAAAACAGACAAGGAGTTATATACGAGAGTATATGAATACGACTGGTCAAAGCATTTTAGTGTGACTAACACTTTTGTTATTGATAGTATTGCTTTTGGGGATGTTTTCAAACACTCCAGATATGTTGCTCTTAAAACTAAAGATGCTATTGTTGATCAGTTCCGCAAGAAAACAGGGAAGCGTCCTTCTATCGCTGTTGAGAATGCTGACATTAATATCAATGTTCATGTAAGCGGCGATCGTTTTACTATCTCACTTGATAGTTCCGGAGAGTCATTACACAGGCGCGGATATCGTGATGGCAGACATAAAGCTCCATTGAATGAAGTGTTAGCTGCCGGGATGTTGAAAATTGCGAAATGGCAACCGGAGATACCGCTGTTTGATCCGATGTGCGGTTCGGGTACTATACTTATGGAAGCTGCAATGCTTGCTAAAAACATCCCTCCGGCATGGCACAGGAAAAAGTTCTCTTTTATGAATTGGCCTGATTTTAATAAAGATATGTGGGATAAAATAAGAGAAGATGCAGAAAAGAATTTTGTATCTCCACGGGTTACCATTATTGGTTCTGATGCTTCCATGCTATCTGTTGATATTACAAAGCAGGCAAGCCTTGAGTATCGGCTGAACAGGGAAATAAAAGTATCTAAGGCATTGTTTGAAAATATAGTACCTCCTGCAAAAGAAGGAATGATTATTACCAATCCTCCATATGGGGAGAGATTGCAAAAAGATAACATTATTGATTTTTATAAGATGATTGGAACAGTGCTTAAGCAGCGCTTTACGGGTTATGATGCCTGGATTATAAGTTCAAATTTCGAGGCACTAAAACACATAGAGTTAAAACCATCAGAAAAGCACACTCTGTATAACGGACCGCTGGAGAGTAGGTTTGTAAAATTCAAACTGTACGAAGGTTCAATGAAAATAAGAACCCCGAGAAGAACGAGAACATAGGATGTAGGGATTTGGGGATGTGAAAAGTTAAAGATTCAATAATTTCCTTGTAATGGTATAGACTAAATAATTTATATTTGATAATCCAAAAATAGATGAACCGAATTACAGAGCTGTTTAAAATTAAATATCCTGTTGTACAGGGAGGAATGGTATGGTGTAGTGGATGGCGTTTGGCATCTGCTGTTAGTAATTGTGGTGGATTGGGTTTGTTAGGAGCTGGCTCTATGCATCCTGAGGTTTTAAAGGAGCATATTGGAAAAATGAAAAAGGCTACATCTAATCCGTGGGGGGTGAATGTACCATTGTTATATCCTGAGATTGACAAATTAATGGATGTAATTATTAATGAAGGAGTGAAAATTGTTTTCACATCTGCCGGCAATCCGGTGAAATGGACAGGTTTATTAAAAAAACATAATATTACGGTAGTTCATGTAATAGCTAATGGCAAGTTTGCCAAAAAAAGTGAAGAGGCCGGAGTGGATGCAATTGTTGCCGAAGGATTTGAAGCCGGTGGGCATAACGGACGGGAGGAGACGACAACAATGGCATTAATACCTTTTATCAGGTCGGTAACCAACCTGCCATTGATTGCTGCCGGAGGAATAGGTTCGGGAAGAGCCATGATGGCTGCAATGGCCCTGGGGTCAGATGGTGTTCAGTTAGGTTCGTTGTTTGCCACATCAGCTGAATCGTCGGCTCATGAGAGATTTAAAAAATGTGTGCTTAATACAGGAGAAGGTGATACTTTATTATCTTTGAAAAAGTTGGCTCCGGTAAGATTGATAAAGAATGATTTTTTTGAAAAGGTGTATGATGCTGAGAAGAGAGGAGCATCTACTCTTGAACTGCAAAAGATGTTAGGCAGAGGACGGGCTAAAAAAGGAATTTTTGAAGGTGATATGGAAGAAGGAGAACTTGAAATTGGGCAGGTTTCGTCAATGATAAACAGTATCAGGCCTGTTTCTGAAATTATGGAAAATTTGCTTTCTGAATATCGAAAAGTAAAAGAAGAGATTGGCATAAATTCGGTTTTTATTTTTTGAGTAGAATGAAGAAATCATTATTTTAGGCATTAAGAAATTGCAGTAATGGACGATTTTTATACTAAAAATGAGAAGGATGAGATAAAGTTGCAATTAGACAACTTAATTGAGACATGCCTAAAGTGTCGTTCAGAAGAGAATAGAAAACTTATTGTTAAGGCATTTAAGTTGGCTGACAGAGCGCATAAAGGGATTCGAAGAAAATCAGGTGAGCCTTATATTTTTCATCCTATTGCAGTAGCCTGTATCGCTTCTGAAGAGATAGGATTGGGCACGAAAAGTACTGTGGCAGCCCTCTTACATGACGTTGTTGAAGATACGGATTATACTGTTGAGGACATTGAGAAAATGTTTAGTCCTAAAATTGCATCTATTGTTGATGGGCTGACAAAACTGGAAGTGTTTTTTGATAAGTCACAATCACAGCAGGCAGAAAATTTCAGAAAATTGCTCTTGTCGATGGTTGAAGATGTCAGGGTGATTTTGATAAAACTGGCTGATCGTCTGCACAATATGCGTACACTGGATTCTATGCCGGAAAATAAACGGCTTAAAATTGCCGGTGAAACGCTTTATATATATGCTCCTCTTGCACACAGACTGGGTTTACATGCCATAAAAACCGAGTTAGAAGATCTTAGCTTAAAATATGAACATCCGAAAATTTATGAAGATATAAGCAAAAAGGTGGTTGCCAACTCACTGAAGCAACTTAATCAGATCAATGAGTTTTCGGCTCCCATAAAAGATCGTCTTGCAATAGAAGGGTACGAATTTGAGGTCAAAGGACGACCCAAATCAACATACTCGATTTGGAGTAAGATGCAAAAAAAGGATCTTCCTTTTGAAGAGATATATGATGTTCTGGCTATAAGGATAGTGTTTAAACCTCTGCCTAACATATCTGAAAAAGCTCAGTGTTGGTCTATATATTCTATGATTACAGACGTATACAAGCCTAAGCCTGACAGATTACGGGATTGGATATCTGTTCCTAAGGCAAATGGATATGAAGCACTGCATGCTACATTTATGAGTTCTACCGGAAATTGGGTTGAAGTTCAGATAAGAAGTTATAGAATGGATGAGATTGCAGAAAAAGGATTTGCAGCACATTGGAAGTACAAAGAGAACAGTGACAAAGAATCAGAACTGGATAATTGGCTTAAAAGTATTCGTGAGCTGTTGGAAAATCCGGATGATGATTCATTGGAATTTCTGGATGATTTTAAACTAAATCTTTTCTCTTCTGAAATATTGGTTTTTACTCCTAAAGGGGCTGAAATTGTCCTGCCTAACGGTGCAACAATTCTTGATTTTGCATTTGAAATTCATACTGATTTGGGGTACAAATGTATTGGTGCAAAAGTTAATTACAAGCTTGTGCCATTAAGTCATAAGCTAAAAACCGGCGATCAGGTTGAAATTCTTACTTCAAAGAAACAAAAGCCTAAATGGGAATGGTTTGATTTTGTGACAACTGCCAAAGCCAAAACAAGAATAAAACAGATATTCAAAAAAGAGCGCAACAGGTTTATTCACATAGGTGAAAAATCGCTTGACAAATATCTACTGGAAAAAAAACTGACAATTAATTCCAAAATTCTTAAAAAATTACAAAGTCATTATAATGCAAATAATAAGGATGAGTTGTATTTTAAGATTGGCAAAGGCATTATTGAGCTTAGTGATGCATCAAAAATATTAAGTGATAAACCATATAACAAATGGGTTAAGTATTGGAAATTATCGTTTGGAAAAGGTAAAAATGAAGAGAAAGAGTCGTTAAAGGTTGATAAAAAGAAACCTCTTTTGTTGACAGATGATAAAGAACAACACAACTATACTATTCCAAGCTGTTGTCATCCTATACCCGGCGATGATGTTATAGCCTATCAGGATGAAAATGGCAAACTTGTTTTACACAACAGGAATTGCCCGATTGCCATTAAGCTTATGTCAAGTCATGGAGACAGGATCGTTTCAGCCGAGTGGGAGTCTCAAAAATTATTGTCATATATAGCGCGTATTAACATTACCGGTATCGATAGTCTTGGAATAGTGAGCACGTTAACTAAAGTGATTTCTGATAATCAGGATGTAAATATGAGGTCCATACAGATTGAAAGCCATGACGGAATATTTGAAGGGTCTATATATTTATACATTCATCATACCAAAGACTTAAATAACCTGATTCTGAAGCTAATGAAAATAAAAGGCATTCATACTGTTAACCGGCAGGAAAGAATGAGTGAATGATTTATACCTAATTCTGAAAAGCTATTTTAGATTAAATAAAAATTACTTACATTTGGTTTTATTTTTAATAAGATTAGATATGGATAAGGCCAGGGCAAAAGAGACAGTAAAGCAGATTTTTACCGATTATTTGAAAAAAAATGGGCACCGAAAAACCCCTGAGAGATATGCAATACTGGATGAGATTTATACCCGTGATGGCCATTTCGATATTGAGTCTCTCTATATTTTCATGAAAAATAAGAATTACCGGGTTAGCCGGGCTACCCTGTATAATACTATGGATCTGTTGCTCGATTGCAAACTGGTTATTAAGCATCAGTTTGGGAGAAATATTGCGCAATTTGAGAAAGCTTTCGAATCAAAACAGCACGACCATCTTATCTGTACAAACTGTGGAAAAGTAACAGAATTTTGTGACCCCGGAATTCAGTCTGTTTTGAATAATACAGGCAAATTTCATCAGTTTAAGGTTTCACACCATTCGTTGTATATCTTCGGCATCTGCAAAGAGTGTCAGGAAAAAACAATAGATTAGTGACCAGGGTTTTTTGCGAGAATCAACAAACTCAGACGGGTTTAATTTTCCATTGTTTGACTCATTCTGAATAGGACTTAAAGAAAAATAGCTATCTGTACTATGCCGTAATTAGAACATCCCTTTATTGAACAGTCCTTTTTGTCGGCTCTCTTTTTGGCCGAAATACCATGTAATATCTATGAAAGGTAAAATGGTAACATTTGATTTTGAGGGGATGTTGTATTGCCCGGCCGAAAAGACGAATCCAACAGATACAGAAAAGTTTTGTGTAATAAATGTCTGCATTTCAGTCCTGTTTTCAAACGACCAATTCCCGGTAAAATTCCCGAAGAAGAAATTGAATGATGTGCCGAGGTAGAGGTAGTCATAAGCTTTCCAGTCTCCTCTGGCTTTCACATATCCTGTAACACCTTGTCCTGTTAGAGCCGGACTTCGGTTTGTGAGAAAATGATGGTTTATTTCTGTCAAGGTACTCTCTCCAAAAGGAATTCCGAAGTCAATTCCACCACTTAATGTTAATACTATTGTCGGTTGCCTCTGAATGCAATTTACATCGTAATAAATTGCATAACTGAAAAATATCTCATTTCGCACTGACAATATAAATGGAATTATTGCAAGAGAGTCAACAAAGTCATAGTAACCATTCTTTTGTGCCCAGTGAAAACCCGGAGTACCACAATAAAGGCCGTGCCGTGTGGATATGATTATGCGGTCATTATACCATCTTTTTTTTAGCATCAAGTTAGGAACCCAAAAATCATAACCTAATACAGTTGATAATTCCAGTCCTTGTTTTATTCCGTAACGTGATGGTGTTGTTAAGCTGATATTTCCGGCGTTTTTATAAACTGTATTGGCCGATTCGCTATTCCAAAAAATATCATCTCTCTCCGCGCTTTGCCTTGAACCCATGGGTTGTATTGGATTGAATGTGTTTACATCACTGTTTTTTTTGTAGGCCTCTTTTTGTTTTTTCTTTATTTGCCGTTTAGATGTTCCTTTATTAAGCTTAGGTTTCTTGTTCGTCTGGGCATATATGCCGGCAGGAACAAATAAAAAGAACATCAGTATATAATAGATACGGCTTAGTCGCATAGTAGACAGGTATATGAAATTATCTACTATTATAACAAATAGAAGTATGAATTATTGTAATGGAGTGAAAGAATTTAGTTCAATAACAATTTAGTAGATTCAGCTAAAGGTAAAATCGTCTGCTAACTTCATAACCCTGCATCATCAGGTAAAAATAAACTATCGATGTCTTGTGAAAGCCTTTGGAACTTAGTTTCATTCCTTTACAGATACTAAATAATAATTAAAGCCTTGCCTTAATTGCTTTTGTCTCCTCTTCAAATCCCGGTTTCCCTAACAGGGCAAACATATTCTTTTTGTATGCCTCTACTCCGGGTTGGTCAAATGGATTAATATCAAGAGTGTAGCCACTGATACCACAGGCTTTCTCGAAAAAGTACAACAGCTCTCCCAGATAGTACTCATCTAATTTCGGAATCTCCAGCTTAATATTTGGCACACCACCATCAACATGAGCTACCAAAGTACCCAATGCCGCCATCTTATTGACCTCATCTATACGTTTCCCGGCAATATAATTCAGGCTGTCGAGGTTTGCAGCATCTTCAGGAACCGCTACGTTTTTGTTCGGAGTGGCAACCGAAACTACAGTTTCAAAAATATTGCGAACTCCTTCCTGTATCCATTGACCCATTGAATGCAGATCCGTTGTAAAATCAACACTGGCAGGGAATATTCCTTTATTCTCTTTTCCTTCACTCTCACCATAAAGCTGCTTCCACCACTCTGCCAGATAGTGAAGTTTGGGTTGATAGTTAACCAATATCTCTATTGCTTTTCCATCATTGTACAGAGCATTCCGGGTAGCTGCATAGATCGTAGCAGGATTTTCATCGAAAGATACTCCAGGTTTAGTTTGATTCTCCATAAACCGGGCTCCTTCAACAAACTTCTGAATATCGAATCCGGCAATAGCAATAGGAAGCAGTCCTACGGGAGTAAGAACTGAATATCGTCCGCCAATATTATCTGCAATAACAAATGTTTTATACCCTTCCTGATTAGCTAATATACGTAATGCTCCTTTTTTCTCGTCAGTGATTGCAACTATCCGGTCTTTAAGCTCATCAGTTGAATATTTTTCTTCCATTAATTGTTTCAGCAACCGGAAGGCAATAGCCGGTTCTGTAGTAGTTCCGGATTTGGATATCACCACAACAGCAAATGATTTATCTTTTAAAAGCTCCAACAGTTCATGGCTGTAGTCTTCACCAATATTTTGTCCGGCATACAAAACAACCGGATTTTTGCGGTTTGTTTGCAGATGATCAAAACTGCCAGACAGAGCATCGATTACTGCTTTTGCACCAAGGTAACTGCCTCCGATACCAATCACCACCACATAATCTGCAAGGGAACGAATCTTCTTTGCAGTATCTTCAATGTCAGCAATGTGCTCTTTGGTTATTGATGACGGTAAGTCCAGCCACCCTAAAAAGTCCGATCCTTTTCCTGATTTGTTATGTAGTTCTTCATTACTTTTAAGCACTTTATCCTCATAGCTTCGGATTGTCTCTTCAGAAACAAAACCGGTTACTTTTGAAATGTCTATTTTGAAATGTTCCATAATTTATTAAGTTTATCAAGTTAAAAGTTGAAAGTCAGGACACCTCATCATCGCTCTGCATCATCAAATCAACTCATCATCTGTTTATAATTTGTTTTCTTGAACCATATAAGAATTATAAGGTCATATTAGAAATAGTTTATACTCTCTTATATGCCTGCCCGTCTTTATTTATCCAGCCATTGTGGTCACCTGTCTCGGCTTAGATGAGAGGCGGATATGCTAATACCTTAAACCTTAAACCTTACTCCTTATACCTTTTACCTTTTACCTAACATTATCTCAGGTATTCCGTTAACAACCTGATTTCAATGGCAGGGGAAATTTTTTCGTATATGATGTTATAAACAGCGTCAGTTATCGGCATATTAACTTTGTACTGTTGGTTTATCTCTTTTATACTTTTAACAGCATAATATCCCTCAGCTATCATAAGCATCTCCATTTGGGCATATTTAACCGAATAGCCCTTCCCCAGCATAACTCCAAAATTGCGATTACGCGAGAATTGTGAGTAGGCTGTAACAAGCAAATCACCCAGATAAGCCGAACTCTTTATATCCCTGGAAATTGGGTGTACAGTATCAACAAAACGTTTTATTTCCTGAATGGCATTAGACATAAGAACAGCCTGGAAGTTGTCGCCATAACGAAGTCCGTGACAAATACCGGATGCAATTGCCATGATATTTTTCAAAACAGCTGAATATTCAGTTCCATAAATGTCATCAGAGATGGAAGTTTTAATATATGAACATGCCAGTAAAGTGGAAAATGATCTGGCTTTAACTACATCCTGGCTGGATATAGTCAAGTAGGATAATCTTTCAAGGGCAACCTCTTCAGCATGACAAGGACCTGAAATAACACCTAATGAGCTGGAAGGGATGTCATAAAACTTACTAAGGTAACTTCCGATAATCATATTCTCATCCGGTACAAGACCTTTAATGGCAGATACAATAAACTTGTCTTTTAAAGGAGCTAGTAAGGGTTTTAATAAATCTTTTAAAAAGGCTGAAGGAATAGCAATAACCAATATGTCTGATTTCTCAACTATTTCGTTTATGTCAGATGAGAGATAAATGTTATCCATGTTAAACTCAACACCGGTAAGGTAATTGGGATTGTGTTTAAACTGCCTGAATTTATCAATATACTCCTTGTTCCTGAAATGCCAATTGATTGATGAAACGTTATTTAAAATCAACTTGGCTAAAGCAGTAGCCCAACTACCACTCCCAATAATTCCAACTTTTGGAGATTCATCCATAATTTATTCTTTAAAATAAATAAAGATATTAAGAAAATTAAACATACAAGGCTAATTGTATCATATTTTTGCTACTGTTTTTATAATGTCCACTCTGTAACATCCTCTTTAGAGGGGTTTTTAAAACCCATTTTAAACTTTTTGTTTAACCCACAAATATCCTGATGAACTTTATTGGGGTTCGCTGTCTTTAACTCCTTAACTGTAAGTAACCCTGCCTTTTGAATAAGGGCCACCCACTCTTCGGGAATACCCAATTCCATAAAGCTTTCTTTGCTGTCTTTCTCCGGTTTTTTCTCCGGTTTCATTTGTGGGAAGAACAGAACATCCTGAATAGAAGGAGAGTTTGTCATCATCATTGTTAACCTGTCAATGCCAATACCCATACCGGAAGTAGGAGGCATGCCATATTCAAGAGCACGAATAAAATCGTAGTCGATATACATCGCTTCATCATCACCTTTCTCCTGAAGTTTCAATTGCTCTTCAAAACGCTCACGTTGGTCAATCGGATCATTCAGCTCTGAGTAGGCATTAGCCAGTTCCTGTCCGTTAACATACAGTTCAAAGCGCTCAGTTAGTTCCGGATTTGACCTGTGTTTCTTACATAAAGGAGACATCTCGACAGGATAATCGATAATAAATGTGGGCTCTATGTAGTGATGTTCACACTTCTCCCCAAATATCTCATCTATTAACTTCCCTTTACCCATCGACTTATCGTGCTCTATGTCCAGTTCATCGCATACTTCTCTAAGCTGATCTTCATTCATATCTGCGATATCAATGCCCGTATAATCTTTAATGGCATCTACCATAGTGACCTTCTTGTAAGGTCTTTTAAAGTCAATAACCTTATCCCCAACCTGAATCTCTGTTTTTCCATGTAGTGCAATCGCAACTTTCTCAACCATCTCAGCCGTAAAATCCATCATCCAGTTATAGTCCTTGTATGCCACATAAATCTCTAAGGCTGTGAACTCAGGATTGTGTGTTCGATCCATGCCCTCATTCCGGAAATTCCTCGAAAATTCATATACGCCTTCGTAGCCTCCTACAATCAACCGTTTAAGGTATAATTCATTGGCAATACGCAAATACAGCGGAATATCAAGTGCATTGTGATGTGTAACAAACGGGCTGGCAGCAGCTCCACCGGGTATTGGTTGCAAAACAGGAGTATCCACTTCCAGGTATCCAAAACCGTTAAAAAAATCTCTGATGGTTTGCATCAGAATCGTTCTTTTCCTGAATGTTTCACGCACTTCGGGGTTTACAACAAGGTCTACATAACGCTGGCGGTAACGCATCTCAGGATCAGAAAATGCATCGTAAACTTTTCCATCTTTCTCTTTAACAATAGGCAGAGGCCTAAGAGATTTACTTAAGACAGTAAGTTCTTTAACGTGAATGGAAGTTTCTCCCACCTGTGTGTTAAAAACATAGCCTTTTACCCCAATGAAATCGCCAATATCAAGAAGTTTCTTGAAAACAGTATTGTATAATGACTTGTCTTCATCAGGGCAAATCTCATCCCTGTTAAGATATATCTGAATTCTTCCTTCTGAGTCTTGAATTTCAGCAAAAGATGCTTTCCCCATAATTCTCCGACTCATAATTCTTCCGGCAAGAACCACCTCCTGAAGATTTTCTTTCTCCGGCTCAAATTGTTCTTTAATATCAGTTGAAAAATGAGTTGTCTTATACTCTTCGGCAGGATAAGGGTTAATTCCTAATTTTCTTAGCTCCTGCAAACTGTTCCTTCTGATTATCTCCTGTTCGCTTAACTCTATATTACTCATTCAAAAAATCTTATTTTTACTGTTCGGTCTTGAAAATTGTTGCAAAGATAATAAAAACAACAAAAAGAAATACATACATTTCAAGTCTCTACTGTCAAGGTAAGAACGTAGCTATTACTTCCCACCCTGTCAGTATCTCAAAATAATATTTAGCTGTTTGAAAATGAGTGAATGCTTCAATGAGGATATACGATAATGCTTTAACAACAATCAGACTTCGATCGTTAAGGTTGTAGTCAATTGTCGTGGGTTTACGAATCATTCAATACCCACCACTCACCGCTATAAAATCGCTATTGTAGAGACCAATTATTTTGACTAATATTGCCTGAATTTTTCTTAACAATAGTAGAAAGAGATGGTAAAGGTAAAAAGGAAAATATCGAAGCCTGACTGGTTGAAAATAAAGTTACCGGGAACCGAGGAGTATAGGTGGATGAACAAGGTTGTAAAAGAGAATAACCTGCATACCATTTGTACCAGCGGTAAATGCCCGAATGCGGCAGAGTGTTGGGCAAAAGGGACTGCTACCTTTATGATACTAGGGGATATTTGTACACGCGCATGTAAGTTTTGTAATGTCGCTACCGGTAAACCCCTTCCGGTTGATGAGAAAGAAGCTTTGCGAATAGCACGGTCGATTAAAATAATGAAGTTAAAGCATGCTGTCATCACTTCTGTTGACAGAGATGACCTTGATGATGGTGGTGCAAGAATTTGGGTTGAGACCATACGTAAAATAAAGGAGATAAACCCGGGAACCACAATTGAAGTTCTGATACCGGATTTTAACGGAACAAAGTCATTAATTAAAATGATTATTGATGCAGCCCCTGAGGTCATTTCACATAATCTGGAAACAGTAAAACGCCTAACCCCCGAAATACGCACAAAAGCAAAATATGATGTAAGCCTGGGTGTTTTAAGATATATTGCCGAAAACGGCAGTGTTGCCAAATCGGGTATCATGCTCGGACTTGGGGAAAGAGAGGATGAGGTGTTGGAAGTTATGGATGATCTGCTTGAAGCCGGAGTTTCGGTCTTTACCATTGGGCAGTATCTGCAACCAACACCCGCACATTTAACTGTTAAGGAGTATGTCCATCCTGACACCTTTACCATGTATAAAGAGGTTGGGTTAGAAAAAGGTTTTAAATATGTTGAGAGTGCTCCGCTTGTCCGTTCATCTTATAACGCAGAAGCACATGTTAGTTTATAAAGTTAAAAGTAGAAAGTTCATCAAGTAAAAAGATAAACTTCATAACTTGATAAACTTTACAAACTTGATAACTTGATAACTTGTAACTTGATAACTTGATAAACAATTAAAGATATGTTTGTTTTTAAAGATCTGGGATTGATTGAATATAAAAAAGCATGGGGTTATCAGGAAGAGTGTTTTGACGATATCATTAACACGAAACTGTATAACCGTGAGCATGAAAACAACAGAAAAACAGTAAACAACAGAGTGCTTTTTTGTGAACATCCCCATGTTTACACATTAGGTAAAAGTGGCACACAAAATAATCTGCTTATAAATGATGAGTTTCTGAAAAAAATCAATGCATCATATTTTAAAACCAATAGGGGTGGCGATATAACATACCATGGGCCGGGACAAATTGTCGGATATCCAATTTTAGACCTTGAAGAGTTGGGATTAAGTGTTAAGGATTACATCTTTAAACTTGAAGAGGCTATTATAAAGTTACTTAAGGATTATAACATCGAAAGCAGCCTTTTAGATGGTGCAACAGGAGTTTGGCTCGATGCAGGCACTCCCGGTCGTACCAGAAAAATATGCGCAATAGGTGTAAAAGCCAGTCGTTATGTGACAATGCACGGATTTGCTTTTAATGTAAATACTGACCTTACATACTTTAATCACATAAATCCATGTGGTTTTATAGATAAGGGAGTTACCTCAATGGAAAAAGAGCTGGGAGAGAAACAAGATATGGAAAAGATAAAAAAACAGCTATTAAATCATATTGAATCAATTTTTGATGTCTCTTTCAGATGACATTATTAATTATTAATCGTAAATAGCAACTTTATTACAGATAGGGAATCAGATATATGGAAAAGAGGTGGAACATAAAGCCCCAAAGTGACGAGAAGGCGATAGAAAAGTTGGTAGAGAAACTACGGGTTCACCCTACACTCACAAACCTGTTAGTTCAGCGGGGAGTGACAAATTATGAGGAAGCAAAAGCTTTTTTCAGACCTAAACTCACAGACCTGCACAACCCGTTTTTGATGAAAGATATGGAAGAGGGTATCCACAGGCTGGACAGAGCTTTTTCCAGGAATGAGAAAATATTAATCTATGGAGATTATGATGTTGACGGAACAACATCCGTAGCTCTGGTATACTCCTTCTTAAAACTTCATTACGATAATCTTGATTTTTATATTCCTGACAGATATAATGAAGGATACGGAATATCCCTCAAAGGCATTGATTATGCATATAAAACAAGGGCTTCATTGGTAATTGCTCTCGACTGTGGCATAAAGGCTGTTGATAAGATGGTTTATGCCAGAGATAGAAATATTGATTTTATCATTTGTGATCATCATACTCCCGGAGATACTCTGCCTGATGTAGCTGCATGTCTTGACCCTAAAAGAGATGATTGTAATTATCCTGATAAAAATCTTTCCGGCTGTGGTGTCGGGTTTAAATTTCTACAGGGATTCTGTCGCTATAAAGACTTTAAGGAGTCACAGCTGTTAGATATGCTTGACCTTGTGGCTGTCAGCATTGCATCCGATATAGTTCCTCTGGTTGGTGAAAACCGTATTCTGGCATATTACGGATTGCAAAAACTAAGTAAAAATCCCTGTATAGGATTACGGTCGATAATTAAAATTGCAGGGCTGGAAGATAAAGAAGACATTAACATAAGTGATATTGTATTTAAAATTGGCCCACGGATTAATGCAGCAGGGCGTATTGAGTCAGGGCGTGATGCTGTAGAGCTGCTTGTCAGCGAAAATGATGAGATTGCTAATCACAGAAGCAAAGAGATAGACAAACGAAATGACACAAGAAAAGGGCTTGATAGAAATATTACGGATGAAGCCTTTAATTTAATTGCCAACGACAAGGAGCAACTTAAGAAAAAAACAACCGTTTTGTATAATCCCGACTGGCATAAAGGTGTTATTGGCATTGTTGCATCACGTTTAATAGAGACATTTTACAGGCCTACGATAATTTTAACCGAGTCGAAAGGTTTAGCAACCGGAAGTGCCCGTTCTGTTGATGGCTTCGATTTATACAATGCGATAGATGCATGTAGCGACCTGCTTGAAAATTTTGGGGGGCATATGTATGCTGCCGGATTGACCCTTAAAATAGAGAATGTTCCTGAATTCATGGAACGTTTTGAAAAGGTGGTTTCTGAAACAATCCTTCCTGAGCAACTAATCCCTCAAATAGACATTGATTCTGTTCTTCATCTGAAAGATATTACTACTAAATTTTATCGCATTCTTAAACAATTCAGTCCTTTTGGCCCGGGAAATATGAATCCTGTTTTTATAACTAAAAATGTTTTTGACTACGGAACAAGCAAACAGGTAGGAAAAGACAAAGAACACCTGAAGGTGGAACTTATTGAAGAACGTTCAGCAGCAATTAAAAAGGGTATCGGTTTCTCTATGGGTGACAAGCTGGATGGAGTTAAGAATAACGGTCCCTTTGATGTCTGTTATGCTATTGAGGAGAACAATTTTAACGGCGCAATAACACTGCAACTGATGGTTAAGGATGTAAGATTTCCGAATATTAATGCGGATTAAATAAACCCTAGTTCCGGAAAGGTTTTTCCTAACACCTCGGCGACAGAACTGTTTAAATGCCTATTCAGTATTGTAGCGTAAATCGACCTGAAATCAACGGTAAATTTCAAATCCCCATTGTCTAAATCTTTCAGATTGGGTGGTCTCGGTTTTTTAAGGTTGTCGCCAATGAGCAGTATCAGAACAACTGACCCTTAAAAGCTAACATAAAGATTATCAACGCTTAATTAATTACTGCTTGGATTTGATAATGATACCAAATTAATTAAAGTCTCAGTGTGTTTTTCTTAGAAATAATCTTTAATTCTCTGATTATTATGTAATATAAATGTTTCACTAATTGTTTTTCCTGAGACTATCACAAAGTATCATGATTAACAACAAAAATGAAACCTGTAACTATCAGGCATATATAATATTACATTTGTTTTTAAAATTTGTTTCCTGAGACCACACGTTTTCGAAAGCAAATAGATTAGTATATATAACTCTGACTTGGTAGATATTATAATCTCTAATTACTTAATGTATTTTTCAAAATAACAAATATTGGTATCATCTTAAATCCGCACGGGTCAGTTGTTCTGAGTATATTACTTGCACATCCATGGTCTGTTCCTCCACTGGCATTCTGGGCAACCCTTCTGCCAAATTCTGAGAAAATCATTATCAGAACATCCTGTATTGACAAATTTATCTGAGTCACTGGCAGACTGCCATATATCCATCGACCTGAAATGTGACCTGTCGGGATTCGGATATCCTACACCGTTAATTACACATAGTTTGTCGATAGTTTGTTGTATAATGAAACATCTCTAAACGCCGGACCAAATGCAGCCCTGCCTAACAGATGGTGAATCTCCTGTAATTTATCCATGTCCTTTTTGCTTTTTTAATTAGACGTGAAAAAGCTTTCCAGGTTTAATTATAAAGCAGAATAGTCTATACTACTTTCGCACCATCTGCGAAAGAAAACATCATAAACACTGTAATACATATTTCCCTTATCATCGAAATCCTTAAATACTAATTCCGTTTTTAACAGTAGTTTTAATGATTGTATTCTTGTTCTTAACCATGCATCAATATTTTTTTCAGGATATTGGAGAATCTGTTGAGAAACTGATTCATATTTTCAGTATCAAGAATATCAACATATATAGGTTTAATTGAATGAGGTAATTTTTGAAGAACATGATGAATTAATCCTGTTTTTCCAATTCTACGGATAGCAATTAGTGTTACTGAATTTCCATTTTTTAAGTTTTGAATGATATTCTTTGTCTCTTCTCTGCGATCACAAAAAAAGTCAGAATCAATATAAGTAGTTACTGCAAACGGATTATTATGAATTGCATTTCTCATGTCCAAATTATTTTCACTGCCAAAGTGAAGTAACTTTTAGTAACTTACCAAAGGTAACTTACTCTTGATGACTTGATAGATATAGTCTGCGAAAAATCACCCATAAAAGCAATGCAGTGGCAGTTAATAGAACCAATGTAATTAAAACTATGGTATAAATTTATCCCTTGATTACTCATATTAATACAATAAAATATCCATTAACAATTTCGAGTTTATGAAATAAATTAATAGTTTTGATATATGCAAAATATCAGGAACTTGTTCGGTTTATACATACGTTATGGGTAATGATTCATATTCAGCATATGGATTAATGATGGAAGTACTGATCGTTCACTTGTAATTATTAACCTATTTTTTAGGTTTTACAGGATATTTTTTCATTAAATAGCCTATCATCTTAGGAGTATTTCTTGCTCTTTCATCAGCATTTTCATTTATTGTTCCGCTAATAACACCCTCCCATATAAGCACCTTATTATTAGCATCAAAAACTGAACAAATCAAAGTACCAACTTTGTAGTCAACTGCATGAACAGATGTTGTAGAATAACCGGAGCCGTATCCCCAACCTGGACCATATCCGTAAAACCCACCATATCCGTAACCATAGTATCCACCACCTGTACTAACAGTAGTTGCTGAATATGATGTTTTGTTTTGTTTTACAATATAAAGAGATGCAAACAAATCTCCACCACTGCCTTTGGATACAACCTCAATACCACGCCGCTTGAATTCCCTGCCAAAAGCCTGTTCTATTCTTTGTTTGTCAAAAGTACTTAACCGATGACTACTACCCTCGGTCCATCCATAATACTCAAGTGTTTTGTACTTTGAAAAATCAATCGACTTGTCATAATTAGTCGTAAACTTTGTAGACGAACAAGAGCCAAACAACACAATAACAATAGGTAAAATAAATAATATTCGTTTCATATTGATTAATTTTATAATGAACAAAATAACTTTGTTTGCGAAAGTATTAAATTTTTTGCTTCTATTACGTGAAAAGGAATTGTTATGTGTCATAATATTTCTATGAATTGTTTTTTAGTTGTAAATTGCACCGATTAAATATTAGCATATAAACTATATGAAAAATATTAAAGTAGGAGATAGGACTTTTGGAGAGGAAAAGTTGTTTCTTATCTCCGGCCCATGCGTTATTGAGGACGAAAAAATAATGATGGATTCGGCTGAAAGGATAAAGAAAATTGCTGAACGGTTAGATATGCCATTAATTTTCAAATCCTCTTTTATTAAAGATAATCGTAGCTCGGTTGACTACTACTATGGTCCGGGTCTTGAAAAGGGTTTGAAGATGCTGGAAAAGATAAAGACAACATTTGATGTGCCGATTATTTCGGATGTGCATCATGTTGGACAGGTGAAGGCTGCGGCTGATGTTCTTGACATAATTCAAATACCTGCATATTTATGTATGCAAACCTCTTTGGTTACTGAGGCTGCTGCTACAGGCAAAGCCATAAATATAAAACACGGACAGTTTATTGCCCCTGAAAATATGATTAAACCGGTTCAGAAAGTTGAACATTTCGGGAATAAGAACATTATACTTACAGAGCGTGGTTATGTTTTCGGATATAACGATCTGATAGTTGACCCTCGTAGTTTTTATGAGTTAAACCAAATTGGTTATCCGGTAGTGTTTGATATTACGCACTGTATTCGCCGTTATGGGATACCAAGTTCTGATCCGGCCGGAGGAACACGTCAGTACCTTGAGCCGATAGCGCGTGCCGGTGTTGCTGCCGGAATAGATGGCATCTTTATTGAAGCTCACCCGAAAGCATGTGACGCACTGTGCGACGCCGCCAGTCAAATTGACATTGACCAACTGGAAGAGTTCTTAAAACCACTGATTGAGATACACTACTTAGAAAAACAATACAGAAAACAATATAAAAATTAAACATTATGATGGAATTATATCTTGACTCCGCTGATATTAATGAAATTAGAGAAGTCTTTAAACTAGGGTTTCTTGATGGCTTGACAACAACACCTACTTTTATGCACCGTCATGGCATTACCGATATTGACGGCACTATTGTGGAACTTTCAAAGATGGTGCCTGTTTTACAGATTGAGTCATTGGGTGATACTGCTGAGGAGATTGTTGCCGAAGCTCACCGCCTGCTCGATTTGGGATTAGATAAAAAAAGAACCGTATTTAAAATTCCTGCCTCAGTAGAAGCAACACGGGCTTGTAAGATGCTACGCGATGAAGATATCATGGTGAATATTCACCTTGTGTATAATCTTCAGCAGGCATATATGGCTATGGCAGCCGGTGCAACTTATGTATGTATACTTGTCGGTCGTATGCAGGATCAGGGTTATGATGCTCTGCAATTGATTCAGGATTGCGTTGAGATTGTTGATCATTACGGATACGACAGTAAGATTATGTTCTCTTCAGTTCGTCATCCCGAGCATGTTAAGAATGCCCTTCATCTTGGAGCTCAATGCTGTACAATCCCATGGCGTGTTATGAAACAGATGAATACCAACAACTTTACAACAATAGGCACACAGGAATTTATTTCTCATACCCGCCAAATGACCATGAAAGTTAAAGAAGCTTTGCAACAAGGGGTAAATCCGGTTATTACAGTTAATAACACTGTAAACGAAGCTATTGTTGAAATGACAAGGTCAGGAATGGGAGCTGTTTCTATTGTAAATGAAAACGGTGAAATTGCAGGAGTATTTACCGATGGTGACCTTCGTCGTCATCTGAATGAAGACGGGGCATTAATCATGACTAAAAAGATGAGTGAATTCAAACTTTTTGAACCTATCTCTGTCGATGTCGACGATCTGCTTATAAATGCCACTACTATATTTAAAGAGAAACAGATTGATAATATTATAGTTCTTGAAAACAGGAAACCTATTGGCATGCTTGATATTCAGGATTTGGTAAAGCTGGAAGTGTTAGACTAATGATGTGATGATTGGCTGATTACTGATGTGTTGATTAGTTAATTTGAAAATCAACACATCAACACATTAACAAATTAACTCATTAAAATAAAAAATATATGCCAGGTACAGAATTGTTTGGTAAAGAGGAACGTAAAGAGGTGATGGATGTTCTTGAAACAGGTATCCTCTTCAGATATAATCATGATGAAGCCCGTAAAGGGATATGGAAAACCAAAACTTTTGAAAAAGAGTTTGCTGAGTTTCACGGAGTAAAACATTGCCATATGGTTTCCAGCGGAACGGCTGCTGATAATGTATCTCTTGCAGCTGCCGGAATAGGAGCTGGTGATGAGGTCATTGTTCCTCCGTTTACTTTTATTGCTCCGGTTGAAGCTGTTATCAATTGTGGAGCAATCCCGGTTTTTGCCGAAGTAGACGAAACGCTTTGTCTTTCGCCTGAAGGCATTGAAGCTGTTATCACTCCTAAAACAAAAGCTATACTTTTGGTTCATATGGTTGGCGCCATGGCAAAGCTTGATGAAATTCTTGCCATCTGTAAAAAGCACAATCTGGTTCTTATTGAAGATGCAGCTCAGGCATTGGGCGGTTCTTACAAAGGAAAACCTCTTGGCTCCTTTGGTGATGTTGCCTGTTACTCTTTCGATTTTTTCAAGATTATTACTGCCGGCGAAGGTGGAGCTGTTATTACAAACAGTGATGAGATTTATGAGAAAGCTCACACATGGTCTGACCATGGTCATAACCATATTGGTGATAATCGTGGTGCTGAAGATCACCCCATTTTAGGAACCAATTATCGAATTAGTGAATTGCATGCTGCTGTTGGCCTGGCACAGTTCAGAAAAATTGATTTTATCATCGAACATCAGAGGGCTAATAAAAAAGTACTGAAAGACTACCTGAAAAAATTTCCACAGGTATCTTTCCGTGAAATACCTGATGAATCAGGCGATTCGGCTACAGTTATTAATATCTTCCTGCCAACGGCCAAAGAGGCTAAAAAGGTGTCTGATAAAATGACAAGTGTTGGTATTCCTGCTGCCTATTGGTACAATAACAATTACCATTACATTAAAAATTGGGATCATCTTAAAGAGATGAAAGTAGCAGCCCCCGTTGCACTTCAGTTTTTTGATGCCCCACAGGATTATAAAACCCTTCAATTGCCTAAATCCGATGATATTATTAGCAGGTTGATTTCTATTTCTGTAAAAATTATGTGGACAGAGGAGGAGTTGAAAGAGCTGTGTGAGAAGTTTGATCAGGTTTTAGGCTGATCCGTTGGAGACTGTGGTGACATTGAGGAATTGAAACCCGAAAATAAGAAACCTCCATAACAGTAGGTAAACGTTCTACTTTAAAAACTTGACAAACTTTTAACTTGATAAACTATTATTATTATGCTATACGACTTTAGAAGTTTTATAAATCCCGGATACTATGCTTTTGGCAAAGGAAGTTTTAATCACTTAAACGAACTGATTGAGCGTCGAAAAGAGAATTCTCAAAGCTGGTCGGTTTTTATGGTTGATGATTATTTCAAAGGTAAAGAGCTGGAAAGCAAATTGCCGAAAAACAGTAGTGATTTGTTAATCTGGATTGACACTACCAATGAGCCAAAAACATCGCTGGTAAACAGATATCGTGACGAGATAATTGGTTTTAATTCAATCCTTCCTTCCGCAATCATCGGTATTGGCGGTGGTACTACAATGGATTATGCCAAAGCAACAGGGCTGATGGTTACAAACCCCGGTGATTCGGCCGATTATCAGGGCTTAGACCTGATTAATAAACAAGGGATATATACAATATGTGTACCTACCATTTCGGGTACCGGTGCTGAAGTTTCGATGACGGCAGTACTTAGTGGCCCTGAAAAAAAACTGGGGATAAAATGTGATTATACAATGCCTGATGAAATAGTGTTTGACCCGGAACTGTTGGCTACTGTCCCTCCTGATCAAAGATTTTATACCGGAATGGATTGTTATATTCATAACGAAGAATCACTGAACGGCACATGGATAAACTCTTTGGGAAGAGCCTTTGCCGAGAAATCATCAGAACTTTGTGTTGAAGTTTTTTCTGATACCGGAGCCTCACGAATTGATAACGATGAAAAAATGATGGTTGCTTCACTGCTTGGTGGTAATAGCGTTACATTTGCTCAGGTTGGTGTTTGCCATGCACTGTCGTATGGGCTGTCTCATGTTCTGGGTGTTCATCATGGAGTAGGAAACTGTGTTGTATTTAATCAACTTGAAGAGTACTATCCTGAAGGATTTAAGCAGTTTAAAGTGATGCAGGAGACACAGCAGGTTGAAATTCCAACAGGGGTAGTTGCCAACAGTACCGTTGAACAACTGGATCAGATGGTAGAAACCTCATGGGCTCTTGAGCATATGTGGAATAATGCTTTTGGAATTGATTGGAAAAACCATATCACAAAAGAGAAAATAAGGGAACTGTTTCTAAAAATGTAATTGAAGCATTAAATCATTCGATCATTACATCATCGAATAATTAACAAAAAACTATGTCAGATAAAGTATTAGGCATCATCCCTGCCCGTTATTCATCATCGAGATTGCTAGGCAAACCACTTGCCATGATTGGTGACAAACCAATGATACAACACGTTTATGAAAATTGCCGAAAAGCTCTTCAATATGTTTATGTGGCAACCGATGACCAGCGTATAGTTGATGCTGTGGAGGCTTTTGGCGGAAAGGCTGTTATGACAGCTGGATATCACACCAGCGGTACTGAGCGTTGTGCTGAAGCTGCAAAGATTGTTAGTGGTATAGAGTATTTGAATTTCGACATTATTCTCAATATCCAGGGGGATGAACCATTCTTCGATGCCAATCAACTATATGATATCCAAAAATGTTTTGAAGCCCGGGATACACAAATAGCAACTCTGGTTAATAAGGTTGAAAATAACGAACAGATATTTGATGAGAAAGAGGCTAAGGTGATTTTGAACCTGAAGCAGGAGGCAATTTATTTTAGCAGATCTCCCCTGCCCTTCCTTCAGAAAGTTGAGAAAGACAAGTGGGCAGATAATCACACATTTTATCGTCATATAGGGATTTATGGGTATAAGCCAGGAATCTTGTTAGAGATAGTCAGCCTTACACTTACTCCTTTGGAGAAAGCAGAATCGCTGGAGCAGTTGCGCTGGATTGAGAACGGGTATAAGGTAAAGTGTGGTATCACGGAAATTAAGGAAACCATGTGTGTTGATACTCCTGAAGACCTTCAAAAGGCCAATGACTTGTATCATCAAATAAAAAAATAGACTCTGTGTCTCAATGACTCTGTGTTATTCCCCTTAATATACAATAAACAAGGGATGAATTAGTTTTTAAAGTTAAAAGTTCATAAAGCCTGTATGTTATAATGGAAAATATTGAAAAGCAGTTTTCTGATTTAGGAGGCCGGTTTGTTACTCCGTTTTCAACCTTGAAAAATAAGGCATCTAATATTAAAGCTGTCATTTTTGATTGGGATGGTGTTTTTAATAACGGTTCAAAAATGAGTGACGAGGGGAGTCTGTTTTCTGAACCCGATGCAATGGGTATGAATATGTTCAAGCTGGATTTTTGGTTGCGAAACAGACATCTGCCATACATGTTTATCATTACCGGAGAGAATAACAAACTAGCGTTAAAGCTTGCTACTCGTGAACATATGAATGCTGTATTTCTGAGATACATAAATAAAACAGAGGCTCTGAATATTATTTGCGACCGGCATGGATTGAAAAAAGAAGAGATCGCTTTTGTGTATGATGACATTCTGGATATAGAGGTAGCAAAGCAGGTTGGTGTATCTCTTCTCATAAGTCGTTCAGGCAGCCCTCTCACAACAGAATATGTGATTTCTAACAATATATGTGATTATGTTACGGGGAATATCGGTAGTAATTTTGCAGTGCGCGAAGCCTGTGAGTTACTTATCGGGATTAACGGTGATATGAACAAAACAATCGACACCCGCATCCGGTTTAAAGGCGACTACGAAAAATATCTTGCCGAAAGAAACCTCATTGAAACCCACTTATTCCGGTTTGGGGAATAAATAGTTGGCAAGCCACTGGATTATTGCTCTGTTATATTTACTCACCGGATGACTATGTATAACATGTAAACAGTCGCCCCGTGAGCAGACATAGGTTTGAGAAGATGTACAGACTGAAAGCTACAAATTTTAATCTCCACACGATGCAAAAGATGCGGGAACAAGGGGGTTATCCCATAAAGAATCCATTAAATAATTTCGAGTTTAAAAAATAAATTGATAGCTTTGATATATGCGAAATAAACGGAGTTCGTTCCGTTTATACATACGTTATATGCAATCCCCCTACTGTCGAAAAAAGTTGAATTTTTTAGCTAACGGGTGTATCTT
>CBDUZZ010000044.1:0-38589 GCA_965371855.1 uncultured bacterium
CGCTATTTGCAAAGCTGTACCAATGCCAGAAACGTAATCGTGGATTTTCTGAAGCTGATGGTACTATAAATGATGAATGGCGAATCAACCTGCTTGAAACATTTTCAGTATAATTCCCACCCAAAACAGTTGCAGCACATTTATCACCTGCATAGGCAGCATTTGGGCCACTTGTGGGAATGCCAGCTTCCCATGTTCCAGCATCAGTATTCCAGTCTGCTGTCCAGTCCCCCTCAAAGTCTTCAGACCAAAGAGTATTTGTACCTTGTGCATTTATTAATAAAATAGAAAATAAGAAAAAAACGAACGTAAAGAGTAGATTTTTTTTCATGACGTAATATTTTAAGTTGTGAGTTTTGTTAAAATAAATTGGATGATGATAGTTTTTTCGAAATTTTTGTTACGCAAGTTATGATATTATGTTTTTAATGTCAACCGTATAAATATGTTTTATAACATAGTTTTATTTCTGTATGCTAAGGAGAAAAGAGTTGAATTAAACTACAATGGTCAGGTTTGAGTTAGATTACAAATTGTCAGGAAAAACTAAATAATCATGAAAAAATGTCATAATGTATTGAAATTCAGATGACAAAGTGTCTTTGTGTTGTGTGTTTCTATATATAGTAGGGTGTTTGAAGAATTAATTACGAATTACGAATTACGAATTGAAAATTACGAGATATGAAATTAGATAAATTTACAATAAAGGCTCTGGAGTCAATACAAAATGCATAGACATTTACTCAGCAGAAAAGCCATCAGGCAGTTGAGCCCGGACATCTGCTTAAAGGAATGTTCAAAACCGATGAAGTAGTAGAAGCTGCCGGTAATCCGGTTACTTATCAGGCGGGTATTGAAGAGGTGACTTTTACAGGACGAATGGTTTGTATTGGTTATGCCAAAAATGAGATTAGTTTCTTAACCAAACTGTGGGTGCAGAAAGAATTGGACATTCTTGGTTCAAGAAATGCAACGCCCAAAGATTTTGAAGATGTCATTTTACTATTGAAATCCGGTAATTTCCCAACGGAAATGGTTTTGAGTAAAGTGGTGTCTCCGGAAGAAGCATTTTTAGCTTTTAAGGAGTGGTCAGAGAATCCGGGTGGAGTGTTTAAGATATTGTTGGAATTTTAGGACTAAATAGTTCCGGCTCAGTTTCTTTATTTAACGGAATCTTTAATTGCAATACTCCAAGTCTCAGACCTCCCCATCCGACCTGGTGAACAATTACCTGCTTGTTGTGTCTGTTTGTAATCATATCCGGCTTATCCATAAAAGTGTGAGTGTGACCGCCAATTATTATGTCAATATTTTTTGTGTTGTTAGCAAGAAAAATGTCGCTTATCTTATCGGATTTGTATTTATAACCCAAATGAGATAAACATATCACAAGGTTGCAGTTTTCTCTGTTTTTAAGGTGTGATGCGGTTTCTTCGGCTTTGCTCATAGGATCAGTATATCTCAGGTTTTTAATGTTTGATGGATCTGCCAGTCCATTAAGGTCAATGCCTATTCCTGTTATTCCTATTTTTGTCTTCCCTTTTTTTATGATTTTATATGGTTGGTGTAGGTTTTGTAAAGGTGTTTTTGAAAGATCATAGTTACAGTTAAGAAATGGGAAGTCGGCTTTTGATATCTGTTGTGCCAGCTCTTCTATTCCATTGTCAAATTCATGGTTGCCAAATGTTGATGCATCATAGCCCATTTTATTCATCAGTTTTATCTCAAGCTCACCTTTGTAAAAATTAAAATATGGTGAGCCTTGAAAAAAATCCCCGGCATCCAAAAGCAGAACATTGGGATGTGATTTTCTTATTTCATTTATCTTTTCTGCTATCCTGCTTAATCCACCCATACCGTAGAATTTTGGATGGTCTTTAGGGAAAGGATCTATCTGACTGTGAAGGTCATTTGTGTGCAATATAGTGAGGTGCTCATAATTGGAGTTTTTACACATTGACAATGGAATGCCTGAGCCTATTGCCAATATTCCGGTTGATATATTTCGTATGAATTTTCTTCTGTTAGTCGGCATAATAAATCCTTTTGTCGAGAGTTGAGTTAATCTGTTTTCCTTCGGTAGTAAATTTTTTAATCCTACTTATTATTACATCTCTTATCTTTATATCTGTTTTGTAACGCTCTTTGATTTTTGGCAGGAGAGCGTAGTTATCGCCACCGTTTGCAAGGTAATCAGCAGTTATTATGGTGTATGACTTTGCCATTTTTAATGGTTCGCCATTGATTTTAATATTAAAAGGTCTGTTGTTTTTAATGCCAAAGGAAGCTCCCGATATCCCATCACCACCAATCTCTGTCATGTGCGTAAATAGTGCCTGTATTTGATGCCCAAAGAGAGTTAGTATAATAAGTTCGTTCTCAAAAGGCATGAGCCTGTATATATTTCCGACTGTTATTGACCCACGTTTTATTGGTGAGCGTAATCCTTTTACATTGATGATGCTTAATTTGGGTATGGGTAGATTCTTGTTTTTTGCAATTTCAATACCTTCAGCAAGTAAAATATCTGCAATGAAATTTGATAAGTAACTTTCAGGACGGCCTTTGGTCAGGTTCTGTTTAGAATAACCTATAACCTTGTTCATCTTTTTTTCAATATGCTTCCTGTAAGGTTCTATTATTGATTCAGTCTCAGCAGACTTGCTTAGTGTTGAATCTATTGGTATGTAATGTTTACCATTTGAAATTATTGAAGGGACCGGAGTGTTACAACTGATAAATATTATTAGTGTTATGTGTGATAATATCCGGGCTATTTTATATTTGGATTTTTGGCTCATTTGTTATTTCTCTATATGTCTGTAACTATATCCGTAAATAGTATTTAAATTGTCAATGCAGAAACAAATCTAATTAATATACCTGATAAACTTGATTTGTTGTGCTGTTAAAAACAGTACATTTGCATTAAATACATATTTATGAGTAAGTTTTTGGAACAACTATATGCTCCGGTTCATGAATCCTGGAAAGGATTTTTATCAGAGCAGATTATTGAACAATTAGAGAGGATAGAAGAAAGTACTATTAATGTTTCTGATGAATTTACACCAAAGATTTCAAGAGTATTGCATTTTATGACTAATGACCTGGAAAGTGCTAAAGTAGTTATAATTGGCCAGGATCCTTATCCACAATTTGGTGTTGCAACAGGACGTGCATTTGAGGTGGCAACCCTAAACAGTTGGGATGCAAAATTCCGTAATGTGTCTTTGAAAAATATTATCAGGACTGTTTATGCTGCTTATGAGGGTGAATATCTTACCTATAATCAGATAAAGCAAAAGATAAACGGTAATCTGTTTGACATGTCATTTTCAGTATTGCCTCCCAATCAACTGTTCAAGAGTTGGGAAAAACAGGGTGTATTATTGCTTAATACCTCTTTTACGTGTGAAGTTGGCAATCCCGGAAGCCATTCTAAACACTGGAGCAATTTTACTGCTTCACTTCTTTCGTATATTAATGAGAGAAATCCAGATATTGTTTGGTTCTTATGGGGTAATCATGCAAAAAATATAACGTCACATCTGAATATGAAAAATGTGTTTGTCTCAAATCATCCAATGATATGTAAAAAATGTGAAGGTGACTTTTTGTTCGGAAAAGTAAATATGTTTGCTGAAACGAAAGACCGTATCAATTGGAAGGGTTAATGTGATGATGTGATGATTTGAAGGTAGTAACTCATCAACTTATTACCAAATCATCACATCATTACTGGTATTCTCTTGTAAAAACCGGTTTATCAGGAGTCGATAAATTACTGTTGTAATAATAGCCTTCTTCATTGAACCCTAAAAGCTCTTCCGGGTTGGTGATTTTATTTTTAAGTATATATCTTGTCATTAATCCGCGAGCTTTTTTTGCATATATGCTAATGACTTTATATTCTCCGTTTTTTGAGTTTTTGAATATTGGTGTAACTATTTTTGCTTTAAGTTTTTTTGTATTTATGCTTTTAAAATACTCATTTGATGCCAGGTTGACAAGTATCTCGGAGTTGTTTTCTTCCATATCCTGGTTTAAAAGTTGTGTAATCTTATCACCCCAAAATTTGTAAAGGTTAACTCCTTTAGAGTTGTGAAGTTTTGTGCCCATTTCAAGCCGGTATGGTAAAATTAAATCCAAAGGACGCAATAAACCATAAAAACCGGAAAGTATTGTAAGATGTTTTTGGGCATAATTTATTATGTCAGATGAGAGATTATAAGCATTCAAACCTGTAAATACTTCTCCTTTAAATGCATAAATTGCCTGACGTGCCTCATCCGGTGAATAGGGGTAATGCCAGTTCTGATAACGATCGTAATTGAGTTTTGCCAGAGAGGAACTTATATTCATTATATCTTCCAGTTCTTTTCTGCTTTTCTTTTTTAATATTTTGGATAGAGCATAAGTTTCATCAGGGAAACGAATATCAGTATGTTTGTTAACAGGTATTTTGGATTTAAGATCAATTGTTTTAGCCGGAGAGATTATTAGGTGCATGATTACATATTTTTAGTTTTAAACAAATTTCTATTCATAAAGTTTTTAAACAAATTGCGAATTTAATTTTATTAACTTCAACATTAAATATAAATGATAAAAAAGGATTTATAACTTTTTATTGATCTTTTCGTATAATAAAATTGTTTGTTTATGTAAATTTATATGGCGTTTGTAAAAATAACTTTAATACAATGAAAATTATAACCAAGCCAATTATTAGTGTTCTTTTAATAAGCTTTTTAGTTGTCTTAAATATTAATGTTTTTTCTCAGGATAATGAAAAAGCAGTAGTTGAAAAGCTATCGGAGAAAGACAGAAATAAAGTGGCAAAAGCAGAAAAATTGCTTTCTAAAGGTATTTTGATATTAAAAGAAGCATCAGGATATGATGTGGAAATTGCTGCGATGAAAGATGTCGAAGGAAGGTTAAAAATGCGGAAGATAAATAAGTTGGAAAAAAAGTCAAATAGTATAAAGATCAAAGCATCAAAATATTTACAGGATGGATATAAGAAAAAGGTGAAAGTTTATGAATCTGTTTTAAAGGATTCAAGAAAATTAAATCCACAATTGGCATCCAGGCTAAAAGAGGTTGAGTTTAACTCTGATAAGAAAATCAAAAAATCAAAAAAACTTTACCGAAAAGCCAATGATATGGCTTCTAAAAGCAAAGCCGTAGAATATTTCGAGATAGGACATAAAAACTATCAAGAGGCCATTGTACTTCTTTGTGAAGGACTCGCTGTTGTTTTTGAGATTGAACCCAGGGAAGTAGTGAATGATGCAGTGGCTGAAAAAGATACTTTGCAGGTGGATGAATCCTCGATAGAGAAAGAAGTAGAAACAGTACCTGAAGGTAATGCAACTGATTCAACAGAAGTAACAACAACTAATGCAATTGCTAATCCGGCAGTTACAGGAGGAGTTGTTGCAGCTACTACTGCAGCAGCTGTTGTGGCTGTTAGTAAAGATACAGTAAGTGATGAGAATGATTCTGCTGTAAAAGAGACAGAGGAAGAGGTCATTGCTGAAGATACGACATCTTTGGATGCCGAACCACAGGATGAAAAAAGTGGGGATGTGTTTTTTACTATTCAATTTATGGCCGATAAAAAATCTGTATCACCAGCACAATTGAAAGCAAAGTATGTTGGCGATAAGGAGGTGATAGAGATGAATACTGATGGCTGGTATCGTTATTCTGTAGGGAAGTTTACAAATCTGGAGGAAGCTAAAGGGGTAATGAAAACAGAAGGGATAAAAGGATTTATAGTGGCCTATAAAAATGGAGAAAGAATAACTGTTAGTGATGCTCTTGAATTATTGAAATAATTATTAATCTTATAAATATTTAAATACACACAAAATGAGAAAAATTATTTTTGTTTTATTAATCTTATCAATTTCATTGTCAAACTCTTTTGCTCAAAAGCAGATAATAGATTTTTTAAATGCCGGAGTTGAAGATGCTAATGCTCTGGGGCAGGCATATCTGGAGCCATATGGAGAGATGCTTGGTGTAAACCTGAACGGCGGATGGTATAATTCTGCCAAAGTTCATAAGCTTTTGGGATTTGATGTTATGTTCTCAGCCAGTTACACAACAGTTCCTACTGCAGGAAAAAGTTTTGATTCCAATAATATTGGTTTACAAACTGTTTCAGCGAAAGGTGATGGTATAACTCCTACAATGGCAGGTAGTGATTCAGAATCTCAAGTATTTGTGGATAACTTAACACAATCGGATGTGTTAACAATTAAAGGTAGCGGCCTTAACTTTTTTGTAAGTCCAATGTTACAGGCTTCTGTAGGATTGCCATTTCATACCGAGATTATTGGTCGTTTCATGCCTAAGGTGAATATGTACGATTATGGCAAAGTTTCTCTTTGGGGGTTGGGTGTAAAGCACTCATTAAAGGATTATATCCCATTCGTAAAACGTGTACCTATGTTGCAACTCTCTGTTTTGGGTGCTTATACTAATTTCAGTTCAAATATTGGAGTTGAGTATGGTGATGATTCTGGTGACCTTGAAATTGGGGCTAATGCTTATACGGCTCGTGCCCTTGTAGGAATAAATATTCCTGTTGTTTGTTTTTATGCGGGTGTGGGATATGGAAATACAAATAGTAATTTTGATGTAAAAGGTTCTTTTGCTGGTATCCCCGGCGAGATAGGAATTGTAGAAAACCCAATATCATTAGCTTATACAACTGACGGATTTGATTTTAATGTGGGGATGAGATTGAGATTTGCAGTATTTGCTATTTATGCAGACTACACAGTTGGTGAATATTCTGTTATTACTGCCGGGGTAGGACTTAATTTCAGATAATAACAATCATGCAACAATCGCTTTTTTATATTAAACTATTCATTGTGGGTTTCATCATGTTTCTTTCGTTTGAATCGAAAGGACAATCTCATAATGATCTAAAAAGCATATTGTCTAATCCTGAATATGAAAAATATCAAAAAGCTGAAAAGCTGATTTCTAAAGGTATGTTAATAGTTGAACCAATGGGTTCAGGGGAGATGAAAAAAAGCCGGTCAAAGCAGGCGCAACGTGAAGCGAATCTAAAAAAGGAGCAAGCATATATTATACTGAAGGATGGTTATAATAAAAAGCTAAATCTATACAGTTCGTATCTTGATCGGTATCTGGTGGACAATAAGAGACTATCAGAAAGTAACAGTCATGAGATAAATGAAATACAATCTTTGATTGAGAATAACAAATCTAAATCACAAAAACTGTATTCAAAGTCACATAACACATCAAAGCTAACCAATACAATAAAACTGCAGGAGGAGGCGCAAAAATTACAGTTAGATGCGATAGCTTCTGCTGAAGAGGGGCTGGTGCGAATACAAAGTTTTAAAGCTGCTCCTGAAAAGAAACAGGAAAAAGTTGTGGAACATCAAATGGTCACTGAAGCAGAACCTGAAAAACCTGTTGAGGCTGTAGTACCTGTTGCTGTGGTTGCAGTTGCAGAAACCCAAAAAGAGAAAGTAGAAGAGAAACCTCCCAAATCCATTGAGACTGTTGATGTCTATTTCACTATTCAGATTATGGCAGATAAAGTACCTGTTAATGTAACCAGACAAAGAATGGTGTATAAAGGAAACAGAAAAGTAATGGAGAACAGAGGTGATAGTTGGTATCGATATTCGGTAGGTAAGTTTTCTTCTTATACTGAGGCTGCTGCAGCAATGAAGAGTGAGGGTATTAAAGGTTATGTTGTTGCATACAATGGCAGCGAAAGAATTTCAACATCGGAGGCTAAAAAGATATTGGGAGGAGTGAAATGATGAAGATGACATTAAAATATATTCAGGTTGTATTTATTATGATCTTTCATCAGGTTGCAATAGCACAAACCGATGTAACAGAGTTCTTAAATTTCGGACTCGATAATGCTAAACTGTTATCGGAGCGATACCTGATGCCTCAGGGTAAAATGGTTGAAAATTCATTAACCGGCGGATGGTTTGCTACAGCCAAGGTGCATCATCTTGGAGGAATAGACATCCAGGCCGGTGTAAATTATGTTTTTGTCTCTACCGGTGATTACCTTTTTAATGTGGAAAAAATGATAGGTAGTGGGACATTGCAGAATATTTCACTTGCTAATGGATCTGTCATTCAAGCTCCCACGGTTTCAAAAGAGTTTCTGCAAGGGCAGGAGAGACCTCTGTTAGACTATAACGGTGTAACTACAGAGATGCCTAATGGTTCGGGCTATAATTCGATGCTTTCACCATTGGTCGGCATTACAGTTGGGATATCGTTAAATACTGAGATTGCGTTAAGGTACATGCTTCCTGTTGGTGATCCAAACAGTGGAGATGCTACTATGTACGGAGTTGCATTGAAACATTCATTAAAAAATTATATTCCTTTTATCAGGAGAACTCCTTTTTTACAACTTGCATTAGCGGGGAATTACTCTTCTTACAGCAGCAGCCTTGATGTTAGCTATAAATCGCAATCAGGTCAGGCACTAAAAGTTGATGCTACCGGTTATGGGGGAGAACTTATTGTTGGAATGGATTTTCCCGTTTTTGGCTTCATAGGTGCTGTTGGATATGCAAACACGGAGAGTGCTTTTAGTTTGGATGGTACATTTATTGATGTGCCGGGAGGAACAGTTGAATCACCCGAACTGGTTACCTACAATAATGGTTATGTTGATTATAGTCTGGGTATCTTTTTTCGTTTTTACCAGTTTCGTATAAGCGCTAACTATTCGTATGGTTTATATTCAATGTTAAATGCTCAATTAGCTTTTGAATTAGGTAATTAATCTTAAATTAATCAGTTAATAGGGGGTGCCGAATTTTCCGTTGAAAAATATCTTATCAGGAGATTTACGATCTTTTAAAGGTACCTCCGGATTTATCGGATAGCCTATTGGTAAAATGGCTATTGGCTCAATGCCTTCAGGCAGTTCAAGTATTTCACTAACTACAGATGGATCGAAATGACATACCCAGCAAGTGCCTAAACCTAATTCAGTTGCTCTTAAAGTCATGTGATCAACAGCAATAGCAACATCAATATCGCAATGGTCTTTTGAATCGTATGACCTTTTCCATGAGCTGTTATGATCCCCGCAAACAACAATTACCTGTGGTACTTTAGTAAACCAATCTCTTGGATAGGCTGCTTTTATCCTGTCTAACTGTTCATCATCGTAAACGGATATAAAATACCATGGTTGCTTATTATTTGCCGAAGGAGCCATACGACCTGCATCCAATACTTGTGTGATAAGTGCTTTAGAAACTTTTAGAGGTTTATAAGACCTTATCGAATATCTTTCTTTTAATAATAAATTAAAATGCATTACTAAAAATCAATTTATAGTTATTTTTACTGCCTGTTATACAAATTTAATAGTATTATTTAAAAATAGCTACAAATTCAAACTAAAATGTTTTTATGTTTTTTGTTATATCAAAATTAATCGGCTTTCTTGTTTCTCCTTTTTGGTGGATAATAATTTTGTTGAGTGTTGCATATTTTATTAAGAATAGAGTATCCAAAAAACGATTATATATTTCAGCGATTGTTGTATTTCTGATTTTTACAAATCCTTTGATATTCAGGGGTGTTTCCGGAGCATGGGAAGGTGATTTACAACCTGCCGAATCGATGCAGAACAAATCGGATGTTTGTGTTGTGCTGGGAGGAATGTCAACCTTTCATGAGCCTTCCGGGAGGATATGTTTTACTCAAAGTGCCGACCGGCTATTGCAAGCTGTTGATCTGTATAAAAAGGGTTTTATTAGTAAAATTATTATTAGCGGAGGAACGGCACGTTTAATACAGAAAAACCGGCCGGAATCTATCCACCTGAAAGAGTATCTCCTTACATTGGGTATTCCTGCTCAATCAGTATTGATAGATTCGTTATCCCGTAATACTTATGAAAACAGCATCAATTCAATGGAGTTGATTAAAGCGAATGGCTGGAATAAAAAAATAGTTCTTGTAACCTCAGCTTTTCACATGAAACGTGCTGCCAAATGTTTTGAGAAAGTTGAATTTACAGTTTATCCCTACACAACAGACATACTTAAGGGAACTAGTTCAATAACTTTCTCTGATGTTGTAATCCCATCAGTAAGCGTGTTAAATAATTGGGACTATCTAATACGCGAATGGGTTGGTATAATAATGTATTGGCTTAACGGATATTTGTAAAATGGTTGTTTGAAACTAAAATTTACACAGTTTATGCATTGCATATTCTATGTTAAAGAACGCTTTGTTTTTGCTCTTTTCCATTTCTATCTGAATAATAAATAGAACAAATAGGAGATAGCAACAATTCTTATGAATATTTGAGGATAACACCATAAAGAATCCATTAGATAATTTCGGGTTTGAAAATAAATTGATAGATTTGACATATACGAAATATCAGGAACCCGTTCCGTTTATACGTACGTTGGGCAATATGCCAAAAAAAGAGCTGAACATTGAAAATTAAAGAAACGAAAATATCAGAATTATGGAATAAATTGACAGACAAACTGATTGACTGGAAACCAAAAGCCCTCGCTTCGCATTTTTTTAAATTTCTCTGCCATCCCACATTTGGCACACCTGCCCGTACCGCAGGCGGGTTTGCAAAGTCGCACGAGCCGACATACAACCTAAACTTTGCAAAAGAGCCAAATCTTGCCAACGCTCCATTAACGAGCATCTTAGTAATGACAAATTGGAATAACTATGATAGATAAGAAAAGTTTATCGGAAAGAGATATATGCACAAAGTTTATCACTCCTTCAATAAAAAAAGCAGGTTGGGATACGCTAACACAACTTCTTGAAGAAGTTTCTTTTACTGACGGAAAAATTTATGTGAGAGGAAAAATGACTGCAAGAGGTGCAAGAAAACGAGCCGATTACATACTTTACTACAAACCAAATATTCCGATTGCAATTGTTGAAGCAAAAGACAATAAACATTCAGTAAGAGCAGGGATACAACAAGGACTTGATTATGCTGAAATATTAGATATTCCTTTTGTTTTTAGTAGCAATGGAGATGGTTTTTTGTTTCATGATAAAACACAAACTTCTGGAAGTATTGAAACAGAGTTAGATAATGACAGTTTTCCAAGTCCACAGGAACTTTGGGCGAAATACAAACTACACAAAGGGATAGAAACTCCTGAAGCTGAAAAGGTAGTTGAACAAGATTACTATTTTGATGGTAGCGGAAGAACGCTAAGATATTACCAACAAATTGCAGTAAATAGAACAATTGAAGTAATTACGAAAGGTCAAAATAGGATTATATTAGTAATGGCAACAGGTACAGGTAAAACATATACCGCTTTTCATATTATTCACAGACTTTGGAAAAGTGGGAAAAAGAAAAGAATACTGTTTCTTGCTGACCGTAACGCACTGATTGACCAAACTCGCAGAGGAGATTTCAAGCATTTTAAAGATAAAATGACGGTTGTAAAACACCGAATGATTGACAAAAGTTATGAAGTCTATTTGGCATTGTATCAAGGCTTGACTGGTGCAGACGAACAAGCAAATGCTTACAAACAGTTTTCGCCTGAATTTTTCGATTTAATAGTAATTGACGAGTGCCACAGAGGAAGTGCAAAAGAAGATAGTGCATGGCGTGAAATTTTAACCTATTTCAAAAAAGCTACTCATATTGGTTTAACAGCAACACCAAAAGAAACAGATACCGTTTCAAATATTGAATATTTTGGTGAACCAGTTTACACATACTCATTGAAACAAGGAATTGATGATGGATTTTTAGCTCCTTATCGTGTTGTTCGTGTAAACCTAAATGTTGATGCCGAAGGATGGCGACCAGAACAAGGCAAAAAAGACAAAGACGGAAACGAAGTTGAAGACCGTATTTACAACCGAACAGATTTTGACCGAACATTGGTTATTGAAGAAAGAACACAGGCAGTAGCCAGAAAGCTAACCGAGTTTATGAATGGTTACGACCGTTTTGCTAAAACAATTGTATTCTGTTCTGATATTGACCACGCTGAAAGAATGCGTACTACTCTTTCAAATTTGAATAGTGATTTAGTGGCGAAAAATCACAAATATATTATGCAAATTACTGGTGATAATGACGAGGGAAAACGGGAATTAGATAATTTTATAAACCCCGAAGAACGCTATCCTGTAATTGCCACCACTTCTGAACTTATGACTACTGGTGTTGATGCTCAAACTTGCAAAATAATTGTTTTGGATAGTGAGATTAAATCAATGACAAAATTTAAACAAGTTATTGGTAGAGGAACACGAATAAATGAAGAATTCGATAAACTATATTTTACAATTCTTGATTTTAGAAATGTTACAGACCTGTTTGCTGATAAAGAATTTGATGGTGACCCTATTCGAATTAAACCTGTTTCGGAAAATGATGATATTTCATTTATTATTACCGAAGAACAAGAAAACGAGTTGAAAACAATTGATGAAGAAACCGGGGAGGAAATTGTTTTTCAAAAAGCCAGTATCAGATATCCTGATGGAACAGATGTAAAAGGTGACTGGGTCGCAAAAGAAAAGCGACAAAAAGTATATGTAAACGGAGTTGATGTTTCGGTATTGATAAGTCGTGAAATGTATTTTGATAATGACGGAAAACCAATCACTACAAGTTTAAAAGACCATACCAAAGAATTGATTAAAGGGCAATATGCTTCACTCGATGCTTTTTTAAACAAATGGAACAGTACAGATAAAAAAGAAACAATCATTAAAGAATTAGAAACACAAGGCGTTCTGGTAGATGCTTTGCGTGATGCTGTAAATCGTGAGGTTGATTTGTTTGATTTAATCTGTCACGTTGCTTTTGAGCAACCTCCACTTACTAGAAAAGAAAGAGCTAATAATGTAAAGAAACGAGACTATTTTACAAAATACGGTATTGAAGCTCGTAAAGTATTAGAAAGTTTGCTCGATAAATATGCAGACGAGGGAGTTACCAATATTGAAAGTATGGATATACTTAAAGTTAAACCGCTGACCGATTTTGGTTCTCCAATGGAAATTATTAAACAATTTGGTAGTAAAGCAAAATATATAGAAGCAGTAAAAGATTTAGAAATAGAATTATACAAAACAGGTACATAATGGATAAGAACATTCAAAAGAGTACTTTCTTGGAAGTTATTCAGCTTATTAACGCTGGACGAAATAATGCAATTAGAATCGTAAACTCTGAGCTGCTAAGCCTTTACTGGAATGTAGGAAAATATATCTCAAACAAAGTTAATCAGGAAAAATGGGGGAAATCTGTTGTAAAAGAACTTGCAGACTTCCTTAAAAAAACAGAGCCAACATTAAAGGGTTTTGGAGACAAAAACCTTTGGCGAATGAAACAGTTTTATGAAATTTATTCTGAAAATGAAAAACTCGCCTCACTGTGGCGACAATTAAGTTGGACGCATAATCGCATTATTATGACGCTCAAAACATCCGAAGAAAGAGAATTTTATTTAATGTTATCTGTTAAACAAAATTACAGTGTGAGAAATTTGGAACGACTAATAAGTTCAGCAACTTACGAAAGAACTTTACTTGCCAATGAAAAACGGTCTGAAATTGTAAAAAAACTTCCACAAGACACAGAAAACATTTTTAAAGATAGCTATGTTTTAGAATTTTTAAACCTCCCAAAAGTCCATAAAGAAAAAGATTTGCAACAAGCATTAATTAACTCTTTAAAAGAATTTATTTTAGAACTTGGTAGTGGGTTCTCGTTTATCGGGCAAGAATATCGCCTTCAAGTTGGCAATGATGATTTTTTTATTGATTTACTCTTTTTTCATAGGAACTTGCAATGTTTAATTGCAATCGAATTAAAAATAACAAAATTCAATCCTAAAGATTTAGGACAATTAGAATTTTATCTTGAAGCATTAGATCGTGATGTAAAACTTCCTCAAGAAAACCCAAGTATTGGTATTTTACTCTGCCGTGAAAAAGATGATGAAGTTGTAGAATATGCTCTTAGCCGTTCGATTAGCCCTGCGGTAATTTCTGATTATGAAACAAAACTATTACCTAAAGACCTATTACGCAAAAAATTAAATGAATTTTATAAAATTTTAGAAGAGAAATAAATGGCAAATTTAAAAGGAATATTAGATAGTATTCGCAAAATAATGTGGACTGACACAGGGCTAAACGGAGATGCTCAAAGAATTGAGCAATTGGGCTGGATGCTTTTCTTCAAAATATTTTCGGACAAAGACAAAGAACTTGAAATATTAAACGATGATTATGTAAGTCCTATTCCCGAAGAGTTGCATTGGGACGCTTGGGCTGGCAATGACGAAGGAATTACAGGCGATGAACTGCAAGACTTTGTTGATAATAAATTGTTTAAGCAATTAAAAGATATTCAGCTTGTGCCATCGGAAGATGTGAAATACAAACGAGCCTTAATAATTCGTGAAGTTTTTGAAGGCAACAATAATTATATGAAAAGCGGTACAAATATCCGCAAGGTGCTAAACAAACTAAACGAAATTGATTTTAACACCACCAAAGACAAACACGCATTTGGCGAGTTGTACGAAATAATTTTAAAAGAACTGCAATCTGCCGGTAAATCTGGTGAGTTTTATACTCCAAGAGCTATTACAGAGTTTATTACCGAAATGATAAACCCACAATTGGGCGAAAAAATTCTTGACCCTGCTTGTGGAACTGGTGGGTATTTAACCGCAGCAATTGAGCATCTTAAAAAACAAGCAAACAGCGTTGAAGAACGCCAAAGCATTGCAAAAAATATAATAGGTTGGGAATACAAACCCTTGCCTTTTTTGTTAGCTACAACCAATCTTATTTTGCACGATATGGAAGTGCCAAATATTACTTTTCGTGATAGTTTAGACCAACCATTGAGTAACTACACCGAAAAGAACCGTGTAAATGCAATTTTGGCAAATCCACCTTTTGGAGGCATTGTTGCCAATAATAACGAAAATAATTTTCCGCAAAATTTCAGAACCAAAGAGAGTGCCGACCTCTTTTTAATTTTAATGATACACTTGCTAAAACAAGGTGGTAGAGCAGGAATTGTATTACCTGATGGCTCATTAACTGGCGATGGCGTAAAACAAAGAGTTAGACAAAAATTATTGGAAGATTGTAATTTGCACACCATTATTCGTTTACCTAATTCTGTATTTCAACCTTATGCTACGGTAGCAACCAATTTATTGTTTTTTACTAAAGGCGAACAAACCAAAGAAGTTTGGTATTACGAACACCGATTACCCGAAGGACAAAAAGCTTACAACAAAACCCGTCCAATACAGCTTAAAGAGTTTGAACCCATTAATAAATGGTGGAATAATCGTGAGGAAAGCGATATTTGTTGGAAAGTAGGAATAGATGAAATTAAAAAACGTAATTACGACCTTGATATTAAAAACCCAACAAAACAGGAAGAAGAAATAATATACAGTAGTACTGAACTAATGCAAATGCTTGAAACTTCTTTTAGTGCAAGTTCTGATTTGTTGAACAAACTTAAAGAGGCTGTAAAATGAAATTAAAAATTAATTACATTCCACTTTCATTTATTAATACTAATGAAGAGATAATAAAGCAAATTAAAAATTCTGTTTTATTTAGTTATCTATTGAGCAATAATGAAGAAACTACATTATCTAATTATTTGGAATCAACTCAATATGGATATACTGCTTCTGCTCAACCAACAGGGAATCATAAACTTGTTAGGATTACAGATATTAGGAATGGAGAAGTAGATTGGGATAATGTCCCTTACTGTGATTGTGATAAAGAAGATAAATATTTATTAAATGTAAATGATATACTAGTTGCACGAACAGGAGGAACAACAGGTAAAAGTTTTTTTGTAGAAAATGCTCCAGACAATGCTGTATTTGCAAGCTATTTGATAAGGTTAAGATTAAAGGATGGTGTTAATGTCGATTTTGTTAATGCCTTTTTAAACTCATATGTTTTTTGGAGTCAGATTGTTGAAATGAAGTCAGGCTCAGCTATGCCTAATGTAAATGCCGAGAAACTAAAAACATTAAGACTACCTAAATGCGATAGCAATATACAAACAGAGGTAAGCAAAGTATCAAAAGGCATTTCAACAAATCCTGAATTTTTAAAAATATTTGACAATATAAAAACGATTGAAAATTACCATCAGAATAATACTGATATTAATTTCGAACTAATCCATCAACTTTCATTAGTAAAACAACTACGTCAGTCCTTTTTGCGAGAAGCAATGCAAGGCAAATTGGTAGAGCAAAACAAAACAGACGAACCTGCAACAGAACTCCTTGCCAAAATAAAAGCTGAAAAAGCCCTTCGACAAGCTCATGGCACATTGAAAAAACAAAAACCACTACCACCAATTACCAAAGAGGAAATTCCTTTTGAAATTCCTAAAAATTGGATTTGGTGTCGGTTGGGGGGTACTGGCGATTTATTAAGAGGAAAGTCTAAACACAGACCAAGAAATGATGTAAAATTGTTTAAAAATGGGAAATATGCATTTATTCAGACAGGAGATGTGGCAAGGTCTAAAAATAACAGCTATATTATTAATTCAATTAATGGATACTACAATGATTTTGGATTAGCACAAAGTACAATGTTAAAAGAGGGAACTTTATGTGTAACAATAGCAGCAAATATTGCAGAGACAGGCTTTTTAGGTTTTGATGCTTGTGCTCCTGATAGTATTGTTTATTTTAATGGAATATCAAAATATATTGACAAATACGTTTTCTACTTTATTAGAGATGCACAGGAAGAATTAGAAAAGTACGCACCAGCTACATCTCAAAAGAATATTAATTTAGGAATACTAAATTCATTAATCATTCCCCTTCCCCCACTATCCGAACAAAAACGCATAGTGGCCAAATTAGATGAGTTAATGGCATATTGCGATAGATTGGAAGAGAGTATAAAAGAGAGCCAAACACAGAATGAGATGTTGTTGCAACAGGTTTTGCGTGAGGCTTTGGAACCGGAAGCTAAGTAGCAATAAATAAATAAACCAACAAACTTACTTACTATTTGATAATGCGAAGATCGATATATAAAAGAGAACTTTTTGAAATAAAGCAAAAGATTAACAATAGTGCAATTTATGAGGTATTTGAAAATACAGTATTCAACGACACTCATAAGGATAGAGGTAATAAATTGCTATTTGTAAAAGAAGATATTTTCTCAATAGATAAGCTGAAATCGATACTTGAAGGCATTCAAGAGATTAATGAAGAGATAATGTCTGAAATTGAAAATATTTTCACTATAGATGATGATTTATCAATTCCTCCTGATTTAAAAGAGGCTATTAAAAACGAACAGGTAGTCCTTTTTATTGGAGCAGGTGTATCTCAGTCATTAGGTTATCCTTCATGGCAAGATTTGGCTAATAAAGCTATTGATCTATTAAAAAAAGAAAACAAGATTAATGATTTTGAAAGAGATAGACTAAAGCAAATAGTAGATCCTAAAGAGGTTCTAACAATATTCGAAAAAATTTGTCCTCGTAATAGAGAATGTGGTGGTAATTTTTACAGGCAAATATTTGAAAAAAGAGATGAGAAATATAAAGACGAAAAGAATATATATGACTTATTAACGAAACCGGAGTTTGCTTGGAAATTCTTAACAACTAATATCGATTTGGAAATAATTAAATCTCTGGCAGAACACGATTACAAATTATCACAAGAAGAACAAGAGCAAGAATTAAGACAGGATGTTAATGAAGCTGATAAAACAAAAACAAGCCTTGAAAAATTCAATGACAATTACAGACAAAATGCTTACGTTATTGGTTTGGTTCCGGATAAAAATAAAGATGTTGATAATTCAGATGTGATATTTCTTCACGGTATAGCTGATAACGCTGAAAATACAATTTTCACAACAAAAGACTATCTAAAGACCTATTTCAATAGTGACCCAAAAAAAACATCAACAGTAAAAAAAGTACTCTACAAAGTTTTTGGCGAAAAAACAGTTTTATTTATAGGATATGGTTTAAGTGAGTTTGCCATTTTAGAATCAATAATTCATTTTGATGAAGAACGTAACAACTGGGAAGAAAATAAGAAACACTATAGTTTGTATTCTACATATCATAGCGATGTTCATACACTAAACATAAAACAAAAAGCTTTTGAAGAATTAAACATTGAGTTAATTCCGTATTACATCGATTTTAATGGTTTTGACCGATTATACAATGTAATAGAGAATTGGCATAAAATTATCAAAGTCGAAAAAGGGGAAGATTTCTTTGACGAACGTAATTTATTAAATGATATTTTGTAATGGCATTATCAAAAAAAGAACAAAAAATATTTTCAATTTTAGATAAAGATGAATCCCAAAGAAATTACTTTTTTAGAAAGGTAAAGGATATTAAGTGGTTTCAACCATTATTAAAGGAAGGATTCTTCGATATAAATAGATATCCTATTAGGGACACTTCAGTAACTGAACAAGGTCAAATTATTGCATGGATTCAGCTATTATATATTGAAGAATTATTAAATCAATTCAAGGAATCACTTTATGATAGTTACTTATCTTCAATAATTGGAATAATAAAAAATATAATAAATTCGGAATACAATAATTACTGGGTTGACTATAAAATAAGCAAAATACTTTCATTAATACCACAAGATAAAATTGAATATGATTTATTAGAAAAACACTTCGGCAACCTTGAAAACAATGCGGATACTCGTCCAATTGATGATCATATTATAATTGAGGAACTTTTACCCAATGTTCTAAAATCAGGCAATCCTGATAAGATTAATTTAGTTGTTAAAAGCATATTTGAATTCAGATCTTATAAAGACTCAATGTTTGGATCGGTTGTGAAAACAAAATACAATAGTTCCGATCTTAAGTATTCTATTACAAAAGAGTTTCTTTTTAAGTTTGAGATAGAAGAGTTACAACTTTTTTTAGATAAATTATTGCTAATACTTATTCCGCAAATGAGATCATTAGCTGATGGAAGTGAATTTCAATTTAAAATAGAGGAACAAGAATATAAGTTAACTATTAATTATACTGATCTATTTAACTTCAATATATCTATTTCGGGTGAAAAAAACATTAATTTTTCAATTTCAGAATTCAACAAAAAAACACCAAAGGAGTTATCTGAGGAAATAACAGGAAACTTATCATGGTTAGATTTAAGTAAAATTAAATTGGATGGGTTTATTGAAGAATCTGAAAGTAACATTTTTGCCCCATTTAGGAGGTTATACCAAGAAGATTACTATTCTTCTAGTTTTAGATTCATAAAACAAGGTAACGGTCTGGGTGGTAACGATATTACTGACCTACTTCATATATTAGTTCGATTATTCGAACTAATATATGAGAAGAACGAACTTGATTCAAACAAACTGATCGAAGACCTGATGAACTCTTCGAAATATTATCTCCCGTTTTTCAAACGTGCTTCAATTTCTTTTATCAATAAAAACTATGATAAACACCGTAACGTTTTTTGGGATAATATTGAAAAATACAACTTCTTATCGGACTATAAATATGATGATGATGCCTTTGATTTAATAAATAACAATAAGGAGCATCTATCAGAAGAAGAAATATTAATATTGGCTAAACTTATTGAAGTCGGTCCTGTAACAGAAAATAGAGACAATTATTCTGAATTTAAAAAGTATTGGCAGTTCAAATGGTATTCTTTGTTAAAAGGTTTAGAAGTTTATGAAGATAAATATGAAAAATTAAAACCAATTAATAAAGGAAAAGATTTTGTTTGGAGACCTTCTGGTGTAAGTTCTATTTCAGGAGTTAAATCACCTGTTAAACAAGAAGAGCTTGCTCAAATGACAGTTCCGGAAACAGTAAATTATCTCAATAAATATGAAAAAGACAAAGATGATTTCTTAGGGCCTGATGAAGAAGGGTTAGCTGAAGCATTGGAAAAAGCAGTAAAAGACAATCCAACTAAATACATTAAAGAAATTAATCTATTTCAGTCGGCACAAAACACATACATCTACGCTTTAACCAATTCTTTAGAAAGTATAATTTCAAAAGAATACTCTGAATACATTGATAAAATCCTTGTTTTTTACATTAATTATATTTCATCCCCTGATTTCGAATTCGAGAAAAAGGAAAAAGAAGACGAATTCAGACATAAATCGGGTGAATATACTGTTAGAATGCTGTTAAGATTGTTAAAGAAAATAGTTTCTGACGACAAAATTGTTATTCAAGAAGTATCATTTAAAAAACTCGGTAAACTTGCTGAAATAATTCATTCATTTATCAAACCTGAGTATTATAGTAACGACTCAAATAAGTATGGTTATATCATGTTTGCCATAAATAATCCTGAGGGAATGTTTTATGAATTCCTACTAGAATTGTCTCTTAGAGAAGGAAGACAGTCTAATTACCAAAATGAAACTTGGCAGTATAAATCATATTTTGAAGATGCAATAAAAAATGATAATGATTCTGCTATAACTATACTTGGTCAGTATATAAGTAATTTCATGTGGCTGAATAATGATTGGTCAATAGAAAAAGTCAAGGCATTACAGATTGGCTCTGATTCTTGGCAAGCGTTTTTTGGTGGGTATTTACCTATGCAACCTATAAAAAATAAAATTGGCTTTGAGATATTAAAACCAAGCTATGTATATTTGATAAATCACAACATAAACTATAGTATATCTGGAGGATATGGATTGGGCAACCATTTATTCATTTTATACTATAACAATATAATTGATTTGAGTAAAGGAAATCTAATAGATTTATATTACAGCCATGTCAATAATAATAAGGGAGAATTAACAAATGCTATTACAAAGTACGAAGGACACCTAACGTATTTACAGGGTAAAGAAAAAAATAAACTTGAAACAAAACTTACAGAATTAATTATTTTCGTAACCCATAACCTTAGCAATAGTAAAGAAGAAAAAGACTTAGAAGCCTTATATTCATTATTTAGACTAATTCCTCTATTCGATAATCTTAATAAAAAGGTAATTAATTCATTGGTTTCTATTACGGAAAAGCATACACAAAAATCTCCCAGGTTCTTCCTACATACACTGGTAAAGTATATTGAGGAAAACGATACTAAAGAATATGCTAATATGCTATTAGATATCTACAAGAATTTGTATACACATATGATAAATACATTCAGGAGTAGTTATACTATCGAAATTTGGGATTTTATTATGAGTAAAGCAGATATTGATAGCAACAAAAAAATAATATTAAAAATAAGTAAAGAGTATATCCGAAATGGAGATGACAGACTTCAAGAATACTTTATGAAAATTGCTGAGAAAGTAAAAAAATAAAAACGTATAGTATTTATTACATCGCTGCCGCGCAAATCCTTTTGCGTGATTAAGAGATATGATTATATTTAAAGTAGTACCATAAAATACAGAGAAGAAAACGGAGTGTTGGAAAGTGTTGTTGTGGCAAGGAGTCCTCATGCGAAAGCCTGCCTGGCCAGTTAATGTCAATTAGTTAAGAAGAATAATCGTCATTACGAGGAGGAACGACGAAGTAATCTTGTTACTTAATACAAATAGATTGCTTCACTATCGTTCGCAATGACGGATATTTATTAGCATAAACCTTAACTCATTGACATTGGCCTGGCCGGTAGGCAGGGATTAGCGCGATAACTTTGGGAAATATACACACATGTTAGTACATTAAACATATCAAATATCACAAGCCCGGGAGACTTAATTAAATTATAAATTAATTTGCATGAAGTAGGGAAAATTTTGTATCTTTATTTCTTAGTTAATCGCTATATTTATTAGGAATCAAATTAAACAAAAGCAGAGAGACGTTTAACTATAGCCACTTATAATGATTTATTATAAAGCACAAAGAAAAAATAAATGGGATTGGGTTGCGTTTAGCAAGTAGTTACCTTGCATATTAAGAAAAACACACACAATCAACATAAGAAATATAAATCTAGTATCTTTGGACTAATTAAAAAAATAAATGATATGTTGACAAAAGTTAGACTTAAAGAACAGATTGATAAATTTCCTGATGAGTTTTCAATTGATGAGTTGGTTGAAAATTTAATCTTAATTGAAAAGATTGAAACAGGGAGCAAACAATCAGAAAACGGAGAAGTAATATCGGAAAGTGAAATGGAAAATGAAATTGAAAAATGGTTCGAATAAATTGGACATTTCAAGCAAGAGAAGACTTAAAGGCTATTGCAGAATATATCTCAAAAGATTCTAAGCGTTATGCAAAACTTCAAGTTATCAGACTTAAAAATCGGACAAGAATATTAAAAACTCAGATTCGTTCAGGTAAGATTGTCCCAGAAATTAACCAAGAAAATATTAGAGAACTAATTGAAGGAAGTTACAGAATCATCTATAAAATAGTAAAAAATAATCAAATTGATATTTTAACAGTTCATCATTCAGCAAGAGACCTAACAAGAAGAAAAATAGAATAAATACGCAAGGTAACAATGTATATAGTTTATGGCGGATGAAGTACTAAATATGAGCATTTTAGATATAAATAAATTTCGATATTAGTTGAAAGATTTGTGTTTCAAAAACCGCCACAAAACCATATACTTACCGTTATAGCCAATGCAAAGAATCGAAATAATTCAAACTTAAAGGAAGAAAAAAGATGCCATCAAATTATCAAGAATTGCAGAGAACAAAAGCAATTGATTTAATTAAAAGCAAAAATCCTGTTTTTTATGGAAGTCGTGGAGGGAGAAAATTCATGACAAAATTTAGAGATTTTGTTCTAATGGAAAACTTGAATAATTTATTTGCACCAATTAGAACTGAAGTTGTTGAATATTTCAAAGAAAATAAAGTTTCATGGTGGGGCGGTAGAAAACCAACAGGACATGCTCTATCATCACAAATTGCATGTGTAAATCATCTTTATCAAATAAGGAATGACAAAGATGCAGTTCTGTCAATTTTGAAAAACATTTCATCTGAATTTAAAGATGTATTGCCAATTATTACAGACAAATATAAACCTGCATTTATACAATTTGAATCTGTTAGCGATAATGACAACCTGAATGAAGGTATACCGAATAGAGGAAGTAACTGCACATCAGTAGATGCTTTGATTTTTGCTGTTCACAATGATGGTTCAAATTGGCTTATTCCCGAAGCTTCGGGATGAGAGATTTGGGGTGAAACTCCCCTTATCTACTCGATGCCTAAACCGTTGGCGGTCATGTAAAATAAACTTGTGGTATGTTGAAAGATGAATTAATAGAACTTTATACACAGGAAAATACAAAGTATAATTTTGAGATTTTCAAGAAATTGTACGAGATAAGAGATAAGTTCGATAATCTTGATTTTGCACTTAACAATCTTGAGCAGTTATTTGATTTTGAGAGATATGTTATATATAATAAAGGTACAAATCGTTTTAAAGTAGAAGAGAAGGTTCTTGATTTTTTTCAAATGTTGATTATCGATTTATGTGAAAGTTATGATTTTGGAATTAAGGTACTTGATGAATTATTAGCCAATGATTCAAAAGATAATGAATTGAAAAAAATACATACAATAAATTTAAGTTTTTTAAATTTCGCTAAAGAATTATTTGCTATCTCAATTCCAAGAGATTCTTTTAATTCAAAAAGGAAAGGATACGCTTTGGGAATAATAAGTAAACTGTTGAATTACTATGATATTTCAAACAAATTAGATTTATTTATTGAGGCATTAAGAAGCCCCAAAGACAAACTTATTATTGAGGCATTAAATGAATTACATTATTACCATGAAAATATACCAGAAAAACATTTGTCAGAGAAAATAATAAATGAACTTGATAAGATCATATTGAAAACAAAAAATAGAACCGTTGCAACTGGTGCATTAAACCTGCAAGTAATAACAGGATACATAAGTGAATTTGAGGCTTTATCTCGTATTGATGATTGGAAAGAAAAATATTATGATAATTAATTTTGCTAATTGAAATAATACACGAACCGCCACATGGTATAGTGTATGCGGGTTTTAGAGGTTATGCGAGGTTTGTGGCTCGTGAAAAAGTCGGTGTAAACTAAGAGAAAATCGCTGATATTTCACTTGCTTATGGATAATGATTTTCTTTCGTACAGGCTTTTTGTGAGTGATAATTAGAACTATATTAATGGCTTATTCTGAATCATCAGTGAGGGTTTCGCTTTGAGCGAAGCCCTCACTTGTTGGTAAGAACCCCGGCTTTATCCCATAATAATTTCTATAAAGCCTCAATTACATCTCTCAACCTAATGTCGTAGGAGGAAGCTCCAATCATTATTCTGAATTCTCCGGGTTCTACAATCCGATTAAGGTTAATATCTAACATTGATAACATCTCAGGTGTTATCTTAAATGATATTTCCTTAGATTCTCCTCTCTTCAGATGAATACGTTTAAAACCTTTCAGCTCCATGACAGGACGGGCAACGGATGCCAGCAGGTCTTTGATGTATAGCTGAACAACCTCGTCACCTGCGTAGCTTCCGGTATTTGTCAGCTTGAATCTTACTTCGATGGTATCTGTTTTTGATATCTCTTTTGAAGAGAAAGTAAGATTGGTATATTCAAAAGTTGTATAGCTTAATCCGTAACCAAAGGGGAACAGGGGTTTTCCTGTCAGATTCATATAATCATCAACTCTGCCTGTAGGTTTGTGGTTGTAGTATAGTGGCAATTGGCCTTCAAACAGAGGGAATGTTATTGGCAATCGTCCGGCAGGATTATAATCACCAAACAGAACATCTGCCACGGCATTACCTCCTTCATCACCAGGATACCAGACATCGAGTATTGCCGGTATATCGTCTATCCACCTGCTCATGATAATAGCACTACCACCAACGAGCATAACCACCACAGGTTTACCTGTTGCAGCAACTTCTTTTATCAACTCTTCCTGATGCCCTGGAAGGTTGAGGAATGCTCTGTCGAGTGATTCACCCTCTTCAATGCCGGCAACAATAACAGCCACGTCACTGCGTCTGGTTAGGTTAACAGCTTCTCTGATCTTCTGTTTATAGTTGTTTTTAACATCAACATTCCAAACCAGGTTAAACCACACATGTCCTAAACTTTCGTAAAACTCAATTTTGATGTCATACTCTTTTCCTTTTAGAAATTTGTAATCTGTTGTCACGGTACGAAATGTCTGTTTTTGCCAGTTATCGATTATCAGTTTGTTGTTCAGGTACAAACGATATCCGTCATTACCTTTAATGCCGATTTTAAAAATCCCTGTTTCAGGAGCAGTTAATTTACCTGTCCATCTAACAGAATAAAAGTCGTAGTTGATTTTGTCTTTATCAGGAGAGAACATAGTCCAGCGGAACTTGATTTGGCGATCAATACGAGTGAGGGCAGGGGTGCCTTTGAGAGTTATGTTGTTGAAGTATTCACCTTTTAATCCGTTAACCTCTTTGCCGTTTTGTGAAGTAGTTAAGTACTCACCGGGTACAGCAATGTATTCATTTGAGTGGCGACCACATCCGGGAGCATAACTTACCATAGTCGATTTTCCTGCTCTGTTTTTAATGCCTTCAAGTATGCTAACAGTGTTTATGCCCGGACCTGAATACCCTCCAAGTCTCTCTTCTACAGCATCAGTGCCAATTACAGCTATTGATTTGATGTTTTTGTTCAGTGGGAGGATGTCGTTTTCGTTTTTTAGAAGAACGATAGATTCAAGTGCAGCTTTCTTTGCAATCTGCCGGTGCTTCTTAATTCCGTTAAATTTAGGTGCCTCATCAGGATCAACGTAAGGATTTTCTAAAAGTCCGAGTTGAAATTTTGCGCGGAGAACTCTTCTTACAGCCTCATCCAGTTTATCTTCATCAATAGTGCCATTTTCAAAAGGAGGATAAAAAAGTTTGTAGTGGTCGTATGATGTCTGGAAAATTACATCAAGACCGTTTTCAATAGATTGCTGACCGGCATCATCATAATCGGAAGCTGTCATGTGCAGTACATTTGCACCACCCACAGCATTGGCATCAGATATTATAAACCCGGTGAATCCCCACTCTTCTTTAAGTTTTTTGTTTAATACCCAATCGTTGGCCGAGCAAGGACGGCCATCCACTGAGTTGTATGAAGTCATCACCGAGCGAGCACCGGCTTTTTGGAAAACAGCTTTAAATGCAGGAAAGTACACTTCCTCCATCTCCCGTTCATTGTAGTTGATAGGATAGCTGTCGCGACCACCGGCTCCCACATTAGCAACGAAATGTTTTGGCGTGGTAATAACATCTATATTTTCAAATTTAGATATAAAAGCAATACCCATTTGGGATATCAGAAACGGGTCTTCACCGTATGTCTCTTCTGTTCTTCCCCATCGTACATCGCGTGCAATGTTCAAAACAGGCGAAAGTATTTGTCTTATTCCACGTGATTTTACTTCGTGAGCTATGGCATTGGCAACATCACCAACCAGTACAGTATCCCATGTAGCAGCCAAAGCAATAGATTGTGGAAAAGCTGTTGCACCTTTTCGTACAAGCCCGTGAAGAGCCTCATCGAAAGCAATAATAGGTATTCCTAATCGGGTCTCTTCAACAAAGTATTTCTGGATGGAATTAATCAGAATAGCTGTTTCTTTCGCTGTACCTCCACCGGAATAGTCAAGTAGTTGCTCTCCTTCATTTTCTGATTTTCCTTTTGTGGCCACCTGAAAACCGAATATGCCGTGTTTATACCTCTCTTTACCATCTGACAGGTCGCCTGGAATCATAAAACATTGCCAGAACTTTTCCTCCATTGTCATTCTTGACAGAAGGTCTTCAACCCTTTGCTCTATTGGCAAATCCTGGTTCTTGTAAACAGGTTTGCTATCATCCTGTTTCCCGTTGCATGAGTATAGCCCAACCAGGATCAAGCTAAAAAAAATGAAGGAGAGTCTCATTTTGATAATTTTAAGTTTTTGTAATACATTTTTCTTTTCAACTTAGAAAAACGCTGTCAGGTCATAAAGACACTGACAGGTTTAGCTTATCTGTTTTTCCAGTAAAATTTAAATCATACGATTGTGGTAACCACTAATCATTATTCATTAATTTCTGTTACTTTGATAGTCCAGGCATATTTACATGGAGGATTATTCCTTAAGTCTTCAGGTATTGTTACTATAAAACCGTTTCCATCTTTTTTCCATTTTAACCGTTTTGAATTTCCCAGCAATGTTACTTTTGCCCTTTTCGAAGGTTGATGTGATGTGATTTTTATTTCAGTGGGCATTTTTTCTTCACCTTCTTCAGCCAGATAAATAAAATAAACGGTACCATCATCTAGTTTAGTAATGCAAATATTGCCTTCTTTGAAAGGAGCTAACGGGCGGCTGTTGTATATAGCCTGACTATTAATCTTCATCCAGTCACCATAATTTTTTAACAAGTCGTACGCTCCTTGCTGCCATTTTCCGTCAGGTCCCGGAGCAATATTTAGCAGGAGGTTACCACCTTTAGCCACTACATCAACTAAAGTATGAATGCCTTCAGTGCCACTCATATATTTTGCATTGGGAGTGTGCGACCAACCACCACCGGAAATGATACACGATTCCCATGGGTAGGGTAGTGTTTTGTCAGGTACGCGGTTTTCAGGAGTGAGATAGTTTTGATTAATACCGTGTACTGCTCTGTCAACAACAATAAGTCCCGGTTGCTTCTCTCTCATTTTTTTCACAACATCATCCATACGGATATCCTGATTTACAATCTTATGTTTCAGGAATCCGCTTTTGCTGTTTTCTACCTGTTTGTCGTACCAGCTTGTAATCGTACTCTTCGATTCTTTGGCAACCCAGCCACCATCAAGCCAAATGATATCCATCTTACCGTAATCAGTCATCAGTTCCAACATCTGGTTATGAGTGAATTCAATAAACTTCTCCCACTTTTCAGGATACTCTTCAGGATCGTAGTTCACATTTCTATCCAGAGGTGGGAAGTATGGATCCCAATAGTAAGGAGTGTGCCAGTCGGGTTTTGAAAAGTAAGCACCGGTCCACATATCTTGTGCTCTAAAGGCATCAAAGATTTCTTTAGCAATGTTGGCTTTAGGGTTTGTATGGAATGGTGTATTTTCCGATGTTATTTTATAATCGGTATACTTACTGTCGAACATACAAAAACCGTCGTGATGCTTAGTAGTGAAAACTACATATTTCATCCCGGCATATTTTGCTGCTTCTGCCCATTTTTCAGGGTCGAAATCAACAGGGTTGAAAGTAGTCTGGAGATTTTCGTACTCTTTTTTGTACTCAAAATAGTTATCAGGATTATTACCTTTTTTACGCTCACACCAGCCATAATCCTCCGGGCATAGTGACCATGACTCAACAATACCCCACTGGCTGTATGTTCCCCAGTGCATTAACAATCCGAATTTAATATTTTGCCACTGTTCAAGTTTTTGCAGCACTAAAGGGTCTGTCTCAGGTACATAGCGCTCATCCTCGTATATAGCCTGACTGTTAGCCATGTTAAATGCCATGGCAAAAATAATTAAGAAAAATAGTTTTTTCATGATTGTATGTATAAATAAATAAAAGACAATTTGCTTTGGTTTGATCTGTTATCGAATAAATAACGAATCACGATATCTTCACATCAACTTTTCGATGTAAGCCAGTCTAAGGCAACGTTTTTGTTATCGAAAGAACGTATATCTCTACCTGTCAGTCTCATTAATCCGTTGTATACTATTCGTAATAATCCTGACATTCCGATAACAGAACTTGCTTTAATATGAGGTTTATTGCCGGATATAAAGTCTGTAAATAGATTTTTGATTTCTGTATTAAAATGGATACCATCTAAATTCGTAAGTGTTAACAGTGACTTATCAGGTTGACTTCGTATATATTCAATGCTTTTTGAAATTACGAGTTTAATTTCGTCAAAATCTCTTAAGCCTGAGAAATCCATAAAAAAAATTGTTTTGCCCTGATGGTTAATGAGTTGTGGATTTTGCATTTTAGTATTAAGTTACGTTAGGTTTATTTCTAATAAATTTGGAGTGTATTATTGACTGCTTTAAAATTATACAAAATTTGTGTAATAGAAAAGATGCAAAAAAAAAAGCTGCCTATAATTGACAGCTTTTTGATAAATATGAACATTTGTACTACCTGCGTTTTTTAGTCTGAAGCTTTTGTTGCTTCTGCATATCTTCCAGGCGTTTTTGGAATCCGGATTTATTTTTAGGTTTTTTCTTGTTTGCCTCAAGCTTAGCAAGAAGGGCTTTTTCATCAACAAATTGGCGAATAAACAGTGTCTGACCAATTGTCATCAATGTTGAAATAAAATAGTAATAGCTTAATCCTGAGGCGTAATTATTGAAGAATACCAAAAACATAACAGGCATCATATACATCATGCCTTTCATTCCGGGCATTTGCGCACTCGATTGAGTCATCTCCTGATTAATATATGTGTATACAATGTTTGTGGCTGTCATTAACAGGCAAAAAAGACTCATATGGTCACCATAAAAAGGAATATTGAAACCAAAATCCCAAATAGAGTCATATGATGATAAGTCGGTTGCCCAAAGGAAACTTTCTTGTCTCAGTTCAATAGATGCCGGGAAAAACTGGAACATGGCAAACAGGATAGGCATCTGCAAGAGCATAGGCAGACATCCGCCAAGCTGACTTACTCCTGCTTTTTTGTATAGTCCCATTACAGCCTGCTGACGTTCCATGGCTTTATCTTTCGGAATCTTAGCATTAATTGCATCAATCTGAGGTTTCAGCACCCGCATCTTAGCTGTTGACATGTATGACTTGTAAGTAAGCGGGAATAAAAGAAGTTTAATCATAACGGTTAACAGCAGTATTATTATACCATAATTACTGATGAACCCTTCGAGAAAATGAAAAACCTCAATAACTACAAGGTTAATATATCTTAGGAAACCCCAACCAAGATAAACTAACTTTTGAAGGTCAAGTTCTTCGTAATTTTTTAAAATTTTGAAATCGTTAGGTCCAAAGTAGAATGTGAAATTATTAGTTTCATTTCCTTTATAAGGAATGCTAAGGTAACTAACAGCATTTAATATTGTTTTGTCAGTATCGTCTTCCGGCACTTCAACTTTTACTGTTCCGTTTAGGAAATGGTCATCGGCAATGAAAACAGATGAAAAGAACTGGTCTTTAAATGCAATCCATTTAAGTTTAGTAACCAGATCTTCAGTAGTGTTTTTTGCATTTATGTGGTCAACTTCATCCTGGTAATATTTGTAATAAACACCGCTATAGCGTCTTTCAAAATTCGTACTTTTTTCCTTGGCTGTAACTTCCATTTTCCACTCTATCTCAAGCCCTCCACGCTGTGTAGTAATTATATTATCCATATTATTACTATTAATGGCGTAGTTAACCATAAATCCATCTTCAGGTAGTTCATAAGCAAAAGTCAGAGAGCCTTCATTTTCGGCATTAATAACAAAATCAATTTTGTTAGTGCCTTGTTGTACAGGTGTAAAAGGAAGGTCGTTAGTATGATAAACCCTGTTGTTGTGTGTAAATGTGAAGCCGAAGCGGTTAGAATCACCTGTAAATAAAACTAATGGTTTTTTATCGTGTGTAAGGTAGTTTTTCAGTTCAACAGAATATATTCTGCCTCCTTTAGATGAAAAGATGACCTTAACCTCCTTGTTTTCCAGAGTGATAAATTTATTCTCCCCTTTAACAGCCTCTGAAAAAAGTCCCGATTGTTGAACTATATCATCTTGTTTATTGATGGTCTTATTATTGGCCGGTAGTGCTTCTTTTTTTGACCCTGATATTTCATTTATAACACCATTTTTATCTGCTTCACGCAAAGTTTGTTCTACGCGGCTTAAAGAGTCACGTTGTCTTTCTATAGCTTTTAACTGATCTTCGGTGGGTTTGTTCATCCACCAGAAAAAAGCCAGGATTACTGTAATTAGTAAAATTCCTGTTATTGAATTCCTATCCATATCTTAGTTTATTTTATTATTAATTGATGCTTTAACGAATGATAAAAACAGAGGGTGTGGCTTTAGTACGGTACTACTGTATTCCGGATGGAACTGAACACCAACAAACCATCTATGATCAGGTATTTCCATTATCTCAACTAATCCGGTATCAGGGTTATGACCTGATGCTATCATTCCGGCTTTTTCATATATGTTTAAATATTCATTATTAAATTCATAGCGATGGCGGTGTCTTTCCTGAACAAGATCAGTTTGATATGCCTCATAAGCTTTTGTTCCTTTTTTTACTTTACAATCATAAGCACCAAGTCTCATAGTACCACCCATGTCAGTAACATTCTTCTGATCCTCCATCAGGTCGATTACCGGATATGGAGTGTTAATAGCCATTTCGGTAGAATTGGCATCTTTGTAACCTAATATGTTGTGTGCATATTCAATTACAGCACACTGCATTCCAAGGCAAATACCAAAAAATGGGATATCGTTTTCACGTGCATATTTTACGGCCTCAAGTTTACCTTCTATTCCTCTGTGACCAAATCCCGGTGCAACAAGAATCCCGTCCAGATTATTTAACTTATTACTGATATTTTTATGATTGAGCTGTTCGGAGTGAATAAGATGAAATTTTACTTTGTGGTCATTGTAAGTGGCAGCATGAATTAATGATTCAATAATAGATTTATATGCATCAGCTAATTCAACATATTTACCCACCAAGCCAATGTCTACTATTTCTTTAGCGTTTTTAAGCTTCATCAAAAAAGTTTTCCACTCTTTAAGTTCAGGTTTGTTATCTATTGGCAGGTTAAGTTTTTTCAGTACTGTCTTATCTAATTCTTCTTCCTGCATTTTAACAGGAACCTCGTAAATTGTAGAAACATCAATAGATTGAATAACAGATTTGATGTCAACATTACAGAAAAGAGCTACTTTTTTGCGTATGTCTTGTGTTAATTCTCTTTCTGTTCTTAGAACAAGTATGTCCGGTTGAACTCCTGTTTCAAGCAGGGCTTTTACAGAGTGTTGGGTCGGTTTTGTTTTTAATTCGCCTGAGGCTTTCAGGTAAGGCACTAATGTTAAATGAATCACAATGACTTTGTCGTGGCCGAGTTCCCATTTCATCTGACGAACAGCCTCTATATAAGGCAATGATTCAATATCACCAACAGTACCACCTATTTCAGTAATTACAACATCGAAATTCTGTTTTGTGCCGAGGATCTTAATGTTTCGTTTTATCTCATCGGTAATATGAGGGATTATCTGTACTGTTTTGCCCAGGTAATCACCTTTTCTCTCTTTATTTATAACGCTTTGATAAATGCGGCCTGTGGTAACATTATTAGCTTGCGATGTAGGCACATTTAAAAATCGTTCGTAGTGACCCAGGTCAAGATCAGTTTCAGCTCCATCAATGGTAACATAACACTCTCCATGTTCATATGGATTCAATGTTCCAGGATCAACATTCAGGTATGGATCCAGTTTTTGAATAGTAACCTTATAACCTCTTGCTTGTAAAAGTTTAGCTAACGAAGCTGAAATTATTCCTTTCCCTAGTGAAGAGGTAACACCTCCGGTCACAAACACATATTTTGTATCTGACACTATAACTGTGTTTTTATTTATTTTACTAATATATTTTCTTAGTTTTTTAAAAGGTACAAAGGTAGAAAAATAGATTCAATTACGATAATAGTATAGGAATTTGTGTGAATAAAAATGTGACAGTGATTATTTGTTTAATTCTTTATAAATGTAGCACGCTATAATTCGCGCACCAGTGTGGGTTCCGTGTTCAAGGTTTCAAGTTAAAGGTTTGTGAATTGTTAACAGTTAACTGCTATCTGTCGAACTTACTTTTGATCATCAGGAGTCTCAAGATTATCACGGTCTAAAGGATTCATGTTTTGAACTGCAGTACCATTCAATCCTTTTAAGAATCGTGATCTTTTACTGTCAGGTGAAATCATATATATAAATGATTTTTCTCCAAGTCTGACTTTTTGTTTTCTCTCTTCAGGTTTTGATTCACGAATATATGTGTTGTACTCAGGAATTGACGATAGAGTGTACATTATACCTCCCTTATATGAGAAGAAGAACCAGGTTTCCTTGTCTGCTTCAATAAGCATTTCAAACGAATTACCGCTTCTTTTTCTTGTTATTTCGGCCTTAACATTTACTTGCTGATTAACGGAGAAATTCTTAATAAATGCAAGGTCGACTTTGCCATCTGCCACATAACAATGTTTTTTGCTATTCCATTTAAAATCGATATTGCTGAATGTAAATACATTTTGAATTTCGTTAGGTAAGTCATTAATTTCTCCAATCGTTGAACGTTTATTATCAACGCTTCTAGCAATCTTTTTGCCAATCCATTCAGCAGCTCTTTTAGTAAATGTTTCTGAGGATAATCTTGATATTTTGGCACTTGAGTTTATAAATGATGAATATAATAATTCCAGAGCTTTTTGATCAAAGAAGAAGTCTATACCAAACATTGCAGAAATGAAGATCTCCTTTTTATTTCTGTCGTCAATGATTGTTCCGGATGCTTTTGTTTTAACCTGATCAAGAGAAATTCCCATGTTTAATATCCCATCTCCTATTACACTACAGTCATTTTCTGAGAATCGCAATACAGTTCCTGTAGTATCAGGATTCTCACTTTTTGCAAGTGATGCAATATCAAAAGATTTTTTGTCTTCATTGTAGGTAAGATATCCACTACCTGTGATAACAGGTATATCGCTATAGTTTTTTCTGCCTTCTACGAAGGAACTATATATATGTGTAGAATCCTTTTTTAAGAAAAAGCTTTTAAACACTCTTTCCCGGGCATAATTTTCTATCTCTTCTTCTACCGGAATTTGAACTTTTTCAGGCTTAATAGAAGATTTAAAACGCATGAATGCCTGAGGTCCTTTACTGCTACACTTATGAAGCATCTGCACACCTCCGTCAAAATTCAGGTATTGCTCTTTAGCATTTAAAAAGACTTTACCTTTATATGCAAAATGAGAATCAAAGGTAAATAGGTCACTATTTCCTGTTAACCCTTCGGCAACTGTTGTTTTTGTCTTTTCATTAGCTTCAATATTATGGAGAGTGATTTTATATGTTTTATTGTCTCCGTTTACAAAATCATAACTGCCATATCCGGTGTATGCATATCTGCCCGTAATGCTAATTCGAGTATCATAAATTTCATGAGTGAATGAGGCGGTATCTCCCAATTCGATAACAACACTGTCCAACGCATCCATTACAGCATTTTCCCTGATGGTTACAATGCCATTTTTTAGAACTAAATTGGCATCGGCAACCTCAATATTCTTGACCTCTTCGGCAACAATCAGCTTTTTCTCCATGTCATATTCAGCTATAGGAACATAAAACTGGAGAGAATCTTGTTTCTTATGGGTAGATATAAATAGGTTTCCTTTTGATCCATGTGCTCCCATGTATATTCTATTCAAATCCATGTTCCATGAGAACTTTGTAATAATGGAGATATATTTGTTATCGGTAAATTCAACCGGCTCTCCTGCTCCCATAGAGGTGAAAACTCCTTCTCTGGTTTCAAAATTGACATCAGATGATATGAGGTTTGAAGTGGAGAATGAGATAGCTTCTTCTGACTCTCCAACCAACTTGAAACTTGATGAGTCAGCCAGAATAGAATGGTCACCAAAGGTCATTCTTGGAGCACTAAGGCTACCACGTAACATATACATTAAACCACTACCGGTCATTCCGTATGGAGTAACTATTATTTTACCGTTTAATTGCGATTCATGGTTAAACATTGTGAAATACTCTTCCTGACTTTGGGCATAGAGCTTCTCTTCATCAGGCAAATATTCGACAGATACATATTTACCCTGAACATCAGGAAATAGTGTCCCCTCTGTTTTTTTGGCAACAGTAAACTCATGTGCCAGACCGGTTACTTTATTTGGTAAAAATGTAAAATTCTCTGATACGCTTGTTGATGTTACATAGTTTAATGTTCCATTACCTGTTAATCCTGCATTGCTTAGGTCAATGTAGCTTGTGAAACGGGCTTTATCGCCGTATATTGAATATCCTTCAGGCGGAGTCTTACGTTTGAAACCTAAAGAATAGTCCTTTCTGATAGTCAGATTTTCTTCAAAGGTTGGAAATATATTAGAAACAAATGTGCCGGCAAAGTTAAAGTTCTGTTTTTTAAGTGTATTAATACTGTCCATCTCAAAAGGCTCCAGAGTGAAAAAGAATTTCTCGGGATCGTATGTCCCATTTTGGATTGCTTTGTTGTTAAAATAGACAACCGATTGTGTGTTACTGATTAATACAGGATATTGATAGTTGCGTTTTCTGCCTGATTTATTATCTGTTTCGTCAATTAACAGACTGCCTGAAAGCCTGGCTATTGTATTCTCGACATTATGTAGCACAGGTTGTCCGAAATAATCGAGGGCTCCTGTTTCAACTTTCATTTTCAGAGAATCAATATTCTTCATCTCTATTTTAAAATCTTCATATGAGAATTTAAATCCATTACCAAACATATTAAGCATCCCGGCATTTATAGTTCCATCGAATTGGAAATTCCGGTTTGCCTTCAATAATATTTTTTCATCTTTAGGAAAGAAAACCACATTTTGGTGGTCACAAATAGAGATAGAAGATACACCGTTCATACTTAAATCGAAGTTTTTAAGATCGAGACGAGCGTTAGGTACAGTTCCGGGTGTTTTGGAGTTGAACCGAATAACATCATAATCTTTATCTCCCAACCTAAATAGCAGATAGTCGTATAGATGTTGTCTTATCTCTATCTCATCGGTATTTACGTTGTACCCGATAAAACCATAAAAAGAGAGATTCATTATCTGTTGACGTATTTGTGGCTCAGGCAAACCAATAAACCGGGAGTAGTCTTTAGCAGTAAAAGGTTGACCACTAAAATACTTTGAGCAGTTCTTGAGGCCTTGTAAAGGATGCATTGCATCCATTCCTTGCAGGCGGTTATAAAACTCTTCACGGAAATAACTTAACGATTCGAAAAAGGCAATGTTTTCTGCAGCACCGGTTATCATTTTCAGGTCTATCCATGTTTCATTAAGGTTCCATCTTATTAACTCCACATCCATGCTTATTTTATGGTAGGTATCGAAGTACGGGCTTTGAGATAGGCCCTCTCCGTCACGGATGAACAATACTTCATTTGTATTAACCATGTATTTGAATAATAATCCCGGATGATATATAAATCCTGAATCAAGTTTTATGGATAATTCGGTATCATTACTGAGTATTTGATCTTTACGCAAAGCAAAATAGAGTGATTTTGCTGTAATGAAAAGTGTATCGTTTCGGTATATCGTTATTGAAGCTGGATTTTTTGTAGTTCCTGATCCAAGAAATTTTGCTCCGTTTTGTGAAAAACCTCCTTCATAATTTATGTTTGGATGGATTTGTGTAATCTTATACCGTTGTTCAAAAGATTGAAACTTTGGGTATATACTGCTATTGGGGTTATGAATAACCATTACCTTGTGTCTCAAATTTCCTTTTAGCGGATAGTTAAAATAAAATCGATTATAAAAGTCCACACTGTCAATTTCAAAATAGGATTTGGTCATCTTAATTTTGTAGTTTTTAAATGTGGCATATACTTTATCTGCTGAAAAGTCTGATCGTCCCCACGTTATGCGTCCATTGTCTCCTAGCCATAATTGTTTGAAGGGGTAGAATATTCCTTTAGTATCATAAATTTTTATACTGTCTTTTTTTGCCTTACAGACAATGTCTGTTTTTCCAAATTTAATGGATAACTGTTCATCAGAATAGTGATATATGAAATCATCTGTTTTGCAAATCCATTTTGCTGATGGAGTTGAAAATATTTCATTATTATTAATCAGTCCTTGTGTGAGTTTTAATTGTAAAACTATTTTACGAAGAGGGAATCGTCGTTTTTTTATCATATCAACAATAGCTGAGTGCCATGTCGCAAAACTTTTATCTCTATGTTTTGAATTGTAAAACGATATTACTGTTGTTAAATATGTTTGATAGTCTGGATAGGGGCGTGCACGTTTAATCGCCATTAAGTTACAGGTTTCTATAATTAAAGTTTTTATTTCCCCGGGTGTTTCAGGATTATTCCAAAACATCAACAGATATTCAGAAAACTCTTTAGCCGTTTTTTTATCTGAAGAAGCAGCAAAGCGTTCTTCTACCTGTTCAATAAAAGTATTTGCATCACCCGTGAATTTTTGCACCTGCGAATACCCGAATAGAGAAATAAATATATATAGAAAAAATATGAGTAAACGTCTGATCATCTACTGCCTTTGTTAATAAAAACTATAGTTCAATTTAATCATTTCTCTTTTCTATACGATGAAGCTACCCAATTGTTATCACTTTTTGAGGAAATGAATGATAATTTATGTTTTTTAGTCTCACCATTAATCAATTTGAGGTCTGTTTCGTAAAACCCGCTAAGTATTAAAAGGCTTCCGGAATACATTGCTTTGGAATATTGTGAGATGTCTTCAAGAAGTATGTTACGATTGATGTTTGCCAAAATAATATCAAATGATTTTTTTTCAATTTTGGTGGCATTACCATGCATTATCTCCATATTATTTACGGAGTTGATTTTACAGTTTTCAATCGCATTGTTATATGCCCACTCTTCAATGTCGACACCTGTAATCTCATTAGCTACCAGTTTAGAACACAAAATGCCTAATATACCTGTACCGCAGCCCATATCCAATACTGTTTTCTTTTTAAAATCTTGCTCAAGAATATACTTTATCATTAGGCTGGTAGTTTCGTGATGGCCTGTACCAAATGCCATTTTAGGATCGATAACGATATCGTGTTTTATTTTATCGTCTTTTTTGTGAAACGAACCTCTTATCATAACATCATTACCTATAACGATAGGTTCAAAAAAGTTTTCTTCCCATGTCTTGTTCCAGTTTTGATCCGGTATTGTTTCGTACTTATATTTTATTTTGACATCAGAAAATGGAGTTGTCAGGTCGCTTAAGAAAGAATAATTAAAGTATTCTTCGGCGATATATGCTTCAAAGCCACTGTCGGTTATTACAAAGCTTTCAAACCCTAACCCCCCTAAGTGGGCTATTAATATTTCACTTGCCTCAGGAATATTGGATGTTAGAGTGAAATATACCTTTATGTGATTCATGTTTTCTTACAAAGATAGTGATTTAGCTAATAGCTCAAAGCCTTTAGCTATTAGTTAACAACTAACAGCCCCCAACACAAGTTGTAGTTTGCAACTACACCTAAATATTATTGAATTTGGCTGGTGTGTAAATCATATCGAATAAAAGAGCCATCCAGGGGAAAAGCAGACAATAAAGGACAATAGAATAAGTTAAATGAGTATCCGTATATATACCTATGATTATGAATTTTACCCTGAATATCAATT
>CBDUZZ010000045.1:0-38116 GCA_965371855.1 uncultured bacterium
ATATTCAGGGTAAAATTCATAATCATAGGTATATATACGGATACTCATTAAAAACATTGACAAAAATCCTGTTTTATTCAAAATTTAATAAAGAAATTTGTCAGTATTATGTTTTTTTATTCCTTAATTACTCTTAAATTTGAGAAAGAAAATTAAAGAATAATTGAGTTCTTTATTAATGAGTTAATAATTAGTGAGGTAAGATTAAAATTAATGTTATGTCAATGTTCTATAATCCGCAAAAATATAAAATTGCTGACCGGCCTAATGAGAATTTCATTGATGAGGGTGAAATATGGTCTATATTGGATGAAAATAGAAATCCTACAAAAGAGCAGGTTCGTGCAGTAATTAACCGTTCGCTCGAAAAGAACAGGTTAACTCTTCAGGAGACTGCTATACTGTTGAATGCTAATGACCCTGAGCTTATTGGGGAGATAAAAGCTGCTGCCAGGTTGCTTAAGGAGCGAGTTTATGGTAAACGTATAGTGCTGTTTGCCCCACTCTATATTGGTAACTTATGTACTAATGATTGTACATACTGTGGTTTCAGAATTACTAATAAAAAGCAGGAGCGTGTTACACTTAGCAAGGGTGATATTATTGAGCAGGTAACAGCTCTTGAAGATAGCGGCCATAAACGATTGATACTGGTTTATGGTGAACATCCACGTTATGATGCTAATTTTATTGCTGAGTCGGTCAAAATTGTTTACGACGTAAAACATAAAAATGGGGAGATTCGTAGGGTAAATATCAATGCAGCTCCTTTAGATATTGAAGGCTTCAAAATCGTTAAGGCTTCCGGTATTGGTACTTATCAGATTTTTCAGGAGACTTATGATAGAGAAACTTATTTGAAATGCCATATATCAGGGTCGAAACGAAATTACGATTGGCGTATTACCGGGCTTGATCGTGCTCAGGAGGCAGGAATAGATGATGTGGGTATTGGGGCGTTGCTCGGATTGTACGACTGGCGTTTTGAAGTCATGGGGTTGCTACGTCATGTAAATCACTTTGAAGCTGTTTATAATGTCGGTCCACACACCATTTCTTTTCCTCGTCTTCAACCGGCTTCAGGGTTAGAGGTGGATGAGAGATATGTTGTCAGCGATGAGGATTTTACAAAGTTGGTTGCTATTATTCGTTTGGCTGTTCCTTACACCGGACTTATACTTACAGCACGGGAACCAGCCGAGATTCGTGATGAGGTGCTCCAATATGGGGTATCTCAGATTGACGGTGGTACCAATATTGAACTGAAAGGCTATACCGAACAAAAAGAAGAACAGAACCTTGATCATGAACAGTTTGAGATAAACGATAACCGTACACTGAATGAAGTTATAGATGAGCTGGTTAACGGTGATTATATCCCTTCTTTCTGTACTGCCTGTTACCGTCTTGGACGTACCGGAGAACATTTTATGGAATTTTCGGTACCGGGATTTATTAAACGATACTGCCAACCCAATGCAATGCTAACCCTTGCCGAATATTTGGAAGATTATGCTCCGCCTGCTACTAAAGAGAAAGGCTACAAATTGATTAATGATGAGCTTTTACTCTTCAAGGACGAAGAGTTTAAAAAGAGTGTAGAAGCAAGACTTGAAAAAATTAAGAAAGGGGAGAGGGATTTGTATTATTAATCGACACTAATACCGAGGGCTTCGCTTGAAGCGAAACCCTCGGTTATGTAAGTAAAAGCTAAAAGCTATGCATTTTGAAGAGGGTTACATTTACCATATCTATAATCAGGGAAATAATAAACAGAAGATTTTTTTTAGTAAGGAAAATTATCTGTTCTTTTTACGAAAAATAAGAATTCATCTTTTGCCCTATGTTGATATTTTAGCCTGGTGCCTGATGCCGAACCATTTTCATCTTATGGTGCTGGCAAACAAAATTGAATTTCCGGTAACCGAGACCGAGGGTTTCGCTTCAAGCGAAGCCCTCGGTGGCCATGGTGGCAAAATACGAAGCTTTAATTTCTCAATTGGTTTAATGCTACGTTCATATACGAATGCTATTAATAAACAACGAAACTTGTCCGGATCTATATTTAGAAAAAATACCAAAGCCGAGTGTATTAACTGTCCTACGGGATTAATACCTTCATTCATCACTCAAAACGGAATAACAGTCATTAATACCGAACAACCGGAACAGCAATATCCTCAGGTTTGTTTCAACTATATCCATCAAAATCCGGTAAAGGCAGGGCTTGTTAAGCGAGTTGAAGATTGGCAATTTTCATCCGCGGTTGATTATGCCGGGTTGCGAAACGGTAAATTGATAAACCGGGAAGTTGCTGGGGGGTATGTTGATATAGTCATCTGATGACTACAAGCCACTTACTCATCAGATGACTTGAAGTCATCAGATGAGTGCTGATACACCGATACTGAGGGCTTCGCTTGAAGCGAAACCCTCGGTTGAAGCGGTACTATAGGGAAAATCAACTCATCCTCTTGAAGTAATGTTTTGAGGCCCCCCACTCGGAGAAACCAATTTCTCGTCCTGCCATTTCAATACGAACTTTTAGGCAGTTAGTGTCAACAAAATAGTATCACAAAGCATCATGATTTTATGCATATACAATGCTGTTTGTACTATTCCTTGTGCCGTTCGTCAGAATCCTCTTTCATAGTAAATGAATTTGTGGTTTTTTTGAATCAACAAAACAATTAAATTTACAGCTATGAAAAAAATATTGTTATTTCTACTGTTACTTATCGGAACATTTCAGGTCTCTGAAGCTTCTCAGTCAAAAGTATATGAAAAAACCTATTGGAATTTTCTTAGGGCCAAATTATTTAATGGTAATTCTTATGTGTTTCGCTTTCATGATGATATTAAATTGCAACTGTATGGTCAACCCACCATGGCTGACTCCCTTTATATTGTGCAGTTGATAGAAGATCTGAATGGATTGATGGAAACTTGTCAAATAGAACTTGTTAAGGATAGTGGTAATTTTGTTCTTACAATTGATCATCCAGCCCGGTCTGGACAAAAGCTTTTACAGCGAATCAGTGCCTCGCCATCAGGTACTATTCTTAAGCGAAACATTGCATTAAATTTTAGTAAAGAGCTGTCACAGGAAGAAAGGAACATATACATTAATTACTACCTTGTAAGATAAACCAATCGCAAAAAGAAAATACAGTTATTAACGGAGCGATTTTTGAAGAGGAACAGCCTGAATTCACAACGTTTCATGAAGTTGATAGATTTCTTATTCGAAAAATATATTCAAAAGATTTTTATTCGCAATTCAGAAAGAGTTATTCTGGAACTTATGTTGATTATTTGATTTTCAGATTTCCTGATTTGTCATCAGCACTAAGGTATTTTATTGTGATTTTGTTCATCAGCATTATGTTTATTATTTATATCCGGAAAGGAATATTTGAAAAAGATTCTTCACGGTTGAAAGAATATTACAAGCAGGGTTTATATTTGTTTTTAGTTTATTTCATTATTAATATAACTCCGGGTATTTACAGCCTTGTAAGGATATCATTGTTGAATTCTTCAGGACATTTTAAGCATTATTTTTTTATTCAGTTTATTGTCATTCGTCCATTGTTGTTTTTTCTTTATGCCTCTGGTGTAATTTTGCTAATGTATTTTATTGAAAGCAGAGTTTTTAAATCAATTTCTGAAATCCGGAAATTATTAGTTGTGTTTATTACAACATTGGTAGTTCCATGGAGTTGGTCTTTTGTTGTTATGTTAAAACAATCATCCTTTTATAAGATAGATATGGGTAATATCGTTAAATTTCTGATTTTTGCTTTTGTTTTTGCGTTGTTAAGAACAGGATATCATTTCCTTAATTACAAATCCCGCCAAACCATTCGTCAAAAAGATATAGAAATAGCCAACCTAGGGAAGCTTAAGCAACAAGCGGAACTGCAGGCTTTGCACTCTCGTATTAATCCTCATTTTCTCTATAATTCGTTGAATTCTATCGCCGGATTAGCTCATGCCGATGCCGATAGAACAGAGCAGATGGCACTCTCACTATCTGATTTTTGCAGGTCAGCTATTAATAAGCAGAACAAAGATACTGCTACTATTCAGGAAGAGGTGGAGATGGTTAGTAGCTATCTGGAGATTGAAAAGGTACGATTGGGAGAGCGTTTGAATTATGAGATTATGGTAGACGACAATGTGCAAAATGTAGAGGTGCCTCGTTTTTTATTGCAGCCACTGGTTGAGAATGCTATTAAGCATGGGGTAGCAAAAATGACCGGCACAGGACATGTACGCATTATCGTGGAGCTGAAAGACGATAAATTGCATTTGTCGGTTTCTGATAATGGACCGGCATTTCCCGATGAATTGATTTCCGGTTATGGACTTCAAAGTCTGTTCGACAAACTTGAGATTCTATATTCCGGAAAAGCCCGTATTGTATGGGAAAACGATCCGGAGAAGTATATTTGTGTCGTATTACCTGTAAAAACCCAATTATCTGTTTAGTATGGAAAGCAAAGTCAGTGTTCTTTTAGTTGATGATGAGGTGCTTGCAAGGCATCGGATTCGCCGGTTGTTAAAAAAAATTGATCCGAGTATTCAGATTGTGGGGGAGGCAGGAAACGGACTTCAGGCTGTAGAATTGATTGAATCGACCCGGCCTGATGTGGTTTTTCTTGATATTCAGATGCCCGGAATTGATGGCTTTGAAGTGATTGGTAGGTTAACAGTAATCCCACAAATTATTTTCTGTACTGCCTTTGAAGAGTATGCAGTAATGGCATTTGATGCTAATGGCGTTGATTATCTCGTCAAGCCAGTCAGAGAGGAGCGGTTGGCTCAGGCTCTTCAAAAACTAACACTTGAAAAACGTAAAGATACTTCGTCTGGTGAGGTGGTAGAGGTAGTACGACAGATGCTCCAACTAAAGCAGAAGCCTGAATTGACGTCACTACCTGTGAAAGTAGGAGATAGGGTGGTGTTTATTAATCTTGCAGATGTAATGGCTTTTGAAGCTGAAGATAAATATGTTAATGTTATTACCCGTAAGGGACAAACTTACCTAACTGTCTTATCTTTAAAGCGGTTAGAAGAGCTGTTGCCGGCTCATTTTGTGCGGGTACATAGAGCCATTATCGCCAATCGGCTAAATATTCTTGAAATCAGAAAATACCTGAATAATAGGTTTATTCTTGTTATGAATGATGAAAACAGAACCCGTTTCACTACCGGACGGATGTTTGCTGATATCGTAAAAGGGTTGATGGTGGTTTGAACTTATAGTTGTTTGGCTGCATCCTCATCTAATAGCCAAATGCATCTGTTGCGGTTAACTAATGACGCAGGGTAGGATTCGTAATTGCCGGTTTGATGAATAATCTCTTCAACTTTTGCGGCTTTGTCTTCACCTGTTACTAAAAAGATAATAAGTTTAGAATGGTTAATGACTTTACCGGTAAGTGTAACTCTGAATTGGCCGGTATCAGGATGTTGAGCCAACCCGCAACTGTTGCTGCTATTCCATAGCTCAATTTGATAAGGAAAAATTGAAGCCGTATGACCATCACTGCCCATACCAAGAAACAGAAGGTCAAATTGAGGTGTGTTATCAATAATTGGTACATTCGCTTCTATTACAGAAATATAGTCATTAACAGCCTCTTTGGGTTTAAGTTCTCCTTTTACTCTGAAAATATTGTCGGTTTTTATTGCTACATGGTCGAAAAGATGTTCGCGAGTCATACCAAAATTACTTTCAGGGTGATTGGGTGGAACACATCGTTCGTCTCCCCAAAAGAAACGCAGGTTCGACCAGTTTATCTTATTTGCAAATTCATGAGACAGAACCTCAAATATTGTTTTAGGTGTACTCCCACCTGATAAACAAATGTTTAACTCTCTTTTTTCAAGAGACAGTTCTGTGAATAATTCTCCTATATATCGGGCAATTGATTTTTTATTTTCAAATATTTTAGTTGTGGGATTCATAATTCGCAATAATTACCATCATCCGACAGGTTTTTGCATGGATAACGCCACGTCAATTCCTTCTCTTCAATTAGGTCATCAGAGCTTGCAGGCCCCCAAGAGCCCGCCGGATAGCCATATATCGGTATCTCCGGGTTGTTTTTCCAGGCTTGCAAAATGGGATCAATAAATGCCCATGCAGCCTCAACGGCATCTCCTCTATGATAAAGCGTGTTGTCACCCAGCATGCAGTCGAGTAATAGACGTTCGTAGGCACTGGGCAGATATATGTTTGATAAGTCTGAATAATGAAAGTCCATATTTACATTTTGAGCTTTGAAGCCGGCTCCGGGAATCTTCATGCCAAATTTCAGCAGTACACCTTCATCCGGTTGTATACGTATTATCAATTGGTTGGATATATGTGAAATACTTTCATTGTCACAAAAAAGGTGATGAGGTGTTTTTTTGAAATGAATAACGATTTCAGTTACACGAGTAGGCAGCATTTTTCCGGATCTGATATAAAATGGAATATCTGCCCAGCGCCAGTTGTCAATAAAAAATTTCATAGCCACAAATGTTTCTGTTTCTGAATCCGGTTGAACGCCTTTTTCTTTGCGATAACCAATAGCCGGTTCTCCTTTAATGACTGAGGCAGTATATTGTCCACGAATGACTTGGCGGGATATATCCTCTTTTTTTATTGGACGCAGTGATTGAAACACCTTTACAATTTCATTTCGTAAGTTTGTTGAGTCAATAAGTGCAGGAGGTTCCATGGCCACAAGAGCCGTTAGCAGAAGAAGATGGTTTTGTACCATGTCGCGCAAAGCACCTGAGCCTTCGTAGTATCCTCCACGGTTTTCTACACCAATGCTTTCAGCCGAGGTAATTTCTACGTGATGAATATAGTTGCGGTTCCATAGAGGTTCAAAAATCCCATTGGAAAAACGTGTAACAAGCAGATTCTGAACAGTCTCTTTTCCCAAATAATGGTCAATACGATAAATCTGCTCCTCTTTGAAAAAATGCAGTAAGTTTTTGTTGAGGTTCCGGGCTGTTTCAAGATTGTAACCAAAAGGTTTCTCAACAATTAGTCGTTTAAACCCATTGACCTCTTTACTTAAACCTTGTGCTGATAACTGACCGGGGATAATATCATACATACTGGGAGGAGTGGCGAGATAGAATATAAAGTTATTATCAGTTTGCTGCTGCTTGTCCATATTAACCAAATACTCTTTTAACCCATTGTAGGCAATGGCTTCTTTTGTGTTAAAAGCGAAGTAGAAAAGCTTTGCCGAAAACTCATTTATGGCATTTTTGTTTTTTCCCTTATGTGAAGAAAACGACTTAATGCCTTTTATCATCCTGTTTCTGAACTCAAGATCTGATAATGAGGTGCGTCCAAGACCCAAAACAACAAAATTATCAGGTAGTAAATTCTGGATATGGAGATCAAAGAGAGCGGGTATCAACTTTCTATAGGTGAGGTCACCTGAAGCTCCAAAAATAATTAATATATGGTTTTGTGGCTTTTGTAACATATCTCTGTAATTCATGTTTGCAATATGTTTTTAACAAGTGAACCCAACGAAATGTTTACTGCGTAGTGCGTTTGAAAAAGTGTTTTGAGTCACCCCACTCGGAGAAACCAATTTCTCGTCCTGCCATTTCAATACGAATTTTTAGGCAGTTAGTACAGTCGTCAGCACCTTCATCAGTGCAAGGTTTGTTTTCGTACAAAAGGTAGTTTTTACGATTAACAGATGGAGTGATGTTTGGCATTATAATATTGGCTCCAACACGTAAAGCTTTTTCACGTCCCATTGGGTCAATTGCCTGCAGGGCTGTTGCTGCAGCAATATTAACATCAGGCATCAGGAAACGCAGGGCAGCTATCATGTTCAGGGCAACCTCGAAGCGACGCTGAATAGGCCACAATTGGTCTTTGTATTTATACAGAGGCGTATCGTGATGTTCAATATATGGTCCCATACCAATCATGTCGATATCCAGTTCTTTTATGAAGAGAAGGTCGTTGGCAAGATGTTTATAGGTTTGAAAAGGAAGGCCTATCATTACTCCTGTTCCGGTTTGATATCCCAGCTCTTTAAGCGTTTGCAGACAATTCAACCGGGTTTGAAAATCATGCTTCTCATCTCTTGGATGTATTTTGTAGTATAGCTCCTCATCCGAAGACTCTATTCTTAAAAGGTATCTGTGTGCTCCTGCTTCAAACCACTCTTTATAGGTTTCTCTTGATTGTTCTCCCAGCGAGATAGTTATCCCCAGTTCTCCATTGGTTATTTTTTTAATTTCCCTAAGCAGTTTGGAGATGCGTTTGGTAAACATACTGTCACTTCTCTCGCCTGATTGCAGTACCAATGAGCCATATTTATTGATGTGAGCAAACCGTGCAGCATTTAAAATTGATTCATCATCAATATCGTAACGTACAATATTTTTATTGTCTTTACGTATTCCGCAGTAGTAGCAGTTTTTTGTGCAATAGTTGGCGAATTCAATCAGACCCCTGAAGTAAACTTTTTTGCCAAGGTGTTTTACATGAAACTTTCCTGCCTCTTTCAACATAGCATCCCTCTCGTTACCCGAAAGAGCGATTATTGTCTCTAACTCATTTTCTGTAAGAGGTGTTTTGTATATGAGGTCTGTTATGTTAGTCACACGATATGATTTTTGTTTGATGTAAAAATAGAAAAAATGGTTGGGATAGATTGCTAAATAAAGAAGATTTTCAAGATTGTTTTGGTTGGGAATGACAATTGATGATTCGATATCGTTTAGTCAATGCTGTTTTTAAAACAATAAGCACAGAAAAATCAACCTTACTTTTACCTCACCCCTTTTTTAAGGGTTAGGAAAAAGAAGGCGAAAGAAAAAACAAACATCACAAAAAAATATTCAGCTTAAAATTTGTTATATAACATTTGCAGGTTATGTTACAGATTAAAGTAAATAATTAGATTTGTGAAAAATTTAACAGTAATGATAAATCAACAATTAATAAATCCGTCACAAATTGTAGTTGTTGGTGGTTCGGACGATATTCATAAACCGGGAGGGAAGATTTTAAAAAATATTATTGTTAGTGGTTTTAATGGAGAACTGTTTGTGGTTAATCCCAAAAAGGAATCTGTTCAGGGGATTATATCTTACAAATCGGTTGATGAATTGCCTGAAAGTATAGACCTTGCCATCCTTGCTATTGCTGCTAAGTATTGCCTCGATACGATTGATGTGCTGGCAAAATATAAAAATACAAAGGCTTTTATAATTATTTCTGCAGGATTCAGTGAAGAGAATGAAGAGGGTGCTGAACTGGAGAAAAGTATCGTTGATACTGTAAACAGTGTTAACGGGTGTTTGATTGGCCCCAATTGTATTGGTGTTCTGACGGTAAATCACAGTAGTGTATTTACTACGCCCATACCTTCATTAAATCCTGGCGGAGCAGATTTTATTTCCGGATCCGGTGCAACGGCTGTTTTTATCATTGAAGCAGGTATGAAAAAGGGGTTAAGTTTTAACAGTGTGTTTTCTGTTGGCAACAGTGCCCAGACTGGCGTGGAAGAGGTATTAGAGTATCTTGATGATAGTTTTGACCCGGGAAAGAGTTCAAAAATAAAGTTGCTATACATGGAGAGTGTCAAGAAGCCCGGTAAGCTATTGAAGCATGCTTCGTCACTTATAAGTAAAGGGTGTAAAATAGCAGCAATAAAAGCCGGAAAAACAGAAGCCGGTAGTCGTGCTGCATCAAGTCATACAGGAGCCCTGGCTAATTCGGATACTGCTGTGAATGCTCTGTTCAAAAAAGCCGGGATTATCAGGTGTAATGGACGTGAAGAGATGGCTAATGTAGCTGCTGTTTTTATGGCAAAAGAGTTGAAAGGGAAAAACATTGCCATAATTACTCATGCAGGCGGGCCGGCTGTTATGCTTACCGATACTTTGTCGGAAGGGGGATTTAATGTGCCGGAAATAAAAGGGCAGAAAGCAGATGCACTGCTTGAAAAGTTATTCCCGGGTTCAAGCGTTTCTAACCCCATTGATTTCCTGGCAACAGGCAGTGCCGCGCAGCTTGGTGATATTATCGATGCTTGTGAGAATGATTTTGACCATATTAACGGTATGGCTGTTGTTTTTGGTAGTCCGGGTCTGTTTTCTGTAAAGGATGCGTATGATGTACTGAATGAAAAGATAAGGGTATGTAAAAAACCTGTTTATCCTATTCTTCCATCTGTGATGAATGCATCGGAAGAGATAGAGCATTTTCTGAGCAAAGGGAATATTGATTTCCCTGACGAGGTGGTATTTGGACAAGCACTTGCTAAGGTTTATAGCGTTAGTAAACCGGCAGAGAGTGTGGAAAATTTACCCAGTATTGACATAAATGAAATTCGTAGAATAATAGATGCGGGCAGTGATGGTTACTTATCTCCCGAAGCTGTAAATGGACTGCTCGATGCCGTTGGTATTCCTGTTGTGAAAGAGAGAGTGTTTGAAAGCAGATCAGGACTAACGAAATGGGTGGTGGATGCCGGATATCCTGTAGTGATGAAAGTTGTCGGCCCTGTTCATAAATCGGATGTTGGAGGAGTAACACTTGATATTGATAATGATGACCTCCTGTTGTCAGAGTTTGAGAGGATGATGACGATAGAGGGTGCAACCGGTGTATTGTTGCAGCCAATGTTAACGGGTAAGGAGCTGTTTCTTGGTGGTAAGTATGAGCCCGGATTCGGACATATGATATTGTGTGGCCTGGGAGGGATTTTTGTTGAAGTACTCAAGGATGTGTCTTCTGCTTTGACACCGGTGTCGCATGTGGAAGCATTAGATATGATCAGAGGATTGAAAGGTTATGGAATTATAAAAGGAGTGCGTGGACAGAAAGGAATAGATGAAAATGTTTTTGCTGATATAATGGTAAGACTATCAGGCTTGTTGCAAAATGCACAAGAGATAAAGGAACTGGATATAAACCCATTATTGGGAGATGGCAGTAGAATTGTGGCGGTAGATGCCAGGGTGCGCATTGAAAAGTGAACATACGTTAATTAGTTTGCATATTAGATATAAAACTGTCATATTTGATGAAATGAACATAGATAATAATTTGAAATATTAAGTAATATGGGAAAGACAGGTATTTTTTTCGGGCCGGAAAAAGGAAGTGTAGATAGAGTAGCACACACTGTAGCCAAAGAATTTGGAGATGATAAGGTTGATTTAATTTCAGTGAAAGGTAAAGAGCCTTCGTTAATGGAGGAGTATGAAAAGATTATTATAGGAGTATCAACTGTTGGTATGACTAATTGGAATTCAGAAGATATTGCTAATGATTGGGATATGTTCAGTGCCGGGTTAGGTAATGTTAATTTGAAAGGTAAAGATGTCGCAATATTTTGTTTAGGTGATCAGGTAACTTACCCTGAACATTTTGTAGATGCATTAGGTTGGTTAGCTGATAAGTTAGTTCCACTTGGTGCTAATTTAGTTGGCTTTGTTGGTCCTGATGATTATGATTTTGAGGATTCAGAAGGTTTGCGTGAAGGTAAATTCTTGGGTTTGCCGATTGATGAAGATACGGAGCCGGAAAGAACTGAAGACCGTGTGAAAATGTGGGTGAACGTTCTTAAATCAGAGTTTGGATTTTAAAATGGTTATAAACAATTCAGTTATTTCAGCTTCAATTGTCGATACGATTTTGGATAAACATCAAAATCCTGATTTGGGTGAAGCTACTATCAGAGAGATTGTGTCGATTGTAAATGATATTGAAGAAGCTTCCGGAGAAAAGTTCATTCGTATGGAGATGGGTGTTCCCGGACTGGAGCCTTCACCCGTGGGTATCGAGGCCGAAATAGCTGCATTGAAAAGGGGGGTAGCCGCTAAGTATCCAATGCTTGATGGAGTTAAAGAACTTAAACATGAAGCAAGCAGGTTTGTAAAAGCATTTGTCAATCTTGATATTGTACCTCGGGGATGTGTGCCATCTGTTGGATCAATGCAGGGAGCTTTTGCAAATTTCATGGTTTGTGGTAATATTGAAGAGCAGAAAGATACATTTCTGTTTATCGACCCGGGTTTTCCTGTTCAGAAGCAACAGTTAATGGTTTTGGGATATAAGTATGAGTCATTTGATATATATCATTATCGTGGCACTAAACTTAAAGAGAAGCTAGAGTCCTATCTTTCAAAAGGAAATATCTCTGCAATAATCTATTCAAATCCTAATAATCCAACCTGGGTTTGCATGAATGAAGAGGAGTTGGAAATAATAGGAACACTTGCAACAAAATATGACACTGTGGTTATTGAAGATCTGGCATACTTTGCAATGGATTTTCGTAAGGATATGTCTAAACCTTTTGAACCCCCTTATCAGCCGTCAGTAGGTAGATATACAGATAATTATGTTTTACTTATTTCAAGTTCAAAGGTATTTAGTTATGCGGGTCAGCGTATTGGAGTGATGTATATATCAAACAAGTTATATGATAAGTATTACGTTAATTTGGAGAAAAGATATGGCATAGGTACTTATGGAAGAGCATTGGTTAACAGGGTGTTGTATAGCCTCTCGTCAGGGGTTTGTCACTCTTCGCAGTTTGCCCTTGCTGAAATATATAAATTGGCGGTGGAGGGAGAATATAATATTTTGGAGGGTGTAAGGGAGTATGAAAGAAGAGCGATCTTAATGAAAAAGATGTTCCTGGGAAACGGATTTAATTTAGTATATGAAAAAGACTTAGATGAGCCAATTGCAGATGGTTTTTATTTTACTCTTTCCTATCCGGGTATGACTGGTGGTGAGTTGTTGAAAAATTTATTGTATTTTGGTATAAGTGCTATTGCATTGCATATTACAGGAAGTGTTATGGAAGGAATAAGAGCTTGCGTCTCTCAAACTGGTGAAGAGAGATTTGGAGAACTGAAAAGCAGACTCGAAGCATTTAGTGGTTTTTATATTAATGGTTAGTGGATATTGGTTATTGGTTATTGGTTATTGGGTGTTGGGAGTTGGTTATTGGTTATTGTTTGATGGCCAAAAGCTAACAGCTACCAGCTACCAGCTAAAAGCTAACTTTAATTCTATATACTGTTTGATTAATAATTATTATTGGTATTTTTACGAGTGTAAATAAGGTTGAAAATGATTAATGTCATTTTTGATTTTATAAATTTTATATAATTTGTAAAGCAAAAATTAAAATAAAAAGTATGGGAAAAGCTAGAGGTGCAATTGTGGTTGATACCGAATGCTGCAAAGGATGTAATCTTTGTGTTGTTGCGTGTCCCACTGATACAATTGTATTAGCCGCGGAAGTAAATAGTAAAGGATATCATTATGCAATGATGGGAAATCCTGAAGCATGTACCGGATGTACAAATTGTTCAATGGTTTGTCCTGATAGTTGTATTACAGTTTACAGGTTAAAACGAAAGACAGATTAAATAAGTATTGATATTAGGAAATATTTCATAATATGAGAGAATTAAAATTAATGAAAGGTAATGAGGCCATAGCTGAGGCTGCTGTTCGTTATGGAGTGGATGGATATTTTGGATATCCAATAACTCCGCAGTCTGAAGTTATGGAAACTCTCATGGCCATGAGACCTTGGGAAACAACCGGTATGGTTGTTTTACAGGCAGAAAGTGAAGTTGCTTCAATAAATATGTTATATGGAGGTGCCGGTTGCGGCAAGAGGGTTATGACATCTTCATCCAGTCCGGGAGTTAGTTTAATGCAGGAAGGTATTAGCTATTTAGCAGGTGCTGAATTACCATGTGTTATAGCAAACGTGGTTAGAGGAGGCCCGGGGCTGGGGACTATTCAGCCTTCACAATCAGACTATTTTCAGGCAGTTAAGGGTGGCGGTCATGGAGATTATAAATTAATTGTTTTGGCTCCTTCATCTGTTCAGGAGATGGCTGATTTTGTAGGATTGGCTTTTGAGCTGGCATTCAAATACAGAAATCCGGCAATGATTTTGACTGATGGTGTTATTGGTCAAATGATGGAAAAGGTTGAGTTCGACGAGTATAAGAAGAGATGGTCTGACGAGGAGGTAATTGAGAAAAATCCCTGGGCTACAACCGGAAAAACACCTGATAGAGAATATAATATTATTACATCCTTAAATCTTGCTGCTATTGAGCAGGAGCAATTTAATCATAAGCTTCAGGAAAAATATAAGGAGATACAGGAAAAGGAGGTTCGTTACGAAACATATATGTGTGAAGATGCCGAATATCTTATAGTTTCTTTTGGCTCAGGTGCAAGAATATCCAAGAAATCAGTTGAACTAGCCAGGGAAAAAGGAATTAAAGTAGGATTGTTACGGCCTATCACTCTTTTCCCTTTTCCTTATAAAGAGATAGATGCATATTCTGATCAGGTAAAGGGTATTCTTACTGTTGAAATGAATGCCGGGCAGATGGTTGAAGATGTCAGACTTGCTGTTAACGGGAAAGTAAAAGTTGAACATTATGGTCGTATGGGTGGTATGATCGCTTCTCCGGATGAGGTGGAAGAAGCACTTGAAAAATTACTAATTGGAGGATAAACAATGATTGATATTAATGATATTATAAAACCTGAAAATTTAGTATTTAAGAAGAGTAAGGTTTTAACTGATACCGAGATGCACTACTGTCCCGGTTGTAGTCACGGGGTTGTACATAATCTTATAGCAGAGGTTATTGAGGATATGGATATTCAGAGTAACGTTATAGGAGTTGCTCCGGTAGGGTGTTCAGTATTGGCATATAACTATCTTCATGTTGATTGGCAGGGGGCAGCACATGGAAGAGCACCTGCTTTGGCTACAGCAATAAAACGTCTTATGCCTGATAGGTTTGTTTTTACATATCAGGGTGATGGTGACCTTGCAGCCATTGGTACTGCTGAAACAATACATGCCTGTAACCGTGGTGAGGATATAACAATTATTTTTATAAATAACGGTATTTATGGTATGACAGGAGGTCAAATGGCTCCTACAACCATTGAAGGCATGGTTGCATCAACATGTCCTGCAGGTCGTGATGTTAGCAGGGATGGTTATCCAATAAAAATGACAGAAATATTGGCCACACTTCCGGGAACATGCTATGTTACCCGTCAGGCAGTGCATACTCCTGCAGGGGTAAGAAAAACAAAAAAAGCAATTAGAAAAGCTTTTGAGAATCAGACACGGAAGAAAGGTACATCAATAGTTGAAGTAGTTTCAACATGTAACTCCGGTTGGAAAATGACTCCCGTACAAGCAAATAACTGGATGGTGGAAAATATGTTTCCTGTTTATCCACTAGGTGATATAAAGGATGAGTGAGTATTAGTTGATTCGTTGATTTGTTTATAAAGTATTCTTATAAACAGATAAACATTTAAACAAATAAACAGCAAAAAATGAAAGAAGAAATAATAATAGCCGGTTTTGGTGGACAGGGAGTTCTTTCCATGGGTAAAATACTTGCGTATTCAGGAGTAATGCAGGATATGGAGGTTTCCTGGATGCCATCTTATGGCCCTGAGATGCGTGGAGGAACAGCTAATGTTACTGTTATTTTAAGCAACGAGAGTATTAGTTCTCCCATTTTACATGAATTTGATACTGCTATAATTCTTAATCAGCAATCATTGGATAAATTTGAGAGTGCTGTTAAACCCGGAGGATTATTAATTTATGACGGTAATGGAATAACGCAGCATCCTACACGTAAAGATATTAATATTTATAGGGTAGATGCTGCTGCAGAAGCTGCTAAGATGAAGTCAGCCAAGACATTTAATATGATTGTTTTGGGGGCATATCTAAAATTGAAAAACATTGTTAAGATGGAGAATGTTTTGAGAGGATTGAAAAAATCACTTCCTGAACGTCATCATCATCTTATTCCGTTAAATGAAAAAGCGATAACCAGAGGGTGCGAAATTGTTAAGGAGATTACTAATGCCGAATAGATCTTAATAACTCTGAATATTTGGTTTATTTGAGTGGAGGTATTCTTCCATATTGAGTCCAGTAGTTTTGTTGGGTATTCATCGGCTAAAAACAATAATCATGAAAGGTGGATGTATAAATTTGGTTGACCTTGCTTTTGAGTATAAGATATGGAAGTTGAGACTTGAACTTTTCAAAAAAGAAATCTCAATCATAAAAGATAGGAATGAGGAGGTTAAAAATGAGGAGAATATTGAAGAGTTAACGGCTGAAGAGTTAGAACAAATTGATAAAGAGTTTAAAGAACAGACAAGTTTATTTAACCGAATTAAAGTACAGGAACAGGAATTGCGTTTTTATAACAAAGACTTTCCGATAACACTGGAGCATCAGTTTTATGCCGAACATGAGGTAATAAGAGATAGGGTAGAGGAGATATCAAAAAAACATATAGAGTATATGACCTATTTGATGGATGTATTAAGTTTATGAGAGCAAATGAATAATGACTAAAGATTTAAAATTGCGGGTAAAAATAGCCGCTGAACCTGAAGATATTTATGCGGCACTTACAAGGCCTTTGGCTATTGAACTTTGGTCAGGTTATCCTGCTAAAATGTCAACGGAACCTGGGAGTGAGTTTGAGCTTTGGGAGGGAGATGTTTGCGGACGAAATATTGAATTTGAGGAAAATTTTAAGATTGTTCAGGAGTGGTATTTTGGTGATCAACCGGAACCATCAATTGTTACAATGAAGTTATTTAAAAAGGGCACTAAAACTCAGGTGGAGGTAAATCATACAAATATTCCTGTTGATGATTTTGATGATATTAAAGAGGGGTGGGAGGATAACTACTTTTCTGCCGTAAAAGATTTTGTAGAAGTGTAATAAAGAAGAGGCTGTCCAAAAAGTCGTCATTCCGAGTGGAGCGAAGGAATCTCACAAAACTAAACTGCTGTAATTCTACAGATTGCTTCTTCGTTCCTCATCGCAATGACGTCAAGTTCTTTCTTTTTGGACAGCCTCTTCTTTATTTAAACACTATTATTAATACTGTCGTACCAAATTTTAATTTTTACCAATTCGGCATTAACCAGTATGAGTATGGTTATTACATTCCGCTGTTTCCATAGTTGGGAAGTACACGGGCACTTGGGTCACTTACATTACAGTTTTCCCATTCTTTATTAGGCATCCAGAAATCTTTTATTACATCGCCTCTGCCGGGATAATATTGTTCAAATATCTCGCGGTATAGAAGTGATTCTTTTGATATTGGCGTTGCATGTTTGTATTTTTTCTTTAAAGATTCAAACTCTTCATCAGAGTATGTTTTTTCAGCATATTCTTTCAAATAGTCAACAACACTGTGTCCTACTGCATCCGAGAATGCTGCCTTTTCGCGGTAAAGAATATCCTGAGGCAGGTAATTGTTTTCAAATGCTTTACGTAAAAGGTACTTGCCGATTCCTGTATAGTTCATCTTTTTTTCAGGGGCAATGCTCATCACATACTCTACAAAGTCAAGGTCTCCAAATGGTACTCTGGCTTCCAGTCCGTGACAAGAGATAGTACGATCGGCACGCAATACGTCATACATGTATATCTCCTTAATACGTTTCTCTGCCTCTTTTTGGAACTCTTCAGGAGTAGGAGCAAAATCAGTATACTTATAACCGAATATCTCATCACTAATCTCACCTGTCATCAGTACTTTAACATCTGAGTTTTCAGCAATAAATTTGCTTATAAGATACATTCCCATAGAAGCTCTGATGGTAGTGATATCGAAAGTTTCTGTAGTGTAAATAAGATGACTTAGTGTGTCGAATATATCTTGTTTGGTAAACAGATACTCTGTATGATCTGTCCCTAGATAGTCAGCAACAATACGTGCATATTTTGTGTCGATAGGTCCGTCTTCAATACCAACAGCAAAAGTTTTGATAGGTTTATCCACAAGACGTGCCCCAACGGCACATACAAGACTTGAGTCTAATCCACCGCTCAAAAGGAATCCTACCGGCACATCAGACTGTAATCTTTTTTCGATACCTTTTGTGAGTTTATCGTTTATGTTTTCAAAAATCTCATCAAGCTCGTGATCAACAAATTTTTCTACTTTTGATATGTCACGATAGCTCTTGAATGATTCCCCATCATAGTAATGTCCCGGAGGGAAAGGTTTAATCTCATCACATATCTCATGAAGTGATTTTATTTCGCTGGCAAAAGCAATTTCGCCGGTTGCCTTAGTGTAACCATAAAACAGTGGACGAATACCTATTGGGTCACGGGCAGCAAAATATTTTTTTTCTGTTGAATCGTAAATTACAAAAACGAATTCGGCATCTAAAGCTTTGGCTGTTCCTTCAATTCCTTTGTCAAGAAACAGTGGAATTATTACTTCACTGTCGCTATGCGATTTGAATTTGTAACTGTCTTCGTACTGAGCTCTTAATTCATTATAGTTATATACCTCACCATTACAAACTAAATTAATATTTCCATAAACGATAGGCTGGTTTCCTTTAGCAGAAACATCCATAATACTTAGTCGGTGGAATCCCATCCAGCCATCTTTCCCGAAATCTCTTACAATTGAATTGTCAGGTCCGCGATATTTTATCTTGGTAAATTCGTGAGCAACAGTTAATCGCTCTTTTTTGTCGCTTCCTGTGTAAACTGTAAAACCACACATATCTCTAAAATTTTAGTCGTAAAAAATGATGAATTGTTATTAAATCCTTTGCAAAAGTATCAAATCAAAAGTAAATACCAAAGAAAAATGATAAAATATCACAAAAAGAGATGAAAAAAAATCATTTAGTAAGTTTTGATGTGTAATTTATTTGAGATTGTTACATTTAGAAATGAATAAAAAGCGAGGGCGTCACATCAAGTGACACCCTCGCTAAAACAGTTTAATATTTCCAGTGAAACCCAAGGTGGCTCCTGATACTCATCTGATGACAACGAGTCATCCGATGAGTTATGGAACAACTATTCCCTAATCTTAACCTCACCAATTTCCCATGCACTTGCCTTAGTTGCGGAACTCAAATATTTGAATGCAACGAATACACTACTGTTACCAATGTATCCTGACAGGTCAATGTCACCAGAGCCATAAAATGTCCAGCTTCCTGACGGAATATAAGGAATAGTCAGTTGAGTCCAGGTTCCGTTTGCTGTAGGTGAAGATGTTCCATCATAATCGGTAGATATCCATAGTGTGATATCACTCTCTACCGAAGTATAATTCCATGCATGACGGAATGATAAAATAGCATTGTTAACGGAACTCATATCAATAGTTGGTGATATAATCCAGTTTTCGTTAGCTCCTTTTTGGTATGCGTTTATTATCATACAGCCATTGTCATAGCTTCCCCAATACCACTCAGCATCACCGGCAACATTAAATGCAGTGAATGAACCGATATCCGATGAGAATGATTCCATGAAGAATGCCGGATTAATGCCGGTGCCGTCCATCCAGTATCCTGATGTTCCCTTTACTCCCGGCACTCCGTAATAATTCGTTAACTCTCCGTAAACCATTACCTCCTTTTTATGATTGTCAGGATGGTCTTTAAGATTGAGTATGTCTCTTATCTCCCCTGCAGGTAGTTGTATTGGCATGCAGTAATCCGGTCGTGTTTCATCCGGCGAGTCGGCAAGAACAATATTTGTTGCTGATTCAAAGTCTCCTTCAAAATTAATGTCATCCTGCCAGCTTATTCCGTCAACAGTTCCAACAATGTAACCTTTAACCCAGGCTTCGCCGGAATTAACCGCTTGTGCTTTTACCACGTTGTAAGGGTCATCTTTTGATCCATCACCAACAGGTGTTGTGTATCCATCATTGCAACGGTTGTTATCAAATGACACATCATCAAGATTACGTATGTAAATTTGCAGATCGTGTGAGTAGGTTGTGTAGTATAGTGACAATATGCCTACAAGAGAGCCATTCATCTCAGGAAGGGTTTCATCAGCAAAATTTGCATAATTGCTTGTTCTTACAATAACTGATGTATCACAATCGGTAAGCAGCCGGTTTCCACTACCGTTACCATCAGCCCATGTTTGTCCCAGATAGTCGGATCTGAATTGTACATTCTCAAGTTTTATAAGTACACCCTCAAGCTCTTCTGATAATTCACGGATTGTAACAACTCGTGGGGCAGGTTCACCTTTAAACCCTTGTTGAATAATGTGTTTGGGGATATCATAACTTTGAATGCCTCCAAATTTTATTATTCCGTCATCATCTTCGTAGTATGTGCCTAACTGGGTAACACCACCATAGATGCTTAAAAATAGCTCCTGACAATGAATGATAATTGAGTCGCCAGGACTATACAGAGAAGCTATATTTGTTGAGTTTATTTTCACAACAAGGCCTGCAGAACCATCCTGAATATATATCTGTTTGTAAAAATTACCTGAGGCATCATTGGCAGTAACAACACCTGCAATATATTCGTCAGCATCAAGATAAACACTATCAGCAATTTCAGTGTTTAATCTTTCTTTAAGACTTTTTACAGATATAATATTATAATCCACCACCGGTTTAACAGGAGGTTTTATTAAATCATCGCACGATGAGATGCTAAAAATCAGAAGTGCAATGCTGATGTGTGATATTAATTGTTTCATATTAAATTAGTTTATCAAGTCTATCAAGTTAAGTTTTGCTGACAGCTAACAGCTACAATTCATTAATCCTTATCCATTATCCATTAATCATTAATCATTAATCATTACCTTCCATATATTCTAAAATTATCAACTCTGTATTTAGTGGTTTTATTTTGGTTGCCGCTTCCGTTATACCTGAATGCAACATGAACGGTTCCTGAATAGGTTGACAGGTCAATGTTTCCAGAACTGATGTATCCCCCGGGTTTATCATAAAATGGGTCTCCGTCTGTTGCAATGCGAGCATTAATTATAGTCCAGTTTGCATTCCATGGGTTTCCTTGTCCGTCGTAGTCTGTAGATATCATCACGTCAAGAATATCACCGGTAAAATATTTATATCCTGTAAGAAAATCCATTGTATATGTCGCATATCCGGTCAGGTCTACACCGGGAGTAACCAGCCACACAGTATTGTCATCCTCTCCTGACTGAAATGCTGATATTTCGGCTGATGTACCATCGTATCCGTCACCATACCAGTTTTTAGTTCCTGCCTGAGGTTCTGCCAACCAACCGGGAATATCAAAATCTTCATACCTGCCAAGTGAGTTGAAATTCTCAAACAGAAGAATGTCGCCATCAACTCCACCACCATCTTCGCAACGTGAGAAATCCATATTTACATCATCCAGATGGCGTATCAGAAGCTGTCGGGTATCAAGATATGTAGAAACAACTCCAATCATTGAGCCGTTACCTGAAGGTAAGATTGAATCAGCAAAATATGCATATCCACTGGTGCGAATTGTAATTTCATTACCTCCACAGTCCATTGCAGTTCTGTTTTTAGCCTGCATATTTTCGGCATCGGCATAAGTTTTTCCATTAAGTGTTTTAATAAATTCAATATGCTCAAGTTCAACAAGCTGCCCCTGATAATCATTGTTGCTTAGTTCATCGAGGGTGACAACTCTTGGGTGAGTTTCAATATTTATTGCATATTTTTTTGAATGTTTATCGGCATTAAAACCTGAAAGTCTCATGTTGGCTGACTGATCGGTGTAGGGAATATCTCCAAGTTGAAGCAGACCGTTGTAATCATCGAGATAGAGTCCTTCGCAGTTGATAATAACCGAGTCGCCCTGAAGAAGCCCTTTACTGGTGTCAAGTAAAATAAACAGACCTGCCGATGTGTCCTGAATGGCGGCTTGTTTATAAATATTACCCTGCGAGTCGTCCATTACAATAATTCCGGCGATGGCAATAGGAGAAGTAATTTGTATTATCTCCCCATCATACATTTCATGTATCTCCGAAATGGGCACTATCTCATCAGGAGTAAATGTCCTGACAGGTGTAGGAGTGTCGTTGTTGTTGATGCAGCCTGCTGTAATTATCACAAAAGCAACAACTGAAACTATTCTGATATATATATATGCCATCTTCTTCATGATATGAATGTTTTATATTTAAAAGCTTACGCTTAGGTTAATGAAATAATTAAATCCGTAAGCATAATAATATTTTGGTTGATGAAGTTCTTGACTGAGAGGATTGAATCGTAACTGTTCGTACCCACCTGTAATAAAACTCGTGTTGTTGGTTATGTTACTGAAGTTAGCACTAAGTGAGATGTAAGAGCCGTTGTATCTCCAGCTTTTACCGACGAAAGCATCAAAGATAAATGCGTTTGGCTGCTTTTCAGGTTCCGACCAGAAAAGATATGTGGAGCGCGGCACAGGATTGAAATCAATATAAATATCATCGAAGTAACTTCCATTAATACCCACCCACCAATATTTGGGCGAATTGTATTTTATTCCGGTAGAAACAGCCGTTAACGGAGTTCCGTTCAGTCTGAAATTGTATGAGTACACTTCGTTGGTCTCCAGAATCTCTTTACTGTTGTCCTGTGTAATAATAACGTGCGGGTTTGATTTATACAGGTATCTGCCTAAACCTGCAGCAACATTTACAGATATAGTTGCCGATATCTTGTAGTTTGCACCAAGTTCAAACCCTTTGTATTCATTGTCAATTCCTGATGTGGCATAGTTAACAAAGGTATTTAGCTCTTCATGGTAGAAATTCATGATATCCACCTGGTCGTTGATACGCGAATAGTAACCGGTAACTCTGGCAGTTAATGCCGGGGAGCGGTAATTATAGCTTAAATCGGCAGAGAAATAATTCTCTTTTGTCAATTCAGGTACAACATCGTTACGTGTACGTGGTGAAATAAAAGAGTTGCGGAAGAGTGGTGGCCGTGTGCCATAAACCAGGTTTGTGTTAACTATATGACGACCTGTAATGCGGTATTCGCCACCTGCTTTAAGTCCGAATGTGGTGAAGTTTTGTTTCTCAGAGTCTCCGTATGATGTGTCCGGGAACAAACCTTTTTTGAACATTCCTTCTCTCCAGAAAGTTGTATATGCAATATTTCCACCGAAATAGATTTTGTATTTATTACCACTATAATGTCCAATAGTCCAGCCTCCTGCACTGCGGAACCATGAACGGTAGTAATGCCCGAATTTATCACCCTCCTTAACTATATTGTTTGGGTTATTCAGGTCGCTTTGAATAACATCTGAATTTCCGGGAAAATCACGATCGGCAAATTTATCTATGTCAAACCAGTAATCTCCACCAAGCAGGTCATCAACAACATTGAAACTTTCGCCTCTGTAAATATTGGCATTAACTCCTCCTGTCAAAACAAACCCGTTATTAAAGTCGTGGTCTAAATTTGAATTGAACTGAAAATGGGAAATGTCATTTCTTCTGTCTTCAACAATGTATTTTGCACGATTTCCTGTAATTGTGTTTCCTTCAATACCATTGGCATCTTCCACGGAATAGAGGTTTTTGCGGTTGGTATTGTAAAAATGCTCCCAGTTGAGCTGGCTAACATTGGTGTTTGTTTGCCATGCTTTAGTTATTCTGTCTTTATCAGCCTGGTCGGTGTAGTAACTTGGCAGATAGCGATAGTAATCGGGGCGTGGGTCAGAAACATTATTCCAGTTAAGAGCACTATATCCGCCTTTTCCAAACCAGTAACCTACTGTGGTTTTAATTGATGTTGATTCGGATATATCCCACAAATGGTTTAGAGTGAATAGTGGTTTATTACTGCTTCTAACTCTGGAGTTTCTTTTTTTTCCGTTTTGGTATCCCCAGTAAGGATTGTAATAATTATTATCAACCATATCATATGCCTCCTGAACCGAAGCACCTCCAACACCTCTGCGGTATATAGCATTTAAGAAGGTGAAATTTAGAGAGTGTTTTTTATTGAGTTTTTTCTCAATTGAAGCAAAAAAACCATTGGCATCATAAAATGTGGCATCTTTGTATCCTTCACTGCTCCACCTTCGTGAGTATGAAAAAGTCATAGCCCAGTTGTTTTTCATTAACCCTGTTGAGTGAGTAACCATTATCCTGTTACGGTATGTACGGTTCGAATTGGAATAAACAACTTTTGTTCCCGGCCTGTATTCTGATGCCCGGGTAATAATGTTGGTGACACCGCCCATTGACTCAAATATCTCTCCCTGAGGAGATGGATCAGTGGTTATCACATTGTTTCGCATAACATCATTCAGCCCACCCCAGTTTGACCAGTATGGCCGGCCTGATTCAATCTCGTTGGTTACAAATCCGTTGATTATAACTGATGACAAATCAGAATTGTATCCTCTTATACGGTAACGTGCCGTTCCGAAAGTATAGGCGGCAGTTGATACAAAAACATCTTTGGAGGAGTTTAACAGCCCATGAATTGACTGTGATTCCAATGCATTTTCACTTCCTGATTCGGTGAAAGATATTGTAGGAATGTCTTGCTGAGAATGAGACAAAACAGACATTGAGACATCCTCAATCTTAAGGTTCTCATTTAATCGAACATTAATGTCTTTTTTTATTGTGGCAAAACCCGCCAGCTCAAAAACTACTGTGTAATTTTCGTCTCCTTTCAAAGTGAGGTTATATTTACCATCTTTATCAGTTAATGTTTTGAATTGTGTGTTTTCTACCCAAACTGAAACTCCGGTAATCCCTCCGCCGGTATCTATATTCTTCACTAAACCCATAATGGTAGCATCCTGACCGTATATCCATACAGAAAACATTAGGAGAACAGATAGTAATTTTAATTTTATCATAGTTTGAAATGGTTAGATAATATATTTTTTTTCAATGTCAAGTTTGCCACAGATTCACAGATTATTAAATTAATCTTTTTGTAAGGGGTATTCCTGTTCTGAATATTTCATAATTTTATCAGTGAATCAGTGGCTTTTTATTTCTTCACCCACATGAATACATAGAACATTGTTTTTATTGAAATAAGATTAGTTTATTGCTTGCTAATTTAGTAAAAATAAGTTGTTGTTTAACAAATTTTAGTAATTTAACGTTCGTAAAAATCAATAGTAAACAGATGAGGATAAAAGTTTCATTATCGTTAATTTTGATAATCCTTTTTGTTGGGAATTTTTTGAAGGCTCAAAGCTATAAAGCCGGTGTTATCGCTTTTTATAATCTTGAAAATCTTTTTGATACTATAGATACTCCAGGAGTTAATGATACAGAGTTTACACCTGATGATTCTAAAAAATGGACAAGTGATAGGTATTGGGAAAAGATAAATAATATGGCTGAGGTTATTTCTCGTATAGGCAAGAAAGAGGGATTGCCCGGTCCGGCAATATTAGGGGTAAGTGAGATTGAAAACAGGGGTGTCTTGGAAGATCTTGTTAAAGCAGATGCTATTAAAAAGTTGAATTTTCAGATAGTTCACTATGACTCACCTGATAAGCGGGGTGTGGATGTGGCATTACTTTATCAGCCAAGATATTTTCGAGTTACTCATACCTCTTCTGCACCTTTAATCTTATATGATGATAAAGGTGAAAGGATTTACACACGCGATCAACTGGTTGTTTCAGGAGTTTTTGATGATGAGGAGATGCACTTTATTGTTAATCACTGGCCATCGCGCAGAGGAGGGGAGAGCAGAAGTCGTCCATTGCGTAATGCCGCGGCTAAGCTTTCCAGATCTATTGTTGATTCAATAATGACGATAAATAAAAATGCAAAAGTTGTTGTTATGGGTGACCTTAACGATGACCCGATGAACGAAAGTGTAAGGTTGCATTTGAGAGCTGTTGGAGAGAAAAAGAAACTGAAAGAGGGCGATATGTACAATACGGCGTACAAACTCTACAAGAAAGGAATTGGTTCACTTGCTTATCGTGATAATTGGAACCTGTTTGATCAAATAATTATAACACAACCATTTCTCGGAGATGATTATTCTGATTACAAATTCCGGATAGCTCATATTTTTAATGATAAAATGCTGGTACAAAAATCAGGTCGATTTAAGGGTTATCCGCATCGAACTTATGTTGGAGATACTTATAAAGCGGGATATAGCGATCACTTTCCGGTGTATATCCTAATCCTTAAAGAGGCGGATAACTAATGGTGAACAGTTGAATAGCTAAATTGTAGAATGGTTCGATGGTTGGAATGACCTTTTCTCAATTCCCAATATCAAACACTCAATGACCAATCCCCAATTTTTCATTGGATGTTGGATATTGTATATTGTTTATTGGACATTGATACCTTACACCTTTGACTATTTACTCTTCTTCGTACAGTTTATTCTCTTTAATATACTCAAATACTCCTTCAGGCATAAAAGTGCGAATGTCATGTCCTGATGATATCCATTTTCTTAACATTGTAGATGAGATATCAATGATAGGGGCATTGGTGATTTTTGTTTTTGCAGGTAAGTCTTTTGGGTTTATAGGGTAACCATTTCGCGGGTATACAAGTTTTTGGTACTCATTAATAATCATGTCAGCATCTTTCCAACGATCAATGTGGAGGATATTATCGTTGCCCATTAATATTTGGAACCGTGTATTAGGATGGTTTTTTGATAATAGTTTTAGTGTGTTAATGGTATATGACGGTTGTGGCATGGTAAATTCAATGTTATTAGCTTTTATTTTTTCCAGTTTATCAACAGCTATATTTACCATGGTATACCGGTGTTTTTCAGGTATTAGTTGTGCTTTTTCTTTAAACGGGTTTTGGGGGCTGACAATAAACCATACTTCATCCATCTCTTCAAATTCAACCATATAGTTGGCAATCATTACATGCCCTATATGAATTGGGTTAAATGATCCAAAGAACAGGCCGGTGTTATTTTTAGGTGTGATCATTGTTCAAGAAAATTATTGAGCGTTTTTTCAGCTTGACTGATTGCTTTATCCAAGTCATCATTTATTATCACGGTATCAAATCTATCAGCATAAGACAACTCCTCTTCTGCTTTAGCAAGTCTCTCTTTAATTTTTTCAGGAGAATCGGTTCCACGCGTTGTCAAACGTCTCTTTAACTCCTCTAACGAAGGAGGTTGAATAAAAATGGAAAGTGCTTTTGCTCCATACAGCTTTTTTATATTTAATCCGCCAATAACATCAAGATCAAAAATCACATTGTTTCCTTTTGCCGTAATGCGTGTTACTTCACTTTTTAGTGTTCCGTAAAACGTTCCGGGGTACACTTCTTCCCACTCAAGCAGGTCATCGTTTTTTATCTTCTTTATAAACTCACCAGGCGACAGGAAATAATACTCTTTGCCGTCTCTCTCTTCTTCTCTCGGAGCTCTGCTTGTGGCTGAAATTGAAAATTCGAGGTTAAACTCTTTTTCCAGTATTGCATTAATTATTGTTGATTTACCGGAGCCTGATGGAGCGGAAAAAATTATTAGCTTTCCTTCTCTAATGGTATTTGATTTTTGTGTGTTGTTCATCTGGCAATATGATTTTTTGAGTAGATGAGTAGTTGATTTGGTGATTACTGATTATTGCAAACTGACTAACAAATCATTCTTGCATTCACTCATTCACTCATTCACTCATCATAATATATTAAGAATCTGTTCTTTTATTTTCTCCAGCTCATCTTTCATCTGAATAACTATTCGCTGAAGGGCTGCATTGTTGGCTTTAGACCCCAGAGTGTTAACCTCTCTTCCAATTTCTTGTGATATAAATCCCAGTTTCTTACCTATAGGTTTGTCAGAGTTGAGTGTTTCGATGAAATAATCAAGATGATTAACAAGTCGTACTTTCTCTTCTGTAATATCCAGTTTTTCAATATAATAGATAAGTTCTTGCTCAAAGCGGTTTTCGTCAATGTTGGTTTTATCAGTCAGTGATTGTAAACCGTCTTTTATACGATCCTTAATTTTTTCTATACGCTCTTTTTCATGAGGCTCAATTTCAGACAATAATTTTCTGATGATAATAATTCGCTGAGTTATCTCTCTGTTTAGGGCTTCACCTTCCTGTTGCCTGAAAGTAATAATGTCATCAATAGCTTTGTCAATTGATTTTGAAAGCTTATGCCACTCCTGTTCGTTAAGTTCAGCCTGTTCGGTTTTTGTTGTATCAGGTAATGGCATGATAATTCTTAAAAAGTCTGTTGACTGATCTATTTTCAATTTGTCGGCTACCGGTTTAAGCTGTCGGTAGTATGATTCGATAATTTGTTGATTTATTTTAGTAACCCTGTCAGGTGTTTCAGCTTCAACAAAAAAACTTATGTCCACCTTTCCTCTGAATAGTCGGTTACTTATTTTATTTCGTATTTCAATCTCTTTTTCGCGGTACAGTCCCGGAATTCTGGAGTTTATATCCAGTTGTTTGCTGTTGAGAGATCTTATTTCAATGTTTACTTTTTTTTGCGGTAGAGTACAAGTGGCTTTTCCATAGCCTGTCATTGAGAATATCATGTAATTTGCTTTAAGAGTTTTTATGATTGCAAAGTTAATCTTTTCTTATAATCTTTCTTGCCGGATTTGAGGTTTAGAACAAAACAATTTACACATAGTGTATGTTACAGTATGTATACTAAACCAATTATATAATTTGTAATGTAACATAATGCCCAAATATTCAATTCGAGATTTAGAGAAGTTGTCAGGAATTAAAGCGCACACTCTCCGTATGTGGGAGCGTCGTTATGATATTATTAAACCCCGAAGGACAGCAACAAACATTCGGTACTATTCGGATGCAGACCTTCGTAGGTTTCTTAATGTTGCAATCCTGAATAATAGTGGTTTGCGAATTTCAAAAATTGCTCATCTTAATGATGCCGAATTGCGTAGTTGTGTTATTGATTTAAGTATAGAATCAGGTGATCCGGAAGTTCAGATAGAGACGCTGGTAGTTGCGATGTTAGCATTTGATGAGTCAAAGTTTTTGCAAATTATTGATGCTTCAATGTCAAACGCAGGGGTAGAAGATACTTTCGAAAAAGTTATTTTACCCTTTCTTGATAGGATAGGGGTTTTGTGCGAAAATGGTACAATAAATCCGGCTCAGGGACATTTTATCTCTAACCTTATCAGGCAAAAGTTGATTGTTGCTATCGACAAAGAGAATGAAGAGCAGAAACCGGTAAGTGGCAGGAGAATGATTTTCTTTATGCCTGAAAATGAATGGCAAGAGATGGGATTACTGTTTTTTAGTCTGATTGCCCGAAAGGAGAGGGTTGATGTTGTTTATCTGGGAGCATCCGTTTCCTTGGATTCGTTGAAACAGATACATCATATTGAAGAGGCTGATGTGCTATTTCTGTCATTAGATTCTACATGTAAAAAACAACAGGATATTGATACTCTTATTTCGTTTTTGAATAAGAATTTTTATAATACTTTGAAGATAATCACAGGGCAGCAGATAGAGCTTAAAGTTGAAGAGATTTCAAAAGAGCTTAATAATTCAAAAATTGTTAATTCTTCCAGTGTATTTAAAGATATTTTGAAAGAGATGTAAGTAGTAAGCAGTAAGTAGTAAGTAGTAAGCAGTCAATAGTTCATTAACCATTAACCATTAATCACTAATCATTACCTTCTCACCACCTCTTTATATTTCCATTTGCCAGACAAATAATACAGGTACGACCCTATTAGTCCCATACTCCATCCTATTGGTATAGCCCACCAGATACCATTAACACCAAAATGTTTTGACAGAAATACTGCAAAAGGAATACGAATAATCCAAAGCGAGAATAGTGAAATAAACATAGGAATAAGAGTGTCCCCAGCTCCACGTAGAACTCCGTGAATAACAAACATCGAAGAAAAGACCATGTAGAAAGCGCTTACAATAATCAGATAGTTCGTCCCATATTTAATAACCATAGGGTCTTTATTAAATATACAAATAATCTGTTCCCCCCATAATGCAACACCTATAATGACTATTATGCTTAAAGTCCAAGACATTAACAGTGTTGCTTTTAAACCTTCTTTTATTCTCTCTATTTTATTTGCCCCTATGTTTTGGCCTACAAAAGCAGAGAGTGCACTTGCCAGATTTAGAGCAGGTGTTGCAGCCAATGCGTCAATACGGCTGGCAATAGTAAATGCAGCAAGTACATTAACGTCAAAATTATTAACAATACGGATCATTGCCATCAATCCCAGGGCAATAAATGATTGCTGAAAACCTGTAGGAAGCCCTATCCTCATGCATTTTCTGAATATGTCTTTGTCGAAATGGAGTATTGAAATCTTAAATGAGATTATCTGATGTTTATATGAGAGATAAATGGCTCCCGAAAGAAATGCAACTCCCTGAGCAATAATAGTTGCTATAGCTGCTCCTTCAATACCCCAATGAAAAACAACAATAAAAAGGATGTCAAGTACAATATTTATTACTGTAGCAATTAACAGAAACCATAGTGGAGTTACCGAATCACCCAGCCCTCTTAGTACTGATGCCGTACCGTTAAAGCCGAAAAATGCTATCATTCCTATCATATAAATATTGAAATAGGATACAGCCATAGGTTTAACTATATCGTCAACTTTTAACAGAGTGAAAATTTGTTCGCTGAACAAAATACCCACTACCGATAGAGTAATTGCGGCAAAAAAGAGAAAAATAAATATTGTATCAATAGCTTTTTTAACACGGTGAAGGTCTTTTGCTCCGAAATATTGTGATATGACTACTGTGGCACCGCTACCTATACCTATAACAAATGCAATTAGGGTATAAAAAATCGGGAATGATGCTCCTTGCGCCGCGAGTGCCTCTTTCCCCAGAAAGTTACCTATAATAATACTGTCAACTACATGATACGTCTGTTGCAGCAGGTTTCCAAAAACCATTGGTAAAGCAAAACGGAATATTACGCCTGCTTCTTTTCCTGTTGTTAAATCTTTCATCTGTTTATGGTTTTGTGTTGACTAACACAGAGTCATCCGCCACGGCGGACACGCGTAAACACTGAATATTTTTAGTCGTGAATCATCTGTAAATAAAGTATGTTGTCAGTTTTTCTTAAATCCTCAATCTTTAATTATGATTCTGTACAAAGCAAACTGTTTTTATCTGTTTGTGAAAGAAATTAAAGAATTTTGTTAAATAAAAAAAGCGAGGGCTTGTCTATAATTAGTGACGGGGTGACTTCGGTAAATATTAAGAAGTCACCCCGTCACTCTGTTTCGGACTAATCATTAACCATTATTATTTCACCGGTTCCAGCTCAATAGTAAAGTGTCTCATAATAGGGGCTTCCGAAATAATGTGGTAACCTGATTTAATTTCCTTACGCCGGTCGTACACGTTCTTTATGGCCACTGCTACAACATCCATGTGATTGTTTGTGTATACCCGGCGTGGTATGGCCAAACGTACTAACTCCAAAGCAGGATAACGGTTTTTACGTGTTACCGGATCCCGGTCAGCAAGTAGCGTTCCTATCTCTACACCTCTAATTCCTGCTTCTTTGTATATCTCAATGGCAAGAGTTTGTGCAATGTACTCCTCTTTAGGTATGTGCGGCAGAAACCGTGTGGCATCAATAAAAATTGCGTGTCCACCTATTGGTTTTTGAATTGGAATACCAAAATCTATCAGTCGTTGGCCAAGGTGCTCTGTCTGTTTGATACGAGTTTCGAGGTAGTTAAATTCGGTTCCCTCGTCCAGGCCTTGTGCCAAAGCATTCATATCCCTGCCTGACATACCCCCGTATGTGATGTACCCTTCAAAGATAATATTGAATTGCGAAGCTTTCTTAAATAGTTCCTTATCTCGCATACCAATAAATCCACCCATGTTCACAATTGCGTCCTTTTTACTGCTCATGGTCATGCCATCGGCATAGGAGAACATCTCTTTAACAATCTCTTTGATTGTTTTGTCGGCATAACCTTCTTCACGCATTTTAATGAAATAGGCATTTTCGGCAAAACGGGCAGAGTCGAAGAAGACTCTGATGTCGTATTTTTTAGCCAAAGAATAAACATCTTTAAGGTTTTGCATTGACACGGGCTGCCCTCCGGAAGAGTTGCAGGTAACGGTAACTATGATAAGTGGTATCCGTTCTTTTGGATAGGTTTTTAATACCTTTTCCAGTTTGTTCAGGTCTAAATTTCCTTTGAATGGGTGCTGCACAATAGTGTCAAAAGCCTCGTCAATAGTGCAGTCAATTGCTGTTGCTTTGCGGAACTCAATATGCCCTTTGGTTGTGTCGAAATGGGAATTTCCGGGTACTACATCACCTTTTTTTATGATTGTTGAGAATAGTACATTCTCGGCAGCTCGTCCCTGATGTGTGGGTAGGAAATAGTCAAATCCAAGTATGTTTTTAATTGCGTTCTTAAGGTTATAATATGATGATGCTCCGGCGTAACTTTCGTCACCAAGCATCATGGCAGCCCACTGACGGTCACTCATGGCACCTGTTCCACTGTCGGTAAGCAAGTCAATAAATACCTGATCACTTCTTAAGTTAAACAGATTATATTTAGCGTTTTTTATCCACTGTTCTCTCTCTTCTCTTGAGCTTTTACGGATGGGCTCAATCATCTTTATCTTAAATGATTCTGAAAATGGTAGTTTCATAATGATGAGTTTATCAAGTTCTTAAAGTTTATAAAGTTGAAAGTACAGATACAAGTGATAACCTGTACATTAAATAAAAAAGGTATGAATTATTTTCCCTCCTTTGGGGGGATGAAAGGGGAACTGGTTTTTATGCAAAATGAAAGGCATCCCTGTTTTTGATGTTCAGGTATATGCGAAAAGAATGAATTGATAATTTCCAATATTTATTGAAGCCTTTCATTTTTATTTTGTTTAAAGCAAAAATATTAAATTATAATCACAAATTTATTAATTAGTGGAAAAACATCAATTCAGCAAATCGATTTTTTGTTTTTGCCATGGTGTTTGTCGGCTCAAAAAAGTAAAATAAAAAGTTACACATTACAAACGTGCCAACTGTGGAAAGTGAAAATTTAGGAATTGGTATAAAACAAAAAAGGTTGCCTGTTTCAGACAACCTTTTTTATTTGCGGAGAGAGAGGAACCTGAACCTCTCCTCTCATATCCCTAAATATCAATAAAATATCTTTCTTTCTATCTGAGTAGGCTACGATTTAGTCACAAAATTCTATTTCTATTTACTACGCCAACAACCTACCAAAAAGTCTAATCGTTTCAGGTTCAAAAATACAACTTTTTTTTGGTTTACAAAAACGACTGATAATCATCATATTAGTCTTAGTGCAAGGTGCAAGCCCTATATATTAGGGCTTGCACCTTGCACCAAGACTAGTCCCATTGTATTTATTTCTTTTAACAACCCAAAGTGATATTTTTTTACACTTCTTAAATAGTTTTATATCAGATGCAAACAAAAATAAATATTTCTCGTTTCATGCCGATAAGATAATGTTTTTAAAACATGGCATTAAAAAACAAATTTTAATTATCAAAATCTTAATATCATGAAAAAGAAGACCAAAGCAATTGAGACATTTTTAAGCGAAGTGGAAGAGGCTATTAATTTGCGGGGAGATAACCTGTTCACAAAAGCTTAAGACGCTCATTGATAAATGGAAAAGAATTGTTGTTAAATTGTGCAGTTCCAAAGGAAACTACACTGAGGTATTTCGCAATTTACATCACCTAAAATTGACTATTCAATGGATAGAAAAGATTGCAACCTGCGACAAAAGGATTGATACAAACCTGACTGTGTTTTTTCAACAATTGACCGAATACGTAGAGATTGAAATAAAATGCATCCGATTAAAACGCTTCAACACAGCTTCAAACCTTCTTGAAACGAAATCAAACAAAACAACAAATATGACATGGACAGAAAACAAATGCTCTCTTGTGGAATTGATTTATGCTTTGAATCAGACAGCGTGCATCAATAACGGGAAAGTAACTCTAAAAGAACTAATCAACTTCTTTAGCAACATGTTTAATACGAACCTTCCAAATTTTCATTCAACAATAAACAAGATGATTGACAGAAATGGAGATGTGAACAGACAGTATTCCCGTTCTTTTTTTTGGATAAACTGGTAGATAAATTCAATAAGAAATTAGAAGATTTAGATGAAAAGTAGGGGCAACTTGCCAGCAAGTAGGCCTTTAATATCTTTTTCTATTTTCATTTTTGTGTCAAACTTTTTAAAACATGAAAAATGGAAGTAATAACTATTGATTCCAAAGTTTTTGAAGAATTGAGTAAAAAACTCAATATGCTTGTCAATTTTGTTTTAACACAAGAAGCTGACACAAAAGAACCATTGGACGATATGTGGGTTGATGGATATGCCGTGCAAAAATATCTGAACATAAGCGAGAGGACATTACAGAGGCTTCGTTCAAAACGACTGATTAACTACTCCATAGTTTCTGGAAAATGCTATTACACAATTGGTGAAATTAAACGGATGCTTGAAAAGGGTTTAATCAGGCGTAGCGAAGAAAAAGTAAACGAGTTAGCTAATCAATACAAACTAAATGTTGAGCAAATCAGAAATAATAGTAAGAACAAATAAGGGCTTAGAAGTCTTTCGTTATTATTTAGGTATTGATTTTCGTGTTGGCAGAAATTTTCTCAATCCGCTTTACGAAGATACAAAAGCCTCGTGCAATGTCTATTTTGACCGCCATTCAGGGGTGTATAAAATGAAGGATTTCGGCAACGATGACTACAGTGGTGATTGTTTCTTTCTGGTAAGTAAAATCACTGGCGAAAACTGCAACGATAAACAGGGCTTTATACAAATCCTAAAACGTATCAATGATGATTTACATTTGAATCTTTACCCATATCGTCCTAAATCAACTTCGAAAAAACCAACTATAACAATTGCTGACGAAAATCACATGGTCACTATAAAGATGAAGGTTCCTTATACCATTGAGCAAAAGACATTTTCTCAAATGGAACTTGATTTTTGGATCCAATACGGAATTACTCCCAATATATTACGAAAGTTTGGTGTTATTTCTATAAAAGCCTACCACAGTAGAAATAGGGACAATAAACCATTCTCTTTTGAGACATCAGAAGCTGAACCAATCTTTGGTTATAATAGGAGGGATTACATCAAAATATATCGTCCGTTTTCGATTGTGCGTTTTTTGTATGGAGGTTTACAAAACCAAAACTACTGTTTCGGACTGGAGCAATTGCCCAACAAAGGAGACACACTTTTTATCACGGGTGGCGAAAAAGATGTAATGGCGTTATATGTCAAAGGATTTCATGCTATATGTTTCAATTCAGAAACTTCTAATATTCCCAATCAAATTATTCAAAATTTATCGTATCGTTTTAAGCACATTGTTTTGCTTTACGATGTGGATGAAACAGGCATTAAGGCATCAGGCAAACATCAGGAACAACTGAAAAACTTCGATGTAAAACAGCTTGTTTTGCCATTAAAGGGAACAAAAGAGGAAAAAGACATTGCCGATTTTTTCGGTTTAGGCAAAGATGCCAAAGAGTTGTCAAAACTCTTTTTGAATATGTTGAACAGCATCTATTCTACTACCATCGCCGAAATTAAATCATTCGAGATTGACCTGAATAGTCCTCCTGTTATGGCACAATCAATTATTTCTATCAAAAACATCCCGCTAGGCACACAAGGTAATTTGCTTTGTATAACGGGTGGGGAAGGCACAGGAAAAAGTAATTATGTCTCCTCATTTGTTTCAGGAGCTATCTCTGATAACGAGAAAGTTAACACATTGGGGTTAGATATCATGCAAAATAAAACCAATAAAGCCATTCTGCTGTACGATACAGAGCAATCTGAAGCACAATCATTTAAAAATATCCAAAATGTACTCAAACGAGCCGGGGCAACACAAAAACCGGATTGCTTTCATTCTTTTTGCTTAACCAGTAAATCCCGTAAAGGCAGGCTGAAATTCATTTATGAAACAATGGATAAATTCTACTACGAGCACAACGGTATTCATCTGGTAGTTATAGACGGCATTGCTGATTTAATACGTTGTGCCAATGATGAAGCAGAAAGCGTAGCCGTTGTTGATGAAATTTACCGGCTGGCAGGGCTCTATAATACCTGTGTTGTTTGTGTACTGCATTATATCCCCAACGGGATTAAACTACGGGGGCATCTCGGGTCTGAACTACAGCGTAAGGCAGCTTCTATTCTCGCCATTGAGCAAGATGACAATCCGGCTGTTTCTGTAGTTAAAGCAATTAAAGTACGCGAAGGTAGCCCTTTGGATGTGCCATTGATGCAGTTTGCCTGGAGCAAAGAACAAGCTATGCACACCTACATTGGCGAAAAGCCAAACAAAACCAAAGATAAACGAAAAGAAGACGAACTAAAAAGTGTTGTAAAAAAGATATTTGTCACTGAGAAACATCAAACTTACAATAAGTTATGCAGGAATATGGAAAGCTTTATGGACGTTAAAGAACGTACTGCCAAAGGTTATATCAAATTTATGAAAGACAAAGAAATCATCGTCAAAGATCCTGCTAATGAAAATTATTACCAAATGGGGTTAAAATAAGGCCAAATAATGAAAAATGATGTATACGGATAAAGAAAATATCGAAGCCTTTATGGAACGGGTTTTGGAGCAAATAGAGTTGCTTCACCAAAAAACAGACAAGCTTTTGTCAAATAAAAAAGACAATGACATAAAACTGTTTGACAATCAAGACCTCTGCCAGCTACTTAATGTAAACAAACGCACTTTGCAACGATACCGCTCAAAAGGTATTTTAAAGTATGTACGGATAGGTGGCAAAACTTTTTACACCCTCAACAATGTGAATGAGTTTATAAAACAACACGGCTGAGAACAAACAGGCAATCGACATGTTAATCTGCATTGTTTTGTGTTTTCGCGGTGTTTATCAATCAATCACAAATTACATGGAATATTTAGAGCACCACCTTAAGTAAAACAAAAGCAAAAACAAAGAAACTTTTGAAACTGCTTATCGATACCGGCATCGATAAGCGAACAGTAGTATCAGGTATTACAGAGTTCTTTAACCCCGAAGAGGTTATTGGGAAGCAGGTAAGTATTATTGTAAACCTTGCACCTCGAAAAATCAGGGGCATCGAATCGCAGGGTATGGTACAGATGGCTGAAGATGCTACGGAGCAATTAACTTTCATAATGCCTGATAAAAGCGTTAAGTCCGGCTCGGAGATACGATAATATCAATATGTTTTGAATTATTGTCAGTGACAGGGTGAAAGTTCTGGATTCAAGTCTAATGTGATAGGTTTGATTTTAGAAAAAGTGAAATTGTAAACAACCGATCCTATCAGGGATACTCCATTGTTAACCCTGTACGAAGGTAGCGGAGTGCGAGGGAAACGTAGAAACGGTAGAACAAAACAAGAACACCTGAAACCCGGAACTCAGAACCCGGAACAAAAAATGAAACGAACGAATTATTATCACGCAGCTAACCTAAACCTTGAATATATTTGACTACTTCTCTAAAAAAAATCTATCTTTACGTACAATAATTTGACTTATGTTTTTTTATGAGAAAGATATTCATTGTAATCTGTATTGCTTCTATAATTATCAGTTGTGTTGATGAAAAGCAAGTTGCTATCGAAAATGAACTCGAACAAATTGAGTATGACCTCCATTTCTATTCGCAACAAGCCGAAATTAAGTTAGACAGCATAATTCAAAACTTTTCACCTCAAATGAAAGATGAGTTTGACGGGCAACTGGCTTTCCTATCGGGATTATTGGAATATAAAAAGGGCAATATTGACAGTTCGCTAACTCTTCTTGACAAATCGCTTATAAAAAGTTTACATCAAGATAATGTGAAAATTCAGGCAAAGAGCCAAATGGTTTTAGGGTGGATTGCTGAAGGAACCGGTTTTTGGGAACAGGCTAAAATAAACTATTACATAACAATACAATTATTAAACAATACATCATACAAGGAGACAGGCTGGGCATACCTCGGTGTTGCCAGATGTAAAAAGAACCTAAAAGAACCTTTTTATGAAGAAGCAGAACAAGGAATACGAATACTTAAAGAGATTGGAAAAAAAGAACTTGTTTTGTATGCCGACTATTTATAATGCGAATCAAGAGTTGAAAATAAGTTAAAAAAAGTTCATTAAATAGCTGAA
>CBDUZZ010000046.1:0-37936 GCA_965371855.1 uncultured bacterium
CGGACGATTGGCTGCTGCTTTTATAGCATTAGCAATTTAACTCTTGATTCGCATTATTTAATAAAATCCAATTTCTCATCAAAAAATTCGCCAATAAAAGGCAGAGGTTTCATTTCACCCTGAATGGCATACACCAGTCCCAAGACCCAATATACCAATGCTACTAATCTGAAAGCATTAAACAACAACCAAAAATTCAACAAACCTGCCAACCAGGAAATAAGATACCAGCCTATTACTCCAACAATAATCAACCCTAATGATTGCCGGAGATGAAAACGACTTAATTCACCTTTAGGCTCTTCTGATTGTCGCATAATCAACGCTATTACCCAACCAACAATAGTCAGATAACTAATAATTGCAATAGTTTTTGATTTAGAATTCATAATACATATTTTTTTAAATTACATTTTACTCCAATGTACGAAAATTAGCAACAATAAAAAAAATCTCATCCAGCCAGAATGATTCATGAATTAATCATGTATTACACTTGTTAGAATTTGCCGATTAAATAATTGCAACTATCTTTATACAAACATTAAAAAGATAATTACATTACTAAATTATTAATCACAAAAACATAACATCATGAATTCAAAATTATCACCAATTTTAATCGTAATAATAGTTGCTGCCGGACTATTTGTATTTTTCTTTGGTAGTCGTATGTTCTGGACCATACAACCAGGCGAAAGATCCATTATTTTTAAACCTTACACAATGGGTTTAGATAAGGCAAACGTTTACGAACCGGGGTTTCACGTTATTGCTCCATGGAATAAAATGATAACCTATAACGTAATGGAACAAACAAAAGATGAAAGAATGGATGTACTTGACAAGAACAGCCTTTCAATATCCATCGATGTAACTATTCGTTTTAATCCCTTTTTTAAAAAAATAGGTGACCTTCATGAAACTTTTGGGGTTAATTACGGTAATGTTCTGGTTATCCCGGAAGTAAGATCTGCTGTAAGGAGCGTAACCGGAAGATATACTGCTGAGGAAATATTTTCTAGTAAAAGAATGGAAGTGGAAAATGCCATTAAGAATGAAACAGCTACTACATTAAAAGAGAACGATATTGACATGCGCGCACTGTTAATAAGGTCTATTACCCTGCCTCTACAAATAAAGGAAGCCATTGAAAATAAGCTAAAACAAGAGCAGGAAGCATTAGCATACAAATTCAAACTGGACAAAGAACGCAGTGAGGCACAACGTATGAAAATAGAAGCAGAAGGGATCGCCAAATACAACCAAATTCTCAGCTCAAGTATTACAGATAGAATACTTCAACAAAAAGGTATTGATGCAACGCTTAAACTTGCAGAATCACCAAACACCAAAGTAGTTGTTATTGGTTCGGGTAAAGATGGTTTACCTTTAATATTGGGGAATTAATAGCCTTAGGCTGAGCCTGCCCCGAAAAGTCATTTTTGACAAAATAAAGATATAATGCCCAACCCCGGACGAATAAGGAAATTTAGAATGCTGGAATATTGCCCACTATTATTCCAGCATTTTAATATTCCAAAGGGATGGACTTTTCGGAGTGAACAAAATACCAATTTTTATGTTCTTCAAATACCCTACCCTTGCCGGCCAAGTAACCAGTAAGCTTTAATCCTTTTTGAGAATTCACCGGCCTGCCCGGTATAAAGCTTAGCGATCAAAGGCCATACATCAACCTGTATCTGCTGACGTTGCGATATGATATACTCATGTATCTTTTGTTTTTCCGTCAAGGGTATCAACTGTTCGGCTATCGTATCAATATAATTAACCATCTCTGCCATATTATGGTCTTCACCCAATGCCAAAGATGCTGTTTTCAGCCCTTTATAATAACCATTAAAAAAAACAGGGGATACATCTTTTATTAACCGAACAACATACATTAATGATTTCACTCTTTTCCGCATTTCATGCAAGTTATCATCAGTAGGAAACTGTTGGCTATGTATCATTTGTTTTTGTCCCCAGGCAAACACATTGCTCACTCCTTTATAAATAGTATGTGCACCAAGAGAACTGAAATCTATAGCTGCCACTCTCTCTTTAGCTTCTTCGTTTTTCTTTCCAATAACGCTAAACATATCAAGGTTGAGTAATAGTTTAACAGCACTGTTTTCTTTTTCTCTGAAAAACTGTCTTATCTCTTTAACGATTGCTTCAGGCAATTTCAATATCCCGGCAGCTATTATATTATCAAATTCTTCAGCAAACACATGCAAATTTCTGGCACCAGAAAACTTTCTTGAAAGATCGCGCAAAAGTTTATTTTCCCTGTTATATGCATCCATGGGAATATCCGGTTTCATCAACCTTAAAACAGCTCGTATCCTTTTGTACGATCTACGTACATCATGTATTGATTCATGAATATCTTCCTGATTATTACAGGCATCAATAATTAAGTCATATTGTTCCGAAAGAACACGATTTGCAGCAACAGAAACCTCTTCGTTATTGGTTATAGAAAACAGATACATAGACGCAGTTATTATTTGAACATATAATTTACTAAACAACTAAACCAATATCAAGATTTTCTGAAAATTTCTTTTTCATTGCACTCCGTGTATTTTACCTTAAAAATATCAAACAACTATAATATTTGATTCTTTCATGTAATTTTCGATAAGATAGGCTCCAAGGTTAAACCATTTCCGGGTATGATCGAGTATCCAACCATCAGAGGAAACGACAATATTTTCGCTATTCGCCAATACTTTGTCAGGATCGAAGACGAGCTCTACATCCCAGTTGAATTGATTATTTCTGCTTATTTCTAAGAGCCTCTTTTTAAGCCTTCCGCTATTGGAAACCGGTTGGTCTAAATACCATTTTACAGATTTCACTTTCATTTCCTTTAAAGTATTTTCCACCAAAAAAATCGCATTTTCTGTTTCTCTAACTCGTTTATAAGAACCGTGTACACTCGAGATATCCCGGTAAGTACCATCTCTTCCTTTAAAAATATAAGCTCCCGACAATGCACTTTCCAAAAGGATTAATATATTGAATCCATCAATGTCAATTATTTTGGTTTTTAAATCAGCAACCTGACAAATAGATTGATGTCGAGCATTGATTTCTTGATCACTGGAACTTATTCGGAGTATTGCATTTCTTTGCCTTTTATTAAGTCTGTAACGATTACCCACAATTTGAAGCACAGATTTTTCTGCATACCCTCTGGAGAGAAAATAACAAAAATCATTAACTGCTTCTGCGAAAATGGGGTGCCATTTAGGGGCAAACCATTTATCATCGTTGGATTGTTTACCTCTGTTTCTCGTTGTCAAAATGCAATTTTATATTTAAATCATTGTTCGTAATACCTTGTATCCTCACAAGCAAAAAAGAGGATTATAAAAAACCCTCTTTTTTGCTTCACTCAGTCACAAACAGTTACTCTGTCTGATCCTTTACATTTTCATCAAACTTTTTTATTCCCCAGAGTACGGCATAATAACTCACAATAATGATAATGAGGAAAAACAGTAACCAGATTATTTCAGATATATAGTTCATAATATTACATTTTAATAGACATGGCCATCGGAGTCAGGCTCGGACACCTCTTCCTTGTCGATTGGTTTCACATTAATTGCTTTCCATGCATACCATATATAAGCAATCACAAACGGTATCATCAACGAAACATAACTCATCACAGTAAGAGTATAGTGACTTGATGAGGAATTCTGAATGGTTAATGAACTTTGCAGGTCAAAAGTAGACGGGTAAAATGAAGTATTATTAAATCCGGCCAAAAAGAACAAGCTCAAAACTGTAAGAACCGTTCCTAATCCTGAAAACCATATACCGGTAGAACTTGCATTCTTTAATCCAATATATATACCCCATAGTACCATCACAACACCTAACAGAAACATAATCATTACAACAGGCATCTCAATCAGATTCGTGAAATATTTATATGACTCCATAAACACTTCACCGGTATCGGGATTTACAGCAAATCCGTCACGTAACATCAGCCATATCACAAATGTCAGGAAGAAAACAAGAAATACAACGGCATTAGGCAACAATCGTTTTTGTGACCTGGCAACAATATTTTCATCATTAATACTATTCATGAAATAGAGCAAAGCCAACACTCTGGCAAGAAAGAAAACAGTCAATCCGAGAGACAGATTGAAAAAATTAAGCACTGCTTCCAGACCATGAGATGGCAATTCCCATTGCGATTGATTCATATCATTAACAGAAAACTCTGACCCTGAAAAGAACGTAGCAACAGCTGTTCCTAAGAAAACAGTTCCAATCAATCCGTTAACAAACAGAAACCGTTCATAATTTTTTTTTCCAAAAAAGTTATTAGGCCGGGTACGGTACTCATAAGATACAGCCTGAATAATAAACACAAAGAGTATGATCATCCATACCCAATAAGCTCCCCCAAAGCTGGTACTGTAAAACAGAGGAAAAGAAGCAAAAAATGCACCTCCAAAAGTAACCAGAGTAGTAAATGTAAATTCCCATTTGCGCCCTAAGGCATTAACAACCATTGTTCGCTCAACTTCAGTTTTTCCAATACAGAATATCATCGTTTGTCCGCCCTGAACAAACATAAGAAATACAAGGATTGCTCCAAGGAGGGAGACAAGAACCCACCAATATTCCTGCAATGCTAAATGTGATAATGATTCAAACATATCTATTTTCCTCCTTCTTTAGGTCCTTTTTTAATCTGAGTCAACATAATTTTCACTTCGGCAATAGCCAGCCCTACAAATGTAAAGGCAAACAACCAGAAAGTAATCTGAACAGATGTTGTGCCAATATTTGAAACTGCAGTACCGGTAGTCATCATATCCTGAATAACCCATGGTTGTCGTCCTACCTCCGCAACAAGCCATCCTGTTTGCTGAGCTATGTAAGCTAAAAGAATGGACCACAATGCCACCCATAAAATCCATCTGTAATTCTCTATTTTGTTTTTCATAGTTAAGTATATAAATACAATAAACAATAGAATGAAAAAGGAACCAATAGCTACCATAATATGGAATGAATGGAATGATATAGATACCGAAGGAACCAGCTTTCTAATATTTGCTTGTAAAATCTGTGGATCAGAATCATAGTATGTACCATATCCAAAGTATTTCATATATGTATTCAACCACTCCTTATCTTCAAATTTGGCTTTTAATTTATCATACTCAGCAGTATTATTGCTTTTCTTAGCATCCTTAAATGCTCTCAGGGTTTGCTGTGCCACATACCCTCTTTCAATCTTCTCAGCATATGGCATGATGTTATGCTCTTCGTTACCATATAGAATATCATTTATACCCGGCACAAAAGAATCAAAATCTCCATTTGCCAGATAAGATAATATTCCGGGAACTTCAACATGAACCAAAAACTGGTCGTTTGCATCACCAATTAATCTCTCATCATCTGAAGATTTGAGAATTCCATAAACTACAATCGAGGCACCTTCCCGGCCTTCATATAACCCCTCCATAGCAGCTAACTTCATAGGCTGATGCTTTGCAATATCCTTTGCAGCACCATCGCCCGTGCCAAGTAACATCACTGAAGCTATCAAACCAAAGATTGATGCAATTACAATACTTCTCTTGGCAAAAATCTGATTGCGTTTATGTAAAAGAAACCAACTACTTATACCCACAACAAAAACAGACGCAAGGACGAATCCTGATGTTGTGGTATGCAGAAACTTATTTACGGCAGTAGGCGAAAACAAAATCTCCCAAAAGTCCACCATCTCATTACGTGCAGTCTCTGGATTGAACCTCATGCCCACAGGATTTTGCATCCATGCATTGGCAACAAGAATCCATAGTGCGGATAAGTTAGCTCCTATTGCAGTAAGCCACGTTGCTGTCAGATGAAACTTCTTGCTCACCTTGTCCCATCCAAAGAACATAATCGCAATAAATGTACTCTCCATAAAGAAAGCCATAATACCTTCTATGGCCAGTGGGGCACCAAAGATATCTCCAACAAACCATGAATAATTCGACCAGTTTGTTCCAAACTGAAACTCAAGAATAATTCCTGTAGCAACGCCAATTGCAAAATTAATTCCAAAAAGATTCATCCAGAATCTGGTAATTCTCTTCCACTCCGGATCTCCTGTTTTTACATAAATGGACTCCATAAAAGCCACAATAAACCCTAAGCCTAATGTTAAGGGAACAAAAATCCAGTGGAACATGGCCGTTAGAGCAAATTGTGCCCTCGACCAGTCAACTAAACTAAGATCAATATTATCTACCATAAGTATAACAATTAATTATTGAGTTATTTGTTCAATTACATGCTCTGTTCTTTCTTCATCAGTCTGATATTTTGTATTTAAGGTATCCTTGAAAAATATCAACTTAAAAATAAAGAACAGAATAAAAAGTTTTACCAAAATAATAATCCAAAGAGTTCTTCCCCAAGAAGTAAGAGACTTAAAACCATCTATATAAAACCTGAATATTTTATGCAGCATTAAATTATTGTAATACATCTCATTTTTAGACATAATAAATATAGGTAATAATTCTAATAGTCCACCAACAATTTTATAAAAAAAAAAATAATTTTTCTCGATATATGTAAAATGTAAGATTTACTATCTTCTGATTATCTGGTGCTTATAGCTATTTCCACCCTGTATTTTTACTATTTTTGTATTTTATTACTCTATTATTTGTTTGTTTGAAATATATTGTTCAACTTTGTTTTATTATTTAAGTATTTCATTACTGTTTTGTTTATTTTGCTTGTTACTGAATTTCATTGCTTTAAACAATTATTTGAAAAAAACATGAAAAAACACTTGACAAAAACATTAAACAAACCGATATTATAAACTAAGACACATAATAAAGTTTAACTATAAAAATGTGATTATGACCGCAGAACAATTTAATCATCGTTTAATAGGGCTTCAGCATAAGATGTTTAACTATGCCCTTTCATTAACTACCAACGAAGAAGATGCCAATGATTTAGTTCAAGAGACAAACTTCCGTGCATTATCGTCAAAAGACAAATTCATGATGAACACTAATTTTAATGCATGGGTACACACCATCATGCGTAATTCATTCATCAACAATTATCGACGTAAATACAAAATGACACAAACACCTATTTTGGTTGATGAAATAAACTACCTTGCTAATATTCATTCCACTTTTGACACTCCCGAAACGTACCATTCTGCAGGAGAAATAAATTCGTTAATGAGAAGTTTACATAACGACTTTAAAGCTCCGCTGAAAATGCACATGGAGGGTTTCAAATACAAAGAGATTGCTGAAAAGCTGGAAATGCCTATTGGAACCGTAAAGAGCCGCATCTTTTTTGGTCGTAAAAAACTGCAAAAAATGATAGGCAACTAATTTTTTTGAATAACACTAAAGACTCATTGTTTATCCGTTCTTCTTTTACAAGAGAAACGGATTTTTTTTTATATTTTTACAGTCATACGATAACTACGTAAAACTATCACACAATAACACACAGTAATTTGAATGATCATCATGTAGTTTGTAACATTTTAAAAGTTTACCGGGTTGAATTCATCCTTAGAAAATAAAGACGACCAACAACTGCTTTCAAAACTTGAGATGCAAATCACAAGCTTGAAAAAGCGGGCACAAAAACTTGAAGAAGAAAAGCTACAAATTGAAGAAAAGAAAAACTTTTTTAACAAAATAGCCGACTTTTCAAATGATTGGGAGCTGTGGTTCTCACCTCAGGGAAAAATAAAATATTGCTCCCCAAGTTGCATGGATATAACCGGCTACTCCCCAAAACAGATAACAGACAATCCGTTATTAAGCGAACTGTTAATTCTGGAAAAAGACCGGTCTTCATTTAACAATTACCTTAAAGATGTACTATCTCTAACCATAATAAGACAAACGTACGAATTCAGACTAATCACTCGAAGCCGACAGGTACGCTGGTGCGAAATAAGCTGCCGTGCTGTTCATGACAAATACGGAAAATACCTTGGCATAAGAGCATCCGTAAGAGATATCACTAAACTAAAACATGCCCTGGGTCACATAAAACAACTGGCAGAAGAAAAAAAGCTGGACAAAGAGATGAAACATCAGCTTGCCAATGAACTTGAAGCACAGGAGAGGGAAGTGTCTTCATATCTGTTAATACTTTCACAAAAGAATGAGTTGATAAAATATCTCGAAAAAAACATCTCAAAACTTGATAGTCTCAATACACAATACAGAAAAAAGAGAATAGATGAGATGATGCAAAAAGTCTCGCAAAACAACTCTAACGATATGGATTGGGAACTATTTAAGGTTCAATTCGAAAAGCTCTATCCCGCATTTTTTGAAAACATCAAAAATACACATCCCAAACTAACCGAAAACGACCTTCGATTGTGCACATTCCTCAGGTTTAATATGGCAACCAAAGAGATTGCCGGACTTCTGAATATCTCGCCAAAAAGCATAGAAGTTGCAAGGGTAAGACTACGAAAGAAACTTAACCTCAAGCGCGAGCAACAACTAAAAACTTATTTTAACAGGTTCTGAAAACATCTTCTCAAACCACAAACAACACAACGTGTTGTCATGTTTTATATAAAAACTAACACTTTGTTTGTATTGTTTATATTCTTTTTATCTTTCTGTTTATCTTTATCTTAATATCTTTTTGTATTGTTTTTAATAAGACATGTATGTACATTGTTATGTTTTTGAGTTGCCTTTCAGGGATTTAATTACATATATTTGACTCTGACTTTTAACACAATTAGATATGTACAGAGATTTAACTGACAACGAAATTGGGGTACTTACTATGCAAGGATGCTCAGCTGAGGATTGGAATATAATTAAAGTTACTCATCACTTCCTACCCGACAATATTGAGAATGTAAAATTCAGTGGCAACATAAAAATAGGCCGTTTCACAAAATCAGTAACACTATTTGGTGGCATCTCATTCAAAACAGGCATATACAATGCATGGTTACATAACTGCATTATAGAGGACAATGTGCTTATACATAATGTTCGTGGGTATATTGCCAATTATCGCATCGGGAAAGACACGATTATCAACAACATAACAACCCTTGCAGTTGATGGTGAAACAAGTTTCGGGAATGGTATATTCATAAATGTAATAAATGAAAGCGGCGGCAGGGCAATTCCTGTTTACGACCACCTTTCAGCTCACGTAGCGTACGTAATGTCACTATACCGTCATCGTCCCAAAGCCATTGACATATTAAACAAAATGGTTTTAGACTACGCAGAACGCATGAAGAGTTCTATGGGTACCATTGGAGCACAATCATCAATAATAAACTGCAACACCATCAGGAATGTCAAAATAGGAGCAGCTACAAGTATTGACGGAGCCAAGAAGCTTGAGAACGGAAGCATCAACAGCAACATAGAAGCTCCTGTTACCATTGGTGAAGGGGTGATAATGGAAGATTTCATAGTCAGTTCAGGGTCGCAAATAACAGATGCCACCCTTGTTTCAAAATGTTTCATCGGTCAGGGCTGTATTCTTGACAAGCACTACTCGGCAGAGGAGTCTATGTTTTTTGCCAACTGTCAGGGATTTCACGGTGAGGCCTGTTCCATTTTTGCAGGCCCATACACCGTTACTCATCACAAGTCAACATTGTTAATAGCCGGGATGTACTCGTTTCTGAATGCCGGAAGTGGCTCAAACCAAAGTAATCATCTCTACAAACTGGGGCCGGTACATCAGGGAATTATTGAACGCGGTGCAAAAACAACCAGCGATTCTTATATACTCTGGCCATCTCGAGTAGGAGCATTCTCCCTTGTTATGGGACGCCATTACAAACACTCTGACACATCAGACTTTCCATTCTCCTACATTATTGAGAGTAACGACGAAACAGTTCTTGTTCCGGGCATTAACCTTCGAAGCGTTGGAACAATACGTGATTCAAAGAAGTGGCCTAAACGAGACCGCCGCACCGATTCAAATCTGTTAGATAAAATCAACTTTAACCTTCTCAGCCCATATACCGTTCATAAAATGATAAAAGGGCGAGAGATTCTCATAAACATACAAAAAATCTCAGGCAACACACCGGAAGAGTACTCTTATCGTAATATGAAAATAAGGAGAAGGGCTCTTGAAAGAGGTATAAAACTGTATGAAATGGCTATCTGGAAATTTATGGGTAATTCATTAATAACAAAGCTCAAGAACACAAACATAATTGAAAAAGAGTCACTGACTGGTGTACTAAAGAAAGATTCACTGTTAGGTAGTGGCAAATGGATCGACCTGTCAGGATTGATATGTCCGGCAGAAGTAATTGATAAACTTTTATCAGACATTGAAACAGGCAATCTCACAACCATGGAAGAGGTTGAGGCTGTATTGAATTCCATCCATCTGAATTATTACAATTACGAATGGACCTGGGTTTATGATGAACTGGAACAGTTTTACGGGAAAAAACTATCGGAATTCACTCCTGAAGACGTTATAACAATTGTGAAAAAATGGAAAGATAGTGTACTTGGGATTGACAACCTACTGTATGCGGATGCTAAAAAAGAGTTCTCAGCAGAGGTAATGACAGGCTTTGGAATTGATGGAGATGACGAAGCACGGGTAAATGATTTTAAAAATGTAAGAGGCGAATTTGAAGAAAATGAAATGGTTAAGGAGATAGAAGCCCACGTGGAAAAGAAAAGCAGACTGGGTGACAGGGTAATAAAACAGATGAAGGAGATTCTTAAACTATCAATGATAAAATCTTCAAACTAAGATAGAATATTGATGGAATAAGATATTTCTAAAGAGAAGTGCTCTTTTCCATGAACAAATTACTTAGTGTCTGCAAGAGAACAAAACACGGATCGTCATTGCGAGGACGATAGGACGAAGCAATCTGTTGATATTCTATAGAGATTGCTTCACTCGTACCTCGTTCGCAATGACGCAAACCTCTAAATTTGACAGTTTTCTTGCAGACACTACTTAACCATATTAGCTTTAAACTTTATAAAACTTTTAACTATACAATCATGTGCGGAATAGTAGGATACATAGGAACAAAAGAGGCATACCCAATTTTAATAAACGGACTGAAACGCTTAGAGTATCGAGGTTACGATTCAGCAGGGATAGCTATTTTTAACGGTAAGATAAACCTTTACAAACATAAGGGTAAAATAAAAGAACTGGAGAAGTTCGTTACCGCAAAGAATATTTCAGGAACATTAGGGATTGGTCATACCCGCTGGGCAACACACGGTGAGCCCAACAACCAAAATGCTCATCCACACAAATCGATGAACGGCATATTCACCCTGGTTCATAACGGCATAATCGAAAACTACACTAAACTAAAAAAAGACCTTATTGAACAGGGATATACATTCAACAGCGATACAGATACTGAAATACTGGTCAATCTTATCGAATTTTTCTATACCCGCGAAGACAAGATAGATGCCGAAACAGCTGTAAGCATGGCTCTGTCAAAAGTAATAGGAGCATATGGCATTGCCGTACTATGTGCCGATGAACCGGACACATTAATCGCAGCACGCAAAGGGAGTCCTTTGGTTGTCGGACTGGGAAACAGTGAATACTTTGTTGCTTCAGATGCTGCACCTATAGTGGAATACACAAACAATGTAGTTTATCTGAATGACAATGACATAGCTATTATTAAAAACGATCGTTTTACCCTGAAAAATATTGAAAACAGCCCCGTATCATTAACCATTGAACAACTTGATCTTAATATCGGAGAACTGGACAAAGGTGATTTTGAACATTTCATGCTGAAAGAAGTATTTGAACAACCAAAAACCATAGAGGATACTTTCAGAGGAAGATTAAACCCCGGCAAATCGGAGATTGTTCTTGGCGGACTGATAGATGTAATGCCAAAAATTAAAAATGCAAAACGGATAATAATTATCGGTTGTGGTACATCATGGCATGCGGGTCTAATTGGCGAATACCTGATAGAAGAGTATGCACAAATTCCTGTTGAAGTTGAATATGCTTCAGAGTTCAGGTACAGAAAACCTGTGATAGGAAAAGATGATGTGGTTTTAGCCATCAGTCAAAGTGGCGAAACTGCCGATACTTTGGCTGCAGTAAATATGGCAAAAGAGAAGGGAGCAATGATATTGGGGATATGTAATGTAACCGGCTCTACCCTGTCGCGAGTAACGGAAGCCGGAGTTTACACTCATGCCGGTGCCGAAATAGGTGTGGCTTCAACAAAAGCATTCTCAGCACAAGTTACAGTACTAACAATGCTGGCACTAAAAATAGCAGCCCTGAAAGGAACACTTGATAAAAAGGAGTATGAAGAAATCATCAAAGAGCTGGCAGCAATACCTGGAAAATTAAAACAGATATTACAAGACAACGATCATATTAAAGAGGTTGCCATAAAATACAAAGACTCCATTAATGCCCTCTATCTGGGAAGGGGCTATCTTTTTCCTGTTGCTCTTGAAGGGGCACTCAAACTTAAAGAAATATCATACATTCACGCAGAAGGATATGCTGCCGGGGAGATGAAACACGGACCAATAGCATTGATCGACAACAATTTGCCGGTAGTAGTTGTAGCACCACATGATGATTACTATGAGAAGATATTAAGCAACATACGGGAAGTGAAAGCACGTCAGGGAAATGTTATTACCATAGTAACAGAGGGAGACAAATCCCTGAAAGAGTTGTCGGACGACATAATTCAGATACCCAAGTCGCATCCGGCTGTAACTCCTTTACTTGCTGTGGTACCATTACAGCTTCTTGCATATCATATTGCGGTATTGCGTGGATGTAATGTTGATCAGCCTCGAAATCTTGCTAAATCGGTTACGGTGGAGTAGTTTTCATTTGGCAAAATTGGTAATCATTTTTAAAAGGTAAAAAATATATTGATGAATAGTGGCAGCGCGACTCAAAGTCGCACTGCCACTAAACTACCTTTTTCTACAACACCCCTTTAGTACTGGGCAGCCGTTTATCAAACGGGTCTTTGTGTATTGCAGCCTTTATAGCTCTTGCAAATGCTTTAAATATCCCTTCAATTTTATGATGTTCATTTTGTCCTTCGGCTTTAATATTCAGGTTACAGGCAGCAGCATCGGAGAAGCTTTTAAAAAAATGCAGAAACATCTCTGTGGGCATATCTCCCACCATCTCGCGTTTGAAGTCAGCCTCCCAAACCAGCCAGGGGCGTCCGCCAAAATCGAGTGATACCTGAGCCAGACAGTCATCCATAGGCAGACTGAAACCATAACGTTCTATCCCACGTTTATCGCCAAGGGCTTTTTTCATTGCTTCACCAAGTGCCAGGGCTGTATCTTCTATTGTGTGATGTTCATCTACATTCAGGTCACCATTTACTTTTACTGTCAGATCGCATCCCGAATGACGACCAATCTGATCAAGCATATGATCGAAGAAACCCAATCCCGTATAGATATCGGTTTTTCCATTACCATCAAGGTTTATTGTAACTTCAATATCAGTTTCTGATGTTTTACGTTTTACTGTTGCAGTACGCTCAGAAGAAAAAAGAAAAGAGGCAACACTACTCCAATCGGGTGTGACCAAAGCACAAACATCTTCCATTTCATTCTTTCTTAACTCCTCACTGCCTTCCTCTTCCTGCCTCAGAAAAATAGCTTTACAACCAAGATTCTTAGCCAGTTCAACATCAGTAATGCGATCACCTATTACAAAAGAACCGGCCAGATCATACTCATCACTAAAATACTTTTGTAACAATCCTGTTCGTGGCTTTCTATTTGGCGAATTCTCTTTGGGTAGAGATGGATCGATGTGAATATCACTAAAAGTCAAACCCTCATTTTCAAAAGCCTTCAACATTTTATTTTGTGCCGGCCAAAAAGTATCCTCCGGAAAAGACTCTGTTCCAAGCCCGTCCTGATTAGTAACCATCACCAGTTCAAAATCAAGAGAACTCACAATTCTTGAAAGGTTCTGAAATACTCCTGGATAAAACTCAAGTTTCTCCAGACTGTCAACCTGAAAGTTCACAGGTGGTTCAACTATAAGTGTCCCGTCTCTGTCGATAAAAAGTATCCTTTTCTTTGTTGTCATTAGCTGGTGAAATTTTATTTGGATTACAAAGATCAATAATCATTAAACACTGACAAGTCTAAAAGAGCCTCAATAAGTCTATCATTCTCCTCTGCTGTACCAACAGTGATACGAAGACAGCCTTCACACAATGCAACTTTTGAACGGTCACGAATTATCAGTTTACTGCGAACCATAAAGTCGTAAATTTCTGTCGGATTATCAACTTTAACAAGTAAGAAATTTGCATCCGAAGGGTATATCTTTTTTATCAAAGGATTTTTCTCTAATGCTATTGCCAGCCTCTCCTTCTCTTTTAAGATAATCTCTACCCACTCCTGTTTTTGCTCTTCATTGCCAAGCAACTCCAATGCCTTCTCCTGAGTAAGAAGATTCACATTGTATGGATATTTGATTTTGCTTAATACTGACACAATTTCCTTTGAGGCAAAAGCCATACCAAGCCTTATAGCTGCTACTCCCCAAGCTTTAGAAAAGGTTTGCAGAATAACCAGATTTGGATACTTCTCAAGTTTGCCGAGAAGAGATTTTTCAGGGGCAAAATCAATATATGCCTCATCAATCACCACAACACCTTCAAATCCTTCAATAACCTTTATCATATCCTGCTCTACAAAACAGTTGGCCGTAGGGTTATTGGGTGAACAGATAAAAATCATTTTTGTATTTTCATCAACTGCCTCCAGCAGAGCTTCATCATCTAGTTCAAACTCTGTTGTTAACAATACCCGTTTCACCTCAACATCATTAATGTCTGCTGCAACCTGATACATACCATAAGTAGGATCGATAGACACCACATTATCTTTACCCGGGACACAAAAAGCCCTGAACAGTAAATCTATCGCTTCATCACTACCATTACCCAAAAAAACATTCTCCGAAGCAACATCTTTCAATATGCCAATTTTCTTTTTCAGATCACGCTGATACGGATCGGGATAACGATTATAGGGAGAATTAAACGGATTCTCATTAGCATCAAAAAAGAGTGCCTCAGCTCCTGAATATTCATCCCTTGCAGATGAATATGGCTTTAATGCTGCAATATTGGGGCGTAATAATTTATTAAGTTGAAAGTTCATAAATAATCAATTATCAATCATGGCTTTCAGTCTGACTGCCACTGCGTTTTTATGTGCATCAAGATGCTCGGCTGCTGCCATTATTTCAATTACAGGTCCAAGAGCCTTTATACCTTCTTCTGATATCTTCTGATATGTAATCTTCTTCACAAAACTATCGAGATTCACTCCGCTATATGCCCTGGCATATCCGTTGGTGGGCAGGGTGTGATTTGTCCCGGAAGCATAATCCCCTGCACTCTCCGGTGTATAATTTCCAAGGAACACAGAACCGGCATTATTTATTTTTTCAGCAATAAGCTCATCATCAGTCATAGAGATGATTAGGTGTTCAGGAGCATACATATTGGTCAACTCTATCATCTCATCCACACTGCTGAGTAATATCAGCCGACTGTTTGCAAGAGCTTTCTCGGCCATTTCACGCCTCGGCAATTCAACCAACTGCTCCCCTACTGCCTGTTCTACGTTCTCTATCAACACATCACTGTTAGTAATAAATATAACCTGACTGTCGGCACCATGCTCTGCCTGCGACAACAGATCGGCAGCTATAAACTCCGCATTTGCACTTTCATCAGCCATAACAAGAACTTCTGACGGTCCGGCAGGCATATCAATTGCAACATCTTTCAGGCTGACCAGTTGCTTAGCTGCCATAACAAACTGATTTCCGGGACCGAATATTTTATACACCTGAGGTATTGTCTCTGTTCCGTAACTCATCGCACCAATAGCCTGGATTCCACCTGCTTTAAATATCTTAGTCACTCCTACAAGCGAGGCTGCATACAAAATAGCCGGATCAATGACACCGTTTTCCGAAGGTGGCGTACACAAAATAATCTCTGAACACCCTGCAATATTAGCAGGAATAGCCAACATCAGAACGGTAGAAAACAACGGAGCAGAACCTCCGGGAATATATAATCCCACCTTTTCAATAGGTACACTCTTCTGCCAGCACTTTACACCGGGTACAGTTTCAATGATACGCACACCTTCTTTTTGAATCACATGAAATTTTTCGATGTTTTCTTTGGCGATTTCAATAGCAGCTTTCAATTCGTCAGGTACATTTGCAACTGCCTCCTCTATCTCACTCTCTGTTACCCGCATATCATCAAGTTCAACTCCGTCAAACATCTTTGTAAATCGCTTTACAGCGCGATCACCGCTTTTACGCACATCATCCAATACGGTTTTTGCTGTTGCAAACAATTCAGTAACATCGTTCTCAGGCCTTTTCAGCAGCTCACTCCATTCGGACTTTTTCGGATATTTTACTATTTTCATCTTTAAATTATCATTTTCTCAATTGGTATAATCAATATTCCTTCAGCTCCATTCTCCTTCAATTTACCTATCACTTCCCAAAACTCTTTTTCACGGATTACTGAATGAATTGAACTCCAGCCTTTATCAGCCAAAGGGAGTACTGTCGGACTCTTCATGCCGGGAAGTATCTTTACGATATCATCGACTTTCTCATTTGGAGCATTCAGCAATACATATTTATTTGAGTTGGCAGTCTGCACAGCATTAAACCGGAAAATAATCTCATCCAGTAATACCTGTTTTTCGGGCTCCATATCCTTCTTAGCAATTAACACAGCTTCCGACTGCATAGCCACTTCCACCTCTTTCAACCTATTGGCTACAAGCGTACTACCTGATGAAACGATATCAAAGATTGCCTCAGCAAGACCTATACCGGGAGCTATCTCCACCGACCCGGCAATCTCGTGAATATCTGCTTTAATCCCATTCTCCTTAAAATACTTTTTTAGAATATTGGGATAAGAAGTAGCAATCTTTTTTCCGGAAAAGAAATTAAGCCCTGTGTATTCCTGAGCCTTAGGAACAGCAAGAGACAACCGACATTTACCAAATCCTAATTTCCGTGCCACATCAACATCAAAACCCTTTTCATACATTTCATTTTCGCCAACAATGCCAATATCAGCAACACCATCGGCCACCGTTTGCGGTATGTCATCATCACGCAAAAACAGCACTTCGATAGGAAACCCATCTGAAGATGCCACCAGCTTACCACTACCAACATTAAATTTAATTCCTGCTTCTTTGAACAGTTTCATAGAGTCTTCGTTCAACCGCCCCTTCTTTTGTAATGCAATTCTGATCTTTGTTTCCATCCTTAAATTAGTTCATCAAGTTTAAAGTTACCTGACTAAAGGTCAGGCATAAAGTTATAAAGTGTTTTAAAATAAAAAAAGGCTCACCAACCGGCAAGCCCCATAAATATATCTTTTAAGACAATAATTCACCGGCCTACCGCTTTAGCAGTAAATGATGATGGTGAATATTTTGTCTTTTTGTAATCATAATTGTTATAAATCGGAAGCAAAAATAGAACAGATAATTATAATTACCAAATAAACACTGAAATAAAATAGGAGATTGAAATTTGTAAGTAAATCGCTTCTAATACGACTAATAAGAAGTAACAAAAAATATAAAACATGAAAACTCTCATACTCATCACAATCATTATGCTTTCGACAAGTAACCTTAAAGGACAGGACATAAAAGATGTAAAAGGATTAGAAATTGGTTCTATCGCACCAGTTTTTCAAGCTACTGACGCCCACGGCAATATATTTAATTTGAAAAAAACTTTGGAAGAAGGACCTGTAGTATTAATTTTTTATCGTGGCTATTGGTGTCCTGTATGTAATAAACACTTAGGCTCATTACAAGACAGTCTGAAACAGATAGAAGCCAGAGGTGCTAAAGTGATTGCTGTCTCTCCCGAAAAACCGGAATACCTTAATAAAATGGCTAATAAAACAGGTGCAGAATTTACTCTCCTATACGACGAAGGGTATAAAATAGCAAAAGCATACGATGTGAATTTTATGCCGGACATGATGAATCGACTTACCTACAATATCTTTTTGGGAGCTAACCTAAAAAAGACACATTCTGATGACTCCCAACGTTTGCCAATTCCGGCAACCTATATTGTCAATCCGGAGGGAATAATTATTTGGCGACAATTTGATCCTGATTATCATAAACGTTCATCGGTGCGTGATATTCTGGATGCTTTAGATAAGATAAACTAATGTCGAGTCACCCTTAAAGATTCGGATTGAGATTGCCTGCCTGCTGCAGGCAGTCTCCACCCAAAATACATATCCTGATTATCATCAATCCTTTTTCATTGTTGCACGAATAAACAGCTATAATATTTTGAAACAGCTTTGCTTTACACTATTTTAGTAACAAAATAAAATGTCATGAGTATAACAAAGCATATTCCAAACTTCCTTACCAGTCTGAACCTTGCCTGTGGAGCACTGGCTGTGTTTTTCGCCATTAACGGATATATTGAATTGGCTGTGTGGCTTATATTCATTGGAGCTTTGTTTGACTTCTCTGACGGTTTTGCTGCCAGAGCACTGAAGGCATACAGTGAAATGGGCAAGGAGCTTGATTCACTTGCCGACCTGATAAGTTTCGGCGTGGCTCCGGCTGCAATTTTTTCAACTTTAATCAAATACCTTATCACAGGTGATGTACATGCTACTTTTAGCTCGTTGCAAAACTCAGATAAAATATTCGTACTTCTTCCTTTTATCCTGGTAGTCTTTTCAGGTCTTCGCCTGGCTAAGTTCAATGTTGACACACGGCAAACAGAAAGCTTTTTAGGACTTACAACTACTGCTACAGGGATATTCACAGCATCATTTGCATACATGATTATGAGCCAACCGGAAATGTTTGACTGGTTAAATGTTTATATCATTATTGCCATGATTGTTTTCTTCAGTGTTATGCTGGTAAGTGAAGTACCCATGTTTTCGCTTAAATTCAAAAATTTCAGATTCAGTGAAAACAGAGAGCGGTTTCTTCTGCTTACACTTACCCTGATTTTTATAATATGGTTTGGCGTTGGGGGTATAGCTGTCACTATTTTGTTCTACATTCTCTATTCCACAACCAAGTGGATTTTAAAAATAAAAAATAGATAACAGGCTATGATTTTAAAAAAGATTTTCGCCGTACTACTAGTACTTATGTTTTTTACGAATGCTTGTATTACTAAAACAAATTCGACAAACAGTAAAAAGAAACAAATCGCTCCGGCACGAACAAGTGTTGTTACTCCTATTCACAAAAAGACCTTTCGTGAAGAAAATTGCAAACAACGTATTCAGGGTGGAAACCCAAGGGTAATACATGGATATTTTGTTTTTGACGGGGCACAAGACGGTAATCGTCAGGTTGATCCTCAGATTGCTGTTGGAGGAGGCTACGTTTTCCATGCCACAAATCTGGGGCTTGTAATTTACGACAAAAACGGTAATTACATTGACGGAGCATCTCAAAATTGTTTCAACAAAGGTATTGACCCTAAACTTTTTTACGATGTTCATAACAAAATTTTTGTTTTTGATTTATGGAATCCGTGGGATAAGGAGAAGATAAAGCCTGTAAACATTGCGGTATCTGCAACGAGTGACCCAAGAGGTGCATGGAATGTATATCCTGTTCCATCGCCGAAAGAAGTAGATGGAGGAGGAATAGGATACAGTAAGAAATGGATTGGATACTCATTTCCGGGAGGAGAAGAGAAAACATTTGTGATGAAAACAGAAGAGGTAAAAGCCGGCAAACCAGCAACAGTTTATCATTTCACCGGAAGTCTTGGTCATCCTGTATTTACCCAGGATGATATCGACGATTTATACTTCTTCAAAATTCAGAGAAGGAATTTCGTGATTACAAAAGTAACAGAAGGAGAAGATGGAAATCCGGTAAGTGAAGTTGTAGCAACAAAACCCCACAACTTACAAAACATAAACTGGCCACCCAAATCACCTCAAAAAGGCACTGAACAACTAACTGCTTCAGGCGATCGTAATCCGAAAAATTTGGTTCTGCAGAGTGGTTACATCTGGATATCTCAAACCATAAACTATAACGGCAGAGCTGCTGTTCAGTGGCATCAAATTAAACTTGACGGAACAATAGTACAAACAGAACTGATTAGTAGCGAGACCAGCAGTTACATTCAAACAACTATTGCTGTGAATAAAAAGAACGATGTGCTAATTGGTTTTCAGGAAACGAGCAAAGATATGTTCATCAGTCCACGTATGACATTCCGTTATGCAAATGATTCTCTCGGACAAGTTCGTGAGATAATCAGTCTTGGTGAAGGCAAAGGAGCTACTGATGGTGTCTCCTGGGGTGATTACAGCGGATGTTGTATCGATGGGGATAACTTTACCGACCTGTGGACAATACAGAGTATTACTAACGAAAAGGGGAAAGGGGCAACTGTGATTGCCAAAGTTCCTTTCAAATAAAGAAACAACTCAAAATACTGAAATGATAATGAAATCTTTCAAAAGGGTAGCTGTTTTGGCATTTTTTGCAACGGCTCTTTTTTCAACTTGTACAACTCAAAAAGTTAAAAAAATAGTTGTTTCCGACTATGGGATTAAAGCAAATACAAAACAAAGTATAACTGTTCAAGTCAATAAATTAATTGAAGGTTTAGACAATTCGCCGGTAGAAATTGTATTCCCTAAAGGGCGATACGATTTCTTCCCCGATTCAAATTATCTTAAGCCCTACTTTGAAACAAATACTTATGATGTAAATCCTAAAAGGCTGGCTGTTTTTCTCAAAAACAAGAAAAATATAATCATCGATGCGCAAGGTTCCGATTTTATTTATCACGATCACATTCAACCATTCACCTTGGATAACTCAGAAAACATCACCATCAAAAATGTAAATATCGATTGGGAATATCCATTAACAGCAGAATCGGAGGTAATTGAAACTTCGCCTAAACATATTTTGCTTAAAATTGACACTGCTCAGTTTCCGTATAAAATGCACGAAAGAGGAGTTGTTTTTCAAGCGGAAGGCTGGAGTGCACATTGGGGATTGTCTACAGGTTCGTGGTTAATCGAATACGATAAAAACCATGTGATTCCTGCCCATACCGGTCATCATGGTTGTGTAAAAGGAGACATGAAAAACTTAACCTACACAGAAAAGAAACCGGGTTTGGTTTTAATTGAAGGTAATTTCACCAAAACGCCTACTGTAGGAAATCATCTGATTATGCGTCATAGTACCCGCGATCATGCCGGGATGCTTCTGTTCCACAGCAAAAACATTAAGCTGGAGAACATTAATGTTTATCACACTTCAGGACTGGGTGTACTCTCGCAATATTGTGAAAATATTGAAATGCGAAAAGTTAACATGATTCCCAATCCGCATAAAACCAGATATTTGAGTGGCCACGATGACGGGCTGCATTTTATGGGATGCAAAGGCGAAATTATTATTGATGATTGTGATGCACAGGGTTTAATGGACGACCCTATTAACATTCATGGTACATGTGTACCTGTGGTTGAAAGGATTAATGCGACAACTGTGAAATGCAAATTTGCCCACGATATGAGTTGCGGATTACTATGGGGAGAAACGGGCGATATTGTTAGTTTTATAGAAAAGAGTTCTATGAACTCTATTGGGAATGGGAAAATCACAAATTTTGAGTTGATAAACAAAGACACTTTTTTACTTGAATTTGAAAATGAAGTGCCCGAAATATTGGATGCCGGATATTCCATAGAGAATTTAACATGGACAGCCAACGCAACTATCACAAACTGTTTTGTGGGAAGCTGTCGAGCCAGAGGTTATCTGATTTCAACACCGGGAAAAGTGTTAATCGAAAATAACATTTTTGAAACCAGTGGTTCGGCAATTCTTATTGCCGGCGATGCAAATTCGTGGTACGAAAGTGGTGCTGTTAAAGATGTTACTATTCGTAACAATGAATTCAGGGCACCTTGTAATTCTTCGTCTTATCAATTTTGCAACGCCATAATTAGTATCTATCCCGATATTCCGAAAGCAGATCCGGAGCATCCTTTTCATAAAAACATTAGAATTGAAAATAACACCTTTAATCCTTCCGATTTTCCAATTTTGTATGCTCTATCGGTTGATGGATTAAGCTTCAAGAATAATACCATTACCCGCAGTTACGACTTTGAACCCTGGCATTTTCAGAAATATAATTTTTTGATTGATGCATGTAAAAACGTTGAAATATCGGGTAATAAAATTGATGACGATGTTTTAGGTAAAAACATTCTTTTAAAAAGAATGAGTGCTGATGATATTAAAGTTGAGAATGCTGAGTTAACGATTGAGGTGAAAAAATAAATAAGGATTTTTATATTCCATTAAATAAATATGTCAATATGTATATGACTAAAATTCAAAATACAGCAAGTCGGCTATTTATTAAACTTTCTTTCATATCTCTCGTTGTATTCTCTACTACTGCTATTAAAGCGCAAACAACCTATACTCCGTACGACGATTTGCCGAGCATTAATAAATTGGAGAAACCTTCGTATAGTAAAAACTATCCTTCTTGGGCAAAAAAGCTATATCAATATCCGGTAAATTTCCATGAAATCTGTGAAGAATTTGACATTTACATGGCAAACTCCGAGGTAAAGAAAAATGCAATCATCCGCTACTTTAAAAATTGGAAAACAGCAATTGAACCTTATGTTCTCGAAGATGGTACAATTAAGCTTCCTGATTTGAAAAAGCTTTTCAAAAACAATAGAGAAGCGATGCTAAATTACAGACTTCGTAAGAAATCAGCCGTAAGCAACAATTCCAACTGGACATTTTGGGGACCCAAAGAAACCGTTTGGAGAGCCACTGGAAATAATCCCGAAAAGGCAGGAAAGCCGGCTCCCTGGCAGGTAAATGTTTACTCATTCGATATCGGGGCATCAAATCACGATATTTTGTATTGTGGAACAGAAACCGGCTTTGTAAGTAAAACAGTTGATAAAGGATTGACATGGCAGTTATGTGGTCAAAATTATCATTTTGGAGGTGGTGTAACAGCAACAGCCATTAACCCTTCGAACCCGGACATTGTTTATGTTTCTGCAGGAAGCCAAATACATAAAACAATTGATGGAGGAGTCAGTTGGACTCCAATGCTTACCGAAAATAGTATTTTCAGTGCCATGCGATTAAGAATAGACGCAAACAATCACAATAAAATTATTGCCGCAACAGACAAGGGTATTTTTATAAGTTTAAATGGTGGAGTCTCATGGACAAGCAGTTGGAACAAGCGAACATGGGATGTCGAGATAAAGCCTGATAACAGTGATGTTATATATGGAATATCTTCATCGAAGGGAGATAATTTTGAATTTGTAATTTCAAAAGACGGAGGAAATACGTTTGTTAAAGATACTGCTTTCCCCGCAAATATAAAAAATAAAAATGGTGGGTTAATTGCAGTTACCCCAGCCAACCCTAATGTTGTTTATGTTTCGATGTTGGTTGAAGAGATTAGTGATGCCACAACTTATATTTATAAAGGAACTCATAACAGTGGCGTTTGGAGTTGGATACTCACAAAAAGGGGAGACCCCAGATCGGAAGTTGGGTTGGGAGGTTTTTCAACCGGACAGGGATATTTCGATTTTGTTCTGGATGTATCTCCCGATGATGAAAATATTGTTTTTTGGGGAACTTGTTCTCTGTTTAAATCTACTGACGGTGCTGTAAATTTCACAAAAATTGGTGGTTATGGTGGCAATTTTAGTATTCATCCCGATATTCAGGACATAAAACTTTTGCCCGATGGAAAAATGTGGGTGTCAACCGATGGAGGAATGAATTATTCGACTGATTACTTTACCAGCCTTGATAATTTTCAAACTAAAATTCAGGGTTTGATTGGTTCTCACATGTGGGGTTTCGACCAGGGGTGGAACGAAGATATTATTGTTGGTGGCAGATACCATAACGGGAATACCGCGATTACTGATTTTTACGAAGGTAAAGCATTGCAAATGGGTGGAGCAGAAGCTCCTACAGGTTGGATTATTCATGGGAAAAGCCGGCAGGCAGCTTTCAGAGATATTAATAAAGGTTATACAACTACTATCCCGGCAACTAAAGAAGAAGTGGTGGAGAACAAAAAATTTCTTTTTTCTAAACTGCCAAATATGAAAAGTCATGGAGGAAGGCGGGGTAACCTTCTGCATCACCCAAATTACCATTCAGTAATATATGTTGGAGAAGGAACAGGTTTCTGGAGAAGCTCCGACATGGGTGTAACATTCGATTTGCTCCACAATTTCACGGGCGATGTAATGTTCATTCAAAATAGCTATAAAAACCCCGATGTAATTTATGCCGATGTGGAGGGAAAAGGTTTGTACCGCTCTGAAGATGCAGGGAAAACATGGACTTATAAACCTTCGCTGACTGAAGAGTATGGTTTATCTCGCTGGGCAGGGCGCATTCATTTTGTTGTTTCACTTTACGATGAAAATACAATTTATGCCACTCCACAAAAAACATCGGTAAGTTTGGACGCTAAAGTGTTTAAATCTACCGATGGCGGAACAACATGGCTCGATTGGTCGGGCTCGATTTCTCAGTCGGAATTTAGTAAGTGTTTGGTAATTCAACCAACAAAAACCGACGAAGATTTGGTTTATCTGTTTATAACGTCTCGTAATAATATGGCTGATGCAATTGGTAAAGTTTTTTACCGAAAAGAGGGAATGACAGATTGGGAAGAGTACAATAATAATTACCCGGCCGGGATGACAACAATTATGGCTCTTCCATTTTATCGCGATAGTAAAATACGTGTTGCAGGGAAAGGAGGTATTTGGGAATCACCTTTGGCTGAGCCTGATTTTACCCCTATTATTACCCCCTGGATAGATGCACCGGTAAGTAAATGTATGCTTGACACGCTCTTTTTAGACGATCACTCCATATTAAACCACGAAGGAGTAAGCTGGAGGTGGGAAATAGATCCGGCACCACAATATATTAGTGATCCCAATATCCGAAATCCAAAAATTGTCCCCGGCACGGCAAGTAGTTATAATGTTACGTTAGAAGTAACTAAAAACGGAACAGTCTATTCCAAAAAGATAAGCGATATGTTTTCATGTACTACATGTCCTTCTGTTGATGATTGCTCAAACCCTGCAGAACTCGACAAAAGTAAATGGTCGTTAATTTATACTGACAGCGAAGAACCAAACAGGTTGGCAATCTATGCTTTCGACGGTGACAATTCAACTTTTTGGCACACTAAATGGAAGGCCTCACAACCTCCTCATCCACATGATATACAGATTGATTTTGGAAGAAAGTACTATGTTCATCAGTTGGGTATTGTAAACCGACCAACCGGTACCAACGGTAGAATAAAGGATTATAAAATATATTTAAGTGATAGCAAAACGGAATGGGGAGAACCAATAAGTTCCGGTACATTTGAAAATGTTTCTGCACCTCAACCTATTAAATTCACCAATACCCCATCGGGGCAATTTCTTAAAATAGTTGCTCTTTCTGAGGTAAATGACAAATATTACACAACAATAGCTGAAATAAATATTGTTGGATGTTATAATAATGGAGACGGGATAGCTACTCATAAGATAACAAAAGAGATTAGAGCTTTTCCTGTTCCGACAAGCGGACTATTAAACTTATCTGTTCCTGTTGATAGGAATCTTGATTACAGTATCTATTCAACAACCGGACAAGTTGTGGAAAAAGGTAAAATTCAAAATTCACTATCACAATTTTCTTTCGACCTTACTCCCTTTAAACCTGGTGTTTACTTCATAATTATGATTGATGAAGCAGGAATTGTTTATAGGGCCAAGGTTGTAAAAAAATAATTTGACATAAAATCTGGTGATGAAATAAAATTAGGTTCTACTACGAATTTTGTGGGTACAAAAAGACTGTTATTAAAACACCTCACCCCGGCCCTCTCCTCATAGGAGAGGGGGCAGTTATGACTATTTAGCCTCAATTTCCCTTCTCCTGTGAGGAGAAGGGTTAGGGTTGAGGTGAAAGATGAATAAGGATTTATATATTTCACTAAATAAATATGTCAATTTAGTGAATGATTAAATATCTATACACGAAAATGGTAGTAGAGCCTTAAAATCATACAAACAACATTATGTTCAGTACCCACAAAATTGGTAGTAGAACCATTTTTAAAAAGAATTTTGTCATTACAAAAGTAACAGAAGGAACGATGTACTAATCGGTTTTCAGGAAACGAGCAAAGGTATAGGTAATAGGTGGGTTGGTTTTAGATTGCAGATGCCATAAAAAAACAGGTTCAATACTAAACTGAACCTGCTATAGAAAACTATTTTTAAGAGTTGACAGAGAGTAGTTATTCATTATTTTTTAGCAAGTATTTTGGTCATTTCATCATAACCTTTCATTTCCCCTGAATCATGAGCAATCATACCAATATCTATGCCCCCTAAAGATACTATTCTATTCCAGTCTCTACGAGCACCATCTTCATCTCCCAATTCATACCGACACAACCCTCGTGTAAATAACAGAGCTTTGTCGTTAGGTAAATACCTGATGCCTTTGTCGTACTGTTTCAATGCCTTTTTGGGATTCTGTTTCACAAATAACTTTTTGTTAGCACTTTGAAAATGCTCAATTGCTTTGTTTACAAAATGCTCTTTAACTGAATTAAAATCACATTTATTAACACAAAAAGCCAGTGATACCTCTTTTTCCATCGCAACCGGTACTCCATTGTTATAGCCCGGCTTCCACATTCCATTGGTTGTTTTTAAAACCCGAATAAACTCTTTATCAATTTCAGTACTTACACTATTAACAACTTTAAAGTTAGTTACTTTTCCCTCGGGAGTAATGACAAACTGTACAATTTCAGTTCCCTCTGCGTAGCAATCGAGTGCGCTTTCAGGATAATTAACATTTTTGATAAAAAATTCCCTTATCAACTCAGTATTATTTGCTTGCAAAATTGCAGCAACATTTTCGACCCCAGTAAACTTTGGAGGAGTTACTTCTACTTCTTCAAGATTTATTACTAAATCTTTTGTTTCAACTTGTCCGAATACCATTAAAGATAAAGTCAGACAAAACAGGAAAATTACAAATTTTTTCATGGCTTAAAATTTTAATAGATTAATAATAGCAACCCTAATCATTTTATAAATTACTCATGCATGAGATTAATTTCTGTTTAATAATTAAGCTTTTCATGATATTATATACACACCTTGTGCCATAGTATACAATTGACTATGTCACAGCAATATCCGACATGCACGAGGGTGATTGCACAATATTAATTATGTGCGAAACCGAAATCTTATTGTCCTATTCCGAACAAAAATACCACATAAAGAAATTTGAGGAGTTGAATAACTGAGAAATTGGGAAATTAAAAACTACCCATCTTAGTGGATCACTTTAGAAAGTTGTAGGTTTAAAAATAATATTATAAATATCTGTCAATAAAAAACCCTGTATCAAGGTAGTTTCAACCTATACTTAAATATTATTTGTTCTGGTATTTAATGGGATATATTAGGGTGTAGTTTCAAGCTACTCACAGGAAAAGGTTTTTTTAACCCTCATTTGTAGTGATACCAGCGTCTGTTTTTTGCTATAAAGATTTAATTCGTCATTCTCTTCTTTAACGATTACGAAATCAAGGAAAATCTTATTCAACCATCTGTTAATTCTTGATTTCCTGTCGTATTTTGTCTCAAAACTATAACTGTAAACGAGTATAAAACCTTTTTTTATTATAATTTCAGAGAGCAACTCTTTTAATTTGGGTACATCATTAATATTTGAAATTTTGAGAACAGCGTTTTTGTTAAAAAAATATAGGAATATTGAGGATAATATAACAGAAATCCCGGAAGCTAATAAAATCTCAAGGGCATTATTAAACAGTATATAAAAAAAAGATGTAATAACTATGAATAAAATAATTATAACCAAAAGATAAGCCCAAGTTTCTTTTGTTGAATACTTTAAAGTCAATATCTCGTATTTCACAATAAAAAAGGTTTGTTTAGGGATATCAAATATATAAAATTCATTATTCCTGAAAAACAAATAAAAAAATCACTCTGGAAAAAGTGATGTTTTCTAAGCAAAACTTATATTATTCTATCAGCAGGAAATTATGGATGTTTTCAGCAGCTTCACGCCCTTTCGCGATAGCCGTAATCACCAGGCTGGCACCGGTTGCTGCATCTCCTGCAGCAAACACTTTACCTCTACTTGTTTGGAAGTTTGCTGCAACCTTTACATTACCTCTTTCATCAAGCTCAAGCCCAAGCTCTTCAATAATACCTTTATGTACAGGGTGAACAAACCCAAGCGCAAGAAAAGCCAGGTCAGTATTAATTATTCTGGTCGTTTCAGGTTTTTCTGTCATCTGCCACCTGCCATTTTTATCCTGATTCCACTCAACCTCAACAACCTCTACTTGTTTCAGAACACCATTTTTACCAATAAAACGTTTGGTATTCAAGCTCCAGTAACGCTTACACCCCTCTTCGTGCGAAGTTGAAGTTCTCAACACATCAGGCCAGTAAGGCCATGGGTTGTCCGGATTTCTCTTTTTAGATGGTTTAGGTAATATCTCTATCTGAGTAATATTTTTAGCCTTTTGACGGTTTGATATTCCCACACAATCACTGCCTGTATCACCACCCCCAATAACCAGAACACTCTTCTCAGCAGCAAGAATACGCTCTCCATCAACAGCTTTTGCACCTCTGTTAACTCTGTTTTGCTGAGTAAGAAAGTCCATGGCAAAATAAACCCCTTTCAGATCACGTCCTTCAACAGGCAGATCGCGCGGTTGCATAGCTCCAATAGTCAGTGCAACAGCATCAAACTCTTTCAAAAACTCTTTACCTGAAATATCTACCCCGACATTAACCCCTGTCTTAAACTCTATTCCCTCCTTCCTGAACAGTTTTAACCTGCGATCTATGGCCTTTTTATTAAGCTTAAAGTCAGGAATCCCGAATCTCAACAAACCTCCACAAGCCTCCTCTTTTTCAAAAACGGTAACGGAATGGCCTGCTTGATTCAGCAAATCGGCAATCGATAATCCTGCCGGGCCTGAACCTACCACTGCAACTTTTTTACCTGTTCTTACTTCAGGAATTCGTGGTGTAATATATCCCATTGCAAAAGCTTTTTCAACAATGGCAACCTCATTTTCACGTATCGTTACAGCCTCTTCATGAACGGCTAACACACAAGATTTTTCGCACAGAGCAGGACAAATACGTCCTGTAAATTCCGGAAAGCTATTTGTAGAGTGTAATATCTTACTAGCCAGTTTCCAATCGCCCTGATAAAGTGCATCCTGCCATTCTGGAATTTTGCTGCCGGTAGGACAAGCCCAGTGACAAAAAGGGACACCACAATCCATACATCGTGAAGCCTGTAATTTTCTGTCAACTTCATTCAACACCTGCTCCACTTCGCCATAATCATCCACACGCTCTTCCACCGGCCTGTAGCCTGCATCTTTTCTTGTAATTTTAATAAATCCTTTAGTATCTCCCATGATAATTTAGTTGAAAGTTAAAAGTGAAAAGTGAATGCCTACTTATCGTTATCAAATTAGCAAATCAGCTTATCAACAAATCAAAATATTACTCAAACAGATAAGGTGCATCTTCTGTCTCCCTGAGTTTCTTCTCCAGCTCCCGAAGTTTCTGTTCCTCAAGAACTTTCTTATATTCAAATGGAATAACCTTCACAAACATTGGCAGATATCTCTCCCAATTAACAAGTATCTTCTGCGCCTTTTCACTATTAGTATGCATCAGATGCTTATTCAGCATAAACTGCAACTCCTGTACATCAGCATAGTCCTCAACAGGAGTAAGGTCAACCAATCCCTTGTTGCAATAATATCCAAAATTACCATCCTCATTAAGAACATAGGCTATTCCGCCACTCATTCCGGCAGCAAAATTACGTCCGGTTTTTCCAATAACCACAACTCTTCCTCCTGTCATATATTCGCAGCAGTGGTCACCTACACCTTCAACAACAGCATGCGCACCAGAATTTCTCACGGCAAAGCGCTCTCCCGCAACACCCCTCACATATAAAAATCCACTGGTAGCTCCATAAAGAACTGTATTTCCAATAATAATATTCTCTTCCGGCACAAACGTACTGCCTGTTGGAGGAACAACAATAATCTTACCTCCTGACAGCCCTTTGCCTAGATAGTCGTTTGCATCACCTTCAATCCTAAAACTTATACCATTGGGGATAAAGGCTCCAAAACTCTGACCTGCTGAACCTTTAAAGGTACAATTAATAGTATTCTTAGGCAGCCCTTTCTCACCATAACTCTTTGATACTTTACCTCCCAGCATTGCACCAACAGTACGGTCGGTATTGTTAATATCCATAGCAATCCATACTTTTGATTTGTTAACAAGCGCAGGGTTGGCCTGTTTTATCAATTGTTTGTCAAGCACATCATCTATCTTATGTTTTTGTTTAGTGATATTACGTATTGGATAAACCTTTGCTTCTTCCGGAAAATGGAGTAGATTGCTCATATCAATACCTTTGGTTTTCCAGTTACCCACATTCCTGTCCTGCTCCAACAAATCAACCCGACCAACCAACTCATCCATAGATCTGAGACCTAACTGAGCGAGGTATTCACGAACCTCCTGAGCAATAAATCTGAAGTAGTTAACCACATATTCATGCTTGCCGAGGAAACGCTTTCTCATCATCTTATCCTGAGTGGCTATTCCGGCAGGACAGGTATTTAAGTGACACTTTCGCATCAGCACACAACCAAGAGTGATTAAAGCACCGGTAGCAAAACCATACTCTTCAGCTCCTAACATTGCCATTTTTATAACATCCAAACCTGTCTTTAGCTGCCCGTCAGTCTGTATCTTCACTCTACCACGAAGGTTGTTCAACACAAGAGTTTGTTGCACATCAGCCAGCCCTATTTCAACAGGCATACCGGCATGTTTAATCGAGCTTGCCGGACTTGCACCAGTACCTCCTTCAGTACCACTTATCACAATCAAGTCGGCATGAGCCTTAGCCACACCGGCAGCTACTGTACCAATACCATTCTCTGACACCAGCTTAACACTCACCGTAGCTGTAGGGTTAATACTTTTAAGGTCGAAGATTAACTGAGCCAAATCCTCAATAGAGTATATATCGTGATGCGGAGGTGGAGAGATAAGTGTAATTCCCGGTGTTGATTTTCGTAACCCTCCAATTATCTTATCAACCTTAAACCCCGGCAACTGTCCACCTTCACCGGGCTTAGCTCCCTGAGCAATTTTAATCTGCAACTCATCGGCATTCACCAGATAGTTACTAGTAACCCCGAACCGTCCACTGGCAATCTGCTTAATAGAGCTTCTTGCCTGAGATTTCAGCCTTTTGGCGTCTTCACCACCCTCACCTGTATTACTCCTACCACCAATTTTATTCATGGCCAGAGCCATAGCCTCATGAGCCTCTTTAGAGATAGAGCCATAAGACATAGCACCTGTCACAAACCTTTTCAGAATATTTTCAACCGGCTCAACTTCATTTATATCAATTGGTTTTATCTCTTCTTTAAATTTCAGGAACCCCCTAATGAACAGTGGTGTCTGATTATCCTTTTCAACAAGCTTACTAAACTCCTTGTATTTTTCGTAGTCGTTACGGGATGTTGCCCACTGCAATAGTCCTATTGTATCAGGATTCCAACCGTGCTTCTCTCCGTATTTACGATATACTAAAGCACCACGACTGGCGAAAGGATTACTATTAAATGATTTTTCGTAGGCACTCTTATGTACCATTTCATACTCTTTGGCTATCTCATCCATTCCTACTCCGCCAATCTTACTGGGAACACCTGTAAAATACTCATCAATCACCCCTTTGGAGATTCCTACAGCTTCAAATATTTGAGCACCATGATAACTCCTCAAGGTACTGATACCCATTTTAGAGAGTATCTTCAGTAATCCTTTGTTAATGGCTTTAATATAGTTCTCTCTGGCTTCACGGTATTTCATCTTAATCTTTCCCTGTTTTACCAGATCATCAATTATACCAAAACTCACATAAGGGTTTATCACACTGGCACCAAATCCAAGCAGCAAAGCAAAATGCATCACCTCATGCGCTTCACCAGTCTCAACAATCAACCCAATCTGCATACGTTTCTTGTTTTTAATCAGATGGTGATGGATAGCTGCAACAGCAAGCAATGAAGGAACAGGCAATCTGTCTTTTGTAATATCCCTGTCAGATAACAGTATATAGTGCATTCCATCATCAACAGCTTTTTCGGCTTTTTGGCACATTTCATCAACAGCCTTTTTAAGACCGTCTCCACCAGAATTGGATGGGAATAACATCGGTATTGTTACATGGGTAAATTCATCTCTACGGAAATCTTTTATTTTACCAAGGTCAGTATTATTAACAATAGGACTTTCGAACTTAATGGAACGACAGTTTAGAGGAGACTCCTCCAACATATTTTTAGATACTGACCCAATATAATTGGTCAGTGCCATCACCAACCCTTCACGAATAGGGTCGATTGGAGGATTTGTAACCTGAGCAAACAATTGTCTGAAGTATGAAAACAGTCGTTGAGGTTTATCCGAAAGAGCAGCCATAGGAGTATCATTTCCCATCGATCCTATTGGTTCAGCTCCGGTTTGAGCCATTGGAAAAATTATACTTTCAAACTCCTCCTTATTATATCCAAATGACTTAAGATACTCTGGGTATCTATCACCCAAACTGGATGGAAATCTCTGTTTTACCTCAATATCCTTCAGCCTGATTCTGTTTTCTTTAAGCCAGTTTGTGTACGGATGGCGATTTGATAATTGAGCTTTTATCTCTTCATCAGGTATAATTATTCCCAACTGTGTATCTACAAGTAACAGTTTTCCCGGCTTAAGTCTTCCCTTCTCTTTTATCTCTTCGGGTGGAAATGATTGCACACCTACTTCCGACCCCATAACAATGGTATCGTCTTTGGTTATAACGTACCGTGAAGGTCGCAGGCCGTTTCGGTCAAGAGTACCGCCAATATATCTGCCATCAGAGAACACAATGGAAGCAGGACCGTCCCATGGTTCCATTATCGTGGAATAGTACTCGTAATAAGCTTTTAAACTTTCAGGAATCGGATTTTTATCATTCCATGATTCAGGTATTAACATGCTTAATGCATGTGGAATAGTTCGTCCTGTAAGCATCAGGAATTCCAATACATTATCCAGTGATGCCGAGTCGCTCTTGCCGGGCTCAACAACAGGGAATATCTTTTTCAAATCATCACCAAACCTGTCAGACTCAAACAGACCTTCACGAGCCTGCATCCACAACCTGTTTCCTTTAATTGTGTTTATCTCACCGTTATGAGCCATTGTTCTAAATGGCTGTGCAAGATCCCATGTAGGAAAAGTATTCGTACTAAAGCGTGAGTGAACAAGTGAGATTGCACTTTTCATGCGGCTATCCACCAAATCAGGAAAGTACTGACCCAATTGTTCGGGAGTTACCATCCCCTTATAAATAAATATCTTTGACGACAGACTAGGAATATAAAAACCTTCTTTTTCAGTAAGATCAGATTGGGCAATACTATTTTCGCTCACCTTACGAACGAGATAAAGCTTCCGCTCGAGAACGTCTTGTTCATAGTTACCTTTAATAAACACCTGCTTTATAAAAGGCTCAGCCCTTGATGCTATTTCCCCAATAACACTACTGTTTACCGGCACGTCACGATAACCTATCAGTTCAAGTCCCTCCTCTTCAACTGATTTCTCAAGAGTATCAGTGCATACCTTTGCTTCATCTTTGTTTTTTGGCAAGAAAAGTAGTCCTGAACCATATTTTCCCTCAAGAGGTAGCTGGAAATCAAATGAGCTAAAAAACTCATGCGGTATTTGAATCAATATTCCTGCACCATCTCCGGATTTATTATCCGAACTCTCAGCCCCGCGATGGGTCATATTAACCAGTATCTCTAGTCCACGTTTTACAATATCGTTTGTCTTATTGCCTTTAATATTAGCCATAAAACCTATTCCACAATTGTCATGCTCATTTGAGGGGTCGTATAACCCCTGAGGTTTTGGAAATCTTTTTTGCATATTATTTAGTCTTTAAAGGAGGAAAACACATCGGGCAAACACCACCTTGCAACATTGAATCAACCTGATTAACTCATGAATTTATCAGGCAAAAAGTATCGATTTCTAATATTATGCACATCCTCCACTTACAATCTAACACAAAATGTATAATGAGATTTAGAAATCGAATGCAAAAGTAGCTTAAATTATCCTTTTTTCCAATTTAAAACAATTGAAATAATGACTTTTGTCAGCAAAACAAACAGACTAAAACCTTTTATATCTAACAAGAAAAAACAAAAAACGGGAACCAATAATAAAATGTCTTAAAAGGGTGGGCATAAAACCAAAATGGTGTCTCATAATCTTAAATCTCTCTTTTAATCCTGCTGTAATATTCTGTTTAGTAATCCCACCATCCAGAAAACGTGACAATATCTGATGAGTATTTACAACCCTGTCAGCCCTTTTCAGTGCGAGCAAACACCACTCAAAATCGGCTGACAACCTGTATTGTGTATTATACATGGAAACAACTCTTTTAGATACTATTATTGATTGATGACTTACCAGCATTCCATTCTTGAAATCCTTCCATGACAGTGATGAAGGTGGTTTAAGTCTTCTGCTGCCTATTTCATTCCCGTTACTGTCTATCATAACGGTATCACCATAATAAACATCGTAAAAGGGTACATTATGAACATTGAAAATACGCTCCAGAGTATCAGGCTCAAACACCTCATCACCTGAGTTAATAAACCACTGATATTCACCGGTTGCAATTTTAATTCCTTTGTTCATTGCATCATAAATACCATCATCAGGTTCAGATACCCACTTGATAATTTCACCCGAATGTTCCCTTAATATATCAACCGTTCCATCGGTAGAACCACCATCAACAATAATATATTCAATATTGGAATAAGTTTGTGATGTGACACTTTTAATTGTTTTTTCAATGGTGTCAGCACCGTTATAAACAATTGTTATTACTGATATTTTTGGTAATGATGTCATTAAAATAAGTTTTGTGACCTTTCTATATCAGGCTCAGGAATCATTAAGCAACCTTTTATACACTTCAAAATATTGTTTAGCAACCACATCTCCGGCATATTCCCGAAGAACTTTCTCTCGAGCGTTTTTACTCATCTCTTCAATGTCTAAAAGGAAAAGAGTTTCGTAGATACCGGTAGCCAGACTTAATGCATTTTTAACTTCGGCAAGAAAGCCAGAATGTTTATGTTTAATCATTTCAGGTACTCCCCCGGTATGGAAACCAACTACCGGAGTGCCACAGGCCATAGATTCCATTACAGTATTTGGTAGATTATCCTGCAGTGATGGCAGAACAAAGATATCAGCAGCATTATATATTCTTATAAGTTCATTGACATCTGATATAAACTTCATACTATGAATAGTAAGAGGAATACTATTTTTTGTCTCCTGTGATATTTTCCCGAAAACAACAATCTCTACGTTCTCTTTAAAAACATGAAAACTGTCAATTAATATATTCAAAGCTTCAAACAGATAACGTGCACCTTTTCTCAAGTCTGATAAATTTGCAGCCCCAAAAAGTAATAATTTTTTGTCTGTGGGCAGACCAAGGTCTATACGACACTCCCTTTTATCCATTGGCTTAAACATCTTAGTATCAATAGGATTTGGTATTGCAGAAACATCTTTATTTCTAAATAAAGAACTTTCGGATGAAAGTGCACGCATCCATTTACTGCAAGCAACAGGATGAAGTAACACTTTGCTGTATAGTTGTTTCTTAATCACGAACTGCCTCGCAGACAAGTCTTTCTTGCCTGGTTTTTTTAAGAAAGGGCAAAACGAACATCTCTCCAAAAACTCCAAACATGTACCTGCATAATGGCAACCTCCTGTAAAAGACCACATATCATGCAGAGTCCAAACTATAGGTTTACCAATATCAAAAAGTTTTTTAAGGCCATTCAGCGAGAGATATCCCTGATTAATCCAATGAAGATGGATTACATCTGCATCCCACACAAGAGGATGCTCAGATATGTCAACACCTATATTGGCCGGCGAAAACGCATATCTTAAAATGGCATTCTTCTCGTAGGGTAAAAATGTGAGTCGTTCAAACGCAAAACGTGCAAAAGCTTTTCCCTTATGCAGTCTTCCCTTCCCTATCGGAACAACTCCTTTTACGTCGGTTCTTGCATCCTGAACCAACATATTTGACTCAACCCCGAAATTGCGCAAAGCAACGTTTAGGCGGTTTGCTGCGACAGCCGCTCCACCAATGATGTCACTATTATTAATGTGAACTATTTTCAAAAGAACGGTTTGAATCCTATTATCTCTCTAACATCCTTAATCGTTTTCGAAGCACTTGCATGAGCTTTCTCTTTTCCTATTGCAACCACCTTAGCAAGATAGGCATTGTCAGCTTTTATTTCATTTATTTGTTCCCTTATTGGAGTTGTAAAGTTGATGATATCTTCGGCTAATTGTTTTTTAAGATCACCATACCTAATCTCACAATTGTTATATTTATCTCTGAAATAATCAACCGTATTAGAAGTAGATACAACATTCATAAGCGTAAAAAGATTTGCAACAGGTTCGGGCATTACAGAGTTTGGGTTAGTAGGGCCTGAATCGGTAACTGCTTTCATAACTTTTTTACGTATTGCTTTAGGGTCATCGGCGAGGTATATTCCATTCCCTTCCGATTTCCCCATTTTACCACTTCCGTCCAATCCGGGAATCTTAATCAAATTCTCACCGAAATTAAATGGTTGGGGAATGGTAAAATAATCATTCTTATACATACGATTAAAACGACTGGCAAATTTACGTGTCATTTCCAGATTCTGCTCCTGGTCTTTTCCCACAGGAACTTTAGATGCCTGATGAATAATAATATCAGCAGCCATTAATATTGGATATGTTAACAATCCGGCATTCACATTCTCAGGCTGTTTTCTTGCTTTATCTTTAAACGAAGTTGTACGTTCCAATTCGCCAAGATAGGCATTCATGCTAAGCAAGAGAGTCAATTCAGCCACCTCAGGCAAATCACTCTGTATATACAGGGTGCTCTTTTCAGGATCGAGACCTGAGGCAAGATATTCAGCTAATACCTGCTTCACATTATTATGCAAGTCCTCAGGTGTTGGGTGAGTTGTCAATGAGTGATAATCAGCAATAAAAAAGTAACAGTTGTAATCCTCCTGCATCTTTAAAAAATTCCTTACCGCTCCAAAATAATTTCCCAGGTGTAAATTCCCGGTAGGTCGTATGCCGCTAACAACAGTTTCCATAATAGTTTGTCAAGTTAAAAGTTCATCAAGCTTATAAAATTTAGTGATGCAAATGTGATAAAAAAAACAGACAGATAAAAGCTCATCCCTTAAAAACACATTCTTTAAACCAGAAAATGAATGTTGAATGTTTATCAAGTTTGTTAAAACCTATAAACGGCAAAATCATTAAAGTTTTCCTTCTCTTTTTCTTGTTTATGTTAAAAGCATTTATTATGTTTGAATGACCTTACGCATTACCATGACCGCAATTAACTACATGCAAACCGTCAAAACTTCTGCATCCCACTGTTTACAGAGAGAGAGAGAGAGA
>CBDUZZ010000047.1:0-37063 GCA_965371855.1 uncultured bacterium
GCATATAAAAACCGTAGATGCTACGCACTACGGAATTTTTATATGCTTAGATGTTAGCGGTTTGTTGTTTCGTCACTAATTTTCAAGATTTCAATTTCTGCTTTTTCTTAAAAATATAACTAATTGGATATTGAATCATGTATGATATTAATGTGAAACTCAATATTAAATAAAACACACCAAATCCAGCAGATGACCTTTCTGTTTCTTGTAAAAAGTCAAAAAGAACAGTTGGTAAAAATTGTATTAAAATGAAAATCAAAACAACTGTTGCGATTAAAGAATATTTCTTAACTTTCCCATAATTATAATCAATATCGTTTTCCTGTATAAGTTCTTCATCTTTTAGCAAATTTAAGGCAGTATCAACTTGGTCGTTTTCTACCACAAAACTTCGTGTTTTTATTCTTCCAGAACTTTTATATTTAATCTGAATGGTATTAAATAACCGAAGACTTTTCTTAAATTTTATTTTAATTATTGTATTTCTTTTAATAACAGGACTACCACTTGTGAATAGAATTGTATAAAAAGATAATGCTAAAAAGAATAAAGAGAATGCACCAGCATTTAATGAGAGACCTAATTTCCCTTCATAATACATTATAACAGAAAGAACGGCAAATAGCGGTATGAAAATTAAAAATACCATTAAAGTTTTAAAAAAATCATTTATTGATTTTGCATAATCAGCAACTAAGTCCATTATTTCAGAAGTTTTAGTCAATACTATCTTGTCGTCAAAAATATGACAATACTCAAATCTGGTTTTGAAAGTTTTTTCCATAATTAAAATCCTTATTATAAGTTGTTCTTTTTATTCTATCTCGAATGTCTTTTTTGTGTCTTGTCCTCAATAACCGCTAACGTTAAGTATATGGTTTTGTGGCGGTTTTGAAACACAGATCTTTCAACTTACACCGATATATATTTGGAACTAAAATGTTCAATTTCAGACCGTAACCCGCCGTAAACTATACATTATTGCAGCACGTAATTTTTATACTTCAATTGATATGTTAACTTTTCCACCAAGTCCTTTTTCAACAATGTCGAATAGGGTTTTAAGAGTCAAATTACTTCCATTGTTCTCAACTCTAGAAATATAAGTCCTTTTTTTGTCAACAATATTTCCTAGTTGTTGTTGGGTCATTTTTTTTTCTTCTCTGGCCTTTTTTAATAAAAGTCCTATTTTGAAGGATGCGAAATCACGTTCAAGTTCATCTCTTCTTTCGATTCCTTTTTCTCCATAAACCGAGTCTTTTATTTCTGTCCATGTTTTTGTTTTCATTTTGTTTCCTCCCTTTTTTCGTTAAAATAATCATTCATTAGTCGAAGTGCTTTTTCAATCTCACGTTTCGGAGTCCTTTGTGTTTTTTTCGTAAAGCCGTTAAGAAGAATTACAAGTCTTCCTTTGTCGAAAAAGCAAAACACTCTCCAAATATTTGATGCTAATGAAATCCTTGCTTCATAAAGTCCTTTAGTTCCAGCAATCATTTTAAGATAATTTTCTGGTATTCTCTCTAAAGTCTTAATTGCCTCAATAATTTTGAAAATTTTGTTTTGAACCTTGATAGGTTGCTTTTTTAAGAAGTCTTCGAAATAGTTTTTATAGGCAATCACTTCCCTAATCTTATTCATTGTGCAAAGGTAACTTTAAAGTTACTAATAACAAAATCTTTTTGATGTTTTTTCTCAAGGTGGTGGAGTTCTCAATTATGTGCTACAACTACTTGCTAAACGCAACCCAATTTCATTTTTTTCTTCTTTGTGCTTTATAATATGGCATACTAAGTGGCTATAGTTCAACCCAAACTATGCATTAGAAATATTTCTAATGCATAGCGATAAAGAAATACATACATTTTGGATAAAAACCAAAATGGTGTATTTCTAAATCGGGGTTAACCCTTACTAAATGCAGATAGTTCGTTATTTCATAACTCCTACTGCATAAGCCGGGTTTAACCGGTGCAGCTACATTAAGTGCCTTGCGTATGAGAGATAGTGCTTTTGTTTTTGAAGCGCTTGAAAGAAAGCCATAGTGCCTGATTCGTGTAAATCCCGGTGGCAGGATATGTTGACAGAATAGCCGCAGGAAATCTTAACCCTTAAGGGTGGTGGTTTTTCTTGTGTAATTATTGCTGTAATCTTTCCACGAAAAAGTTGCTTCGCTATCTGTTGAAATCCCAATACGCTGTAACATGCTTGAGAATAATACGTACCTTTACTCATAATAATAAATGTTTAGATTTATAAAAGCAGGGTATACGTATTGCTCGTAAATCCAGTTGAGCTACACCCGCTGTGGCGGGGTTTAGTTCAACAAGTGGTATATTTAATTGCCGAGAAAGCAGTAAATTCAATGGTTATAGCTCGCAAAAAGTTCATCGTACCTGAAAGAGAATAGCTCCGAAATCGGCAATCAAATATACCACAACCGTTATGCACATTAATAAAAAACAGAATATTAAAGAACAATTATTAATTCATAATAATATCAGAACAAATTTGTAAATTTGCTAAAAAACGAAAAATGCCTAAACTTTATGAATATTTTGGATTAATTATTTTATTCTATTCCCGTGAACATGAACCGATTCATGTACATTGTAAATATCAGGGAAAAGAAAGTAAAGCTGAAATAATATATGAAAATGGAAAATTTGTGGAAGTCATAATAAAAACCGTTGCAGGGAAAGAACCTCTTGACACACAAAATCTAAAAAAGTTTAGAAAACTTGTTGAATATTATCGAGATGATATAATTCGGAAGTGGGTGGACTTTTTTGTTTTCAATAAGGAAATTGCAACAGAAATAATAACAAAAAAAATATAGGGCAATGATTGTATCAATTCAAAAAGCAGATTATTTGGGAGAATACAGAATTAATTTTCAATTTTCTGATGGTGTTGAAAAGACAATTGATTTTGGTGAATTTCTTGAAAAAGCTAAAAACCCAATGACAAAAAAGTACCAAGACAAACAATTATTTCAGTCTTATTCAATTGAATATGGAGATATTATTTGGAATGACTATGAAATGTGCTTTCCGATTTGGGACTTACATGAAGGACAGATATAACGCCTTGTAACAGCAAATAATAGCCCATAGCCGCATTACGTCCATCAAGACAAATGAGTATAACATAAACATACGAGTAATCAAAAAACATCGTGTAAGTGAACGGCTACGGGCCATATTTGCAAACCGTTAGTGTGCCACGAGGCTGTAGTTTTCCAGCAGGTGCAAATCCTGCCTAAGCAATTTGCTGTTCACTTAGAAGAGTTGCAGACAGATAAGCCCGTGAGGGTGACACTGAAGCTCTGCATACTTGAATGACCAAGCCGTAATACGCAAGTGTGAACCCAAAGTAGTCCCGCACGTGCGGGATGTATCCGTAGATTGGGGAGCAAAAGATGCGATTAAGCAAATCAAAAAGAACTTGTATGAGGGGTATCAATTATGAAAGGAAGCTTAATAATATTAGCATTTTTTATAGCAGGTTTGATTGGTGGGATATTCAGAGTTTTTCCGGAATGGATACTTAATGAGAACCTCACGACTTATGCCCTGTATGCCTTAATGTTTCTTGTAGGTATTAGTATAGGCAGTGACAAAGGAGCTTTCTATATTCTGAAAAAGATGAAGTTTAAGGTGATGCTTGTTCCTTTTCTTGTTGTTGTTGGTAGTTTGGCAGGAACGGCATTTGTTTCAATATTTCTATCCGGTATTTCCACAAATGAGGCAATGGCTGTGGGTGCGGGTTTTGGTTACTATTCACTATCAAGTATTGTGATTAGCCAGATAAGTGGGCAGGAGTTAGGGGTTGTTGCACTGCTGTCGAATATAATGAGAGAGATCATTACACTGCTTGCAGCCCCGCTGATGGTAACCTATTTTGGAAAGTTGGCAGCAATAGCTTCCGGCGGTGCAACTGCAATGGACACAACATTGCCTGTTATTGTGAAATTCACAGGTAAAGAGTATGGTATCATTGCTGTATTCAGCGGTATTGTTCTTACTGCTATCGTTCCTGTTCTGGTAACTCTGCTGTTGGAGTTGTTTTGGAGTGGGGTTAAATCTGGTTATTTTATGCTGATGCCCACTCAGAACTTAAAATTATCTATTCTTGTTTTCTTGCAATTTCCAGTGCCGTAGTTGTTATATAATACTTTGTAATCATATTCGGTACTTCCCAGTCAGGTAGTTTACCCTCTTTCATGTATTTCAGGAATTTCTCTGTAACCTGACGGAAGTGAGCTTCATGTCCAACCTTATATTTTTGTGGTATGTCAATATAAAACTGTTTGTCCGATTGTTCTACAAGCTTAACTCCCGGATATTTCTTTGCCAGGTCTGCATTTACAGCACTTGTCAGCTTTACTTTAAAGGCAGTTGGTTCTACGTCTGCGGCCGGTTCAATGTACAAAACCGGCTTAAACTGCTGCTCAGCTCCCTGACGGATAACCAAATTACATGTTGTTCCACGCATAATGCTGTAATGAGTATCTCCCCCTTTAGGTTCATCAAAATTCCAAATAACCGACACTTTTGCCCAAATGCCATTTATTTTATAAATAATCTCACCATTACTGTAAATCTTTAGCAGTCCGTCTTGTACATATCTGTTTAGATATTCCGGGAAACTTGTTAGCCCGGTTACCTCAGAGAACTGCTCCAAAGTAAGATTGGTAGTCCAGTGTCTGGCTTCTGTTACCTTTACATCATTTTTATTAATAATCTTTTCAGGGAAGGCCTCCCACTGTATAAGATCAATCAAATGTGGTGATACATCCACGATACCCTCTCCTTCCTGACTTATGTCAAAAAACCATGCAGGACGAATTAATGGTTTGCCGGCTACAATTTTTGAAAAGCGATGTACACTCTCCTGTACCATGGCAGGGTTTTCAGGAGAGCCTTTCTGCAACTCTCCGAATACATCAGACACCTGCGATAGTTTACGCTGAAGCATGGTGGTTATCTCATGCCGTTCGGTCATGATATCATAAAGTAACACATTCTTTTCATCTGCCATTCTGAAAGCCTCTTCCAGCAAAGGAAAATTCTCAGGAGTTATCACCATAGGCTTGTCAGCCAAAACATATAACCCGGCTTCAACAGACTTTTTTATATATTCTGTTTTTCTGGCATTATTCCCTGCCACAACAACCAGGTTTCCCGCCTTTTCATCCAGCATTTTATTAAAATAATCCTGTCCAACATATACATTCTCCTCCCAGTTTGTGGGGTTTTCACTCCTTGTGTTAAACCTTTTAATCATATCCAGATAAGATTGTACTTCCGGTCCTTCAGGAGCATACACATGCACCTTAGTGCTAACTTCAGGATACATTGATTTTTGTACCAGCCCGGCATGGAAATGACCGGGAGCAAGGGTTATGATTTTTACACTCTTATCATTTTCTTTCATGGTTATTGATTTTTTGCTTCTCCCTGTACAGGAGACTGACAATACTAAAATGGTGGTAATAAAAATGGAAAAATATGGTTTCATCTGTTTGTAATTAATGAAATGATTAACACAGAGGCACGGAGGCACAGAGTATTATATTGAATTATTCGATTAACGTGTTTCGCCCTTGGCAAGAAAACAGTAAAATCACAGTTGCTAATATTGTAAAGAATCTCACAGTTATTATTTTAACGGCCTTCTGTATAACTTTAGCCTGCTAACTTAAAACTGCTTACACTTTTATATAGTCTGTTCCATACGGATATCTTTGGGTACGTGAAAGCATGGAGTTTGCCCTGTCATTATTTATGAATCGCTCTTTCCCCGGATTCCATGCCAGTTTTCCGGGCACTTTCATGGCAATATGGCTAATAAGACAAACAGTGCATGCACGGTGCCCCTGTTCAACAGGAGATATAGGTTGTTTCCTCGTCAGAATACAGTCCAACCAGTTGCCATGGTGATCATCACTCTTGTACAGGTGTATCTCGTTCTCTTTAATTTCTGATGTTAGAATTTTCGGATCACTGGCATTCAGTGCCTTTTGGCTTTTACCTAAACTTACAGGATCGGAAGCAGTAGCTGAATAAGCACCACGTGAAACAAAAATCCATCCTTCAGTTCCTTCATATCTTACTCCGTTGGTGTATCCGTCACTGGTAAACATCGTAATACCGTTTGCGTATTCTGCTTTTACCATAAAATCCATGTGTACATTCCACAAACCTGTTCTTGGGTACTGGGCTACGGCCTCAACTGCAACAGGTCCTGTGAGTTCAGTATTCATTCCCCATGCAGCAGAGTCAAAATGGTGTTGACCCCATCCTGTTATCATTCCGGACCCAAACTGCTCTCTGCGTAGCCATCCCGGCCTGCTATATCCTTCTTGTGGATGTACACCTATTTCGGTATAATATACCTCAGGTGTTGAGCCAAGCCACATATCATAATTCAGATTTTCAGGAACAGGCATCTCTCCGGCTTCCGGTCCTGAAGGGTCACCCGGAAGTCCTATTTTAACGGTTTGTAATTCACCTATCCTGCCATTACGCACCAGCTCTGCAGCAATACGGAATTGAGGCATAGAACGCTGTTGGGTTCCCATCTGCAAAATAACCCCTGTTTTTTTAACGACATCACTAAGCATCCTTCCTTCGGTTACGGTAAGAGATGTTGGTTTCTCCAGATATATGTCTTTGCCTGCCAATGCTGCTTCAATTGCCGGCTGGGCGTGCCAGTGATCCGGAGTAGTAATTACTACTGCATCTATATCCTTATTCAATAGCATCTCCTTATAATCACTATACATCTTAACATCCACATATTTTTTGCCTTTTCCCTTTTTTTCATAATGGTCTTCTATCATTTTTTTTGCATCAGCCATACGGTTTGAATCCAGATCACAAACAGCAATCATTCTGACCAAATCAAACTTCATCACTCCCGGTATATCCCAACTTCTACCAATACGGCCACATCCAATAACTCCAATATTTATTTTATTACTCGGTGCATTCTTTCCAAAAACAGATGAGGGAACAACTGCAGGCATAACTAATGTTCCTGCTGTACCGGCTACGGAATTTTTTATAAATTTTCTTCTTTCCATGATTTAATATGTTAGTTCAATTTTATTATTACTAAAGTTTTTCAACACCCAATACCCACACTATTCCTCCAAGAAGATGTTTTCTGAAAAGAGGGTCATTATAAAACTCGCCATCATGCCCTAAGGCTGTGTACCACTCTCTTCCTCCATCATACTCATGACACCAGCAAAGAGGAAACAATTTTCCGAATGTATCACCCGGATACTCTTCCATTCCTTTATCATTAATAGTAGTAAGATCAGCAGATAACAATACGTGTATGTCAGGGTTTAACTGATGTGAATAGTAACACTCGTCCTTTACCGTCCATCTTTCCGGTAAAACGCTTGTTGATGGATTATCGGCATCTGTTACAACTACGTCAAATTGTTGATGCGGAGCGTGACGTACAAATTTACCTCCCACCAAAGCCCACATCCAGGGCCAGTCTCTTTCCATAGCATTTGCAGAATGGATGCCAACAAAGCCTCCACCTCCACGAATATAATTCTGCAATGCCTCTCTTTGCTCATCGGTATCAAATACTTTATTGTTGGTGTTTGTAAAGATTATTGCATCATATTTTTTCAGATTAATATCGGTAAAAGCGGCAGGGTCATCCGTTACGTCTGTATGAATATCATATTCAGAACAAATTTCCTCCAATGCTTTTACACTGGCAGCAATGTTTTTATGAACATATCCTTTGCCATTCTTAGTATAGATAAGCACCTTTTTACCTTTGACTTTTTTCAGAGTTTTGCTGTTTGTGGTTCCGGCAAACAATACCGGTAATATAAAAAGTACAATGAACGAAACAAAAATTAATTTTTTCATGAGCTGTTATTTTTAGTTATTAGTTTTCTATTACAACTGTTGGAGGATGAGCAAAAGACTGCCACAAAGCTTCTGCATCAAAACTGCTGACATTACCGTCAGATACAAACAAACGATATTTTAATTGATATTTTTTACCGTATTCCATTTTCCACGATTTAATACGGATTGGGCAAAATTCAAAAAACAGATCGCCCCGGTTATTATTGGCATTTAGTGGCCATACACGCATGGGCTCCGGGAATTCCCGGTTCTGTGGATAATCCATAAACAATATTCCGCTACGGCCTACTGATGATGTACCCTCAACCCGGCACCATCGGGCTTTTGTTCCGTCTGCATTCTCACGTGTTTTTCCTTCGGAAGTCAGCACAGTGCAATTATTCTTTGTCCATTTTTCCGTAGCACGGAATCCAATCCCTCCTCCATATCGGTATGCATTAAGTATTATTCCACTAACTAATGGAGTGCTTTGAACGGTTATGTAATCTATCAACCAGGCATTATTTCCAATATTCCATGCCCTAATAATCAATTCTTCATTTATTGCAACTTGATTTCCCCCATTTTGATTAAAATCAATATGCTCTTGTTTGACTTTTATTTCACAAAAAATTTCTCCCTCTTTGATGCTTGATATTCCAGCAAAACGCACTGTTCCCTGTTTTTTTTTCAGATTCCAGAAATCTACTTCTCTGTCATCTATGTGAGTTTTTGTCCATGGCCCCCAGATACCGTAATGATGGTAATGATCAGGCGGCTGAATTCGTGTAAGCACCTCACCGCTCGGTGACCAAAGCGGATGGATGAAACCAGACTTTTGATAGGAAGAATCAACTCCTTTGGGCGGTTTTGCTGTTTTTGTCTGGTATCTGAGGATTTTTTGCCGGCTCTTTTTCAATATAAGAGCGCCCTCCGACCTATCAACCTTCATAGGAACATCAACACTCTCCGATCTTTCTTTACTAGTTTTTAAAACATAGTGTTTCACCATATCTTTAGGAAATCTTCCTTCCGGAATAAACCAAAGCCCATTACCTTTTTTATCATCAAATTGATAACTCACCAGATGCAATTCAGATTTAATTACTTCATAAAGACAAAGAGTATTTTCGTCCGGCAGCTCATGAATTTGTCGCAAGTCAACATAAACCGGGCAATAATCTCTGTTGTAATCCCCTGCAGAAACATTGAAATGAATTAGGTTTTGCGAAAAAACTATTAATGGTAAAAAGATAAATGTGAAAGTGAATGCAGTTTTTAAAGAATTATTTGCCATAAACCAAAATTAGTAAAAATCGATTTGTTATCAAACGCATTTGCTCAATTTCGGTGTTGTTGTTTCGTGTTATTGTTAATATAACTCTCATAATGTTCTATATTTGTATTTATCAAAAACAGAATATGGGAAAAACAAAAATATTATTTGTTTGCCTTGGTAATATTTGTCGGTCACCAAGTGCAGAGGCAGTTATGAAGGGACTAGTTGAAAAAGCAGGCAGGGCTGGTGAGTTTGAAATTGACTCGGCAGGAACAGCCGCCTGGCATGCAGGTGAACCGGCTGACTCACGTATGCAGGTTCATGCACGAAGGCGAGGCTACAATCTTACCAGCATCAGTAGAAAAGTTGAAGTAGACTTCGACTTCAATCATTTCGATTACATAATTGCTATGGACGATCAAAATATGAAGGATTTAAAAGCCATGGATCAATACAGTAATCAATTAGTAAAAATGCACATGATGACTGACTTCTCTGAAAAATACGATTATAATTCCATTCCTGATCCATATTACGGTGGAGACAGTGGATTTGAATTGGTTCTTGACTTGTTAGAAGATACCTGCCAGGGTTTCCTTAAGCACATATCCAATGAACAACAAAATAAAAAATAGCATAGAAACCATACTGGGAGAGCCTGTCAATGCTTCCTCAAGTGTTAGTGGAGGGTCTATTGCTAACAGTCAGATCATCGAATCGATATCCGGAAAAAGATACTTTCTGAAGACAGGTTTTAACAGCTTAATGTTTATTAATGAAGCTAACGGCCTCAATGAATTACGAAAAGCAGAGTGCATAATAATTCCGAAGGTTATTGCAGCTGACAAACAATTTCTTCTCTTGGAATTGATTACGTCCGATGGTAGAAAAGATAATTTTTGGAGCCTTTTCGGGGAGCAGTTTGCGCAACTACACCGTTTTACAAATGAAACATTCGGTTTTTACGAAAACAATTACATTGGAGCTACACCTCAAATGAACATTGCCAAAAATAGAGAGAAAACTGACTGGGCTGAATTCTATTTTAATAAAAGGCTGCTGTTTCAATTTGAACTTGCTGAAAAGAACGGTTACGCTACAAAGGAGTTTATCAGTGCGTTTTCGGTTATAGAAACCAAAACAGATCAAATACTAAAAGGAAGTGAAGAGCCGCCTGCATTGTTACATGGAGACTTATGGAGCGGAAATTTCATGACAAGTACTAAAGGTGAACCGGTAATAATAGACCCTGCAGTATACTATGGTCATCGCGAAGCTGACCTTGCTATGACCCATCTTTTCGGTGGTTTTAGTAATGAATTTTACAACTCTTATCTGAAAACATATCCATTAAAAGAGGGATGGGAGCATAGGCAAAATATTTACCTTCTATACCATGTGTTAAATCACCTTAATCTTTTTGGAATGGGATATTACAGTCAATCTTTAAGGCTTATGAATTATTACACCAAATAAAAAAACGATAAAGAACACTATACAAAACCACGTAGTTCTGCAATAATTACCAATAATTCAACAATCTCCTCATCTTTCATTTCACGATAGTTAAAGGTAACATTAAAAAATTCGTCATCTGGTTTGTCTCCTTCAAAAAAATGTCTAAACTGGAAACGCCTTCTGTCCTGTTCTATACACCGTTTCTTAGCTTCCGATATTGAAAGATTTTCCTCCAGACTTACTTCCTGAGCCCTCCAATCTAATGGAGCGATAATTTTAGTATGGAACGCCTTTTTTATATTTTTTGTAATAGCCTCTCCAGCTCTGCCAACAATAATTACATTTCCTTCAGCAGCCGTTTCATATATAAATTTTGCTATAGTATTTTTCACCTTAGTATTGCCGGGATAATAGTTATCAGAGAAAAAAAGTGCTAAATTTTCAAAAAAAGAATTGTGCTTGTAGTCCGACAAATCATGCATTAGTGATGGTGATAATTTTAACTCCTGAGCAGACTCTTCTATAATTTCTTTACTAACAACACGCCACTCTTTATTTATTCCTGCCAGCCTGTTTTTTTCTGTTAATGTTTTGGCAAGTTTTCCTGCAATAGAGCGAGCAGGCAAACCATATTCACGAGAAATGGTCATTACGGGACCTAATGAGATATGAGATACATCTGTAGCTTTGCGTTGCCCTGTGCGTTCTTTCATATATTTGAAAAAAAGATTATCCATACTTAAGCTATTAATTAATTTATTAATCCTCGATTAAGATAAAAATTAAATGGGATATTTCAAAGTTTTTTTTAAAATCCCTTGAAATGAATTAATACAATTAATTTTTGCACAAAAAAAGGGACAGATATAAAATCTGTCCCTTTCCCCCTAAATCAATTAACTAAATCCAAACTTATGAAAAAAATTATATACAAATATCATAAAATAAACAGTGAATAAAACGAAAATGAAGTTAATTCATGTTAAATAACATAGTAGGCAGATATACAATACTTTAACTGACGTGTTATCATCGTAAAATCATATTGTTTACAACCTGATAATTGCAAATTTTATCTGTTGAATTATTTATGCTATTTTTATAAACTCAATCATTTTACCTTAGGTTAATAAACATATACAATAGTAGTTTTATTTCAATCAGAAATATGATAGGCAAAATTCAAATAATAACAGATGTAAAAAAGAAGATACTTTTGTTAATTCTTTTTATTATAACATATACTTTTATTTCAGCACAAGGATTTAAAATTGATTTTCGAACCTTTACTACACAGGATGGCCTTGCCGACAATAATATTCACTGCATTATTCAGGATTCAAGGGGTTTTATGTGGTTTGGATCAGAGGAAGGCTTGCATCGCTATGACGGAAACAACCTTAAAATATATCGAAGGAATAATGATGGTACAGGCCTTTCCCATAACTTTATCAGGGCTCTTTATGAGGATAAATTTGGACGCTTGTGGATAGGAACAGACAGAGGTGGAATAACAATTCTTGACCTTGCTACAGAAACATTTCATTATATAAAACACGATTCTGAAGATATGTCAAACGGATTGCTGTCTGATGAAGTGTACTGTTTTTCCGGTTCAAAAGATGGTAATCTATGGGTTGGAACTGAATCAGGGTTGAGCTATCTTAAACTTAATAGTGACAAAAACAATCCTGACATTGTTGTTTCATATAAACATTTTCAACATTCCCCCAACGATTCCAATAGTTTAGCATATCCTCATGTGTATTCTGTATTGGAGGACAGTGAAGGAACTTTATGGGCAGGCACTTCAGATGGTGGTTTAAGCAAGTTGAATCCGGGGGCAGACTCCTTTATAAATTACAAGCCGGATAACAAAAGCAAAGGTTCTATTAGCGCATTGGGAATTATGACGATATATGAGGATAGCAAGCACAATATATGGATAGGTACATGGGCACACGGGCTGAACTTATACTCAAAAAAAACAGATAGTTTTATAAAATTCCATCATGCCCAAAAGGATACAACCTCCTTAAGTCACGACAATATATATTCTATTTGCGAAGACCAATATAATAATTTATGGATTGCTACTTATGATGGAGGGATCAATAAACTTATTGCGGATAAAAACGGGGATATTCAATTCCAGCGATATGCAACCCGTACCAGTGAGCTAATGAGTTTTTATAAAAACCGGGTGAAAGTTATTTATGCCGACCAATCATGCTCACTCTGGGCAGGAACACTCGGCAACGGCATTACACAAATATCACAGATGCCTGAAAAATTCAAACAAATTACCAAAGAATCGAACAATGTAACAGGATTAATTGACAACACTATTAATTGTATTTTTCCGTTATCCTCCGACTCTGCGCTTATAGGCACAAAAAAAGGATTGCAATTTATGACATGGTATCCGGCAGATAATCCTTCATATTTTAGTTTTATCCCTATCCTTAATGATTCATATTCTACTCCAAATTTTTATAATGTCAATGTTACTTCTGCAATAAAAGACAATAAAGGATATTATTGGGTTGGAACAGAAAGCAACGGGGTTTACAAATTAAAATTAGCCGGAAATAACATTATATCATTTAATCATTACTCCAAAAACAAATCCACACCTTATCAAATCTACGGCAATAATATTGTAGAAATATTTGAACATCACAACCATATTTGGGTAGTTACTACCAATGGGGTAAACGTATTTAATAATGAACTAAACAAATTCATCTGGAAAAATGAGAATGACAGGCTCATTTTTCCAGTTACAGAAAATCCAAAAACGGCATATATTGACAATCAAAACAGAATATTTATAGGTACTGAGTACGAAGGGTTGTTTGTTTTTTCCTTTTCAATAGAAAACAGTATAAAAGCAGAATTAACCAATGAATTTAACATCAATACAACTCCAATAAACCTCTCTTCAAATAACATCCTTAGCATAGCCGACGGGCCTGACAATAAAATATGGGTAGGTACAGCTAAAGGATTGCATTTAATAGATATTGAGAATAAAACGAATATCTCTTATAAGGATATAGACGGACTCCCGTCAGCCAGTGTTACTCAAATATTCAAAGATAACAGGGGTTACTACTGGTTTTCAACCATTCAGGGATTAGGACGAATGGACATGACTTCAAACAATATCTCCCCGTTTTATATGCAGGGTGGTTTTCTGTCTAATTTCTTTTCTCCTGCCAAAATTAAATTAATTAACAACAAACTGGCCATGTTGCCTTCTAAAAAAGGAATCTGGTATTTCTATCCCGACATTATTCAGACAAATCCGTTTCTCGCCAAACCAACAATTACCGACTTTCAAATCTCAGGTCAAAGTGTAAAGCCCGGTATTAAGATGAACAATCGTGTAATTTTAACAAAGGCACTTGACAATACCAAGGAAGCTATTTTGAGATATGACGAAAACGTTCTTAGGTTTGAATTTTCAGGATTAACATTCTACAAACAAAACTTAAACAAATACGCTTATAAACTTGATGGACTGGAAAACGAATGGAATTACACCAATTCAAACCACCGAACGGTAACATATTCGAATTTGGCTCCAAAAGAGTATACTTTTCGTGTTATGGCTACAAATAACGATGGAATATGGAACCCAAATGAGACATCACTAAAAATAATTATTAAACCACCTTTTTATAAAACATGGTGGGCATATCTACTATACATATTTGTTTTTTTAAGTGCAATAATATTCATCCCCCGTTTTTTCATTAATCGTATAAGGCTTCAGGAAAACCTAAAACAAGAAAAAACAGATAGAGAAAAGGAGTCTGCTTTAAATCAGATGAAGCTAAAATTCTTTACTAACATATCTCATGAATTCAGGACTCCTTTATCTTTGATTTCGGGTCCTTTAAACGAGATGCTCTCGATTAAAGAGTTAAAACCCACTCAGATTAAATCTCAACTGGAGATGATTAAACGTAATTCTGACCGTTTATTACGTTTAATTAACCAGCTCATGGATTTTAGAAAAGTTATGCAGGGAAATATGAAACTTGCTATATATAAAGGAGATTTTTCAGCTCTTGTAAAACGGATTGCTGATTCTTTTATGGGAGTAGCGGTGCAAAAACATATAAACTTTCATACTGATATTGAGGAACAGGATGAAGTTAGTTGGTTTGACCCTGACAAAATTGAAACAATTCTTTATAACTTGTTAAGTAATGCCTTCAAACACACGCCAAAAAACGGGAATGTACTTTTAGAACTCTCATATAACAACGACAGCACACATATTACTATTAGTGATTCAGGCCCGGGCATAAGAGAAGAAGACAAAAACCGTATCTTCGACCGTTTTTATCAATCACAACATGCTCATGACCATGGGGAAGCCGGTACGGGAATAGGATTATCGCTCGTAAAAGAACTTGTTGAACTTCATAAAGGTTCAATATCTTTAAGTGATGATAACGAATCAGGTGCTTCTTTTAAATTGGAAATCGGTGTGTCAAAACAACTTTTTAATATAGATGACATTGTTGATGATTATGTTACTCCTGATGAAACAAAAGAACACTTCATTGTCGAAGAAAAGCCTGTTCAGTCACAAACTGAGGATGCAGAAAATGAAGAAAAGCCTTTAGTTCTCATTGTTGAGGACAATCCTGATGTAATGTTATACCTAAAGGATATTTTGTCTCCATATTTTAAAACTGAGACTGCCACCAACGGAGTGAAAGGGATGGAAAAAGCCTCTGCCACGCTACCTGCTCTGATAGTTTCAGATGTTATGATGCCTGAAATGGATGGTTTCTCTTTCTGTAAAAAAGTAAAAGACAACTTTATTACCAGCCATATTCCGGTAATACTACTAACTGCCCTTGATGGAGTAGAATCGAAAGTAGAAGGGAATGAACATGGTGCTGATGGATATATTACAAAACCATTTGACAAACAAGTATTGATAAGCCGGATAAATAATTTAGTACAATCACGAAAACAACTTAAAGCACGTTTCACCGAACAGTGGGATTTTGTGGAAGAAATTGCAACCGGCTCTGCCGATAAACAGTTTATAAAACGAGCTGCCGATAAGGTTGAAGAACTGATGAATGACCCTCACTTCAACGTGTCACTGATGGTAAAAGAGATGAAAGTAAGCCGTACTTTGCTACACATGAAACTAAGGGAACTTACAGGCCAATCGACTAGTGAATTTATAAGAACTATCAGATTGAAACAAGCTGCAAAACTATTAAAGCAGGGAGATAAAAATATCAGCGAGGTTACTTATGCTGTTGGCTTTAATGACCCAAAATACTTTTCCAAAAGTTTTAAAAATCTATTTGGACTAACTCCAACACTGTTTCAGAAAGGTGATGTATCAAACAGTATTAAAACTCTTGTGGATGACGAATAGGATGTGAGATTTGAGATGTGAGGATTTATAATTTGCGATTTATGATATTTGATTTTTGATGTATGAAGAATATTTGAATATAATTTGTTTAACTGTAAAACCATAACCCTTATATCATTTTAACATTCACTCATTCACTCACTCATTGCTAAGTCTTACATAATACTTGCAAAAATCTTTCAGCCCGCAATGAAAACATTTAGGATTACGGGCGATGCACACATAGCGTCCGTGTAAAATTAGCCAGTGGTGCCCAATGGGTAAAATATCCTCGGGAATATATTTAACAAGTTGTCTTTCAGTATCAAGTGGTGATTTGGAGTTTGTTGTTAGCCCAATACGTGATGATACCCTAAAAACATGAGTATCCACAGCCATTGCAGGCTTATTGAAAATGACAGAAATTATTACATTGGCTGTCTTTCGACCTACCCCGGGCAATGTCTGAAGCTCTTTGATGTCATTAGGCATAACACCATTAAACTCATCAACTAAAACATTTGCCATCCCAACCAGATGCTTACTCTTATTGTTTGGATAGCTGCATGTCTTTATCAAATGAAATACATCTTCCTGTTTAGCATTTTTCATGTCGTATACCGTAGGATACATTTCAAAAATGGCAGGGGTTAATGTATTTACCCTTTTATCAGTACACTGTGCCGAAAGAATTACTGCTACCAATAGTTCATAGGGGTTTGTATAATTCAGCTCTGTTTCGGCAACAGGCATATGTATCTTAAAATATTCTATAAATTTCTCGAAACGCTCTTTCTTTGTCATTTTTTTTTATTTTTTTATTTTTTTTTATTGATTATTTGGATATTAGGTTATTTGACTTTACGGTAATTCGAGTTTTTGAGCATTGCATCATTGCATCATTAAATCATTAATAAATCAGCTAATAGCTAATCTCTTTCTTATCATAAAAACAGTAACAAACTTATTGCCATTACTGCCATACCTGCAACCATACCATAAATAGACAAATGATGTTCTCCATATTCACGGGCAGCAGGCAGCAACTCATCAATACTTATAAAAACCATAATGCCGGCAACTGACGAAAACAGTATGCCAAAAGTAAGCGGTCCCATAAAAGGCATTAATATCAGATAGCCTACCAATGCTCCTATCGGCTCCGACAATCCTGACAGGAAACTCAGCCTGAAAGCTTTTTTCTTATCTCCGGTGGCATAATAAATTGGTACAGAAATAGCTATCCCTTCAGGAATATTGTGTATGGCAATAGCTATGGCAATGGCAATACCAAGACTGGGATTTTGAAGTGCAGCAGTAAATGTAGCCAGCCCTTCGGGAAAATTATGTATCCCAATGGCAAGAGCTGTCATTAATCCCATTCGCATCAGTTTGTGGTCTTTGTGTTTCTTTTTATCGGTCATCTCCTCAATCGAATGCATCTCATGCGGATTTTCTTCAACAGGAATAAACTTATCTATCAATGCTATAAATATCATTCCTGCAAAAAATGCTAATACAGTATAAATTGTTCCCGTTTTTTCACCAAGTTCCTCAATCAAAACACGTCTTGCCTCATCAAAAATCTCCACAAAAGAAACGTAAATCATTACACCTGCTGAAAAGCCTAATGAAATGGATAAGAAACGTGTATTAGTACGTTTGGCAAAAAATGCCATCGCACTACCTATTCCTGTGCTTAATCCAGCAAACAAGGTTAATCCAAAAGCAAATAATACACTATTCAATTCCATACAACAAATATTTTTTCAAAGTAACAATATAAACAATATTTCTACAACCCAATTACTTGAAAACGTAAAAAGCTGGAAGATTGTTCACCAATTTAATTCAAAACTATATAAGAGGAGGAAATGTTTATAAAAATACTATATTTGTTATCCTAAGGATAAACTTTAAAATAAATTATATTAGAATATTTAAAAGACAGCTTTATGACAACAAACACATCAACGAGTAAAAATAGTTCTTATTTTATCCCTCTAGTGATTATCGGAACAATGTTTTTTGCTATTGGGTTTGCTCTGGGGATTAATAGTTATCTTATTCCTTTGTTAAACCAAGCATTAGATATCTCATCAGGCCAATCATATCTGGTACTGGCTGCAACCTTTTCAGCATTCCTTATTTTTGGATATCCTGCTTCAATAGTAATCAGAAAAATTGGCTATAAATACACAATGGCTCTTTCATTTTTAATGTTTGCTGTTGGATTCCTTCTGTTTATTCCGTCTGCAAGTATGAAAAGCTTACCTCTTTTTCTTGTAGCTTCTTTTATCAGTGGTATGGGAAATACTTTTCTTCAGGCATCAGTTAATCCATACATAACCATTTTAGGTCCAATGGAGAGTGCTGCGAAAAGAATGAGTATTATGGGTATAGCCAATAAACTGGCATGGCCTATTGCTCCCCTGTTTCTCTCTTTAGTTATTGGTAAAAGCCTTGACGATGTAATTCTTACAGATATTAACCTTCCATTTTATATTATTATTGGAGTGTTTTTGTTATTAGGAGTTATTGCACTCATGGCTCCTCTGCCTGAAGTTAAAGCTGTTGGCGAAGAAGAAGGTAAAGAGGAAGAATCGCCTTATGCTGCCGGCAAAACTTCAATATGGCAATTCCCTCATCTGCTCCTAGGTGTTCTTGCTCTGTTTTTATATGTAGGAGCCGAAACAATTGCTCTGGGTACTCTTATTGATTATGCAAAAAGCCTTGGACTTGATAATCCTGAAAACCAAACTTGGATTGCATCCTTACTAGGATTTAATAAGCCTGAAGATTATGCCTGGATTGCTCCTGTTGGATTAGTACTGGGATATATTGCCGGAATTATTTTTATACCGAAATATTTAAAACAAGATAAAGCACTTATAATTTGCGCTATTATAGCTATATTAGGTTCTTTAGCAGTTGTGTTTGCTCCTAGTGGTATATCCATCTTTTTCATTGTGTTTGTGGCTTTAGGAGCATCATTAATGTGGCCTGCACTGTGGCCTCTCGCTATGGCTGACCTGGGAAAATTCACTAAAACAGGATCTTCCCTTATGGTTATTGCTATCGTTGGTGGTGCAGTTTTTCCTGTATTATATGGTTTCCTTAAAGATGCCATTGGTGCTCAGGATGCATATTGGCTTGTTGTTCCAATCTTTTTATATATTCTTTGGTATGCGCTGAGTGGACATAAAATAAGAGTATAAGTTTATATAACAAATTTTTTACGGCTGTTCTATTTATTGAACAGCCGTTTTTGTTTAAATTTGTAATAAAAACTTATGCAGGAGATTGAGCCATATCATAGCTGGGAGAATATTTACAACTGTTACAAAGACAGTAATTCGCCTTTTTACGGGCATAGCCATGATCCTTTTCTGTGTAGAAACACTATCTACAACCATTATATCAACCCTGCCTGGGATGAATTTGGATCTAACACCCTATACATGAAACTGCTGTATGTAGATTATGATAAAGGTGCTGCAATAATTGAGCTGATAGGCGAATGGAACGACTGTCTTTACAATGATATCATGCACTTTAAAAGAAATATTGTTGAACAGCTTGAAGAAAACAATATATCAAAATTTATCCTTATCGGCGAAAATGTTTTGAATTTTCATTTTTCGGATGACTCCTATTATGAAGACTGGTTCAATGACATTGAAGATGGCTGGATTGTTGCAATAAATTTCAGAGAACATGTTTTAAGAGAGTTTGATAAGATTGGACTGTACAACTATTTTGTATATGATGGTCTGTTTAATGAAATAAAGTGGCGTACAATAAATCCTGACAAACTAATAGAAGCCATTGATGCCCTGATGAACAGATCACTTAACCCTTAAAGTTTTTCTTTTTGCTATACATATAAAAAAAGCCTGCCAAGATATGACAGGCAAAGAAACATTCTGAAAAAAAATAAACTAACCTAAACCTTACACACATCCGAATGTTTCTATTTGGGGACCAGGAGAGTCTCGTTTAGTTTTGTAAATACAAATATAAGGTCATAACGATGCGATGTCAATAGTTTTCTTAAGTTTTTTCAGAAAAAATAATTTTGCTGTTCAATTGTTGACTGTTAACCTTTAGCAATAAGTTCAACCAATTGACACAAACTAATTATCAAATCAATACATTAGCACATTAACAAATTACTAAATCACCGAATAAACAAATAAACAAGTAACCAACAATTTAGCTATTTTTGCATAAAACTTTATTATTGTGATATATCCTGTCAGTTTCGAACAAAAAATAAAATTCTCTAATATACGATCATTGGTTAAAGAGCAATGTTTAAGTACTCTTGGCAAGGAAGAGACGGATAACATGCAGTATTATACCGATTTCAAACATGTAAAAACACTGCTTAACCAAACTGCTGAATTCACACGTATCTTCTTTGAAGAAACCCAGTTCCCTACAGGATATTTTATTGATGTTCGTGAATCGCTGGTCAGGATAAGACTTGAAGGCAGATTTATGGAGGAGGAAGAACTGTTCGGACTTAAACGTTCTCTTACCACAGTAAAAGATATCACAAGGTTCTTCAGCCAAAAAGAGAAGGATGAATATCCATATTTGAAGGAGAAGATGAAAGATGTTCAGGCGTTCCCGTTCCTGATTGAAAGAATTGATGCTATTTTAAACAAGCACGGAAAAATAAAAGACAATGCCTCTCCTGAACTTTTTCGTATCAGAAAAGAGATACGAAACAAGCAGAAAAGTATATCAGGAAGGCTGGCAACAATACTAAAACATATAAAGCAAAGTGGATTCACCGATAGTGATGTGTCAATAGCCATACGCGACGGCAGGGCTGTTATTCCGGTTAACTCTGCCTATAAACGTAAGATTAACGGAATAATACATGATGAATCGGCAACAGGAAAAACAACCTTTATTGAACCTGCCGATGTTGTTGAGATAAACAACGAGGTGCGTGAACTGGAATATGCCGAACGCCGTGAAATCACAAAAATACTTATAGAAACGGCTGATATCATAAGACCATATATTGATGAGCTGACAGACTCTTTTCATTTTCTGGGTGAGATAGATTTTATCAGGGCAAAAGCAAAGTTTGCATTAACTATCAATGCCTGTCTACCGGAGATTTCTGATAAAACAGATTTTAATTGGGTTGAAGCCATTCATCCGCTGCTCTTTTTACAGCACACAGAATCGGGCAAAGAGGTTATTCCGCTTGACATAAATCTATCTTCTCCCGATAAACGAATACTGCTTATCTCAGGGCCTAATGCCGGTGGAAAATCCGTCTGTCTGCAAACGGTGGGATTGCTGCAATATATGCTGCAATGTGGATTACTGGTTCCTGTTAACGAGAAATCCAAAATGGGATTTTTTGATAATATCTTTATTGATATGGGTGATGAACAGAGTATCGAGAATGACCTCAGTACATACAGTTCACACCTGATGAACATGAAATACTTTACAAAAAACAGTAACATTAAAACTCTTCTGTTGATTGATGAATTCGGCACAGGTACTGAGCCTATGCTGGGTGGCTCCATTGCTGAGGCTGTACTGGCACAGCTGAACAAACAAGGTGTATATGGAGTTATCACTACTCACTACACAAACCTTAAACATTTTGCCGCTCAAAGCGATGGTATTGAAAACGGTGCAATGCTTTTTGACACTCATCGTATTCAACCTATGTTTAAATTGCAGATTGGTCAGCCGGGCAGTTCTTTTGCTTTTGAGATTGCGCATAAAATAGGTCTGGCTGAAAATATTCTGAATGAAGCTAAAGAAAATATTGGTCAGGAAAATATTGATTTCGATAAACACCTGCGTGAGATAGTCAGGGATAAACATTATTGGGAGCAGAAACGTAATAACATACGTATTAACGATAAAAAGCTTAACGATGTTTTGAGCCGATATCAACAGGCACTGCAAGATGTAAAAAAGGAGCGTAAAGAGATACTGGAGCAGGCCAGAATAAAAGCAGACAGGTTACTCTCGGAAACGAATAAAAAGATAGAAAACACGATCAAAGCTATCCGGGAATCGCAGGCTGAGAAAGAAAAAACACGGATGGCAAGACATGAACTGGAGAAATTCAAAAAGGAGAAAGTTGAAAAAGAGACCGATAAACAAAGCAGGATTGACAGGAAAATTGAGAAACTAAAAGAGAGGGAAAAGCGTAAAGTAAACAAGAAATCAACTAAAACATCCGGCACTGAAAAAGACAAGCCTGCAAAAGATGACGGGATAATTCGGAAAGGTGATTTTGTGAAACTGGCAAATCAGCCTATGCCCGGCGAGGTAATTAGTGTTTCAGGTAAGGAGGCTGTTGTTGGCTTTGGTAATATGGCTACTACTGTTAAATTTACACGTCTGGTAAAACTCAGCAGTAATACATATAAAAAACAGACAAAAGAGAGCCAACAATCATCTACCGTAACTAATGTGGCAGAACGGATACGTAATATAAAACTGAATTTTAAGCCCGATATCGATATCCGTGGCATGCGTGCCAATGATGCAATAGAGAGGGTGATAAAACATCTTGACGAGGCTGTAATTTCAGAGACATCAACTGTAAAGATACTTCACGGCAAAGGTGACGGAATACTCCGGCAAATGATTAGAGAATACCTGAACACGATGCCTTTTGTTAAAAACTACCGCGACGAGCATGTCCAGTACGGTGGTAGCGGAATAACTATTGTGGAGTTGGATATTTAGATTCTTGAGTTCTAAGTCGAAAAATATTGATAAATAGCCACGAATGCATGAATAAAAAAACACTCTGTGTCTCAGTGCCTCTGTGTTAGTCATTTACTAAATTATATACAGATGAAAAAACATAGTTCACTATTAAGACTAACAATCTTGTTTACCATAATACTTCTTTTTGGTTCATGCCAACCTGAAAAAGTCAATATCTTTATTGCGACAAACGGAAGTGATAATAGTGGAACAGGATCAATAAAAAAACCTTTTGCAACTCTGGAGCGTGCCCGCGATGAAATTAGAAAACACAAAAATAAGGAGAATGTTGAAAAAAACTTTCAGGTAAATCTACGCGAAGGCACTTATTTCAGGAATCAAACTTTTGAATTAAACGAAAAAGATTCCGGTTTTGTGGATGCACCAATAGTTTATTCTGCTTATAAAAATGAAAATGTAATTATTCACGGTGGAATAAAAATCCCCGTAGAAAATGCAACAAAAATAAATAACACCAAAATTCTCTCCAGATTTAACAGCACTGCAAGAAATAAAATTGTAGAAATTGACCTCAAGTCACTTGGAATAACTAACTATGGAGTGATGCGGCCTGTAGGTTTTGCCAGACCGTTTGGACCTACATGGGCAGAGATATTCGTAAATGGCAAACCCTTTTCGCTGGCACGCTGGCCAAACGATTCAACCATAAAAATGGGAAGGGTTATTGATACCGGATCCATCCCACGTGATGTGGACTTTAGCAATCGTGGAGGTATATTTACTTTTGATACTGACCGTCCATTGTCATGGAAATCGCATGAAGATATCTGGATTTCAGGTTATTTCAGAAGAGGATGGGCTGAAGATGCTGTTGAACTGTCAGAGATAGACACCATCAATAAGATATTTAATACCAAACAACCTTCGCTTTATGGATTTCTATCAACCGGCGATAAATTTAACCGCTGGTTTGTTTATAATATATTGGAAGAGGTGGATGAACCGGGGGAATATTACATCGACCGGAAGAAAGGGAAACTATATTTATATCTGTCAGAACAGATTCAGACTCTGGAAATTTCCATATTGGAGAAACCATTGGTTAGCATTAAAGGTGCTTCAAATATCCGCTTCGAAGGAATCATTTTTGAATGTTCGCGCGGAATGGGCATTTACATGGAACGCACCAACAACAACCTAATCAGTAACTGCACCCTTAGAAACTTAGGAATTGTGGGTGTTTGCATGGGAAAAGGGATTGAACCCTTTAAAAATCTGACTCACGAAGAAATTGGCAAACCTGCATCAGAAAAAATCGGATCTTATCTTCAACATATTTATGCGGATCCGGTATTTAATCGCGAAGCCGGGCACAATAACGGAGTAGAAAATTGTAAAATTTACAATACCGGTGCCGGAGGGATCCATTTAAGCGGAGGAGACAGGCTGACTTTAGAACCCGCTAATAATTATGTTGAGAATTGTATTATCCACGACTTCAACCGCATCGAAAAATCATACCGTGCAGGTATCAATATCAGTGGCGTAGGAAACCGTATTTCACATTGTGATATGTATAATGCCCCAAGCATGGCAATACTTTTACATGGCAACGACCATCTTATCGAATACAATGAAATTCACCACGTTTGCCAAGAGGTACACGACCAGGGAGCAATTTATTATGGAAGAGATCCTTCGGAAAGGGGACATAAAGTTTATTATAATTTTTTCCATCATTTGAATAGTATTCATCCAACTTCTGCAGTTTACCACGATGACGGGGCTTGTGGAATGGAAGTATTTGGAAATATTTTCTACAAACCGGGGAAAATACCTGTACTCATAGGTGGAGGACACGACAATCCTTATACCAACAATATCTTTATCGATGCCGATTTGGGTATTCATGTGGATAATCGCAATCAAAACTGGTCATCAGCAACCATAACCAAAGGGGGAATTTATGACCAACGGCTGAAAATGGTTGATTACCATAATCCGCCTTACAGCACAAAATATCCTCATCTGAAAGAATATTGGGACGACAACCCATCGCTGCCAAAGCGTAATACTGTTTCTAAAAATATTTTTTATAAAGTGAAAAGAATATTCGATGGAAATAAAGAATGGATGCCTTTTTTGGATGATAACTGGATAACGGATGAAGACCCCGGTTTTGTTAATGAAAAAGAAATGAATTTCAAACTGAAAAAATCAGCCAAAGTATTTATCGAAATACCGGGATTTAAGAATATTCCATTTGAAAAAATTGGTGTTAATAAGTAGAGGTGGAAAGTTAAAAGTTGAAAGCAACTTGACTCAAATAAAAGATTAGAAAAAGTTTTAATAATATAATCTGACATGTAATATCTATAGCGAATAAATTTAAAACACAGGAGAATGATTATACGATGACCTCGGAGGGGGCAAATATAAATAGCCCGGGGTTTCAACCCCGGGTAATAGAAATAAAGCAGTTCGTTTTGGCGTGATTTTTTTTCGCGAAGCATGAAAAAATCATGACAAAACACAAGTCAAGTTGTTAATGAAATATATAATTATAAATAAGATGAAAAAAAGTATCACAACAGCCCTGATTGTTTTTCTGATTACAATATCGGGAATAGCACAAAATAAAAAAGGAGAAACTGACCAATTTGCCAAAATAGGTAATATGGCGCAAGGAACAAGGCTTCACTTGCTTGAAGATAAACTGCCACCAAATCTGCCGGATATTTATTTGCCTGAAATGAAAGGCAAACAGGCAGCCTTTAAGCCCATCGAGCGAATGGATACAAAGGAGGAGCTGCAAAAAGAACTGGCAAAATTGCGTAAACAGTTTATGCCTTTCATGGCAAATTATGCTCCCAAATTAAATGAAACACGTAAACAACTTCCTCTTGAGGAGTTTAAATGGAGGATTGAAACTACTGCCGACCAACAAAATTTTAGGGAAGTTTTAGACGGAAAAGGAGAATGGGAAATTGTAAAGATTCCACACTTTGGTCCACCGGAGGGAAGGTCAACAACTTATTATTACAAAGAGTTTGAGCTTTCTCCTGATATGTTGGAATACGAAAGCCAATTTATCTGTTTCAAGGGTGTTGACTATAGGGCAAAAGTATTTATTAACGGTGTTTTAGTTGGTGAGCATGAAGGTTTTTTCGCTCCTTTTGAATTCAATATCACCAAAAACATTAAACCCGGAAAGAACACTCTTCTGATGAAAGTGGAAAACGATTTTTCTACTCTTGGCTCTCCTGACGGAGGTGGTGAAAAAAAAATTGGAAATAAAATTTATGCCGCAAGCGGATTGGGTTGGGATGACCCTGTTAAGGGATGGCACCATTGCCCACCGGGAATGGGAATCTATCAGGATTGTTATATCGAATCGCGTAACCCGATTCATTTAAATGATGTGTTTGTACGCCCGATGGTGCAAGAAGAGACAGTAGAAGTTTGGATAGAAGTAAATAACTTTTATGAAGATTTTAAAAATATAAAGCTAAACTTTAGTGTTTACGGTCAGAATTTTAAAGATACTATTTTTGAAAACCTGGAATATATTCCGAAAACAACATATATTCCCGGGGTTGGAGACCTTGCCAAACCTCAGGATTGGGAAGAGAGCCGTTTACATATGGGATATGGTGTTAACTTCCTGAAAATTAAACTCCACATTAAATCGCCTCGTTTATGGAACAATGAAACACCTTATTTGTATCAACTGCAAACAAAGGTGTTAAACGAACAAGGAGAAATAACTGATGCCCTGGCTACTTCATTTGGGATGCGTTCTTTTACACAAGACACCCTTACTATCCCCAGAGGGCAGATGTGCCTTAATGGTGAAAAGATTCGTTTGCGGGGCGCCAACACGATGGGGTATATGCAACAAGATGTAAAGAATAAGAAATGGGAGCAGTTGATTGATGATATTCTATTGGCTAAAATTGCCAACCTCAATTTTATTCGTTTAACTCAGCGACCTGTTCAACCCGAGATTTACGAATATTGTGATAAGCTTGGGATGATGTTGCAAACCGACTTGCCACTTTTCGGAAGTTTGCGTCCTCAACTGTTTGCCGAAGGTGTAAAACAGGCAGGCGAAATGGAGCGTCTCGTGCGCAATCATCCCAGTAATATTATGGTAACTTATATTAACGAGCGTTTCCCCAATGGTGAAGGGCATCCGCAACGAAATATGTCGAAGGCAGAGGATTACTACCATTTCTTTAAAGCCTGCGACCAGATTGTACATTACTGGAATCCCGACCGGGTGATCAAAGCCGGTGATGGCGATTACGATCCTCCTTCACCAGGCTTACCCGACAGCCATTGTTACAATACCTGGTACAACGGACATGCACTTGGATTGGGCGAGTTACATAAAGGATATTGGCAAAAAGTAAAACCTGGCTGGTTTTATGGCTGCGGCGAGTTTGGTGCAGAAGCTTTTGATAGTTATGATGTAATGAAAAAATACTGGCCCAAAGAGTGGTTACCTGAAGATGAAAGCAAACAATGGTGGCCTGATAAGGTTGTAAAAGCACAAACTTATCGTTTCCATTACATGTGGTATCCAACACCGGTAAAACTGAAAGACTGGATAGAAGCAAGTCAGAATCATCAGGCATGGGCTACCCGTCTGGTAACAGAAGCATTTCGACGAGACACCAATATGATGTCGTTTGCGATCCACCTTTTTATCGATGCCTGGCCGGCAGGTTGGATGAAAGCCATTATGGATGTTGACAGAAATCCCAAGAAAGCATTTTTTGTTTACCGCGATGCTCTGACTCCGGTAATGGTTAACTTACGTACCGATCGAAACAAGTTTTTCGAAGGCGAAGATGTAAATATAGAAGCCTGGTTGTGTAATGACAAAAATACGATTCCTGAAAATTATAGCATGAAATGGCAACTGGAGAAAGATGGAAAAGTAATATCTTCTTCAGAAGCAGATCCTGTTTTCCCTGTTAACAGTTCAAGATTTCAGGGAAATATCAAATTTAAAGCACCAAAAGTTTCTAAACGTACATCCTATAAGTTGCGTTTGGCACTGTTCGATAACAATGGGAAAGGCGTTTCAGAGTCTGTGATAGATATTAATGTATTCTCTAAGGAAAATAAAAAGGAAAATGTTTTGATTTTTACTCCTTCTGAAGGTGGGAAAGCAGAACAACTTTTAACGGAACTGGATATTAAAAACACGGAGGATATTAATTCCGCTAAAGTAATTCTTATTGATGATGTGAGCTATTATCAGCAAAATAAAAAGAGATTAGACCAGATGGTTGAGACAGGAAAAACTTTGATTTTCCTTGAACTTCCAGATGGTGACTTTAATATTGGGGAGAGTCAGATTGCAATTGAGAAAACAATAATGGGACAGTATTATTTTGTTTCGCCAAAATCTGGTCATCCAATGGTAAAAGATGCCAAACCATTTGATTTCAAGTTCTGGTACAACGATTCAAAAGGTTTGGTAAGTCCGTTTTTGGAATCAATGATAAAAACAGATACTAATTGGAAGCCAATCCTTAAAACAGGAAAAACAACCTGGGTAGATATGGGAGGAGAGTATGCTGCTGTGTCAGAAATGAAAAAGGGCAAAGGAGTATTCAGAATTTGCCAGCTTCAATTAAATAATAGAATAAATTCAAATCCAACTGCTAAAAAGTTTGTGCAGAAATTGTTGTCAATCAAGTAGAACTAAACAAGCAATACGACTTGCCTGTCACTTATGCGTTAAAATATGACGCCTTGATGGATACAAATTTTTAAAAGCTTATCAGTGAAAATGTATTTTCACAAAATAATCTTAATTCTAAAAAATAATGAATAAAAGACTACTAATAATATTATCAATTTCCGTTTTATTAATTCCGGATATAAAAGCAAGCGTTTCTGACAGTGTTTATTTTACTACAGGTTTTAAAGTGGGTGAATTAACCGCTAATTCAGTTTTGATATGGACACAATTATGTAAAAAATTCGAGCCGGTTACAATAAAACACAAACAAAAAACACCTCCGTTTAAAGGTCCCATAGACTTTGATAATACTATGCCGGTTTCTGAAATGGAAGGTGCCGTTGAAGGAGTGTTCGGCCAGGTAAAAATAACTCTGCAATCAAACAATATAACTATTTCAACGAATTGGAAATATGTTTCACCCTATAAAGATTTTACTTTAAAGGAAAATATATGTGGTTTAGAATCCAATACAACTTACAGCATTACAATACAAGGCAGAAAAATTGAGAATGCTCCAATTACCGAGATTAAAGGCCATTTTACAACAGCACCTTTAAAGAATGATATTGTGCCGCTAACCTTTACAGTATCAACCGGGCAGTACTTTTGGGATTATGATGATTCAATAAGGGGCTTTAAAATTTATGACCAAATGCTAAAACTCAATCCCCTTTTCTATTGCCAAACCGGAGATTACGTTTACTACGATAAACCCGGGCCAATGGCTTATACCGTTGAACTTGCACGGCATAAATGGCATGCCATCAATTCGTGGAAATCACTAACAGATTTTTATGCGCACACGCCCGTGTTTATACAAAAAGATGACCACGACATACTTAAAGATGATGTTTCGCCTTATTCGTCCCCTTTTGGTGAGTTAACTTATGAAGACGGACTGTCGATTTGGTATGAGCAAACACCCGTACAAGAAAAGCCGTATCGTACACTTCAGTGGGGAAAAGACCTTCAGGTTTGGATTGTTGAAGGCAGGGAATACAGAAGCGACAACCAACAGCCCGATGGCCCTGAAAAAACAATTTGGGGAAAAGAACAAAAGGAATGGTTTGTTAAAACAATAAAGGCTTCAAAAGCCACATTTAAAATTCTTGTTTCCCCAACTCCCGTGGTTGGACCCGATAGATTGAATAAAAAAGACAACCACGCAAACCTTGCGTTTAAAACCGAAGGTAACTGGTTAAGGCAATTTTTATCAGATAATGATGTATATATTGTATGTGGCGACAGGCACTGGCAATATGTTTCTCAGGATAAAAAAACAGGAGTAATGGAATTTAGCAGTGGCCCTGCAAGCGACTCGCATGCCCAGGGCTGGAAACAGAGTGATTTGCGCCCGGAGCATAAATTTCTTAGGGTAAAAGGAGGTTTCCTTGCCGTAAAGGTTTACCGGGAAAATAATTCGCCTGTTCTAAAATTCATTCATTATGATGTGGATGGTAATGTTGTTAATGAAGAGGTAATAATAAAAAGGAAAATTAATTGAATTAAAAGTTAAACCTGAAAGTCGAAAAAATGATATTTTTATCTGACAAAATTTAAATAAGCTTGATTCATCGATTTGGTTGAAACAATTGATAATCCTGAAGCTGAAGTTCGTGATATGATTTTTACCGTTACACAAGGCGGCAAATCATTTTTATTGAGAAATCGCGAATGGGCATTTATGTCGTACAATACCATATTTATTTTTAGTAGTGATAACGGCACTTCACCGATAGCAAACTTTAAAGAATTACAGGATAAGGGACATTTTCCGACTGCTAATTTAAGAGGCCATAAAGCAGATATCTGGGAAGGCGGACATCGTGTACCTTTTGTTGTGCGTTGGCCAAATGGAAATGTAACAGCCGGGTCTGAAAGTGACCAACTTATTTGTTTAAAAGGAAAGTGGAAACTCATCTTTGGCTCAGGTTCTGGCGGGTGGTCTTATCCAAAAAACAAACAAGCCACCAAAAAGGGTTTGCCAAGGGTGCAATTGTACAATATGGAAACTGATATCTCAGAAACAACAAATCTGCAAGGAAAACATCCTGAAATTGTAAAAGAATTGACGAATCTTTTAGAAGCGTATATAGCCAACGGAAGAAGTACTTCTGGTGAAAAATTAACATTAGTTCAATGGATAACTAAACCGGTAATTGCCTGAACCAAGTTCAACAATTACATTATTATTAACCTGTTTGACCTTTGAGCCAAATTTATCTGTTACAGATTTCATATTCACATCCTGAAAGGAGCCGTCAGGTTTCTGTCCGTCCCAACCTTTCATTTCGTTGAGGACAATCAGTTGGCACATCAAGGAAATTCCCTCTCTGCCCCCACTGGATATTGTGCTGCAAACGGTTTATCAGGGAATCAGAGCAGCTAAAAGTTCCGGTAGGTTTCATGTCAGAATGGATTACGACACCTGTAACATCATTTAAATCCGGCGTCTGTGAAAAACCCTCCAGTTTCACATACCTAAAACCATGAAATGTAAAATGCGGTTTAAAAGTTATCTCTGTATCATCTTTGAAAATATAAGTATCAGTTACTTCTGCCGAACGTAAATTGGCAGTATAAAAATTGCCATCCTTGTCCAGCACCTCAGCAAATTTAATTTTTACTAAATCTCCTTCTTTACCTTTGAGTTTTATTCGAACCCAGCCAACCATATTTTGTCCCATATCAACTACTGTTTCGCCTTTGGGAGTTGTCAGCAATTTAATGGGAGTAATCTCTTCCACTGCTTTAACAGGCACACTCTGAGGTGCAACTAAATTATCTTTTATATGGTCTATCACCGCCACTTTTATCCAATTGCTGTCGTTAAACCCCTGAGAATTCCAACCGTTCATTTCAAGGCGGGCATCGTACAGTTCACCGTTATAAATATCCGATTTTACAATTGGCCCTGTCTTCACTTTCCAGTTTTCATCACTGATAATAATCCTGTTTTTCGCATTGACATCTGCAGTTAGTTAGCTGTTGACAGCATAACAGTAACCAGTATCCAGTATTTTATCATTCTTTCATAAAACATTATATCATTGTATAATTAAATCATTGATTATTCTTTGGAAAAAGATATCTTTGTGACTCTAAAATTGAAAAATTATAATTAATGGATATATTTTTTAAAACAATACAGCTACTACTAAGCTTATCTATTCTGGTTATTTTACATGAGTTTGGACATTTTTTCTTTGCCAAGCTTTTTAAAACACGGGTTGAGAAGTTTTATCTGTTTTTTAATCCCTGGTTTTCTTTGTTTAAATTCAAAAAAGGAGATACAGAGTATGGTTTAGGTTGGCTGCCTTTGGGAGGATATGTGAAGATTTCCGGAATGATAGATGAGTCGATGGATAAAGAGGCGATGAAACTACCTCCTCAACCATGGGAATTCAGAGCAAAGCCTGCCTGGCAAAGATTACTTATTATGACTGGAGGAGTTCTGGTTAATTTCATTACAGCTCTTGTTATATTTTGGATGGTATTGTATATCTGGGGTCAGGCATATTTTGATTCTGATAGTGCCAAATACGGATTTCATTATGCATCGGTAGCCCACGAGATTGGATTGCAAGATGGTGACAGGGTTACTCATGTTGACACTTTTAAGGTAAAAACAATATCAGATATAGCCAGATATATTTTATTGGAGGACACAAAAGATTTAACGGTTGTTAGAAATGATTCAACAATTAAAATTCCGATACCTGAAGATTTCGACCAAAAGATACTCGCTTCGGGCGTTAAGGAATTTGCCGTCTTCCAGATTCCTACAGTAATTGATTCTGTTGTTCCAAAACACGGTGCTGCAAAAGCCGGGATAATGAAAGGCGACAGTGTGGTTGCTGTTAACGGTAAGCCTGCTTTGTATTTTCATCAATTTCAAGATGAGATTGTTAGTAATGCCGGAAAAACGATTTCTGTTGAGTTGATTAGAGATACTACATTGTGGGCATTTGATATTCAGGTATCTAAAAAGGGAAAAATAGGAGTTGGAAATAAGCAGCCATCTTTTATAAAGATTAAACAGTTTAAATATGGTTTTTGGGAAGCTGCACCGGCAGGTATTAAGAAAGGTTTTAATATTCTGATTGACTATGTTAAACAACTTAAGCTTATTTTCACCAAAGAAGGTGTTAAGCAGATAGGTGGTTTCGGAACAATTGGTAATTTATTCCCTGCTACCTGGGACTGGTATGTTTTCTGGAGTAACACAGCATTGATATCTCTTATTCTGGCATTTATGAATATTTTACCCATTCCGGCTCTTGATGGAGGACATGTGTTATTCCTGCTGTATGAAATGGTAACAGGCAGAAAACCAAGTGATAAATTTTTAGAGCATGCACAGATTGTAGGAATGATACTATTGTTTGGATTATTACTTTATGCAAACGGGAATGATATTTTTAAAGCTTTTTTTAGTAATTAGCATCTAAAGATTATTAAATTTGTAAATAAAAACTTAATACAATGGATAGTTCAAACATTTTTTTATTAATGCCAAGTGGATATGAGTGGATTCTTGTTATTCTGGCTATCGTTTTATTATTTGGTGGTAGAAAAATTCCTGAATTGATGAAAGGATTAGGACAAGGAATGAAAGAATTTAAGAAAGCCAGAAACGAGAATGCGGCTGAAAAAGATGCTGGAGAGGAAAAGAAAGATTCTATTAAAGAATAATTGATAAGTTTTTCTTTAGCAAATTAGTATCATTATTAATTTATTCAGGTCGGTAGATATATGTTTTGTCCGACCTTTTATTTTTTACAACGAGATGCAAAAATGAAACAATACGGTTATAAATTTATATTTATAGTTTCTTTTACGATTGTTTCATGTTCTTTACATGCTCAGAATGTTTTACCTAACTCATCGGAGACTGATTATCCGAAATGGTTATATCAAAGCCGTTTTAAAGAACTTGATAGTAAAACACCTTTAAAACTTGAATATAATAATCAGGTACAGGCATATATTGATGTATATGTAAAAAAACGCCGCGAACACCTAAGCCGAATAGTTGGCAGATCGGAGTATTACTTTCCTCTGTTTGAGGAGTATTTAAGTAAATATAACCTTCCTTTAGAACTTAAATATCTTGCAATCGTTGAATCAGCACTTGACCCTCGTGCTAAATCCTCTTCAGGTGCAATGGGCTTATGGCAGTTTCTATACCATGCTGCTCGTATGGTTGATTTGAAAGTGGATTCATACATAGATGATAGGTGTGATCCGGTAAAAAGTACCATTGCTGCTTGTAGATATCTCGATTATCTTTATCGTAACCTTAATGACTGGCAACTGGCACTTGCCGCATATAACGGAGGTCTGGGAATGGTAAAGAAAGCTATTGAACGGTCGGGTGGGAAAACCAATTTCTGGGAACTTCAACCTTATTTGCCTGATCAGGTGAAGGCATACGTGCCTGCTTTCATGGCTGTAAATTATGTTATGAAGTATTATAAAAATTACGATATTAAACCCAAGCCTTTTTTTATTGGATTTGATGAAGTGGATACTGTATATATTAATAAGCCAATGACAATAAAACAGGTTAGTGAAGCTGCGGGAGTTGATAAAGACATTGTTAAATGGTTAAATCCAGTTTTTACAAAAGATTTTATTCCGGCTGCTGACCTACCGGTGCGTATATTTTTACCTTCAGCAAATGTCACAGAATTTATTAAAAATGAGCCAAAACTTGAACCGGCTAAATATCCGGGACTAACCTTTGTTCCGATAGGTGATACGCAGAATAGAAGGAAAACACAGTGTACAGTGAAGAAAGGTGAGTTTTTTCATAAAATTGCTATCAGATACAAATGTCGTGTTAATGACATTGTATATTGGAATAAACTTAAATCCAGAAATCTTTATCCCGGCCAGAAACTCACTGTTTGGGAGCCTGTTCCTGATGATACATTTTTCATTGTTGATGAATTAAATTATGAAAAAAGAAAAATATATATTAACTTTAACTATTCATTTAGTTATTAGTATTTGTTTTTACTCTTTAAAGATTTTACCATGAAAAAATTTAGAATCGTATCTCTTTTAATACTTTTCATCCCTCTGTTTTTTGCCTGTAAAAATACAGATGGATATAAACCAAATGCGGGAGGCAAAGCCGGTGAATTGTTAGTAGTGATGGATGATAACTGGAAAAAGTCTGATGCAGGTGAAACACTAATGAGTGTTGTGAAACAGCCTTATCTTGGTTTGCCACAGCCTGAACCAATGTTTGATATTTCAGTAACTTCATATGTCGGATTTAGTGATTTCATGAAGACATACCGGAATCTTGTATTGACAAAAATATCGCCTAAAGTTGAGGTTGATACAGTGTTGTATTATAAAGATGTATGGGCAAAGGGCCAGGCGATGGTACGTATTAATGCTAAAACGGAAGAAGGATTCATTAGTTTGATTAAGCGTCAGGAAATAAAACTGTTGAGTTTCTTTAATAAAGCAGAGCGTAATCGTAGTATCAAATCTTTCCGAAAATATATCCATAAAGAGTTTTCGGATAAAGTAAGAGATAAGTATGGCGTTTTTGTTTCTATTCCATCTAATCTTCAACGTATAACTGAGAAGAAAGATTTTATTTGGATGAACGAAGGAAGCGCTGCAGCCAGTCAGGGTATTATGATTTATTCATTCGATTATGTGGGTGATGGAACTTTCTCGAAGGTGTATTTATTGAATAAACGTGATTCTATTCTGAAAAAAAATATTCCGGGGCCAACGGAAGGATCATATATGGCTACAGAGATGAAATTCCCTCCAATATATAAAACAACAAAAATTAATGGTGAGAAGGTTGTTGAAATGCGCGGTTTATGGAAGGTGATTGGTGACATGATGGGCGGACCATGGATATTACAAGCTCATCTGGATAAAGAGAATAACCGGGTAATCGTACTTGACGGCTATGTTTATTCTCCCGAGGAAACAGATAAACGTGATAAAATACGCCGGATTGAAGCTGTGATGTATTCATATAAAACATTGGAAAAAAAAGAGAAGAAGTAATAGTTATTAGTAAAAATCATTTGGCAATTGATACTGTAGAAATTGAAAAGAGTGAGGAGTTTGAGGAGTATCACCAGATGTTTGTTTAATAGGTTTATTTGATTTCTATTTGTTTTATTATACTTTTAAGGTGTTTATATCCTCCATATTTGGAGTTATATAAGCACCTTTTATTATTACAAAGAAGAAATATAAGTACTAGTAACTATATACATACGTTCTCTGCAATTTTAAAAACAAAAAATAAACATTATGAAACAAATTACATTCTTAATCCTTGGCACCTTTATTTTTATCATCTCCTGTTCAAATAACCCACAAAAGTTATTGAATCAAACACAAATTAAAATGTTGGGGTATGAAAGTATTAATTATTACCAGAAAGCCTTTTACCCAAATCCTATGGGAACATTTGATACTCTTGAAACTTCAAATCTATTGAGCAAAAATGAAAAAAGTTTAGGTGGCTATGACTATATTACAAAATCCGGCGGAAAGGATCTTGTTGACATTGGTGGAGAGTTTAAATCTATAATTCACAGTGATAAAACTGTACATCTTCAAGTAAGAGATCCCCGAATAATGAGATATTCCCCACTCACATTTTTAAGGCAAACTGACTGGAAATTTGTCAGTGATACGATTCTTGATGAAAAAAAACTCAGTGATTATTACAGAGTTGAAAAAGATACAATTGTAGGTGGAAACAAGATATATACAGAACAGCACATCTTTATCAATACATCTTCAAAACTACTTGAAAGGTTTGAACGAAGAAATTACTTCAAAGAAAAACTCAGTCAAACAATAGTGTTTGAGTATTCAAACTACAATTATGACAAAACAGGTAGCAAACTTACTTATAACGTTCCAGTAGATTATACATTCTCCTCTGGAAAAAATAGTAAAACTTGCCTAAAAGAAGGACAAGAAGCCCCACGCTTTATTGGTAAGGACTTACAGAACAATCCTTTTAACTTAGAAGATTATCATGGAAACAAAGTACTATTAGTTTTTTCAACTATAAGATGTGGTGCTTGCATAATGACGCTTGAACATTTTAATCAAAAAGATTATCATCTCTCAGATAAAATCTCTGCAGTATATATTTATCCTATTGATAAACAAAAAGAGGTAATTGAATATGTTAATAAAGTTACTGCTCCATTTCCAGTAATCTCCAATGCAAAAGAAATTGGGGAAATTTACGGAGTATCAAGATTCCCTTCACTTTTCCTTATTGATGAAAAGGGAATAATCGAGAAAGTCAGTGGATATAATAAAGAATTTTTGGAAAGTTTAAAAAATTAGGTGATAAAAAACTGCAGAGAACACGCAATATAAAAAATTGGGCAGATAGTCGTAAATATGAGCATTTTAACATTAAATAAACGGTGTAGTATATTGAAAGATTGGAGTTTCAAAATGCCCAACATTTTCATATTGCCACCGTTACCCATTATTTAAAAAAACGAGAAAACATAGAAATTAAAATTAGGATAATA
>CBDUZZ010000048.1:0-35268 GCA_965371855.1 uncultured bacterium
ATGCAATTCTGGTATTTGGGGGCATTAAAAGCAGCTGAAAAAATGGCATTGGCAATGGGTGACAAAACCTTTGCAAAAAAATGCACCTCTGTTTATGAGTCGGGGAGCAAATGGACAGATGAAAATCTTTTTAACGGAGAGTATTATGTGCAGCAAGTCCTCGATCCAAAGACAAAAGAGGTTATAACTGACTATTTTGCTCCCAATATGCCCAAATACCAGTTAGCAAAAGGGTGTTTGGTCGATCAACTTGTGGGGCAGTATATGGCACATATTTGTGGGATTGGCTACCTTGCCCCCAAGGAGCATATTAAAACCACACTCGAAAGTATTCAAAAATATAATTCCAGGGAGAGTATGGCCGGGCATTTTAATAACATGCGTTCGTATGCCCTTGGCGATGAATCGGCTCTGTTAATGGCAAGCTGGCCCAATGGACGCCCCAAAATCCCGTTCCCATATTTTTCGGAAGTAATGACTGGGTTTGAGTACGTAGCAGCTATCGGAATGATTTACGAAGGTATGGAAGAAGAAGGACTGAAAGTAATCTCTGATATCCGTGATCGTTATGATGGTTCAAAACGCAGCCCATTTGACGAAGCCGAATGCGGGCACCACTATGCAAGGGCTATGGCTTCGTGGGCAAGTGTAATAGCGTTAACCGGATTCCAATATTCTGCAATTGATAAGATTATGACATTCAATCCCACAGAAGGAAAACATTTTTGGTCAAATGGCTATTCCTGGGGGACTGTGCAAATTGATAAAACAAGCAAAACTTTCGATATAACATTAGAAGTATTGTATGGAAATTTAGCCTTGAAATCTTTCAAACTAAACAACACAGGCAAATATACTTTTAAAAGTATTCAGGAATTACAAGAAGGAAGCAAAATGCAATTACAAATAAATTAAGAAGTAAGTAATGTGGTTATAATCGAAATATTTCACCATTTTATCTTGATAATGTGATGATAAAACAGTACGAATTGGCACTATAAATATGAGGAGTCTTTTACATTCAAATTTGACGAAATAGATTGAATGATATTTTTTTTGCTTATTAGTCAGTATTTGCCTTATAACCTGAATTATATGATTAAGAAACGAATATTAATCTTGGTAGTACTCTTTTTCGGGGTATTTGCGTCCTCAGTTTATGGAATGTTCAGCGAAGTTCATAAAGAGAAGAAATGCCCGTTTAAGGTCGAAAAAGATATTTCATATCTTGAAAAAAGCAGAACCGAGAAATTGGATTTGTATCTGCCTGATACGGATACGCCCGCTTCAGCGATACTGTTTATTCATGGTGGAGGTTGGGCAAAAGGGAGTAAATCATCGGAACGTTCTGTTAACATTGCCAGGACTCTTGCCCAAAATGGGTTTGCAGTGTTCTGTATCGACTACAAACTTACACAGTTCGAAGGCAAACCATGGCAAAGTAAAATTTCGGATCCCGGTTGGCCTCAAAATATTTACGACTGTAAAACAGCGGTTCGTTTCATTCGCAAAAATGCTTCCAAATACAATGTTAATCCTGAAAAAATAGCCGTTATGGGCTGCTCGGCAGGAGGGCATCTCGCTCTGCTTACAGGTATGTCATCTGGGAATAAAGAACTAAACTCAGGTGGTCTTTACATCGACTATTCATCCGGGGTTAATTGTATTGTCGATATGTATGGCATCCCCGATGTGAGAGTTTGGGGAGGTGATGCATTTCTATCTGTCGATAGTGTTGAACATGCCTGCCAGTTGGAACTTGCTTCCCCGGTAACTCATTTGTCTGCTCAAACCCCACCTATCCTTATCCTTCATGGTAAAAACGATGAAACAGTTGATATAAAACAGTCTGTTGATTTTGTAAGGAAATTGAAAAAAGGAAAATTTACCTATAAGTTCGTGGTTGTTAAAGGTGGTGTACATAGTTTCGATTTGCAACCTCCGCAAAAAGATCTAAGACCGGTAACATTAAGATTCTTGCATAAATATTTAAACAATAACTAATTATTATAAAAACTGATATCGAATGAAAACTTATTTTAAATTTTTAACTCTTCTTCTTGGAGTTCTGTTATTCACTTTCTGTTCTAACCCTGAAAAAAAGGAAGTACAAAAAGAACTTCAAACAGTTGATAAGATGGACTGGTGGAAAGATGCCAAGTTCGGATTGTTTATTCACTGGGGAGTATATTCTGTACCAGCCGGTACGTATAACGGACAAAAAATTGGCAGGGTTGGTGAGTGGATTATGAACAGGGGAAAAATACCGGTGGCTGAATATCAGAAATTTGCCAATGAATTTAATCCTGTGAATTATGACCCCGAAGCATGGGTGAAAATGGCAAAAGATGCCGGGATGAAATATATTGTAATAACCTCTAAACATCATGATGGCTTTGCCCTGTTCGATTCGAAAGTTACTAAATGGGACATGGTGGATGCTACCCCTTATGGAAAAGACCTCCTGAAACCATTGGCAGAAGCCTGCCATCGCGAAGGAATTCGTTTGGGTTTTTACTATTCGCAAGCGCAAGACTGGAACCATCCAGGAGGTGCTGCTGCTTTCCGCAACACTACACAAGGATGGGCAAATCCCGATTCGGTAAAAATAGACAAATGGGCAAAAGAACACGGCGGACACTGGGATTCTGCCCAACTTGGCGATATGGATAAATATATTGATGAAATTGCCATTCCGCAGGTAAAAGAGATCCTGACAAATTATGGAGATGTTGATATTTTGTGGTGGGATACACCAACCGATATGACTGAGGGTCGCTCTGCAAAATTTGCTGAGATTATCAAAGACTATCCCAACCTGATTACAAATAACCGGCTTGGTAAAAAATTTGGTGGCGACACTGAAACCCCTGAGCAATTTATTCCTGCAACCGGTTTCCCGGGGCGCAATTGGGAAGTTTGTATGACCATGAACAACACATGGGGTTATAAATCGTATGACGATAATTGGAAATCAGGCGAAGATCTGCTTAATAAATTGTCGGAGATAGTTTCGAAAGGCGGTAACTTTTTGCTGAATATTGGACCTAACTCTTTGGGAGAGTTTCCACAAGTCAGTGTTGAACGGTTAAAGTATATGGGCGATTGGATGAAAGTAAATCAGGAGGCAATTTACGGAACCCAGCCCAGCCCGTTTGCTTACCTCCCGTTTGGCAGGGCTACGCTAAAAGGACAGAAACTCTATTTACATGTTACCGATTGGCCTGCTGGTAAGTTGTTGAGGATTCCTCTAAAAAACAAGGCAGTTAAAGCATATCTTTTAGCTGATAGTGATAAAACCCTGACCATTGCACAAGATGAAAATAGTATTGAAATATTAGTGCCTGAAGAAGCTCCTGACCCTGTAATTTCTATCGTAGTTATAGAGTTTGAAGGTGAGCCAAATGTTTTGCCAATACCAACAACCGGAAAAACCGGGAAAGCGTCTTCTGTTGCCGAAGGTACTTTGGTTGCTAATCTTTTCGATGGAGACCCCAACAATAAATGGAGTCCTGCAAAAGGAGAAAAAACAGGCTGGGTGGAAGTTGATTTGGAAGAAGAAATTAGTATTGAAAATATTACTTTGGTTGAACCAGGTCATCATTTTGGGGATTATTCTCAACCATTCGAGTTACAAGTGAAAATAGAAGATAAGTGGCATGCGGTACTGAAAAGCAAAACAGGAGGCAGTGGTCATTCCGAAAGTTTTGCCCCGGTTACGGGTCGTTATTTCCGGCTGAATATTACCGGTGCTCACGGAGCTGATCCCGTTTTGAAAGAGTGGATACTTAACCGGGCAATCTGAAAGTTGGCTTAAAATATACATTTGGAAAGACAAATATCGATGATTTTGTTGTAACGCAAATGTATTTGGAATTTCAGAACTCAGTAAAAGCATCAAAATTCCATACCTCCCGGACAGGCAGGCATGGACAATCACAAATATTCAAATAGATTAAAAAATAAATTCAGGCTGGTTTTCTGACGAAAATCTTCATATTTCATGGAAAAACAATGCTTTTATATGTGATTTGTAAAAGATTGGCTTGCGATTTATATTCAGGTTTAATTCCAATTTACTGAGCTCTGAATTTATGAAAAAGAACGTAATTGTATTATTGATTTTTGTATTATTTGTTCCTGATTTAATGTTGGCACAAGATGTATCTGTTTTTAATGGGGAAAATTTTGATGGTTGGAAAAAATATGGTGAAGGACAATGGTATGTTGAGAATGGGGAATTGATTGGTGAAAGAAATTCAGGTAAAGATAATTCATATTTGGTCTCAGAAGAATCTTACAAGGACTTTGATCTTACCCTTGAGTTTTTTTTAAGTGTGGAGGGAGGCGGCAACAGTGGAATCTTTTTCAGGTCGTTATTCGAAGGTTCAAAAGTAATAGGTTGGCAAGTAGAGGTGGAACCTGAAGGTAACAATACTGGTGGTATTTATGAGTATTGCGAAAATAAAGGGTGGTTAATAACGCCGGAAATATCAAAAAGGGCAGTGCAAAAAAGAGATATGTGGAATAAGATGAAAATAATTGTGGTAGGAGATAGTGTCACAACATGGCTTAACGGAACTAAAATGGTCACTCTCATAGATGTGGAAATTGGTAAGGCGAATGGTCAGATTGCCTTCCAACTTCATGGTGGCGGCAATATAAAAATCAGGTATAAAAATATAAAAATTAAAAAATTAAAATAGGATGTAAAATTATGATTAATAAGTTTATGAATTATTTAATCAGGCTGATAGTCATCGTGATGTGTATTTACACTCCGGTTAGTATTTTTGGGCAGCAAACTCTCCCGGTAATATCATCGGGGCAGAATATCGAAGATAATGACTTCGAAAAGGTAAATCAATCCTCTGAGTGGCAGCTAAAGTTTGAAGATAGCTGTACTGAAAACTGGCAATCAAAATGGTTTCTTGATGGCCTTCGGGCCACAGTGAATAACACCAAAAGAGGGATGGTGTTTAGTGCCGGTCTGATAAAAGAAGATGCCTGCCATTCAGTACTCTGGACAAAAGAGTCGTTTAAAGGAGATGTAAAAATTGAGTATGAATATACACGTACCGATAACCAAATTCAGGCTGTAAATATACTATATATACAGGCAACCGGCACAGGTATAGAACCATATTCAAAAGATATTGCCGAATGGAATGACTTACGGATTATTCCAACTATGAGTAAATATTTTAAAAATATGAATCTACTGCATATTAGTTATGCTGCCTATAATTTCGATGATTCAGGAATTGACTATATCAGGGTACGACAATATCCGGTAGCTCCGGGGCAACGATTCGGTAAAACAACCGAAATACTTCCGGCAAGTTTCGATACCGGACTTTTTATTGCGGGTGTAACTTATAAAATTACAGTTGTAAAAACTGATGGGAGTTTATATTTTAAAGTTGTTGGGCCGGATGATTCAAAACTATTTTTGTGGGATATCTCGAATAAACAACAAATTGCGGAAGGGCGTATCGGGTTAAGGCACATGTTTACAAGGTCTGCCATGTATAGTAGTTTTAAAATATATACAAGATGAAATAATTTTGATGGTTTTTTATAAATAGAAGGCACTTACTTAAAAGCAGGTCGGGAAATGCCCATTATATTAACTTGAAGGAAAAAGAATGAGAATATCACGTAGAAATATGTTGAAACTTACAGGAAGCACCATCGCTACAGCAGCAGTGCCCGGTTTGGTTGGTGCGAAAGATATTGTATTGTCTGAACAACCCGATATTTGCAAAAGCGCAATCGTTAATGGAAACTTAAAACAGTCGGTTGCACACTGGTGTTTTACCACCGCTGCTTCGGTTGAACCAATGTCAATGGACAAACTAATGGTTGAATCGGCAAAAATGGGGATAAAATCAATAGAGTTGGTTGACCCTAAAGAGTGGGGTAAATTGAAAGAACATGGATTGATTTGCGCAATGGCAAACAGTCATGGATTTGTTGATGGTTTTAACGATAAAAAAAATCATGCAATGTGTATCGATGAGATTAAAAAAGCTGTTGATTACTGCGTTGATGCCGGTTTTCCAAATGTGATTACTTTTTCCGGATTTAGGCACGGTATCCCCGACGACGTAGGTATTGAAAATAGTGTTGAAGGATTGAAAAAGGTTATCGGATATGCCGAAAAGAAAAATATCAACTTAGTTATGGAGGTTCTGAATAGCAGGGTAGATATTCCAATGAAAGGACACCCCGGATATATGGGCGATACAGTTGAGTGGGTGGGCGAAGTATGTAAACAAATCGATTCGCCACGTATGAAAATGCTTTTTGATATTTATCATGTTCAAATAATGCAGGGTGATATTATTACGCGCATCAGAGAGTGGAAAGATTATATCGGGCATTACCATGTTGCCGGAGTTCCAGGTAGAAACGAAATGGACGAAAATCAAGAATTAAACTTCCCGGCTATTTTACGCGAAATTGTAAAAACAGGCTACAAAGGATACATTGGGCAGGAGTTTATTCCAACCCGAAATCCTGTTGATGAACTGAGAAAAGCAGTTCGTTTGTGTGATGTTTAATAGTTTTTATGTTTTTTAATTTTTAATAAAATGGAAAGAAGAATTTTTTTACAATCATCAGCTCTCGCAGCATCCTCGCTTTTAATACCCTCGTTTTTACATTCGTGCAAAACTGATAAAATACCATCGTATCTGAAGGGTTATGCAAGCGAGTATTCTAAAAATCCTGAGAGTGCTGCACTCTCATGGTTTAGAGATGCAAAATTTGGATTGTTCATGCATTATGGACTCTATTCTCAATTAGGCAGAGGAGAATGGGTCCAATTTCGGGAGAATATTCATGTTGCTGAATACGAAAAGTTGAAAAGTAAATTTACGGCAGAAAATTTTGATGCTGCTTTTATTACAGATTTGGCAGTTGAAGCAGAAATGAAGTATATAAACATTACTACACGCCATCACGATAGCTTCTGTCTTTTTAATACAAAAGCAACAGATTTCAACAGTGTTAATTCACCTGCAAAAAGAGATTTGGTGGAGGAGCTGGCTAACGAATGTGCTAAAAAGGGGCTTGGCCTTTGCCTCTATTATTCCCATGGTCGCGACTGGCGTCATCCACATGCACCCAATAATGATGTTTGGGGAGGTAGTGCACGTCCGAAATATGATGAGCCGGAGCCTTATTATAAATATGGCGAGGAGCATGATCTGAATAAATATATAGATTTCATGCACCAACAGTTTACTGAACTGTTAACTAACTATGGATCTATTGCCAGTATTTGGTTAGATGGTTTTTCTACTCCTATGAATGGTCCTACAGAGAAATTCAGAATTCCTGAAACTTATAAACTCATTAAGGAATTGCAACCACAAACACTCATCTCTTCGAAATGGGGATATAACGGAACTGAAGACTATTTTGCACCCGAATATCATTGGTTAGAAAGAAATCCTGATAAAACTAATGAAATGGTTAAATCAGGAAAGCCTGTTGAGCTGTGTACAGCAATTGCAGGCTGGGGTTATAATAAAATGAAAGACGGTAAACACAGAGATGCTAATTCTGTGTGGGAGAATATTGAATATGCTGCAAGTTATAATGCTAATTTATTACTAAATATCGCTCCTTTGCCCAATGGAAGCATCGATTCTCAGGATATAAATACACTAAAAGAAATAGGACAACGAATCAGAAAAAATGGATGGCCTGCTAATAAAAAACAGAATCTCTTCACTCAGTTATTTACAGTCGCGGGATGACGATTTTAAAATGAGGAATTCTCGTATTTTGGAGTCCTTTTTTATTATGAAGATTTTACATTGAAAATTACAGATTGGATATTTTTCTATAAAGACTGATTATCTAATCTCTTCCAAAGATCCGTTTTAACTTGCCTAATGCATAATTATCGGCTCTTTTCTTTCATAGTCAAAATCATATTTATTAGAAGAAAAATATATGGTGGTAATCACCTTTTTTATTGTATGATAATTTAGAGAAAAGAAATTGATTATATTTTAATCTTTTCCAGCACTATATTAATAACTGTTGTTTAGTAAACTTTAGAACCGTTTGTGTTATATTTTTAACCGATAAATTATTTAGATTTCAAAAAACAATAATACTTAAAAATGTAAATTAAAAACGAATAAAAGCGATGTTAATTGTTTATCTTCAAGTCGTTACACAAAGAAAGATTAACAAAAACACATCACTTTCAGGATGAAAAATACAAAGAAAAAATTAAAAGGCCAATCAAGAGTTGTGAAGTATTCATTTACAGGCAATAACATCACAAAATATTCAGGTCTCAATACAGTAGCTAAATACATGAACAAGCAAGGCATTGTAAAATCGATTAGTACCTTATTCCCAACTGAGTGGCATAGTGCGACAAAGTTTGGGGTGAACCAGATTTTGATTTCAATTGCCATGCCCTCTTTTTGTGGGGTAAACCGCATCTGCAAAATAGCCTCATTTACAGGTGATGGTTTGGTTCGTGCTTTGCTAAAACTGGATAAAGCAATAAATGAGAATGCAATATCTGCCACATTGAAGAAGCTTGGGCAAGGTGGGGCACGCAAGCTTCAAATGTTGTTGCTGACAAAAAACGCCCGATGGCTAGAAGAAAGTGGGCTGGAAAGTATCACGCTGGATGCGGATTCAACTGTTAAATCGGTTTGTGGCAGTCAGGAAGGTGCGGCTAAGGGATACAACACGACAAGTAAAGGTGCGAAAAGCTACCATCCCCTATTGGTTTTTGTCAGCGAAATGAAACTGTTGTACCACACCTGGTTTAGGACCGGTTCAGCTTACACAGCTAACGGGATTGTTGACTTTCTTAAAGAGGTCGAAGCCAGCTTGCCGGAAAACATCGCAAAAGTATTTTTTCGGGCCGACAGCGGTTTCTTTTCAGGGAAACTATTTGATTTGCTGGAATCTTTCGGTTGGGATTACCTTGTTAAAGTAAAATTGAAGAACCTTGCAGTGCTCCTTAAAAAGCAAGAATGGGAAGTTATTGATACGCAAAAAGATATCGCGATATGTGAATTTGTATACAAAGCCGGTTCATGGAAAGAGGCAAGGATATTAAAAGCCATACGTACAGTAAAAGAGTATGTTGAAACGGATTTCTTTGGAGAAAGTAAAATCGTCCCTGTTTACCAATACGCTTGTTATATCAGTACTTATGAACTTGATGCTGCAGGATTGCATGAAATTTACAAACAACGTTCCACCAGCGAGACATGGATAGAGCAGGTAAAGGGCCATGTTATGGCAGGTGCCACACTTACCGGTGACTTTTGGGCAAACGATATCTTTTGGCAACTAAGCGTTTTTGCCTACAATATCTCAGTAATGATTCGCCAAAAGAAAGACAAGTTTAAACGGCAAGAACACCGGACATTTATTGACTGGTTTATTGCAGTACCTGCAAAAATAACAAGGAGTGGGCTCCAAACTGAAATTAAAATGTATGAAAACCATTTTACAAAGCAGATTGGAAAGAGCTTAACAAGCTCGTCGAAGTGGCATAAGAATTAAAGAAAGGAGAGAAATATGAATAAAATGATTAAAACCTATGGAAGAGCTACGTTCACTTAGATGAGGAATCGAAAAAAACAGGGATATCTTTCCCGCCAGGGCAAGGGCATACAAAGTATTTATGACCGGGGTTATACTAATTTGACCGGAATTGAATAGTTCTTGCACAGTGACCGAACTATGTTCGCTATAAATTTTTCAAATTAGATATTTAAGTATAAATAATTTAAACAAATGAAAAATCTATTATTAATTATTCCACTATTTTTTACTCTAATTACCACTGCCCAACCTGAGCATAAAGTTACTAACTATGTTTGGCCTACTGACCAAAAAACCTTGGACAAAATAGAGGATTGGCAAGACCTAAAATTTGGTTTATTGATGCACTGGGGGGCATACAGCCAATGGGGTATTGTTGAATCATGGTCTATCTGCCCTGAAGACTATAGGTGGTGTGCCAGAAAAAAAGGCTCCAATCCTGAAAACTATGTGGAGTATGTAAAAGAATATGAAAACTTGAAACGGTCTTTCAATCCAGTAGGATTTAATCCTGAAAAATGGGCTAAAGCTGCCAAAGATGCTGGAATGAAATATGTTGTTTTCACAACCAAACACCATGATGGTTTTTGTATGTTTGATTCAAAATATACTGATTATAAAATTACTGATAAAGACTGCCCATTTAGCCAAAACCCAAAAGCAAATGTTACAAAAGAAATTTTTGATGCTTTCAGGAATGAAGGAATGTGGGCAGGGGCATATTTCTCAAAACCTGACTGGAACCATAAAAACTACTGGGATCCATACTTCCCTCCATTTGATAGGAATGTAAACTATGACCCAGCACTTTATCCTGAGAAATGGGAAGAATATGTGCAGTTTACCCATAAGCAAATCATGGAACTTATGACAGATTATGGAAAAGTGGATATCCTTTGGCTTGATGGTGGATGGGTTAAAAAACAACCTGAAGAGAGTTTACAAAACTACTACAACAGAAAAGTGGGCAAAACAAAAACAGGGTTTATAAAAAACAGGGTTGTAAGCCAGGACATAAGAATGAGTGAGCTTGCTGCAAAGGCCAGGAAAAAACAACCAGGGCTAATTGTGGTTGACAGGTCAGTAAAAGGACCAAATCAAAATTACTTGACACCAGAAAACAGGGTTCCTGAGAAACAACTCCCTTACCCTTGGGAATCATGCATTATTGCTGGTGGTGGATGGTCATGGGTGCCCAACCCAAATTTCATGTCACCTAAAAAAGCTATCCACATGCTTATTGATATAGTTGCAAAAGGTGGAAACCTACTTTACAACATTGCCCCAGGGCCAGATGGCAAATGGCCAGAAGGTGCTTTTGAGCTACTGGAAGAAATGGGTAACTGGATAAATATAAATGGAGAAGCCATTTATGAAACCAGGGCCATTGAACCTTTTAAATCAGAAAACATAGCTCTTACCCAAAATAAAAATACAGAAGCTGTGTATGCCATTTACATGGAAAAAGAAGAAAATGGTGGATTGCCAATATCTTTTGTGGTAAAAGGGATAAAAGCTGCCAAAGGGGCAAAACTTTCATTACTTGGAACCAAAGCAAAACTAAAATGGGAAAATACAAAGGAAGGTGTTAAAATTTATATTCCTTCAAAATATAGGAAAAACCTACCATGTGAACTTGCATGGGCTGTAAAAATAAACAAGGTTATTCAATCTGAAAAAAAACACCTTTAAAGAGACTACTCATTTGTGTAATAATTAATTCAACCAAAGAATGAAAATAATAACTCGTATTCAGTCAATAATAGTTTTTCTATTATTGATGTTTTTAAATCTTTCTCTTTTTGCAAAAGTAAAACCTGCCAAAATTTTCAGTTCGAATATGGTGCTGCAACAAGGTACTGAAATTTCTGTTTGGGGCTGGGCTGATAATGGGGAGAAAGTTTCGGTAACCCTTGCAGACAAAACGCTTGAAGCTGTTGCAGGGGAGGATGGAAAATGGATGGTGAAATTTCAGAAGATGGATTATGGCGGTCCGCATATTATGACTATTTCAGGGAGTAATACCATCACTTTCGAAAATATAATGATTGGCGAAGTTTGGATTTGCTCGGGGCAGTCTAATATGGATTTTCAACTCGTTAGAAGTATTAACGGCAAAGAGGAAGTAGCCAATTCAAACCATGCAAATATCAGGTTGTTTAAAGTGCCGAAGAAAATTTCACAACATCCTCAAAACGATATGGAAAGTGGCGAATGGAAAGTTTGTTCGCCCGAAACCAGTGCTCGGTTTACTGCCGTCGGATATTTTTTCGGAAGGGCATTGCAAGCCGATTTGAACGTACCAATTGGTTTAATCCACACAGCGTGGGGAGGTACTGTTGCCGAAAGTTGGACAAGTGGGAATACAATGAGTAACGATGTAGATTTTAAAGAAAGATATAATGAGTTGGTGGAGATGGATGTTGCTGCCGAAGAGCAAAGAAAAGTTGATGAGATAAAAAATGTTTTGGGGGGCGACCTGCCTTCAAAGGATGAAGGAGTAGTGGATGGAAAATGGAAATATGCCGCAATTGATTTCGATGATAATAATTGGAAAGAGATTAGTATTGAAAACGTTTGGGACGAGCAGGGATACGAAAAAATTGACGGAGTTGCCTGTTACCGCAAAGAGTTTTCATTATCGAAGAAACAAGCTGGTAAAAGTTACGAACTTCATCTTGGTAAAATTGATGATTCCGATATTGCATGGGTAAACGGAACTAAAGTTGGTGAGACAAAAAGAGACAACCGCTCAGAAAGAGTTTATTCTATTCCGGCTAATTTATTAGTGAAGGGTAAAAATGTTATAACAGTTAGAGTTACTGACGGTCGTGGTGTAGGTGGTTTTTACGATTCGGAGAAAATTTCGTTGGTGGGCAGCGATAACAGTATAGAGATTGTTGGCAACTGGAAAATAAAGTTCACAGTGGTAAGTTTAAACAAAACAAGATTTGGCCCAAACAGCTATCCCACTTTACTTTTTAACGGAATGATTAACCCATTGATCCCGTATGCCATTAAAGGAGTTATCTGGTATCAGGGCGAAGCTAACGCCAGCCGTGCAAAACAATATGGACGTATATTCCCGAATATGATAACCGACTGGCGCACTAATTGGGATGACGACGATTTCCCTTTTCTTTTTGTTTCCCTCGCCAATTTCAGACAGATTCGTGTACAACCGGGCGAAAGTTCATGGGCAGAATTGCGCGAAGCACAAACAAAAGCACTTGACCTGAAAGTTACCGGAATGGCACTTGCCATCGACCTTGGAGTAGCCAACAATATTCACCCAAAAAACAAACAGGATGTTGGAAAAAGGTTGGAGTTGGCTGCACTGAAAAACGGATACCGTAAAAGTATTATCTATTCAGGGCCATTGTATGAGGCGATGAAGATTTCAGACAGTAAAGTCGAAATTACATTCACTCATGTTGGATGTGGTTTAGTTAAAAAGAAACGGTCGGAAGAAATCACAGGATTTAGTATTGCAGGAGCTGATAAAAAGTTCTATTGGGCAAAAGCAAAAATAACTTCCGATAACAGAGTTGAGGTTTGGTGCGATGATGTAAAAGAACCTGTTGCTGTTCGTTACGGCTGGGCTGATAATCCGGGATTTTTAAACCTGTATAACAATCAGGGATTACCAACAAATCCATTCAGAACCGATATGTGGGAAGGAATTACAAAATAATAATCAAACATGTAATAATAATGAAAATAAAATCCACTATTTGCCAAATTGCATTCTTTCTATTAGTAGTACTTATTTCGAGTTGTACTAAAACAACGAAGCATGAAATCACTAACAGTAACCTGCTGTATTGCGTTTCAGATTCTGTTGAACAGGAAGCGCAAGAACTGCTGGAAAAGATGACTTTAAAAGAGAAAGTACTACAACTTGCATCGCACTATCCCAACGGAAATAACCGTTTGGGAATTCCACACATGCAGGCAGGCGAATGTTTGCATGGGGTAACTGCTCCGGAAGCAACATCGTTTCCGCAGGCCATTGCAATGGGAGCGACCTGGTGTCCCGAAATAATAGAACGAATGGGGAATATAGTGGCAGCTGAAGCCCGTGCTCTTGGAATACATCATTGTTACACGCCGATGTTGGGTTTGGCAAGAGACCCACGTTGGGGCAGGGCAGATGAGTCGTATGGCGAAGACCCGTACCTTGTAGGTCAAATTGGGGCAGCGTACATTAACGGTTTGCAGGGGCGAGGCGAACAGCGTTTCGACAAAAATCATATTCTTGCAACTGCCAAGCATTACGTTGCCGATGGTGAGCCGCTTGCAGGCGATAACGGAGCAGCAGTTGAAATCTCAAAACGATACCTTCACGAAACACACCTAATACCCTTTCAGGCAGTTATTGAAGAGGCCGGTGTTGGAGCAATCATGCCGGCTCATCATGCATTGAACGGTATTCCATGTCATATTAGCCCTTATTTATTGAATGATGTTTTGCGCGATGAAATGGGCTTTGACGGATTAATTGTCTCGGACAATAACGACATTCGTCGTGCATTTGATTATCTGAATGTTGGCGAATCAATAGAGGAGGTTATAAAAACTTCGCTGGAGTGCAATGTGACAACAGAACTTGCATGGCAAACTTCGTGGGGGGATAATCGTATGTATGGCCCACCACTGATTAAAGCAATCGAAGATGGGAAAATTGATGTTTCTCTGGTTGACAAAGCTGTATTGAAAGTATTGGAATACAAAATTATATTGGGGCTGTTTGACGACGAAACGGCTATGAACCCTGCAAACGACTTACAGAATATTGTCGAAGGCTCCGGCGAGAATGTGGCTTATGCTGACACAAAACATGCAACTGTAAAGGCACGCCATGATTATAAAGATGTTTTGTACAACAAAAAGACAAATGCACTTGCCCTTGAAGTTGCAGAAAAGTCTATTATTCTTTTAAAGAATGAAAATAATCTTTTACCACTCGATAAAAACAAACTTAAAAACATTGCTGTTATCGGGCCAAATGCCGATGTGCAGGTACTGGGAGGCTATTCGACCAAACAACCCCGGTATTTTGTAACAGTATTGGATGGCGTAAAAAATATCGTTTCTAAAAGCACTAAAGTTAGTTATGCGCAGGGAGTGGATATGCACACAAATTCAACAAAAGGAATTGATGAGGCTGTGAAGCTCGCAAAAAGATCGGACGTTGTGATTTTAGTAGTTGGTGGCGACAATGTTACCATGAAAGAGAATCAGGATAGGGATGATATAACTTTTGCAGGGAAACAGGAAGAACTTATTAAAGCGGTTCAGGCAACCGGAAAACCGGTTGTGTTGGTGTTAATTCACGGACGTGCACTCGCCATTGGCTGGGGAAAAGAGCATATCAACGCGATTCTTGATGGCTGGTACCTGGGGCAGGAAACGGGCAATGCAGTAGCAAAAACTATTTTTGGCGAAAACAACCCCGGAGGGAAATTGCCTGTAACTTATGTCAGAAATGCAGGCCAGCTTCCGTGTTATTACAATGCTTTGCCTACCGGAAGGGAGCGAAATATTTATGGTTCATCGTCTGAACTCCTTTATCCATTTGGTTATGGAATTTCTTACACTAAGTTTGAATTTACCGATATTAAATTATCAAAAGTAGAAATGACCGCAGACGAGACAATTTATGCTTCGGTAACTGTAAAAAACACTGGTGAGATGAAAGGCGATGAAGTGGTTCAAATGTATATTCGCGATGAACGCAGTTCTTATGTGCGCCCGAAACTTGAATTAAAAGGATTCAAAAGAATTAGCCTTGAACCCGGTGAATCGAAAGTTGTGGAACTGCCAATCTCCCACAAAGCCCTTCAATTTTGGAAAGAGGGAAAATGGATTGTTGAACCTGGTGGTTTTACAGTTATGATTGGAACGAATTCGGTTGATTTGGAAAGCATAAAACTTGAAGTGAAAACTAATTTATAAAACTCTAAAGATTATGTTTGTGAAAATACAGCAACGACTTTTAATAGTTATATGTGTGTTATGTTTTGGCATTTCAGTTAATGCCATACAACAAAATAAACCAATGGCAGGTGATGTTTCTGGCGACCTTGTTTTGTGGTATCAACAACCCGCACAGGTTTGGGAAGAAGCACTGCCAATAGGAAATGGGCACCTTGGTGCCATGGTTTTTGGTGAAACATCGGCCGAAAGAATACAGTTTAATGAGGCAACCCTTTGGACGGGCGGTCCTTTCGATGCAACAAATCCCGAAGCAGTAAAAGCACTGCCAAAAGTACGTCAGTTAATTTTTGAGAAAAAATATGCCGAGGCGCATAAACTTGCAAATCTTAAAATGATGGGCAAACCCAAATCAACCATGGCTTACCAACCTTTTGGCGATTTGTATCTAAGTTTTAAAGGACATGAAAATGCTGTGGATTATAAACGCAGTCTTAACCTGAACACAGCTATTACAGATGTAAGTTACAGGGTGAATGATATTAATTATAAGAGAGAGGTGTTTTCCAGCCCTGTTGACCAGACTATAGTAATCCACCTCACAACAAGTAAAGCCGGGGCAATAAGCTTTTCTGCCGGATTAAGCAGTTTGTTAAAATCAGAAACAAAAGTTTTGGATGACAAGATGTTGGTTTTGTCCGGAATTGCATCTGATAAGGCAGGTGTTAAAGGGGTTACGAAATTTGATGCCCGGTTAAGTGCCCGTACAAAAAACGGTACAGTTACTTTTAAAAACGATTCGTTGTTTGTAGATGATGCCACTGAGGTAACGTTGTTTCTTGTTGCAGCAACCAGTTATGTTAATTTTCAGGATGTGTCGGCTGATGCCGGTGCCCGTTGTACCGATTATCAGAAGCAATTGCAGAATCGTTCGTATGATAAAATGCGTGCAGAACATATTACAGAACATCAGCGTTTGTTTAACAGGGTGCAATTAAATTTAGGTACAACCGAATCAGCAAAGCTCCCAACCGATGTGCGAATTAAAAAATTCATCGAATGCAACGACCCTGCATTTGCAGCACTTTATTTTCAATTTGGCAGGTATATGTTGATTTCTAGTTCACGCCCCGGTTGTCAACCGCCTAACTTACAGGGTATTTGGAATAACAGGTTGAACCCACCATGGCGTGGCAATTATACCATCGACATGAACCTTGAAATGACCTACTGGCCAGTTGAAGTTGCCAACCTTTCGGAGTGCCACGGACCTTTGTTCGATATGCTCGAAGAGTTGGCTGTAACAGGTGCCCGTTCGGCAAAAGTGCATTGGGGCATCGATAAAGGCTGGATGGCATACCATACTTCCGATATTTGGCGTACTGCTATTCCTGTTGATGGGGCAACCTGGGGGTTATGGCCGACTGGAGGGGCATGGCTCAGTACACATATTTGGGAGCATTATGTATTTACCGGTGACGATGATTTTCTCCGACGAATGTACCCTGTGCTAAAAGGGTGTGCCGAGTTTTTCGTGGAGACTCTTGTTGAGCATCCCGAAAAAGGATATTTGGTTACTTGCCCATCCCTTTCTCCCGAAAACCGCCACATGAAAGGGAACGTAACCATTTGTGCAGGGCCTGCAATGGATTCACAGCTTATTCGCGATATTTTTGCCCAATGTGCCGAAGCAGGGAAAATACTTGGAATAGATAATAAATTTGGTGAAAAACTACTGAAGATGAGTGAGCGACTTGCACCTGACCAAATTGGTTCTACAGGGCAGTTGCAAGAGTGGCTTGAAGATTGGGATATGGGCGTGCCCAGTACAACGCATCGGCATATTTCACATCTATATGCCTTGCACCCAGGAGCTCAAATTACAAAACGACAAACTCCCGATTTATATAATGCAGCAATAAAATCACTCGACCTTCGTGGCGATGGTACCACAAGTTGGTCAAGGGCCTGGTACATGAATTGCAGGGCACGTTTTTATCAACCCGAAAAAGCATATGAAATTTTTGCCAACCTGATTGATTTACAAACATACCCAAATATGTTTGATGCACATCGGGCTATGAAAGAAGGTAGCACCGAACCGTTAAGCTGGCAGATATTTCAGGCAGATGGTAATTTTGGTGCCCCGGCAGGAATAGCCGAAATGTTGCTGCAATCGCATGTGAAGTTACCTGATGGTTCATACGAAATAGAATTGCTTCCGGCATTGCCAAAGGCATGGCCAACCGGAAAAGTAACCGGGCTTAGGGCACGGGGCGGTTTCGAAATTGATATTGAATGGGGAAATGGAAGGCTTACAAGTGCAACACTCAAATCCCTTGTTGGCAAAAAGGCAGTTATTCGTTATAAGGAAAAGCTTGTAACTTATCCTTGTCCGGTTGGAAAATCGCTGCATCTTGATGTTGAACTAAATGCTCAACAATCGAACCTGTAACTATAAATGAATAATATAAAAATGAAAAAACACGCAAAGTTATTAATTTTGTTAGTCAGTGTATTTGTACTAACTTTTTGCTCGAATCCTAAGGATACAAAGTATAATGAGGTAGCTAAACCTGTTGACAAAATGGATTGGTGGAAAGATGCCAAATTCGGAATGTTTATTCACTGGGGTGTATATTCACAGCTTGCCGGAAAGTACAAAGGCGAGGAGATTGGTTTTATTGGCGAATGGATTATGAACAGTGCTAAGATTCCGGTTACCGATTATGCCGGATTTGCAAAGCAGTTCAACCCGGTAAAGTATGATGCCGATGCATGGGTGAAGATGGCAAAAGATGCTGGTATGAAATACCTTGTAATTACAGCCAAACATCATGATGGTTTTGCATTGTTTGATTCAAAAGTGACAGATTGGGATGTTGTAAATGCTACCCCTTACGGAAAAGACTTGCTGAAACCGCTCGTTGAAGCTTGTCGGAAATATGGGCTAAGAATTGGTTTTTACTATTCTCAGGCACAGGACTGGCATCATCCCGGGGGTGCCTCAAAAAAACCATGGGACTCGTTGCAGATTGGAGACATGGATAAATACGTTGACGAAATAGCTGTTCCTCAGGTAAATGAATTGTTGACAAACTATGGAGACCTTGACATTTTATGGTGGGATACACCTTACAAAATGAACAAGAAACGTATTGCTAAATTAGCCAAATTAATTGAACCCTATCCTAATCTAATAACCAATAATAGGTTAGGAAGCGATTTTGGTGGTGACACCGAAACACCGGAGCAGTTTGTTCCTGCTACCGGTTTTCCCGGACGTAATTGGGAGGTGTGCATGACCATGAACGATACTTGGGGATACAAATCCTACGACCATAATTTTAAATCATCGAAAGAGATGATTTTGAAACTATCTGAAATAGTGTCAAAAGGTGGTAACTTTTTGTTGAACGTCGGTCCCGATGCATTGGGGCAGTTTCCTCCAGAAAGCATTGAGATATTAAAAAATATTGGCGAATGGATGAAAGTTAACAAAGATGCTATTTATGGTACACAGGCCAGCCCGTTTCATCATCTTAAATGGGGGAGAGCTACTCTGAAGGGACAGAAAATTTATCTTCATGTTATCGACTGGCCGGAAAACCGTATCTTGAAGATTCCCTTTAAAAACAAGGTTGCTGGATCATATATGCTTGCCAACCCTGATCAGAAAGTTGCGGTTACCCAACATGACGAATATGTTGAACTGGAAGTACAGGGTAAAGCACCCGATTCCATCATTTCTGTTGTTGTGGTTGATTTTGAAGGAACACCAAATGTACAGCCCATACCATCTCATGGCAAGTCGGGAATCGCATCGTCAACCGACACAGCAACAACAGTTCCCAATCTTTTTGATGGTGACCCTAAAAATAAGTGGACGCCTAAAAAAGGTGTTAAAACCGCATGGATAGAAATTGATTTGGGAGAAGAGACAAAAATAGGGAACTCTACGGTGGCCGAGCCTTGGCATCCATGGCACAAAAATTTTCAGAAATTTGACTTGCAGGTGAAAAAAGGAGATCAATGGGAAACCGTTGTAAAAGGAGAAACAGAGGGTTATGGGTATTCACTTGATTTTGATCCTGTAGTGGGCAGATACTTTCGCCTCGTGATTACGGGACCAAAAAATAAGGAGCCGGTATTGAATGAATGGATTTTGTTCAGAGCGGTGTAATAAAATTCGCTAAAAGTTATCTATTTAAATTGTTTTTATGAAAAAACTAATATTGTTATTTGCATTAGCATCTGTGTTTGTAAGTTGTAAACTAACCAGTGGTAAAATTGGAACGAAACCAAACATTGTATATATCCTTGCCGACGATATGGGGCAGGGCGACCTCTCTTGTTACAACAGCGAATCAAAAATTAGTACACCCGGCATGGATCAACTTGCTGCTGACGGAATGTTGTTTACAGATTTTCATTCAAATTCTGCAGTTTGCACTCCAACCCGTTACGGAACTTTAACCGGTCGTTACTCATTTCGCACACGGCTTAAAAGAGGTGTTTTGGGTACAACCAGCCATAGTCTGATTAAAAAAGACGAACCAACAGTCGCTACCCTCGCAAAGAGTTATGGTTACAATACCGTCTGCATTGGAAAGTGGCACCTCGGAATGAACTGGCAATTTAAGGAAGGTGTTAAGGAATCGAAAGGAAGAAACCGAATAATGGGCAATAGTGTCGATTACACTAAACCATACACGTTTGGCCCTAACGAAGTAGGCTTCGATTATTTTTTCGGAATTACGGCTTCTCTCGATATGCCTCCCTACGTTTATCTCGAAAACCACAGTGTGGTAAAACTACCCACAGATACGATGTTCTCATCAAGTGATATTGCTACCGACCATGGTCGTTGGGGATATGGCGACCCCGATTTTGTGTTGGAAGATGTGCTGCCCGAATTTGCTAAAAGGGCAGTTAATTTTATAGAAGAACAAAACAGCGAAACGCCATTTTTCCTCTATTTTCCGTTAGCAGCACCACACACTCCCATTGTACCTACAAAAGAGTTTTTAGGTAAAAGCGGTGCAGGTATTTATGGCGATTTTGTAATGGAAGTGGACTGGGTTGTTGCCGAGGTTGTAAAAGCGCTTAAAGAAAAAGGTTTGTATGAAAACACATTGATTGTTTTAACAAGCGACAATGGTACTTCGCCACACAGTTTTCCTGTTAGCAGGGAGTTAGAGTTTGGTCACAATACAAGTAATAACTACAAAGGGCGTAAATCGCATACATACGAAGGCGGTCATCGTGTTCCGTTCATTGTTAGTTGGCCAAATAAAATTAAGGCAGGCTCAAAAAGCGACGAAATAATTTGCTCTACCGATTTGTTCGCTACTGTTGCCGATATTTTAAACCATGATTTGCAAAGTAATGAAGGCGTTGACAGTTACTCCATTTTGCCAGTTTTATTAAAAGAGAAAATTGAAGAGCCACTGCGCGAAGCAACCGTTCACCACTCTTTAGGTGGTATGTTTTCAATCAGAAAAGGAAAGTGGAAATATATTGATGGTAAAGGGCACGGTGGTTTTGGAGGTGGATTAATAAAGGAAGAATTCTCAAAAGATTCGATACAACTTTATAACATGGAAACAGATTATTACGAGACTACAAATGTTTTCAAAGATAATCCTGAAGTTGTTACTGAACTTAAAATACTACTTGAAAAATATAAAGAACAGGGGTACAGTAGATCAATGAATTAGAGTAAACAAATTAAAATATAACATAATGAAAAAATTATTGACAAATGCTTTAGTTGCAATCTTTTTAGTTGCAACTGTTAGTTGTACAGCTAACGAAAAAAAAATCAAACAAAAACCGAACATCATTTATATCTTGGCTGATGATCTTGGTTACGGTGACTTATCGTGTTTTAACGAAAACTCAAAAATTAAAACGCCGAATTTAGATAATCTGGCATCAGAAGGTATGCAGTTCACCGATGCACACACTTCATCGTCAGTTTGTACTCCTACTCGTTACGGTATTTTAACCGGACGGTATAACTGGCGTTCACCCTTAAAAAGAGGGGTTTTAGGTGGAAAATCAAAAGCTCTTATACCGCATAAAAGCCGTGAAACAGTAGCCTCGTTGTTAAAAAATGCAGGATATTATACGGGTTATATTGGAAAGTGGCACCTTGGTTGGGACTGGGCTAAAAATGAAAAAAATACCATTGATTATTCCAAACCTGTAACCAATAATCCAAATAATTTAGGTTTTGATTATGCGTATGGGCATTGTGGTTCTTTAGATATGGCTCCATATGTATATGTCGAAAATGGAATGGCTACAGCGATTCCTGATTCGATAACGCCGGGTGCTAAATCTTATGGTTTTTTTCGAAAAGGAGATGTTGCTCCCGATTTTGAAATGGACGATGTTACACCTAACTTTTTCAGAAGAGCTATGTCTTTTGTTGAAGATAATGCAAACAGAGAAAAACCATTTTTTCTGTATCTGCCTTTGCCATCACCACACACTCCCATTCTTCCAACTGAGGAGTGGCAAGGAAAAAGTGGTCTGAACCCTTATGGCGATTTTGTAATGATGATTGACCATTATATGGGGCTGTTGGTTGCTACAATAAAAAAAGCAGGTATTGATGAGAATACCATTGTAATATTTACTTCAGATAATGGGTGTTCTCCAACTGCCAGATTTGAAGAGTTAGCAGAAAAAGGGCACAACCCAAGTTATGTTTTCCGTGGGCATAAAGCAGATATTTATGAAGGCGGACACCATGTCCCTTTCATTGTGAAATGGCCTTCTCGAATAAACCCGGGAACAACATCAATCAAAACTATTTGCACAACCGACCTAATGGCTACTTGTGCCGATATTGTTGGTGTGGATTTGAAAGATAACCAAGGTGAAGACAGTTACAGCATGTTGCCGCTTTTTAATAATCCACAGAGTGATGAATTTAAACGAGAATATACCATTCACAGTTCCATCAAGGGAAACTTCTCTATCCGGAAAGGAGAGTGGAAATTGAATCTATGCCCCGGATCCGGCGGTTGGACAAAACCCAGAGGTGAAAAGGCAATCGAAATGGGTTTGCCTGAGATACAATTGTATAATCTGGCTTCAGATATTGGCGAACAAAATAACCTGTACAAGCAAAATCCCGAAAAGGTAAGGGAGTTGTATTCCCTTATTATGGAAAGTATTAATAACGGCAGAAGTACTCTTGGAGCTATACAAACAAATGATTCACCGATGAAAGGAGAGTGGACACAATTAGAATACATTGTAGCTTTGGATATAGAAAAATTATTATCGGAATAAAATGAAAAAAAGTGCATGCTATTTGATAATGGGGCTTTTAATGCTTGGTTGTAGTCCGAAAAAAGAGAGTATTATAAAACCCAACATCATTTATATTCTTGCAGATGACATGGGTTACGGCGATGTGAGTTTTCTCAATAAAGATTCAAAAATTGTAACCCCGAATATTGATTGGTCGAAGAAAATAAAACATGATCCCACTAGTAATCAAAAAATACAAATTGCAAGGTTTTAGCCGCCCTCAAAACAAGTAGGAATTGTCTGGGTTTTGTAGTGGTTTTTATTTATGAATGTGTATTGTTATATGGAGAAATTATAATTCGAGTAGAATTTAAACAACAATAAAAAGTATGTCATTAAAAAAGATTAATCCAATAAACTTTTTAATCATAGTGGTTGTCCTATATTTTTTCTTTCAATGTGACGAAAAGAGTTCCCGTAATAAAGAGGTGAATAACGAATGTATACAAGCAGAATCTGTTTGGGAAAATACACTCTACAACCGAATTCAGACCGCCCCGGTTGGGGGCGGTTTCAGAATGAAAGATTACTGGGTGTGGGGAAGTTCAGTGATAAATGGTGATGATGGTTTGTATCACATGTTCGCATCGCGCTGGCCTAAAGATGTGCCTTTTAGTCCGGGGTGGTTGCTGTTTTCTGAGGTTGTTCACGCCACTTCAAAAAGTCCGGAAGGTCCGTATGAATTCAGCGATGTGTCACTTCCTGCTCGTGGTCCGCAGTATTGGGATGGTCGTATGACGCACAATCCACGAATCCTGAAATACAAAGACACCTATATCTTGTATTACATCGGAACAACTCACCCGTTTGCCTATCTCACAAATGGCGATACTTTAAAAGGCCGGAGTGCGTACCGCGATGTTGCTCATGTCAATCAGCGCATAGGAATTGCCACCTCAAAAAGTCCGTTCGGGCCGTGGGAACGCCGCGACAGACCAATTATTGAAACCAAACCCAACACATTTTATAGCTATTTTTCGTCCAATCCGTCGCCGTGCATAAACAAAGACGGCAGCGTAGCGATGCTTTTTAAAACCCGTATGTACAATAAGGAAAACAAATATCCTTTTAAAACGCCAATGGTAATAACGCTGGCAACTGCTCCCGGTTTCGAAGGGCCTTATACAATTTGTGATGAGGGAGAACTATTTGGCCCCGATAAATTTGGGGTTATTGAAGACCCGTTTCTTTGGAGCGATGAAAATGGTTACCACATGATTGCAAAAGATATGGGGAGTAAGTTGGCCGGAGAACATCATGCCGGGATTTTAGCCCATTCACACGATGCAGTACACTGGGAATTAGATAAATCGCCTCTTGCATATTCGCGTACAATTAAATGGAGCGACGGCAAAGAGCAGGTGATGGGGCAAATGGAACGGCCTTTCGGACTTATTGAAAACGGTATAATAACCCATCTTTTTTTCGCCTCAATGGATGGTCCGGGCGGTTTTAACAGAGGAACAGAAAGCTGGAATATGGTGGTTCCGCTGAAATGAAATGTATATATAAAGTGATAAATTATGAATAACTTTTTCAGAAACAGAATAAAACAGAATTCCCTTCTGCTTGTACTTCTCGCTTTTGGTATAACTGGTTTTGCACAGGAACATGTTCAGTTCGACTTGAAAACATGGAGCCATAAAATGAACAGAGAGGAGTACGCAAAAATATTCTCGGGCGAGGTTGATAAAGCAATCAGGAATATGCACGACTACCAGAAGGAACACCTTGGTGTTTCAGAAGATTTATATGGGCTGAGTGTTGCATATTATTCAAAACATGACAATGTAAACGGTGAGTTGTATTTTGATAAAGCGATTTCCGGTGGAATTCCAATCGAACGTTTTATGGCAGGTCCGCGTAAAATATTGACTCCTCTTTATAAATCTAAAAAGTTTAAGGAGCTGATTGAAGAGAAGATGTTGATTCATGGCCCAATGACCGGCTCGATTACCGACCATTCGGCAAAAGTGTGGATTCGAACTTTTTCTGAAATTACTTTTAAAGTGCTTGTTGCCCGTGATTTAGCACTCACAAATCCGGTTGGGACTTTTAATGGACAAACTAAACGGAACGACGATTTTACGGGAATTGCAGAAATTACAGGTTTACAACCCAATACTAAATATTTTTACATGGTAAGAATTAATGGTGTTAAGGTTGGCTCAATTGCTTCGTTTAAAACTTTTCCGGCAAACGGCGAAGTTGGAATACAGCGGATAGTTTTTGGAGGCGGTGCTTTTTATAATCCTGAACTGGAATACATTTGGGATGTAATTGCAAAACAGAAGCCGGCATTTTTCCTCGGGATGGGCGATAATGTTTACATCGACCACCCCGATTTGCCCGAAGTGCAAAAATTCTGCTACTATCAGCGCGAATCATCGCCGGAATTCAGGCAAATGCTGGAAACAGTTCCCTACTATTCGGTTTGGGACGACCATGATTTTGGTGTAAACGATTCGTACGGAGGTGCAGGCGAAACTGCTAAACCTTGGAAAAAAGATGTGTTGAATGTATATCGCCAAAATACGGTAAATCCTTTTTATGGCGGAGGAGAAAAAACGAAAGGGACGTGGTACAATTTTTCCATGGGCGATGTCGAGTTTTTTATGATTGATACCCGCTACTACCGAACTCCATCGTTTGTGAAAGACGGTGGCATTAATGCAAATATGCTCGGGAAAGTTCAAATAGGGTGGCTTAAAAATCAACTGAAAAAATCAACAGCAACTTTCAAAATTATTATCTCATCAATCCCCTGGTCCGATGGGGCAAAAGATATTATGGAAGGGCGTTTCGATACCTGGAGGGGGTATCAAAAAGAGCGGGCTGAAATTTTTGATTTCCTTACAGAAAATGGAATTGAAGGCATCGTACTTCTATCTGCCGACCGCCACCGCCACGATGCATGGAAACATCAACGGCAAAACGATTATTCACTGTATGAATTTGCCAGTTCAAGGCTCACCAATATCCATTATCACGGAATTAGAAAAGGTTCGCTTTTTGGGTACAATGAAAAATGTGGGTTCGGTGTACTCGAATTTAATACACAAACATCGAAACCCTATATCGTTTTTAAAATCATAGATATTGATAATGAATTAATTGACCAGATGCGTGTGTATTTGCATCAATTGCAGACTCCGGTTAAAAGGAAATGAATTAAATATATAAAATAATGAAAAACACTAAATGGAATCTGTTATATCTTGTACTTGTTTTATTTTTAAGCGTACAGTGCCAAACGGAAAAAACCAAAAAACCAAAAAAGCCTAATCTCATTTTTATTGTTTGCGATGATTTAAATGATGATGTCTTTGGTGTTGATGGTTTTCCAAAAGCTAAAACTCCTAATATCGACCGCCTAAAAGATATGGGAGTTCGATTTTCTCATGCCTACGACAATGCACCTCTGTGTGGCCCGTCGAGAGCCAGTTTTTTAACAGGGCTTTATCCTCATTCCACCGGTTTTTATAGCGATAAAAATAATTGGCGACACATGCGATATTCGCCAGTTATAAAAGAATCACAAACAATAATGGAGCATTTTTGGAATCAGGGGTATGATGTTTATGGAACAGGAAAAATCTATCACAACCTCGACCATGAAGATGATGTGTGGAAACTGCAAGACGGCACACCAACATATGGCGAACCAATAGATTGGGGGCCATGGCCTTGGGACGGAAAAGGAAAAACAGGTTTTAGGGGGCCGTTACATCCGTCGTTGCCAAAAACTATGATTATTGACAATACCTTTGCCTCGTTAGCAGATGTACCTGAAGTGCCGGCAAATCCAGAAACCGGTGCGCCAGGCTATAAAGGGTGGATACTTCACAGCGAGCCTTTTCGTTATGAAAGTGAAAACGACAGAGATTTGATGCCCGACGAAAAAAATGCAATTTATGCAGTTGAAACAATCAAAGCAAAACACGACAAACCATACCTTCTTTGTGTAGGTTTTAACCGCCCGCATACTCCGCTTATTGTACCTCAAAAATATCTCGATTTGTATTCATTAGACTCTGTAAAATTACCTGTAACTGTTGAAAACGATCTTGAAGATTGTGCAAAAATATTTTCGGAATTTGCCAAGGGGAACACCGCAAATTCGCCTCATGGATTTGAAAATTATCGCAGTGTAATTGATGGTGGTGGCAAGGAGTTGTTACGAAAATGGATTCAGCATTATCTTGCTGCAGTTTCGTTTGTTGATGACCAACTCGGAGACATTTTAGATGCCTTTGAAAACAGCCCTGATAAAGATAATACTTTCATTGTTTTTGTTAGCGATAACGGATATCACATGGGAACAAAAGAGACATTGTATAAATTTACCCTTTGGGAAGAGGCAGGTCGAATTCCGTTTATTGTGGCAGGCCCCGGATTGGCAAGAGGTGAAAAATGCAGTAACCCAATTTCGTTAGTCGATATCTTTCCAACCATTAACGACCTTTGTGGAATTTCAAATAATCCGAACAAAAAAACTAATCAAATTCCATTAGACGGGCACAGCTTAAAACCTCTTCTGGTAAATCCTCAGAATGGAAAATGGAAGGGCCCCGATGTTGCTTTAACCGTTGTAGCAAATGGTGTAAGAAAACCAACTCCTGCGGAAATTTCACCAGCAGAACATCACTACTCGGTACGCTCCGAAAGGTACCGTTATATTTTGTGTAACAACGGCGAAGAGGAGTTGTACGACCATAAAACAGACCCGTTGGAGTGGACGAACATAGCTGCCAATCCCGAAATGCAGGAGATAAAAGCTGAATTAAAAAAGGAATTGAAAGAACTTATCAAAATACATTTTATTGCTAATTAGATTTTAAATCATGATAAAAAAAACAAACTTTTCGCTTTTCGCTATTTTGTTGCTTTTTATTGCTCTGCAATCGTGCCAACAAAAAACAAATTACAGTTTTGAATCTCCAAATGGAAAAATGTCAATAGTTGTTTCAACTGAAAATGAAGGGGTGAATTTCTCATTAACCGAATCTGGCAACAACACAATTATAAAACAATCTTTGTTGGGAATTGTGCTTAACGAAGTCGATTTATCAACCGGCATTTCAATCCTTAATCTTGAACAGAATTCGGTTAACGAAACATGGAATCCTGTTGCCGGAAAAGCAAAAGAGGTAATAAATAATTACAACCAATACACACTAAATTGTAGAAAAAATAGTGAGACACCAATTCTTTTTAATATCGTTTTTAGATGTTATGATGATGGAATTGCCTATCGTTATACCATCTCTGAGCAACTTCAATTCGATTCACTTCGAGTTGAGAAAGAGTTGACATTACTTCACTTTGCCGACGATTTTACCTTTTGGGCAGCCAATGGCGAGAAACATAACTTAGGGCCAATTAAAAGGTCTGAAACTTCGTTGGAAAGTATTAAAACGCCGTTTGTTATTAAAATCAAATCGGGTAAATATCTTGCCATTCACGAAGCGGCAATATTTCATTTTTCACCTTTTACATTAAATGCAGGTGACAAGGATTTATCTCTAAAATTCAATTTTGAACCCTACAATGCAGGCAATTCTTTAAAAACATCGTGGCGAACTTTCATTATTGGTAACACTCCCGGTAGTTTGGTCGAGTCTAATTTGTTAGCCAACCTCAATCCACCGTGCAAAATTGTAGATACATCGTGGATTAAGCCCGGGCGTTCGATGTGGGACTGGCGTGTGTGGGGCTACAAAGCAGCAGATGGATTTGAATACGGGTTGAACACCGTTTCGCACAAACGATTTATCGATTTTGCTTCAGAAAATAATATTCAGTATCTGCTAATTGATGCCGATTGGTATGGAGACGAGTTTAGTGAAAAATCAAATCCGACCACAGCACGTGATGGTGTAAACATTGAAGAGTGCATGGCTTATGCAAAAGAAAAAGGCGTTGGGGTTATTCTCTATTTAAACGACAAAGGAGCCAAAAAATTCGGGCTCGAAAGAGTGCTGAAACAGTTTGCCGACTGGGGAGCTGCCGGAGTAAAATACGGTTTTATGCGTGGAAAAGGTCAGGAAAAAGTAGAGCACACCCGCAAAGTCGTGGAGTTGTGTGCAAAATATAAACTGATGGTTGATTTTCACGACGGGCCAATTCCTCCCAGTGGCGACAGGCGTACCTGGCCCAACCTCATTACAAAAGAGTTTTGCTGGGCACAAGCCGATGCAAAAAGCTCGTATTTCCCAGAAACTGCCGTGTCAACACCATTTATAAATATGATTGCCGGACCTCTTGATATGACAAATGGCTGGTTTGGGCTAAATAATGCCCATTCGCGCCACCGGGTTTTTGTTGAAATACCAGGAACGGTTACCGCTGAAGTGGCAAAACTTATTGTTGTAAATTCTGGTTTAACTGTGCTGCCAGATGCTCCCGAAGAGTATCTGAAAAAAGATGACTTGTTCGACTGTATCAGAAAAATGCCACCACAATTCGATAACATAAAAGTGCTTGATGGCGAAATAGGAGAATTTATTGTTGTTGCCCGAAAAGCCGGAGAGGACTGGTTTGTGGGTTCACTAACAAACAGGCAAAGTAGAAATATTACCGTTAATTTTAGCTTTCTTGATGATAATACAAAATATATTGCCACTATATATAAAGATACAAAGGATACACATTTCCTGAATAACAAAGAGAGTTATAGCGTTGAAAAAGCAGATGTTGATTCGAAAACAAAACTGTCGGTATTTTTAGCACCGGGTGGTGGAAATGCAATATATATTGAGAAACAAAACTAAAACCTTTATAGATGAATCGAATTAACTCTTTTATTCTTCTGGTATTACTTACATCAAACAGTGTTTTTTTTAGTTGTTCAGATAGCCGGAATAAAACTACGCAAACAAGTGAAAATACTTTGTGGTACGATAAACCTGCCAATACATGGAAAGAAGCACTCCCGTTGGGTAATGGCAGAATGGGAGCAATGGTTTTTGGAGGAGTTGTAAACGAAAGATTTCAGCTTAATGAAGAGAGTTTGTGGGGAGGAGAACCAAACGATGCTTATCGTAAAAACTCTCCCGAAACGTTAAAACAAATTCAACAGTTTATTTTAAACGGGCAGCTCGAAAAAGCCCACCAGTTGGCGATGGACAAAATTGCAATCAGTCCTACTTCGTTTGGCTCCTATCAAACTTTTGGCGACTTGCTTATTGATTTTGAATATAGTGCCGATTCTGTGACCGGTTATAAACGCTCGCTTGATATGGAAAATGGAATTTCTAAAGTCAGCTATAAAGTTGGTGATGTAGAATATACACGCGAGGCCTTTATTTCGGCTGTTGACGATGTAATGGCAATCCGAATTTCGGTAAATAAACCAGGAGCATTAAACCTGAAAATTTCGATGAACAGGGAGAAAGATGCAAAAGTATTTACAAAGTTGAACAACGAGCTGTGTTTGCAGGGGCAAATAATAGACATCCCTGCATCAGAAGGAGGATACGATGATAATCCCGGTGGCTCCGGTCCCGGAGGTGAGCACATGAAATTTGCTGCAAAAGTTAAAGCAATTGCCGACGGGGGAACAATTACTGCTGATGGAGGATCTTTAATTGCTTCAGAAATGCAATCGATTGTACTTTATTTTGTGTCGGCAACAGATTATAATTTGCAGAAATTAAATTTCGACAGGTCTATTAATCCACTTGAAGTAGTTGAAAAATCAATTTCAAAAATAGAAGAAAGATCTTTCGAGCAACTGAAAGAAATTCATATTTCAGAACACGCTAATATGTTCAATCGGGTGTCATTAAAACTTAGTAGCGATTATTCTAAATTGCAACATCCCACCAATCAACGTCTTGATTCCATCAAAAGTGGTGTTGCCGATTTGCAGTTTTTTACCCAGTATTTTCAATATGGTAGATATTTGTTAATGTCGAGTTCTCGTAGTCCTTCAAGATTACCCGCCAATTTGCAGGGTATTTGGAACGACCGCTTATGGGCACCGTGGGAATCCGATTACCACCTGAATATTAACCTGCAAATGAACTATTGGCCGGCAGAGGTTTGTAACCTTTCAGAAACAGTTAATCCACTAACTAACTGGTTTAGTTTGCTTACAGAAAGGGGAGCCATTACTTCAGAGAAATTATTAGGTGCAGAAGGTTGGGTTGCTTACACAAGCTCGAATATTTTTGGACGGACAACCCCTTCGGGTTCAACAAAAGGTTCGCAGATTATTAATGGCTACTATTTTCCTTTAGCCGGTGCGTGGACATCATTATCGTTGTGGAGACATTTTGAGTTTACACAGGATAAAGAATACCTCAAAGACAAAGCATACCCGGTGTTAAAAGGTGCAGCAGAGTTTATTAAAAGTTATCTAATAGAAGGAAACAACGGGTACTTGATCACCGCACCGTCAAGCTCGCCTGAGAATTTGTATATCAATCCCAAAACAAATAAAAAGATTAGAATTTCTTATGCTTCTTCAATGGATATAGAGATTATTCATGCTGTTTTAGATGCTTGTATCGAAGGTAGTGAAGTACTTGATGTTGATGCCATTTTTAGAGCCGAACTTACCGATATTTTAAAACGTCTTCCGCCCATTAAAATTGGTAAAGATGGTACTATTCAAGAGTGGATTGAGGATTACCAAGAGAGCGAACCGGGGCACAGGCATATTTCTCATCTTTTCGATTTGTATCCGGGCAAAGAAAAATTGCTTACCAAAACCCCGGAAATGAGAGATGCCTCGATAAAAGTACTTGAGCGAAGGTTGGAAAACGGTGGTGGTTACACAGGATGGAGTGCTGCCTGGTTGATAAATTTTTATGCCCGCTTACATGATGGTGATAGCTCGTTTAAACATTTAATGGGATTGTTAGACCATCTTACTTCTCCAAATCTGTTTGATGTGCATCCGCCAAAATTATTTCAAATAGACGGGAATTTTGGTGCCACTGCCGGAATTGCTGAAATGCTGGTGCAATCGCATAAAGGATATATAGAACTGTTACCTGCGCTGCCCGATGTTTGGAAATCAGGCGAAGTAAAAGGGTTACGTGCAAGGGGAGCCTTTGAAGTGGATATAAAATGGGAAAATGGGAAATTAGTGGGTGCAAAAATTGAATCATTAAAAGGAGGTTTTTGTTCCATAAAATATGGTGATATAGTTTCTGAGTTTAAAACTGAACCCGGGAAAAAAATTGAGTTAAATAAGAATTTAGAATTATAGATTTTTTAATAAAGAAGTATGCAGAAAAGTAAGTATTTGTTTTGTTTAAGATTTTTGGGCTTGTTAGTATTTGTTTTGTTTATTGAGATTAATCCCTCTTTTGCTGCAGAAAAGAAATACCAGATTTTATCGCCCGATAATAGTACAAAAGTTGAAATAACTGTTTCGGAGAAAATAAGTTTTACTGTTTTTGTGAATGGAAAACAAGTAGTTTCCGGTACTGATATTGACATGGATATTAATGGGAAGCAGAGTGAAACTCTTGCTGTTAAAAAGATAAAAGAGAGTTCAATAAACAGGGAATTGTCTCCTGTCCTACCATTAAAAAACAGGAAAGTAAAAGACAAATGCAATGTACTTTCTTTACAGTTTAAAAACCATTTATCTCTCGAATTTCGAGCTTATGACAATGGTGTTGCATATCGTTTTGTAACATCATATAAAGACGATATTATTGTTGATAGTGAAACTGTACGGTTTAGCTTTCCTGAGAATGTACCTGTTTATTTTTCAAAAGAAAAAGATGCACCTTACACACAGGGAGAAGTAAATTATACATACCGGAATATTAGTGAAATTTCGCCAGACACACTTGGATTATTGCCAGTGTTAATTGCTCCTGAAAGTGGCACTAAAGTACTAATTACCGAATCAGATCTTTTTGACTATCCCGGGATGTGGTTAAAATCAACAGGAAATAAAGGCTTTGATGCACATTTTTTCAATCATGTTTCAAAAGTAAAAAGAGAAACCAACGGCGTTAACTCAGTTGTTTCGCGCGATAGCTTTATTGCAAAAACAACCGGTACCCGCAGCTATCCGTGGCGTGTAATTATTTTGGCTGAAAAAGATGTTGATTTGTTGCAAAACGAGTTGGTTACAATTCTGTCGCGCCCCAATCAATTGGAAGATACATTGTGGATTAAACCCGGTAAAATTGCTTGGGAATGGTGGAACGGTATTAATGTTACAGGTGTAGATTTTGAGGTTGGGATTAATACTGAAACCTATAAGTACTTTGTTGATTTTGCTGCCGAATATGGAGTTGAACTCGTAGTGCTCGATGCCGGGTGGTACACTGTTGGTGATATTTTTGACCTGAACCCGGATGTTGATATGGATGAACTTTCTGCCTATGCAAAAAAGAAAAAGGTGGGCTTGGTACTCCGATTAATTTGGAGGGATGTTGACGACCAGCACGAAAAAGCATTTGCACAATTTGAAGAGTGGGGGATTGCCGGGCTTAAGGTTGATCAGATGAGGCGCGATGACCAAACAATGGTTAACTACTATTGGAGAGTTGCAAAGCAGGCTGCCGAGCATAAAATACTTATAAATTTTCATGGAAATTATAAACCTTCGGGGTTAAGCCGTTCGTACCCAAATGTAATTACAATGGAAGGTGTGAAAGGTTTGGAGTGGGTAAAATGGAGCAATGATGTTACGCCGGAGCACGATGTTACAATTCCGTTTATCAGAATGGTTGCCGGGCCAATGGATTACACTCCCGGAGCAATGATAAACGTGTCGGAAGAGAAGTTTGTAAAAATGGGATGGAAACCCATGAGCATGGGCACACGCGCCCACCAAATGGCAATGTATGTAATTTACGAAAGCCCACAATCTACTCTTTCCGATAGTCCTGTTCTGTACAGGCAAAATCCACATTGTACCAAATTTATGGCAGATGCCCCCGAAATATGGGACGAAACAATTGCACTGGATGGAAAAATTGGAGAATATGTTGTGATGGCTCGCAGAAAAGGTACTCAGTGGTATGTTGGCGCAATGACTGGCGAAAAAGCACAAGAATTTGATATAGACTTCTCTTTTCTGAGCGATGGGGAACATCAGATGGAACTGTTTAAAGACGGTGTGAATGCAAACAGAAATGCCACGGATTTTAAACGAGAAATAAAAACGATTACAAATAAAAGTAAAATGCACATTCGGTTAGCTCAAGGTGGTGGTTGGGTTGCAAAAATAAAATAGCTCTCAGAGAGCTTATGTTCATAAAGCATGATGGATAATTATTGCTTGAGGGTATCGCAAAAGGAGATGAATTTGACTTTAACGGAGGATTGGAGAAACTGTAATGTAAAATTATGATAGTGATAAATCATAGTTGAACTGTATTATAATAAATGAGTGTCCGCTTTAATACCTAATTCCATGGCTATAGTCCTGTCAATCAAGACTTAATGTTGACGTGATGCGACATCTTATAATCGTTAGTATATCTGCTACATACAAGGATTTATGGGTACGTAAACGGACACTCATTTTATAATATAACCTTAAATCCGCAAGTAAATTGTTAATAAAAAAATCAATTCACTGTGTAAGAAAAACTTACACAGTGAATGATTTGTAAATATTTTCACTTATTTTAGTGATTACAACAGCAAAATAGGTTTTAATATTTACAGCGATGAAAATACAAAATTTCAAGACACCAGTCAACCCATTTTCAGGAACCTCTTTAGTAAATCATTATTTCAACAAGGTGGGCATGAGTCGGCTGATTGATAATGAGTTAGGTGTTAGGGTGAAATATATAGGGTATCAATATAGCGAGATATTCAGAAATTTAACAAATGTTTTTCTTAGTGGAGGAGATGCAATAGAAGATATAAACACTCATTTCAGAGAATATCTCTCCAGTATTCCTGGAAATAATGTTCCTAGTGCTGATACGGTATTGCGTTCATTTAAAGAACTGACAACAGAAAATACTGTTTATGTATCGAACAGCGGATTGTCATACAATTTCAACATAAACAATAAGCTTAACAGACTAAATATAAAATCGTTAAAGTTAACCAAACAACTTAAAGCCGGAGAATGTTATGATTTTGATTACGACAATCAAGTAAATGCCAATAATAAATGGGATGCAAAAAAAACCTATAAGAAGACCAAAGGATATTTTCCCGGAATAGCAACAATCGGAAGGTATATCAATAAACAGGTCGAGGATGGATGCCGGATCATACTCAAAAAATATTATCGATGTGGTTGATAAACACAGTAAGCTATTCTATATACGAGCAAACAAGAGTGCAGATATGTTTCAGCAAATCAATAATATTACTGATTGGGAAACTGTTGAAATTAACTACAAAAACTACCAGGGAAATCGCTTTTAACTTTTTATTATTTTCGTTCTATATTTGTCATCCAAA
>CBDUZZ010000049.1:0-35057 GCA_965371855.1 uncultured bacterium
GGTCGAGCGAAGCACAAGGCTGGTCGAGCGAAGCACAAGGCTGGTCGAGCGAAGCCGAGACCAGCTCATTCCTCCTTCTGTTTCTTCAGTAAATTATAGATAGTTGATTTTCCGATATCAAGTTTATCGGCAACATTAAGAACATTGTTGTTGTACTTATCCAAAAAATGAGTAATTATCTTTTCGGTATATTCCGCCAATGTCATTTCCTGAGAAAACATATCCATTTCACTGTTAGCTGAATTAAATACTATGTGTTCTTCATCTATCTCTCCTGAATTAGTAAGAACAGCCCCCAGTTCAATTACAGCTTTCAGCTCCCTCACATTACCGGGAAATGAATACTTCATAAGTTTCTTTTTAGCGGCAGATGTTAATACTATTTTATCCAATTCATTCTCTTTACAAAAACCCACTAAGAAATGATCGCTTAATAACAAAATGTCATTCTTACGTTCTTTCAATGATGGCAACTGGATAGGCAATCCCAACAAGCGGTAATACAGATCCTCCCGGAAATTCCCTTTTCTCACCTCTTCCGACAAATCTTTATTGGTAGCTGTGATAATTCTTGTACTAATTTTTATTGTAGCATTCCCTCCTACTCTGGTAATCTCGCGTTCCTGCAAAACCCTCAATAGTTTCACCTGAAGGTTCATATCGACCTCCCCTATTTCGTCGAGAAATATTGTTCCTCCATCAGCTTCCTCAAACTTACCTTTCTTAGTTGTTATTGCTCCTGTAAAAGCCCCTTTCTCATGTCCGAACAGTTCGCTTTCAATAAGTTCAGACGGTATTGCACCCATATTAACTGCCACAAATGGATTATTTCGTCGAGGTGAACTGTAATGAACAGTTTTAGCTATTAACTCTTTCCCGGTACCTGTTTCACCGGTTATTGAAACGTTTATATTAGGAACCTTTATTGCTTTATCAATAAGAGCAAAAATATCCTTTATGGCAGAACTCTCACCTATTATGGCATGTTTAAATTCATACTTATTGGATATCTCTGTTTTCAGTTGATAGATCTCATTCTTAAGGGATTTTGTTTTGTTAATATTATGAATGCTGTGAAGTAAGCGCTCCTTAATATTCTCATCTTTGGTGATGTAATCATAGGCTCCCTGCTTTAACAGTTGCACGGCTGTTGAGATATCATCCTGCCCTGATATTATGATTACCTCAATCTCTGGATTATATTTTTTTATTCGTTTTAGAATATCATTCCCCGTATAATCCGGCAAACCCAGGTCGAGAGTAACAATATCCGGATTGTCAGAAAGATCCTGCAAGAAATCTTTTCCGTTATAGTAAGTGTTTACTTCAAAGTCAGGATTTAATGTAAGTGTATATTCAATCATACGGTTGAACACCCTATCATCTTCAATAATATTTATTTTCACACGCGTAAAGATTATAAAGTCAAGGTTTTTTATTCAAATCTAAACAAAGATTGCAATATTAACCCTCATTATTCATACATATTTGGTAAATTTATAAAAATGTTTTTCTGCCAGTAATGAAAATTATAAATAAATAAAATATTTTTGTCAAAAGACAGTTTTATTTAAAACATTAGTTTAGCTGCCCCATGCCATACCGTAAATATCTATTTATTGTTCTTATCCTTCTATGGGGATGCTCTACCAAAAAAAACACATGGCTCAGCCGTAATTTTCATAATACGACAGCACATTACAATGTCTATTTTAATGGCAACGAAAGCTATAAGGCAGGCATAAGAGCTATAGAGGACAGCTATAAAGACAACTACATAAAGGTGCTGCCGATGTTTGAAGAGTCAGATGAAACTGCAATAGGAGTAGCAACCTCAAGTATGGACAGAGCTATTGACAAAGGCACAAAACTGATAATGCATCACTCAATAACTGCTAAGCCAAAGAATAAAAGTGGAGGTAGCAAATCACAAAAAGATTTTCGCAATAGAAAAGAGTACAACAAATGGGTTGATGATGCCCTTCTGATGATTGGTAAAGCCCAAATTATCAAACATGATTTCAGGCAGGCAATACGTACTTTAGACCTTTTAATACGGGATTTTTCATACGAAGAGAGTAAGTACAGCGCATTAATATGGAAGGCACGTGCATATACCGAACTAAAAGATTTTAACAACGCCTATATCGCCCTCGAAAATTATGACTTTGACGGGAAAGCGCCGGAAAATTTATATGGTAAATATATGGAAGTGTATGCCAACCTTTTACTAGTACAGGAAAAGTACAAACAGGCAATTCCCATACTACAAAATGCAATTGACGGCATTGACAAAAGAGGTGACAAAGCACGCTATTCATTTATTTTAGGACAGATTAAACAACTTACAGGAGATGAGGATGGCGCAGCAAACGCTTACGCACAAACTTTAAAAAACAGCCCGGGTTATGAAATGGCTTTTAATGCCCACATAAAAAGAGCCACAATAGTTTATAAAAACGCATCAATTGATGAGATGAAAAAGCAAATCAAAAAGATGCTTCGTGACAAAAAAAATGAAGAGTTTAGAGATCAGATATATTATGCTTTGGGTAAAGTTTATCTCAATTTCGACAATGAGCAGGAAGCAATTAAAAACTTTGAGAAATCTGTTGAAGTAAGTGTAAACAACGATTATCAGAAAACACTTTCATATTTGGAGATTGGTGACATTTACTTTAACAAAGAGATATACAAACCGGCATATTTACATTATGACAGTGCCATGATGGTTATCTCAGAAGATTTCAAAAACTACAAACTAATAAGTGAAAGACGTAATACACTGCAATTACTGGTTGAGCAGCTTGACATTATTAACAATCAGGACAGTTTAATCATACTTGCAGACATGAGTGATGAAGAGCGCGACAAGTTCCTTGAAGATATTATTGAAACGGAGAAACAAAAACTTAAAGAAGAACAAAAACAAAAAAGCAGAAGTGGCGGCGAGTCCTATTTTGAAGAAGGAAGCTATCAAAGTATGAGTCCGCAAGCGGGTGGAGGCAAATGGTATTTCTACAACGTTGCCACAAAAGAGATGGGAAAACAGGAGTTTATTCGCCGGTGGGGAAAACGTAAGCTGGCAGATAACTGGCGAAGAAACGAAAAAGGAATTGTTGAGATGAGTCAGGATGAACCCGGAGAGCCTGGCGAATCCGGTCAACCTTTCAGTGAAAGCACTCAACAGGAGGATCAAAATGGTAAAGAACAAACGTCAGGAGCTACCGGAGATAGCCAACCCGGAAAAATCCCCACCAAAGAGTCACTTCTTGCAGATATTCCATTAACTCCTGACGCTTATCAGGAAGCTTTGCTTACACGTGACATTAGCATATTTGAAGCAGGAATGATATATCTTGAGCGACTAAAGAACTACCCGAAAGCAATTGAAATGTTTGAAGCTTGTTTAAGTTCATCAACAATAGCTGAGAAGGACAAAGAAAATATCTACATATCTCTGTACAAAGCCTATGAAGCAAACAATAACAATGTAAATAAAATAAGGACACTAAACAGCCTGAAAAAACATTTCCCTGACAGTAAGTTTGTTCAGTATCTCGAAGATCCTGATTATCTCGCTAAGATAGAAACTGCAAAAAAACTTGAGGATGATGAATATGCCAATACATATTCTAATTACCTGACCGGCAATTACGACATGGTAATTGAGAAAGCCACAAATGTTGAGCTTAAAGATACCACTAACATTTACCTGCCAAAGTACAGGCTGATAAAGGCTTTGTCGTATGCCCGAAAAGGAGATACAGAACTGTTTAAACAAAATCTTGAAACTCTAACTAACAAACATTCCGGAACAAAAGAAGCTGAATTGGCATCCCTATTCCTCGAACAACTGGATAAAGGACGCACTCCGGTTAAGAGTCTGCAACCGTATAACTCCATATTGGCGCAAAGGGTAAAACAGATGACAAAAGAGGAAAAGAAAGAACAGGTTGATACAGAACCGGACATCACAGGATTTCTTTACACCGAAAATGAACAACACAGTTTTATGGCTTTATCTCCTGAAAGTGCTAATGCAAATCGTATTATTTTTAATCTGGCTGACTTTAACTTCTCACGCTATTTAATAAATGACTATGGTATCGAAACCACCAGTTTGCCTGATAATTCGACGGCAATTCTGATCAAAGGATTCAAAAACAAACTGGAAGGGATGGACTATTTCTATGCTGCACGTGAACACGAAGATGAACTCTTCCTCTCAGATTCAGTCAAAACAAAATTATTTGTGATATCAGAATCGAATCTTAAATTTTTCTTGTCATCAGGGCAGATAAATAACTATGAAGCATTCTTTAATACTCTATATCTAAAGCCTGTTAATATTGATGATTTACCTGAAGAGATGTTACCAAAAACGGAAAAAGAGATAGCCAAACCCGACATAAAAGAAACGAAACAGGATACAACAGTAGTAGATATGCCGGAAGTGGAAACCGCCATCAAAGCTGATTCTATAATTTCCAAACAGGTCACTAGTAAAGAACCTGAAAAAGCTGTTAAAGAAACTGAAACAAGCAAACAAGAGGTTGAACGTAAAGACAGTATCCCGGCTCCTTCGCCTTGGGTGTTTAATGCCGACTCACAACAAAATATAATCGTTGTTTTCAAGAAAAGCAGGATAGATTACAATAAAATTTTGAGGATTTACACTAACTTCACAAAAAACACCTATAAAGAGGACAACCTAAAGGTTGAGATAAATGACTTTATTGAAGGGTATAAATACATTTCTGTTACAGGCTTTAAGAATAAAGAACAAGCCAAAGATTACCATAATGCTATAGGCAAGAATGCATTTTTATTACGTGACGTCAAGAACCGGGAACATTACATTTGGATAATAACTCAGGGAAATAAAACAACTCTTGAAAAAAACAAAGACCTAAAAGGGTATGACGAATTCTTCAAGAAAGAGTATCGGTGATGTGATAATTCGGTGATGTGATGATTTGTTAATGACAATATATTCAACTCATCATCACATTAGCTCATTAGCACATCAACACATTAACACATCAACAAATGGCAAAACAGATTAAAATATTGTGGGTAGATGATGAGATTGACTTGCTAAGATCTCATATTATATATCTAAATGAGAAAGGATTTGAAGTTGAGACTGCCACAAATGGTCAGGATGCTCTTGACATGATTGAATCTGACTTTTTTGATTTGATATTCCTTGATGAAAATATGCCCGGATTAAGCGGATTGCAAACCTTAACCCGCATAAAGGAGATACGACCGGAGTGGCCGGTAATAATGATTACCAAGTCCGAAGAAGAAAACATCATGGAAGAGGCTATTGGCAGAAAAATAGCTGATTACCTGATTAAACCGGTTAATCCAACTCAAATATTATCATCAATAAAAAAGAATATCGACAAACGCCGGTTAATAACTGAGACTACCACCTCGACATATCAATCGGAATTTAACCGTATATCTTTGCAGATTAACGACTCTTTTACTTTTAATGACTGGGTTGACATATATAAAAAATTATCTTACTGGGAGGTGGAATTACAAGACGGAGAGGGAACAATGGATGAAGTTCTGCTCATGCAAAAAACGGAAGCCAATTATGCATTCACAAAATTCATAAAGAAAAACTATCTGGGCTGGATAAACGAAGAGCCTGAAGCTCCTCTTATGTCACACCGGTTAATGAAAAACAAAATACTCCCACTTCTTGAAGAAGGACAAAAGGTTATTTACATCGTTATTGATAATTTCAGATACGACCAGTGGGAAGTACTAAAAAGAGATATGGCAGAAGATTATATTACTGAAGAAGAAAACATCTATTGCAGCATATTACCTACATCAACCCAGTATGCACGCAACTCTCTTTTTTCAGGCCTTATGCCATCACAAATTAAACAAATGTACCCTGAATATTGGCTGGATGAAGATGATGAAGGAGGAAAAAACCAGTTTGAAAATGAGTTAATAGGTACATTCTTTCAAAGATTTAGAAAACCATATACTCACTGCTACAGAAAGATTAGCAATCATGATTCCGGCAAGAAACTATTAGAACAACTCCCTGAATTATTGAAAAACGATCTGGTAGCTGTTGTTTTTAACTTTGTGGATATGTTATCGCATGCCCGTACAGAGGTTAAAATGATTAAAGAGCTGGCGGCCAATGAAGCAGCATATCGCTCGTTAACACACTCCTGGTTCAGCCATTCCACATTAAAAGAATTACTGTTAAGATTGAAAAAGGAAAACGTTAAAGTTGTTATCACTACCGATCATGGAACAATTAGAGTGCAAGCCCCTATTAAAGTAATTGGAGATAAAAAAATCAGTCTGAACCTGAGATACAAACAGGGTAAAAACCTAAGGTATAATGCAAAAGAGGTTTTTGAAGTTAATGATCCTGATAAAGCAATGTTGCCCAAACCAAATCTATCAACTTCATACATATTTGCCACCAATAACGACTTTTTTGCCTACCCAAATAATTTCAATTATTATGTAAGTTATTACAAAGACACATTTCAGCACGGAGGGATATCTCTCGAAGAGATGTTAATACCCTTTGTTGTATTACAATCGCGTAAATAGGCACAACAAAAAACATGACAAAATTCGACAACAGATATGGGATGATGACAAATTCAATTAAAAATAACATGAACACATTCACTATTGAATCTCTCAACAGCATCCATAACGTTGCAAAAGAGTTTTTAACAAAATACAAATATCACAAAATAATTGCTTTTTATGGCGAAATGGGAGCCGGCAAAACAACTTTCATCAAAGCATTATGCCGGGCTATGAATGTTGAGGATGATGTAACCAGTCCAAGCTTTGCTATTATTAACGAATACCGTACAAAAACAGGAGAAACAATTTTCCACTTCGATTTTTACAGATTAAAAAATATCGAAGAGGCTTTGGATATTGGTTACGAAGAGTACATCTATTCAGGAAACTACTGTTTTATGGAATGGCCTGAAAAGATAGCTCCTCTCCTACCTGACAATCGACTGGATGTAACCATTAAAGAAACTGATAAAGGCAAACGTATTATTTCAGTTATTGAAATCGGATAAACCATATTTGATTCTAATTTCTTTTTTAGTAAATTTAGATTCTAAAAGACTTTAATTGTTTAACTGATGTAGTAACCGGAATGGAAAACAAACCTATTCATTATTCTTTTGGCAGCACTAATCTCCTTCCTAAGGAAGAGATGCTTGAAACAGGCAGAAAAAAGAAAACTCTTATCATTGGCATTCTCAAAGAAACATCAAAATTTGAAAGCAGGGTTCCTCTTACTCCGCAAGGAGTTGAGTTACTGGTTCAGAACGGACATGCTGTACTTCTGGAAGCCGGCACAGGCGAAGGTGCTCACTACTTCGACCATGATTTTAGTGAGTGTGGTGCTACAATAATAAAAAACAAAAAAGAGATTTTCGAATCAGATATAATTCTTAAAATATCTCCCCTATCCCTTGATGAGTTAGATTTGTTAAAGCCGGAACAGTTAGTCATTTCACTGCTCTATCTTTACAATCAGAGCAAAGAGAAGCTGACAAAGATGATTAGTAAGAAAATAAATGCCATTGCATTTGAACTATTGAAGGATGAAAACAATTGCTATCCTGTTATCCGAAGTATGAGTGAAATAGAGGGGTACGCTTCGGTTATGATTGCCAGCGAATTTCTTAGTAAAGCCCATAACGGCAAAGGAGTTCTGTTGGGTGGAATAACAGGTATCTCTCCGGCTGAGATTGTTATCCTGGGTGCAGGTACAGCAGGTGAGTTTGCTGCCAAAGCTGCTATCGGACTGGGAGCCACAGTTAAAGTTTTCGACAACTCGTACCGTAACCTGCGCGAACTGGAATTAAACCTGGGACAACGTGTATTTACTTCCGTTTTGCATCCTCAAACACTAACAAAAGCATTAAAATCAGCTGATGCCGTTCTTGGTAGTTTAAGATATCTGCAAACAGGACATTCGTTTATGGTTACTGAAAGTCAGGTAGCACAAATGAAGAAAGGCTCGATTATCATTGACCTTAGTATGGATCAGGGGGGCTGTTTTGAGTCATCAATGTGCACCGATCTGGAGCATCCCGTTTTCATCAAACATGGTGTCATTCACTATTGTGTACCCAATATTGCATCACGTGTTTCGCGTACAGCATCTATTGCACTTAGCAATATTTTTGCACCCATTATGCTGCAAGTAGCCGAATCGGGAGGGATACAACAATTGATAAAAGAGAATTACGGTATCAGTCAGGGAGTTTATGTTTACCGTGGCATCCTGACTAATAATCATATTGGCAAAAAATTTAACATTCCGTCAAAAGACATTGAGTTACTAATGGCTGCATTCTAAAGTCATCTGTAGATACTTACTTTCAGCCGACAAAACACAAATGCATCAGGTCATTATGAATCTTACCGTTAACTCTTTTCAGGCAATTAAAGAACTGATTGGAGAATAATATAATGCTAAATAATATTACAAAAATATTTCGTTAATCAGTTCCTCTTAGCAATATTCACTAACCACATATCCTGCTTTGGAAATATCATCCCAAAATACCGGATATGATTTGGAAACAACACCGGCATTTTTAATTATTACTGATGAAAAACGCGAAGCTGCAGGAGCAAAAGCCATAGCCATTCGGTGGTCTTCGTACGTATTGATAACAACAGCCTCGCCGAAAGTCATATTTTCCTTTTCTCCATTCCACTCCAGCATGTCAATATCGTTAGTAGAGAGCTTGAATCCTAACTTACCGAGCTCTTTTATCAGCGCATTTATCCGGTCAGTCTCCTTAATTTTTAGTGTTTGCAGCCCTGTAAAAACAAATGGCACATTAAGCAGACAGCAGGTCGCAACAAGCGTTTGTGCCAAGTCGGGCTGATTAATAAAATTGTACTTAAAAGATTTCGGAACACTACCTTGTGAGGTTATCGTTAACCCCTTACGTGTAAACTTCGACACAACACCTAAATTACTGAAGATATCCAGTACTTTTGAATCCCCCTGTAAGCTATTCTTTTTCAACCCTTGCAAAACAACCTCCAGCCCCGGGTTCAAAGCAACTATCTCGTACCAGTAAGAGGCTCCACTCCAATCGGCTTCAACCGACATCTGCTTAGGTATGTAATTCGCTTCCGGTATAATTAGTGTCTTATCATCATGCCAGAATCCTTTCACTCCATACTCAGCCATCAGGTTTAAAGTTAGATCAATGTAAGGTTTTGAAATGATATCTCCTTCGAGATGAATCGTTAGTCCGTTTTCAACCTGAGGTGCAATCATCAGCAATGCAGAGATATACTGACTACTTATATTGCCCGGCAGGGTGATATTTCCCCCCTTTAGTGCAGCACCAAAGATCCTTAGAGGAGGATAACCATCATTCTCAATGTATTCAATTCTTGCACCAAGTTGCCGAAGTGCATCAACCAACACGCTAATTGGGCGTTGCTTCATTCTTTCGGAACCGGTCAAAACCCACTCTCCTACAACCTTCGATAAAAATGCTGTAAGAAAACGCATTGATGTTCCGGCTGCCCCAATATCAAATTTAGTACTATTTGAGTTTAATACCTCAAGCATTACTTTTGTATCGTCACTATCAGATAGATTCTTTATGTCAAAAAGGCTATAACTCAAAGCATTTAGCAGCAATAACCTGTTACTTATACTTTTTGAAGAAGGTAACTTTATTGTACAATCAATACATTTTTCAGATGCCTTAACAAGAATATTCATAATCAGTTATCAGTGAACAGTACACAATTAGCACTTATCAATTCCTCAATTCTTCGGTTCATCAATTCCCTACTCTTTACACAAATTTACATAAAACTCCAAAGTGTCAAGCACTTCAGTTTCAGTGGCATTAATATTTACCTGTATCTTACCAATATCATCAAGCAGAGTGAAGTTTATACGATTCTCCTCATTTTTCTTATCATGCCCCATCAACCGGAAAAGCTCATCATAATCGGTTCTTTCAATTTCAAACACACCAAAAATCTTTTTAAGATAATTTGCTATTTCAATCACCATCGACATAGGAAAACTCAAACGTATATGAGAAAGATACAGCTCGCAAATCATACCGTAAGCAACGGCATAACCATGCAGAACAGGTCTGCCGTCTTTTAATGCTAAACTCTCAAAGGCATGTCCGAATGTATGTCCAAAATTCAAAGCTTTTCGTAGGAATTGTTCTCTAAGATCATTCTGAACAAAATAGTTTTTGATCATTATAGAGCTGGCCACCAACTCTTTCAATACATCCATGTCAGGTTTATAGATATCAAACTGCTTTAACTTTTCCCATGCATCCTTCGAATAGATAAGGCAGTGCTTTATCATCTCTGCAAAACCGGAAACCATATTTTGTCTATCCAGTGTGTCAAAAAAAGATGTATCAATCAATACTGCTGAAGCCTGATTAAAGACACCTATCTCATTTTTAAAACCTTCAAAATTAACTCCTGTTTTACCCCCAATTGAAGCATCTACCTGAGCCAGAAGAGTAGTAGGGATATTAATAAACTGTATCCCGCGTTTGAACGTTGAAGCAGCAAAGCCTCCCAGATCACAAGGCATGCCACCACCCAGGTTTATCAGTAACGATTTTCTGTCGGCACCTGAATGACTTAAGAAATGCCATACTTTCTGTGTTGTTTCAATAGTCTTATTGATATCGCCCTGAGAAATAACAAGCATGCGTTTCTCCGAAATACCATTTAATGGAAAAATCTTTGGAATACAATGTTCATAAGCACCTTCATCGGTAAGAAGAAAAATTTTATCTTCAGGAAAGGTATTGATAAGTTTTTTTATATCCTCTTTCAGATCCTCAGAAATGTAGATATTTGCGTCTTTTGAAAGTAGCGGAAACATATATTTTATACTATTTTTATTTAAACCACAAAAATAACTAAATTTGAATATTAATCTTTAACAATTTCACATTTCAATAAATTAACCATAAAAGAAAATGCAAATAGAAAATCGCAAACAGGTTAGTCATATAAATATAATATTTTCTCTGATAATTGTAGCCATATTAATAGTATTGGGAACCCATTATATTTCCAACACATCTTTTTATAGCGAAGAAATGGTTCTTCCGTTGTGGGTTGGATTAATCTTTGTGCTTCTGGTCTATCGCTATGGAGGTTTCGAGTATGTATCATTTGAATTTAACGATGATGATATCGATATAAAATATTACAGGCTTTTCCCTTTTGGCAGAAAATACAACCGTATTATTATTCCTTATGAATTATTGGGTGATTTTAAGATACAGAAAGGAATTGGCACTGTTTTTTCATCACTCATCCTTTATCAAAACAGAGCAGGAGCGATGGCTCAATACCCTCCCATCGGCCTTGCTGCAACCACACAAGATTTAAGAGCTAAATTACTTAAAGAACTGAATGGCATCAAAGGGTAGACTTTTACCTTTCAACTTTATGAACTTTCAACTCATATCCGGCATCAGTACAACTCCAATGCTGTTTTTTCCGTCAATCTTTATAGTACACGAATCATTAAAACGTACATGCCTGATATACTCATCTTCATAAACAGCCGGTTGACTGTTAAGAAAATCCACACTCCAGTGATCGTTACCTTTCACTGAGTTAACATGAAAATATCCTACTCTCAGGCTGGTAAGGTTCTGGAAAAAGTGTGTTCCCTGACTCGGATCAACATGATAATTCTCCTGTACAGTTTCCACGATTACCCTTGCCGCTGATATTTGTGTCCACTTAACAGGTATGCCAAGCCAGGAATCCTGTGACCCCCAACGACCGGGACCAATTAATATATACTGACGATTCTCATCAATTAATTTAACATTTATATCCTCCAGCAAAGCAACAATATCCCTGTTATTTGCAGGATTGAAAGTCTCAGGTTTAACATAAACCACATCATACACATCATTGACAACACCATTCCCCAAAGCTGATTTTGAATATATCAAAGTCTCATCAGGAGATGTTTTTTCCAAATCCTCCGAAATTGTTTCCCCATTATCTACTATTGGTCTGATTTGCAGAAGATAAAAAACATACGGTTTTCCCTCAGCTGTTTCCAAATCAACGGCAAACTCCAACTCAACAGGTTGATTCATTTCACTCTGACCAACTTTTAACACTTGCTCTATAATCTGGGCCAGAGGATATGCATCATATTTTAAAATATTTGAAAAAGTAACAAGTCTGATTCCTTTATGCATCAAGCCGTCCCTGATAATATTATTTTGGAGATCATAAACAGACCCTATCCATCTAAGTGAACCATAATTCTCAGCCTCCTTCAGCCCAACTTTTTTAAGATTTATCCCATCATTTATCGAAGGAATAAAGCTTGCAGCATTAAGATCCAAAGAGTAAAAATGTTTTTGTGTTTCCCTTATTGCCATCTGAGGAGAAGATAGTTGCAATACTTTTTTTGGATAAACAGGAGAGAAACGCAATGACACTTCACCTTCAACTATCTGTTTTCCCAATCCCAGAGCCACATTAACAATTCCGTCTTCAGGTTTTTCAGGAGCAATAGGGTAAAAATTAACCGATCTTGCCACACCTGATATTGTAGGATAGAAAACACCCTCATGTTTTTGTCCTACTACCTCCTGTAATACGATACCCATGTGTTCCTCATCAATAACATTCATCGTGACTGACATATATGCTTTACTGCTTTTATAAAAAACAGAAGCATAAACACACTTTATCGCATCACACAACTGAGTTATTGTTAACTCCTCATCTCCATCATGCGAGATCATATATGTTGAGTATATTCCGGCAAAAGGCTGATAGTGGCTATCTTCCAGCACACTTGACGAACGTATGGCAATAGGTCTTTTAACTACTGATAAAAATTTTGTAAGATCGCCCTTAATGCACTCCGGCAGGTCGGCCTTAACAAAGGCCTCAAGAATATCTTCATCGGTGCTGTCAGAAAGTCCAACCGGGTAAAGGTCGTTCTCTTCCATAAACTGATCAAAGATGTCAGTACAAAGAACTACAGTAGTGGGAATAGTTAAAATAGTATTAAACTTATCAACTGAAACACTATCCTTTTTTATCAGCATATTCAGGAAAGCCAGGCCCCTGGCTTTCCCACCAATAGAACCGTCACCAATACGCGAAAATGTTAAATATTTATCATACTTATCCCTATAAAACTTGGCAATAATCCCTCTTCCTTTATTAAACCTGAAACTGGCAATAGTCTCGAATAAAAATTTCTTTGACTCCTCCAGACTTTTAAAATCTTCAACTTTCAACTGTTTGATTATTTCAGCAATAGAAAACAGCCCTCTCGCATTTAACCACTTTGAAACATGATCACGTTTAAAGTGGTACATCAAAGACTCATCAGGTATCTGAAACAATTTATCTTGCAATGACTTAAGGTCATTTACCCTTTCAACTTCATGACCTGTTTTCGGATTAACAAAAACAAAATCACCAAAACCAAGGTATTTATTTAGAAATGCTTTTAACTCCTGCAATATTGATTTCGAATTCTTATAAAGAAATCCTACCCGCAATTCATTATTAACAAAACTTTTTAACTCCTTATTTGATGACTGCAACAGAAATGGCAGGTAAGGATTTTCATTTTTTACATATTTTGCCAGTTTTATACCAGCTTCTTGATCTTTCACCCCCTCTCTTTCGTATGAAACATCAGATATTATTCCCAATAAATTATCTTTATATTTCAGATATAACCCCATTGCCTCCTCATAAGTATTGGCTAATAATATTTTTGGACGGCCTCTCATTCTCATCATCTTCTGATGCTCATTAAGGCCTTCATCCATAAATTTTTTTGATTGAGTAAAAACAATGTGATAGATCAGGGGAAGATAACTTGAATAGAACCTTACTGAGTCTTCAACCAGAAGAATGCACTGAACTCCAACCTCAGCAATATCGTGCTCCACATTCATACTATCTTCGATAAGCTTAATTATTGCCATCAAAATGTCAGCATTACCCAACCAGCAAAAGATATAATCAATGGCACTGGTATCTTCTCGTGACAAACGTAAAGATACCTCACGAGAAAAAGGAGTTAAAACAACTATTGGGATCTGATGATGCTTTTTCTTTACCTTTTTTGCCATCAAAAAAGGATCCATGCCACCAACACTCAACGTGGTAATTACAAGATCAATGTTATCATTTTTCAGAACATTAAAAGCTTTATCTGCAGTTCTAACATGTATGATTTGTGGCGGATATCTAAGGTTTAATGCCACATACTCATTAAATATCTGCTCCTCTATACGACCATCCTCTTCTAATAAAAAAGCATCATAAGCACTACATATCAACAGCACCTTGTATATCCTTTTTTGCATTAACCGTTCGAATTCAGTATCCGAAAAAAAACCTGAAAACTGTCTTAAGTCTATATCTTCTAACATATCAAATAATTTCTATTTCTCAAGTTATTAATAAATGATGAAAGGAACATATGTTATTTAAAAAAAACAAAATAAAATCATAGTAATTAAAAAATATTATTTATACCTTTTGTGTATTAAAATATAATAATTACTTAAAAACCAAAATCATGACGCACTCACCCTTCATTAATGTTGGTTCATTTATGGCCGAGTTAAAAGCCAAGAATCAGTCTGAACCAGAATTTCATCAGGCAGTCCATGAAGTTATTCTGTCACTAGAAGATTTTCTGAATGAAAATCCCAAATTCCAAAAAACCGGAATTCTTGAGAGAATAGTAGAACCTGAACGAGTAATAATGTTCCGTGTTCCATGGTTAGATGACAAAGGCTATACTATAGTTAACAAAGGGTTTCGTATTGAAATGAACTCCGCAATAGGGCCATACAAAGGTGGTCTGCGCTTTCACCCTACAGTTAATCTGGGAATATTAAAATTTCTTGCTTTCGAACAAGTATTCAAAAATAGCTTAACCACATTACCTATGGGAGGTGGGAAAGGTGGTAGCGATTTTGATCCTAAAGGCAAATCTGACAATGAGGTAATGCGGTTTTGTCAAAGTTTCATGACAGAATTATATCGTCATATCGGACCAAACACTGATATTCCTGCCGGCGACATCGGCGTTGGTGGTCGTGAAATAGGATATCTTTTCGGGCAATACAAAAGATTAGCTAATGAATTTACCGGCGTATTAACCGGTAAAGGAGTTAACTGGGGAGGCAGTCTGATTAGACCGGAGGCTACCGGTTATGGAAATGTTTACTTTGCCAATGAGATGCTTAAAACAAAAGGTGAAAGTTTTAAAGGTAAAAAAGTATTAGTCTCAGGCTCAGGTAATGTTGCTCAATATACAGTTGAAAAAGTTACTGAGCTTGGCGGTATAGTTATTACTCTATCCGATTCATCAGGTTACATATATGATCCTAACGGAATAGACAAAGAAAAACTTGAATGGGTAATGAACCTCAAAAACATTAAACGTGGCAGAATAATGGAGTATGCTGAAAAATATGGAGTAAAATATGTTAACGGACAGCGGCCATGGGGAGAAAAGGGAGACATTGCATTACCAAGTGCCACACAAAACGAGATAAATGAAAAAGACGCATTAGCGCTTATTACTAACGGGTGTATGTGTGTTTCTGAAGGAGCAAATATGCCGTCAACGACTGAAGCAATTGAGGTATTCATTGATAAAGGTATTCTTTACGGCCCGGGTAAAGCAGCCAATGCAGGGGGGGTAGCCGTTTCAGGTCTGGAAATGACTCAAAACAGCATGCGTTTGTCGTGGACACGTGAAGAGGTTGACCAGCGTCTTCAGGCTATAATGAAAGATATCCATTCAACTTGTATTAAATACGGTAAAAAAGAGAATGGATTTGTAAACTATATGGATGGTGCAAATATTGGTGGTTTTGTTAAAGTTGCTGATGCAATGCTTGCTCAGGGTGCGGTATAAAACTATTAACCACATCATTAAGAGGGTGTCCAAAAAGAAAAAACCTGACGTCATTGCGATGAGGAACTGCCTGTCCCGAACATCGGGAAAGAAGCCCGCCTGACACCATTAAAAGAAATTTAAGTCGGGCAGGCAATCTATTGAATCACAACAACTTTATTTTGTGAGATCGCCTGCCTGCAGCAGGCAGGCTTCGCTCTGTTCGTAATAACGACTTTGGGGGCATCCTCTTTTGTTCATAAAAAAAAGGGATACATAAAATGCATCCCTTTTTTTATTAATATAATTAATTATCTATTATTCTGCCATTGGATTAGCTGAATAGTTAATCTTAAGTGCAGCAGCTTTTCTCAAAGCCTGTTTAATATCCGTGATTACTCCCATAGGACATTCTCTGTCAGCCTTAATAGATGCAATCATTTTTGCCTGATCATTTTCCCGCATATTATCACGAGTCTGAGCGATATAACTCTGAATATCCCTAATTGTAGCAAACTGGTCATTTAACTGTATCCTTGGTTCTGTTCCGTATAAAGATTGAAATCCCTTAGTAGGAATACCAACATAAATAAATGTAACCAACTCCTTTCGTTCAAGTCTAACCAATTCTGAAGCTTGTGCTGGCCTAACCGTAACTTTCAAATCAACCTCTTTCATTGTTGTACTAACCATAAAGAAGAACAACAACATGAAAACGATGTCAGGTAAAGATGCTGTGTTAATAGCCGTTTGACCACCACTTTTACTTTTCTTAAACTTTCCCATATTATTCTCCTCCTCCTACATTTTTAGGTTCAGCTTCTGAAATCTGTTGAGGAATAGCCTTACGAATGGCTTTTCTTTCCTCATCATCAAGCTCTGCATAATCTTTCCCGAACTCCTGCCTGGCACGCACTTGCCTGAGCTCATTATATGCAGCCGCCAGTTCATTTTGAACCATTAGGTATGCCTGATACTCTGTCCCCCGGTCACTTTGTAATGAAATAATACCTTTAGATATTTCAACAACACCCAGCAGTGGAACTTCTTTCTCTTTAAACGCCGGCAACTCATCTTTTCTTAAGGGATTCTCAATAAATTCCCTGGCTGCCTCTCTTAATTCAGATATATCCATTGGTTCACCTTTCACCAGCAATTGATTCTGACTATTCAAAAGCACAACAAAAACATTTCGTTTCTTAATTGGCGGTGGTTGAGGTTCATTCTCATCCAAAATAGGAGGCAACAATCTAGCCAAACCAGTGTCAGAATCCATCGTTGTAGTCATGAGAAAGAAGATCAGCAAAAGAAAAGCAATATCTGCCATGGATCCCGCATTAACTTCCTGTAATTCTCTTTTTGCCATAAATCTAATATTCTAATTCCCCTCATAAAAAGAGGGGAGTTAATAATTACTACTTAAACACACGAGATATCTCAACATACAATATAACAGCTATAGTAACTCCAAAAAGAATATACATAGTGTATAACATTGTACCGGCCATTGTCAGCATAGAAGCCACATTATCAGCGCCATTATAACCAACAAGCTTCATCAGTGTATTGTCAGACAAACTGTAAGCTATGAAAACAATTACTAAAATTATTACCAAAGAGATTAAGGTCCGAATCGCATTTTTAGGATTCATAACTATATGAAACAGCTCAAAGGCTAATGTTACTGCCGCAGTAATCCAAACAAGTATTTTCGCCCAATTCAGAAATGAATCGGTAGATACCGGATGTGGATAAGCACTATCCATATTCCATTCACCAAAATAAAATACTAATGCATAAACTGCAGTGATGGCGAATAGAAGGTATAATAAATAGTTTAAATAATTTGATAATTTACTCATTTCTTAACCTTGTTTAGTCATGTTATATTTTACCAGCATATCCAATAATGATATTGAAGCATCTTCCATATTATTGACAATATTATCGATTTTTGATACAATGTAATTATAAAACACCTGTAAAATAATAGCAACAATCAAACCGGTAACAGTAGTAATAAGGGCAACTTTAATACCTCCGGCAACTGCAGAAGCAGAAATGGTACCCATTGCCTGAATATTATCAAAAGCTCCAATCATACCTATTACTGTTCCCATAAATCCTAACATAGGAGCAATGGCAATAAATAGTGAAATCCAGGTTAATCCTTTTTCAAGTAATCCCATTTGAACCGAGCCATAAGAGATTACTGATTTCTCTACAACATCAATTCCTTCGTCAAAACGGTCAAGACCTTGATAGAAGATAGAAGCAACAGGGCCTCTTGTGTTGCGGCATATCTCTTTCGCTGCCTCAACTCCGCCTTCGCTCAAAGCATTCTCAATGTTCTGAAGCAATTTTTTGGTATTTGTAGAGGCAAGATTCAGATAAATAATCCTCTCAATACAAATGGCCAAGCCAAAAATAAGACATAGTATAACAACGCTCATAAACATAGCACCACCTTCGATAAATTTCGCCTTTATCTGCTTGTGAATACCTATCGGGGCTTCTTCAGCAGGAACTTCTGCTTCATCAGCAACTGTGGTTTCATCGGCAGTAGTTGCCTGAGTTTCATCTGCAACCTGTTCGGTTGTCTCGTCTGTGGTTTGTGACTCATCCTGAGCATACACTGTTGATGCTCCCAGACTAAGCATTCCAAATACTGCTAAAAATGCAAATAGCTTTTTCATAATTAATAAAAAATTTAAATTTTGTATTCGTTCTTTAATTAATAAACCAATAAAATAATTTATTTTCTTAAACATAAAGATAAGTAAATATAAATAATTATACTACTATCTTAATGAAATTTTGAGGCTGCAAATTACAAAAAAAAAAGCAATTACAAACTTTCTAAATGTTTATTTCTCCTCTCAAGGACAAATTTAAGCATTTTTCAACCTCTTCCTTACTATCTTTTTCTGCCAACAGATACATTAATTTCGTGATAGCACTTTCTGTTGTCATATCATATCCACCAACAACTCCGTGCTCCAACAGGTGAATTCCGGTAACATATCTCTCCATCTCAACACTGCCGGCAAGGCATTGGGTAACATTTAAAACAAGCAATCCCCTGGATACAGCATTAGCAACAGAATTTAAAAACCACTTAGCCGTTGGTGCGTTACCAGAACCAAATGTTTCTAACACCACCGCTTCAGTACCGGGGGTATTTAAAACTGCATTTACAACATTTTCGGAAATTCCCGGAAATATTTTAAGCAGAGCAATATTTGTATTCATCCTTTTACTTACTCTGAATTTTCCGGAATGTGCAGCATAGCGGATATACGGATAATTATATTTTATATGAACTCCAACTTCAGCCAACGGAGGATAATTATCAGACCGAAATGCACGAAAATTCTCTGCATTATATTTAGTGGTACGGTTGCCCCTGAAAAGTTTATCCTGAAAATATATACATACTTCAGGCACCATAGCCTGGCCGTTTTTTTGAGCTGCAGCTATTTCAAGGGCAGTTATCAGATTCTCTTTCCCATCAGTACGAATAGTGCCCAATGGTAACTGACTGCCGGTTAATATTACAGGTTTTTGAAGATTATGCAGCATAAAACTCAGTGCACTGGCAGTATAAGCCATTGTGTCTGTTCCATGTAAAACAACAAATCCGTCAAAGCGATCATAGTTAACTTCAATAATAGAAACTAACTTCTCCCATATAGAAGGATCAACATCAGATGAATCAACAGGTGGTGAAAAAGAGTGACTTTTGATCTGAAAATCGAAATTTCGCAACTCAGGAACATTCTTAACAATATTATCAAAATCAAAAGGGATTAGTGAGCCTGTTTCCATATCCTTAACCATCCCGATTGTTCCTCCGGTATATATTATTAATATCTTTCGCTCGCCCATTGTGAAATTAGATTTTTTAAGTTAGAAGTATAAAGCAGCTCACTAATATTTTAAGAAAAGAACATCTGTTCTGCATTTTGTGTTGTTATCAAATCGGCATCCTTTTCTTCAATACCAAACACGTCAGCTAATTGTTTACAAACATATTTCACATACGAAGGTTCATTTCGTTTTCCTCTGTATGGCATCGGAGTAAGATAAGGAGCATCTGTTTCTATCAGCAACTTATCTATGGATGCCACTTTTACCACTTCACGTAAGTTTGAATTTTTAAATGTAAGCACTCCGTTTAACCCAATAGAAAACGTACCATATTCCAATATATGTTTTACATCTTTTTCATTTCCTGTGAAACTATGGAAAACTCCCCTCAGGTTACTATCCCACAACTTATCAATAACCGAAAACACTTCCTTGAATGATTCGCGACTATGAATGACAATTGGAAGATCAAATTTTTTAGCCCACTTAACCTGCTCTTTAAAAGCAACCAACTGCTGGTTAAGGAATGATTTATCCCAATAGAGATCAATCCCAATCTCGCCTATGCCAATAAACTTCTTCTTCTCAAACCAATTATGAATAACTTCCAATTCCTCCTCAAAACTCTCTTTTACAGAAGTCGGATGCAAACCCATCATTGAATAGCAGTAACCCGGATATCTGTTCTCAACATCAAGCATTATATTAATACTATCAATGTCGATATTAGGCATTAATACTTTTGACACACCAACAGACCGTGCTCTCTCAATAATTTCATCCCTGTCGTCATCAAATTCTTCTGAATATATATGTGAATGGGTGTCGATCATGATGATGTATTGATGTGATAATTCGTTGATGTGATGATTTGGTGATTTGAGAAATCGATGAGGAATGTAGCGATAACCTTGCAATGAATCTAAACAAGGCCACACCTTATTGTATAGTATGTCATATTAATCACGGGGTGACTTAACTTATAGTCAAGTAGTCACCCCGTGTATAAAAATCCTACACAACGCCTTGAGCTATCATGGCCTCAGCAACTTTCACAAACCCACCAATATTAGCACCTTTTATATAGTTTACTTTACCGCTGGTTGCAGTACCATATTTAACACATGCTGTATGTATACTGGTCATTATTTGCTTCAGGCGATCATCAACTTCTTTTTCGTGCCAGTTAAGGCGCATACTGTTTTGCGACATTTCAAGCCCTGAAACAGCCACACCACCTGCGTTTACAGCTTTACCCGGAGCGAACATTATTTTTTTACTTGCCAGAAATGCAGCTTCTGCTGTACATCCCATATTGGAAGCTTCAGCAATCAACTGACAACCGTTTTTAATCAACACCTTGCAATCATCCTCATTCAGTTCGTTCTGAATAGCACAAGGGATTGCTATATCAACTTTTTGCTCCCATGGTCTTTTCCCTGCATGAAATTCTCCTCCGAAACGTTCTACATAAGGTTCAACTACATCCATATTTGAAGCTCTGAGTTCAAGCAGATAGTCAATCTTCTCACCCGATATGCCCTCAGGGTCATAAACATACCCGTCAGGACCGGAGAGTGTAACAACTTTAGCTCCTAATTCAACAGCTTTCTGAACAGCACCCCATGCTACATTTCCAAAACCGGAAACAGAGATAGTTTTACCTTCTAACGTTTCACCCTTTGTGGCCAACATCTCTTTTATGAAATATATAGTTCCAAAGCCGGTAGCCTCAGGACGAATAACGCTACCGCCATATTCAATACCTTTACCGGTAAGAACACCGGTAAACTCATTTCTTAACTTTTTATATTGCCCAAACAGAAAACCTATCTCACGGCCACCTACACCGATATCACCAGCAGGAACATCAGTATTAGGACCGATATGGCGAAACAGTTCACTCATAAAAGCCTGACAGAAACGCATTATTTCAATATCTGATTTACCCTTGGGATTAAAATCAGAACCACCTTTTCCTCCACCCATAGGAAGTGTAGTTAGGCTGTTTTTAAACGTCTGTTCAAACCCCAGAAATTTCAATCCGCTAAGGGTTACACTGGGGTGAAATCTTAATCCGCCTTTATAAGGCCCGAGAGCAGAGTTAAACTCAATGCGGTACCCTCTGTTTACCTGCACCTCTCCGTTATCATCAACCCATGGAACACGGAACATAATTACCCTTTCAGGCTCAGTCATACGCTCCAGAATTTTGGCTTTTTTGTAATGAGGGTATTCCTGATAGAAATCCCAAACAGTTTCTACAACCTCTTCTACAGCTTGTAAAAACTCATCTTCGCCGGGATTTTTCATCCTGACACTGTCCATGAATTCTTTAATCTTGGCATCCATTGTATTAGTATTATAAATTAGGACATAAATTGAATTATTAACAATTCAAAATTAGGGATTTTTACATAAGCCATTACAATTTGTAAGAATAATAATGTGTTTTTTCAATCACTCTTAACTGCTGACACTGTAGCCATTACAAACTTTCAAAAAATGTTATACAACAGGTTATGACTTTAATCAGTCATTCTGCTCTGAGTTTTCAATCAAATCGTAAGCAAACAACAGGAAATTTGGAATTACGAATTACGAATTACGAATTACGAATTTGGAATTACGAATTATCAACTTTATAACTTTACAAACTATCAACTTCTCAACGCATCATACAAAACCTCAACAGGATGTACACTCTCCTTATCAGTTCCATGCTTAATGTGATGCCTGCATGATGTTCCCGAAGCTGCCAGGAGAGTATCACTCTCTAACCCTCTAACTTCCGGGAAAAGAACTAATTCTCCAATACTCATTGAAAGTTCATAATGCTCCTTTTCATAACCAAAAGCACCGGCCATACCACAGCATCCTGAAGGTATCTCCTCGGCCGTATAGTTCTCGGGTATTTCAAGAATGTTTTTAGTGTAACGCGTTTCTGACAGGGATTTCTGAAAACAATGCCCGTGAAACTTTATTTTTTTCTTATCCTTAACAAACAGTGACTTGTCGATATTGCCCTTTTCATTCTCAGAGTTTAGAAACTCTTCGATGGTAAAACAACTGTCTGCTATTTTCCTGGACGCCTCTCTAAACTCAGGTGTCACCAATTCAGGATACTCATCCCTGAAAGTCAAAATAGCTGATGGCTCAATCCCAACTAGAGGCGTCTCCTCCGAGACAACTCCGGATAACAACCTTACATTTTTATTTGCAAGCCTCTTAGCATTTTTGAGTATTCCTTTTGACAGATAAGTTCTCCCACTCTCCTTTAGGTTGGGCACAACAACATTGTATCCCAACTTCTCAAGCAGAAGAATAGTTTTTATTCCGATATGTGAGTCATTAAAATTGGTAAACTCATCGGCAAACAGATAGACTGTTCTTTCGGAATTTTGTTCTAAATCATTATGCTTTTTATACCATCGGTTAAATGTAGTTTTACTCAACAACGGTAATTCTCGTTTCTCAGAAAAACCTATAAGTTTTGCAATCAACCCACTCAATGTACGCGAACGAAAGACTGCATTAGTTATGCCGGGAAGCCAGGAAGCCAACTTGTTCACTGACGGGAAAGCTCCAATTAAACGTGACCGGAAGGGTATCCCGTATTTTGAGTGATACAAATTCAAAAACTCCGCCTTAAGCTTAGTCATGTCCACACTCGACGGACACTCTGACTTACAGGCCTTGCACGACAGACACAGATCAAGCACCTCTTTAACTTCATCGAAACCCAACTTATCGGCAATTATTGAGCCGTTAAAAAACTCTCGTAACATATTTGACCGTGCCCGCGTTGTGTTACGTTCATTTCGTGTTCCCATATAGCTGGGACACATCGTGCCTCCAATCAGATGACTTTTACGGCAATCACCTGAACCGTTGCACCTCTCTGCTGCTCTGACAACTCCCAATGTCTCACTCCAATCGAAAAGCGGTTTTTCGAGAACCTCGGTTTCACTCTCCTTATACCGGAGTGAACTATTCATCGGAGGCGTATCGGTTATCTTACCGGGATTAAAAATCTTATGAGGATCAAATACTTTCTTTACATCTTTGAACAGATTATAATTATGCTCTCCCACCATAAAAGGGATAAACTGACCTCGCAAGCGTCCGTCGCCATGCTCACCACTTAGTGACCCTCTGTATTTCTTAACTATGGCCGCAGTATCTTTGGCAATATCATGAAATAGTTGAACGTCCTTATCTTTTTTCATATTTAGCACAGGACGGAGGTGTAACTCGCCACTACCTATATGAGCATAGTAAACACACTCCTTGTTGTACTTTTTCAGCATCCTGTTTATGTCTGCCATATACGCAGGAATATCTTTAGGACAAACAGCTGCATCTTCTATCACCGGAACAGGCAGATCATCACCAGGCATATTTGAAAGTATTCCAAGACCAGCCTTACGTAATGCCCAAACTTTGCTTATATCGTTTCCATATAAAACGGGAAATGTATAGCCGTAACCCTTGGCCAGCATAGCCTCTTGCATGGCTTTAGCCCTCTTGTCAATATCATCTTTTAAATCACTGTAAAACTCGACCAATAACAATGCTTCAGGATCTCCTTCCACAAAAAAACGGTTCTTACGCTGGGTTATATTATCTTTTGTAAGATCCATTATTGTTTTATCCATAAGCTCTACTGCCACCGGATTAAACTTAAGAGCAATAATATTCGCTTTATAAGCATCTTCCAACGAATCCAGATGCACACAGACCAACCCGTTCTCCTTAGGAGGTAATGGAACGAGATTTAATTTTATTTCGGTAAAAAAAAACAGAGTACCTTCAGAACCGGCCAATAGCTTACACATATTAAATTGTTCTGAACCACCCGTAAAAGGCTCGGTATCCATGAGGTAATCGAGGGCATAACCTGTGTTCCTGCGATGAATATCTATGTGAGGAAACTCCTTTTCTATCTCTTTCCTATTATCTTCTGATGACAATATTTCATCAATTTTTCGGTATATATCACCTTCAAAAGATTGTACGTTACACTTCTCAGCAAATTCTTCTTTCGACAGCTTACTAAAAACAGCTTCATCACCATTACTGAGAAATCCCTTAATTTCAAGAGTATGATCGCGGGTACTACCGTATATAATGGAATGTGTTCCACATGAGTTATTGCCCACCATACCAGCCATATTACACCTATTAGATGTTGAAGTTTCGGGACCAAAGAACAGACCGTAAGGTTTAAGATAAGCGTTAAGTTCATCCAGCACAACACCTGGCTCCACCCTCACCCACCTCTCCTTTTCATTTACTTCAATTATACGATTCAAGTATTTACTAATATCTACAACCAACCCGTTACCAACAACCTGGCCTGCCAGTGATGTTCCGGCACCACGTGGAATAATCGGAATTCTGTTTTGATGGCAAAAACGAACAATCTCTCTGATATCCCCGGCATCCTGGGGAAAGACAACCCCTAACGGCTTTTCAAAATAAGCAGAAGCATCTGTCGAATATAAGACAGTAGAGGTGCTATCTGTAAAAACCTCTCCCTTGATTCTCTTTCTAAGTTCATTTATATTATTCAACTCAATATTCTCCATATCTTTTTTCAATATTTACAAAAACAAAAATATGAAAATATTATTGTTTAGTTAATTCAACTTAAATATAACACAAGATTATAACCGTAAAGAGCGTAATAGAAATCACAATGAACACAAAGTTTTTGAAGTATGATACAAAAAACAAAACAATAAAAAATGTGCAGAGATACACTAAGAGATGCTAAAAAGATATTTAAATTAAAATCCTCTTAAATAAACCCAATTATCAATAAACATAAAAAGCCCGGAAATGGAGAAAAGCCCAAAATCCAATTCTGAAACCCCTGATTTATGTTTGTTATGCAATTTGGAGCCTACTGCATGGAGCATTTATATATTCATAAAAAATGCTAGTTATCAATCCGTTATCCATAGCAGGTGTAATCGGGATAACCAAATCAGCATAAACATCCTTAAACGAAACATGAAGTTCATTAATTCGTGGGAAGCTAATAGATTTCACATCTTTATGCATACGAATCTCCCCTATGGCCAATACAATATTAAGTACCATACTATAATCCTTTAAACGTTTGTTAATAATATCCAGGATGGCCCTGGTTGTTTTCCAATAGTAAAAATATAAAGCAAAAATGATGTTACCAAATGTTCTGAACATTATTACATTAGATGATATTTCAACAATGTGAACAGTTACATTTTATAGATAAAAGTTGTAGCCATTTTTAGATTATTCATCATATCACAAATTAATCTATTCCGTTTTACAACTATTCTCAATCTATTAATCTTTATATTTGTATAAAAAAGTGCACTAAACATTAAACAACAATTTAAAATGTCAATACGAAATATTTTCATTGTTTTTTTTAGCATTATCAATCTGTCCTTGTCAGCACAGCAAAATGCTCACAACAAACGGACAGTCAGAATTCTTACTTTCAATATTCTTCATGGTGCTACAACCAAAGGTGATTTCAATCTGGATGTATTAGCTAATGTAATTAAAGAGGCCGATCCTGATTTAGTTGCCATGCAGGAGGTAGATTACAAAACCAAACGAGCAAAAAACTATGATCTGGCAACTGAACTGGGATGGAGGACAAAGATGGCTCCTCTGTTTGGAAGAGCAATGCCGTTTAGCGGAGGAGAATACGGTGAAGCAATACTGTCGAGATGGTCGTTTATAAGCAGTAGAAATATAGCACTCCCCTATTTGCCTGGCAAAGAACCCCGTGCTGCTTTATTGATAACTACTGTTATTGATTCGGGCGACACCATTTCATTTATTGCTACGCACCTTGACCATGAAGGTTCTGAAAGCAGAATTTTGCAGGTAAATACGATTAATGAAGAGCTCTCAAAAAACAGATATCCAACAATACTTGCCGGTGACCTGAATGACATACCAGAAAGTGAAACAATTAACACACTTGAAAAACTGTGGACTCCTTCCTACAACAAAGAGAATCCGGCATTCACATACCCATCAACCACACCTGACAGAAAAATAGATTATATAATGTATAGTCCGGCAGAAAAATGGAAAGTTATTAACACTAAAGTCATCTGTGACAGCATAGCATCTGATCATTGTGCATATTTGATTGAACTGGAGCTATTGCAGTAAAAAAACAGTAAGCAGTAGGCAAACCACTTTTAACTTTCAACTTTTATCTTTACAAACTAACACATCATGCAATATCTTCTCTCACTTCCCGAAAATCTTGTTACAAGTTTTTATGACATAACAGAAAAAAAGCGTACTAACTGGTTTGTAGCATCTGATCCTCCAGGGACAAAAATAGGTTCGGGAGGAGGAACAGCATATCTACTGGCAAAGCATTTTCAAGAAAGCAACACCTCAGGCTTTGACAAATATCTTAAACAAGATAAAAAAATCATTATTCATGCAGGAGGTCAGAGCCGACGACTACCGGCCTATGCACCTTCAGGAAAGATCCTTACTCCGATACCTGTTTTCAGATGGGGTCGGGGTCAAAAAATGGATCAGACATTATTGGATTTACAAATCCCTCTTTATGAAAAAATAATGGAAGGATCGGATAATAATACATTAATTGCCAGCGGCGATGTGTTTATATATACCCCATCCATTCCTTTCGATCTGCCTTCGGCTGATGTGGTATGTTTCGGAATATGGGTTGATCCGCATTTGGCTTCACGGCACGGTGTGTTTTTTACTCCACGCAGCGATCCTCAACAACTCGATTTCATGCTTCAAAAACCATCCCATTCTAAGATAGAAGAATTGGCAAGCAGCCACTTGTATTTAATGGATATAGGCATATGGTTGCTAAGCGATAAAGCTGTTAAACTGTTAATGCAAAAAAGCGGATGGGCCGGCTCTGAATTCAAAAACGGAAATCCTGACTTCTATGACCTTTACAGCTCTTTCGGCACTTCACTCGGTCAAAACCCATCAGGCAAAGATGATGATATTGATGGCTTAACAGTTTCCATAGTACCACTTGACAAAGGAGAGTTTTACCATTACGGAACAAGCAGTGAACTTATTACATCAACAGAAAAAATTCAAAACAGAGTTTTAGACCAAAGAACAATCTGGCATCACCGGGTAAAACCTCATCCATCCCTGTTTGTGCAGAATGCTGATACTTCTATTAAATGGAATAATAACCACAATCACATTTGGATCGAGAACAGCCATGTACCTAAAAGCTGGTCATTGAGCCATCATCACATAATTACCGGTGTGCCTGAAAACAGTTGGAATCTTAAACTCAAACCTAATGTCTGCCTCGATATCGTGCCTGTTAATGACAAATATTGCATACGTACATACGGAATGGATGACTCTTTCTCCGGCATATTAAACAACAAACTGACGAAATGGATAGACACTCCTTTTAGCGATTGGCTCGAAAAAAGAGAGCTGACCTTTTCAAAAAGTTCATTAACAGAAAATACAGACATACAGAAAGCAAAATTATTTCCGGTTGTATCGTTTGATGAAGGCACTGAAAATCTTGTGAAATGGATGTTATATGGCGGGAATAATGAGAAGGCTAAAAACCTGTGGTTAGAGTCCGAACGTCTATCGGCTGAAAGAATTTCAGCAGAGGCTGATTTACCCAGATTGGTAAAACAACGTGAGCGATACAGACACAAAAACCTTAATTTACTGGCCGTTAACTATAAGAAGAGTGTCTTTTATCAGGCCAACCTAAAACATATTGCCAAAGAATTTGTTAGCAGCAGCATTGAATTACCACCGGATCTTCCGGAGAGTGAAGCACCAACAATTCGTTTCAGAGATCAGATGTTTCGATCAGAAATTTTGAAAGCAAAAAATGGAGAAGGTGAAAAAGAGGAGAAAAATGCTTTCTCTATTCTTCAGAAAAGTATTGTTAATTCTATTGTGTATGACACTGTTCCAAAACTCAATGTTTTTTCTGATCAGATAGTTTGGGGACGAAGTCCGGCACGCCTTGACCTGGCAGGTGGTTGGTCCGACACTCCTCCCTACTCTATTCAAAATGGAGGAAGTGTACTAAACATGGCTGTTAATCTGAATGGGCAACCGCCCATGCAGGTTTATATCCGGCTCTCGTCAGAACCCAAAATCACACTGCGTTCCATCGACAACGGGGTGTTTGATAAGATAACAACATTTGAAGAGCTAAATGCCGAAAACCTTATTGGATCAGCATTTAGTATACCAAGAACTGCATTGTGTCTGGCCGGTTTTCACCCTGATTATTGCGGAGCAAAGTACAATTCGCTAAAAGAGCAACTTACAGAGTTTGGCGGAGGACTTGAGATTTCACTTTTAGCTGCTATCCCCAAAGGCTCAGGGCTGGGTACAAGCTCCATTCTTGCTGCTACAGTTTTGGGTACACTTTCGGATTTTTGTGACCTCAACTGGTCACATCAGGATATCAGTCATCGCACACTAATATTGGAACAACTACTCACCACGGGCGGTGGCTGGCAGGATCAGTACGGAGGGATAATACCCGGAATAAAACTAATCGAATCAGAACCGGGAACTCAGGAGAAGATGAATGTCCGGTGGTTACCTGATAATATTTTTACTGATCCTCTCTATAAGGACAACTGGTTGTTATACTACACCGGCATTACACGAGTTGCAAAAAATATCCTCGGAGATATCGTGCGAGGTATGTTTCTCAATGAAGGTGAAAGATTACGTATTCTGGATGAAATAAAACAACATGCTTACGATACGGCAGACTACATTCAGAAATGCGATTATAAGAAAACCTGCAAAATGATTGGTCACTCTTGGATGCTTAACAATAAGCTTGATTCAGGAACAAACACACCTGATGTTCAACATGTAATTGACAGCATTGCAGATTACACCATCGGCTTAAAACTACTGGGAGCCGGCGGTGGAGGATATATGCTGATAAGTGCTAAAGACGCGGAAGCTGCCAAACGAATTCAAGCAGAATTAATCAACAATGCTCCAAACAGCAGAGCACGTTTCGTTAAGATGAGCATAAGCAAAACAGGATTCCAGGTATCGAGATCGTAAAATACAAATTGAGGAACTGAGGAACTGAGGAGTTGAGGAATTGAAAACCTGACAGTGTATGCAATACCTGTCAGCGTTTATAAGACTTATATTTCCTTATATGGTTTAATGTTTTACTCCATAGTTGTTTTCAGGCTTTTAGCTCTGGCTACAACTGCTTCATACTCTTTTGCCGTTAAGTCCTTGAAAAAATAGCTCACAGGATCAACCTCTTTATTTTTATAATGCACCTCATAATGGAGATGAGGGCCTGCTGACAATCCTGTGTTACCGGTAAGACCGATAACCTCTCCTCGCACAACCTTTTGGCCTCTTTTTACATTTGTTTTACTCAAGTGAGCATATAAAGTAACTAATCCATAACCATGATCTATCTCAATAACATTACCAAAGCTATCCGAATTTCTGGAAGATTTAATAACACCAGCAGCAGAGGAAAATATTGGAGTTCCTTTAGGAGCTATAAAATCAATACCTTCATGCATACGATATCTGTTAAGAATAGGATGGAAACGCATACCAAAACCGGATCCTATTCTTTTCAAATCCCAATTGGCAATAGGAATAATAGCAGGAAGATGCTTCAAACGATTAATATTCAACTCTGCCTTTTCCAAAAGAATGGCATAAGAACTTTTTTGCACCTCCATTTTAGCAATAACCTTATCCAACTGCTTGAACGATTCAATCACCTCTTCATATTTACCTTTCTGTTCAAGCCCTTCGTATTTGTTTACACCACCGGTACCGGCCATTCTCACCTCTTTAGGCAAAGGCTTAGCTCCTAACACTGTTCGATAAACACTATCATCATAAGCTATCAATTCAGCCAATGTCCTGTTAGCATATTCAATACGGTCGCTCAGAATATTCTGGTTATCTTCAAGCACATGAATTTTTTCAGCCTGTAATTTTTCTTTAGGAGTGGAATAACCAATTGCCGTAACAATATACACACTGATTCCCATAAATAAACCCACAATAACATAGGGCAAGAATTTTTTCACCCTATCTTTTAAGGTTACATCAACTTGTATATATGTTAACGATTCAGAATCGTATATGTATCTCTTTGTTGCCATGTCATTTACGAAATAAAAATAGTAATGCGTGGACTACAAGATACGATAACATTTTAAAAAAGTTACAAAAACTCTTTAAAATCAATGAAAACAAAGGCTTCATGGAAGAAATCACAAAGCAACCACAAAAGCCCAACTCACTAAGACAATGCAACTTACATTTTTCATGAGCACTTATCACTTTAACTTCTTCAAAAATTCAACATTTCTCATTAATCCGTTATGTTTAGTGCGTTTCAACGGAGACTTACTGAACAGTTCTGTAAATCTATTTTCATCCATTTTATCCCAATCATCTTTTGTAAGATTCAATAACTCATCAGAAGGTTGAAAATCCGGTTCCTCTGTAGTAACTATTTTTTTGTTCCAGGGACATACCTCCTGACAGATATCACACCCGAAGACCCAATTCTCAAATTTACCGGCAAATTCTTCCGGGATATCTCCTCTGTTTTCAATTGTTAAATAAGAGATGCATCTGTTAGCATTTAGTTTATGGGGTTCAAACAGTGCATCCGTAGGACAGGCATCAATACAGCGTGTACAGTTACCACATGCATTTTTAACAGGTTCATCATCTGAAGTAAGTTCAAAATTTATGATCAACTCTCCAATAAACACGTAAGACCCCCACTGTTTACTGATAAGATTGGTATTCTTACCTATCCAACCTAACCCACTGCGAACAGCCCAAGCTCTGTCCAAAACCGGAGCCGAATCAACAAAATAGCGACCTTCAAGGTCCGGATAGATTTCTTTTTTAATAAAATCGAAAAGTTGTTTCAGTTTACCTTTTACTGTAAAATGATAATCTTTACCATAAGCATACCGTGATATTTTTGGAGCATCAACATTGACGGGATTTTGGCCCGGAAAATAATTTAACAATACCGACACAACAGTTCTTGCTCCGGATACCAACTTTGTGGGATCAACACGCTTCTCAAAGTTATTAGCCATGTACTCCATACCGGCATTATAATCCGCTTCTAACCACTCTTTCAACCTGTTCTCCTCTTCCGGAAGATACTCAGCTTTGGAAAATCCAATATCGGAGAACCCCAATTGCAGAGCTTTTTCTTTGATTCGCTGGGTGTATGTTAGTTTTAACAATTGAGTATCGTGTTTTTGTTTTGACTACTGAACTGTACAAACTTAACAAAGATTTATTAAATTTTTTGGTGATAAAGCCACAAGTTGCAAACTTGCAACAGGGAGTGGGAGATTACATACATCCATTATCCAATAATCAATCCAATGCCCAATGATAGGTGAATATATACAATTTGAAAATTGAGCATTGAGTGTTGGCTATTGGAAATTGAAAAAATTCTAACCGCAAGATTCGCAACGTCAAACGAAAGGATTCCTGCTACCTCAAGATTGTATCTTATAGTATGTATCCTTTAAATTAAAAAGAAGCCGTTAATACGCAAATTGTTTTGCCACTAAGATTCACAGAAGGAACAACATCTGTTGTAAATTCTAAAAATATGCCAGATAAAAACGCCGTAGTGAAATAAGAAATGGCGATCATTTTTTGGTGGTCTATAATAATGATAGCGCATCATTTTTTTTGACAAACTAATTAAAGATAGCACTGATTCTAAGCGTTATGTCAAAGAACTTGAAGAGATGCGTAAGCAGAAAGCTAAAGAATAATACCAAGAACAACAATTTCAGAGGCTTTAATTTTGTAAATAATAAGCCAACTTATACAAACCGCTTTACAGTAAATTTTTGTTTTAGTGAGAATCTCTTCGCATTCCCGAAATGCCAAAGGGTTTAACTCAATACGATCAATAGTCTCAAAAATCTTATCGCCAACACGAATAGTATTTAAAGGCTGATGTTTGATGTAAGCTATGTAGCCAGTAATATCATCAATATTTTGAAGTGCGTTTTCGGTTACCCTTAACGAATAAGTTTTTGGAGTTTTTTCTTTTGTGCTGCCCATCGTTGTTTGGCTTCTGTTAAACTTACAGTTGGAGAATCTTCGGTGTACTCAACCCACATTTTAAAATCTTCTTCACTTATTGGTTCACCATGTAAAGCATAAGAAATTAAATCAGGTTCTTTTACAATCCGTATCAAATGCTTATGCTCTAAATCCCGTAAGACTTGTAATGACTTGTTATCAGTAAGTTCTATCGTTATTCTTTGCATAAGATTCTTTTTAAAAATGAATAGGCCTATCTTGCTTCTACATCTATCTTAAAACAGCATAATAAATTGTAGAAATTTATATTTGTTCAAAAATACTTCAATTTAGGATTAAAATCAAACTCAGCTTCTTATTCTTTAATTGACCTTTTTTGTTGAAAAGAAAATTTGCTCTTTTACTTTTCGTAACCCTCTTTAAAAAGAAACCGCTAATGCGCGAATTGTTTTGCCCCCTGCTGGCGCGGATTTGCAATCCGTGTCAAAAAAAAACTAAAACGCACGATATATTTTTTATCTTTATACTTCTGTAGTTAAAACACTAACCCTATGAGCAGAAAACATAAGTTCTATAATCCGGCAGAAGAAGTTTTGGTATTAAGGGCAGAAGATTATGTATATAATTGTTAATGACACGGATTGCACACTCCGCGCCAGCGTGAGGGAATAGAGGTGACCATGCTGTTAATAGACTTATTTAAGAATGAAACATCTGATAATAATTAGAAACATTGTATTTGGGCTGATGTTGGTAATAATAATTTTCAGGTATTTTTTTTTAAGCCAACTGGAAGTATCATATGAAATAAAAAGTCACTACTTTTTGGGAATTACATTGGTCTGTTTAGTTTTTTGTCAAATAATAATCTTTATTTTCAGAAAGAAACTATGAAAAAAACATTGCAGTTTGTTTATTCAAATTATTATTCGATTATTTCCTATTTATTATTGTGTGATGTGATTATTGTTTTTGTATTTAGGAACTTTATTTTGGATAGTAAAATTCCATTAGTACTTGGGTATTCTTTTTGGTTCTTACTAGGAGCATTTTTATGCTTATCTCTCTTGAAATACATAGAGAAAAAAATAGGAATTAGAAGGTATATCGAATAAAATTTTTAAACATAGAGGAGAAGATAATACGAAAAATATAGATACATGTATTTCAGTCCAGCAGCAAAGGCAGCATTAGGTAGTATTGATATTTTACTATTTTTAAATCTGTTTTTATATCTAAGGAGTAGAAAGTCAAAAGTAAATTCTAAGTATAGATTATACAATTTATTAAATCGAATATTATTCTTAATTTATCTTGTGTTTTATTATTTGCACTGGCCTTACAGGAGTGTGCTACTGTATGCTTTTTCTTCAATTGCATTGTGGCTGTTCATTGTAGAGGTATTGTTCTTTCGTAAAAGGACTAAAAATAAGTTTAATGCTTATTCAATAGCTGGCGCAGATTTGCAATTCTTGACATTAAAAAAATGAGCCGCGAATGCGCGAATTGATTTTGCCACTATGATTCGCTGAAAGAACAACATCTTCTTTTGCCAGAGGCAACAAAAGCTTGATGAACCTGTATGCCTATCAGGCTGGCTTTACAAACTTTCAACTTTTAACTAATGCCTACAGCAGTCCCAACTCCAGCATAGCCTCTTCGGAGAGCATATCGCGGGTCCATGGCGGGTCGAAAGTCAGGTTTACCTCCACATCCTCTATACCTTCTATTGCTGCCACACTATCGTGCACCTCTTGCACAAGCGAATCAGCTATCGGACAGTTAGGTGAAGTTAACGTCATTACCAATCTGACTTTACCTTTTTCTTCATCCACATTAACTTCATATATCAACCCCAGGTCATATACATTAACCGGTATCTCCGGATCATACACTGTTTTTATTGCTTCTATAACTTTTGTTTCTAACTGTAAAAAATCATCTGCCATTTTGATCTGTATATTTGTTTATTCCTCTATTTAACTATTAAAATCTCAACACAAATAAATAGAGACTTTAATATAAACCCACCCCAACCCCTCCGAGGAGTAATGGCACTAACATAAGTCATTAATTATTTATATTTTCT
>CBDUZZ010000050.1:0-34613 GCA_965371855.1 uncultured bacterium
TACCTTATACCTTATACCTTATACCTTATACCTTATACCTTATACCTTATACCTTGTACCTTGTACCTTATACCTTTTACCTGTTACCTGTTACCTGTTATCATCAACATAATCTGTCAGGTATTCAAAATGTGATGTTAGCTTCCCGTATTTAGTAATAGAAGCTCTTTCAATAACTTCATCTTCATCAGTTCCTATCAAATATGGCAAAACACCGGTTATCAACTGCTCACCAAATTCACGTGAAGCATCAACAGGCAACTCACCCGGAAGTGTATCAACGGCCATTACCGTTACATACTTCTCGTCCGAAAACGGAGGTTTCTCCTCCTCACTCCATGGATCATAATCGTAAAATGGTTCTTCTATAGTACAAGCCCTGACTGTAGAGGGTATAGATCCTTTAATATCACATGTAATATCTGCAATAACCCCAATACTGAAGTCATCATTTTTCATATCATCAATTTCGAAAAGGACAGGTGCATTCGAATCCCAGTAAGCTGCAGAAATAAGGATATCACTAAAAGGAATAAACCGTTTGAAATTACCGGTGTACTCATCAGGATTATGAAAGAAGTGCATCAAATCAAACTCCTTGCCTGTTTTATGCTTATTGTAATCACCTGGTTCAAGTTGTACATAAACGGGGCCTCCTGTTGTTTCACCTTTGAGGTAATCATCAACAGACAACCTTTTTATCTCAGCCACTTTAAATATCTCAATTACTCCGTTAGCAACCCTGCCATTACCGGTAACAGCTATCCATACATCAGGCACTTTTATTTTTCTTATCTCCTCTTTAAGCTCCTTCAGATTGTAACATTGATGTGCCGGTTTCAAATCAAATAGTTTATGCCTTTTACCATAAGTTAAAAGAGCATTATATGCTCCCACCAAACCGGCAAAATGGCCAAAGCCAATCAGTCGAAAACCCTTCTCATCAGTAAGCGCCTCATAATCGATCAATCGGATTTTCCGTTTTAGTATTTCCTGTAAAAGGCTTCGGTTATACGGTTGTTTTTTGATTGTATGAGAAAAGAAAAAATAAGTTTTGTCGGGTATCAGCATCTTTTTCGGCACCTCTTTAACACCCATCAACACATCGCAGTCAGATACATTATCAACGACTGATATCCCTTTCGAACGATACTCATCATCGTTAAAACACCTTACATTGCTTGATTGCACAACCACCTCTAATGACGGGTACGTTTCCATTAATAATTTACACTGTTCAGGTATTAACGGCACCCTTTTATCAGGTGGGTTTTTCTCTTCTCTTATTAATCCTAATTTCATAAAAAAATATTATAAATTTTTACACCAGCCTCCTCTCTCATATAATAGTGTCTGCAAAAGAACATGAAATAGATCGTCATTGCGAGGACGATAGGACGAAGCAATCTGTTGATATCCAATAGAGATTGCTTCACTCGTACCTCATTCGCAATGACGCAAACCTCTAAATTTAATAGTTTTCATGCAGACACTATATATCAAACTTTATACCCTGTGCTAACGGAAGATCCGTTCCGAAATTAATAGTATTAGTCTGACGGCGCATATATGCTTTCCATGAATCCGAACCTGATTCTCTGCCACCTCCGGTATCTTTTTCACCTCCAAATGCTCCTCCTATCTCTGCTCCGGATGTCCCGATATTAACGTTAGCTATGCCGCAATCAGAACCTTCAACAGACAAGAAACGTTCTGTCTCAAGCATGTTTGTTGAGAAAATTGCTGACGATAATCCTTGTGGAACACCGTTATGCAGTTCAAGAGCCTCATCAGGTGTACTGTATTTGATAAGATAAAGAAGCGGTGCGAATGTTTCTTCCTGAACCACATCGAAATGATTTTCAGCTTCGGCAATGGTAGGCACCACATAACAACCCGACTCATACCCTTCTCCCTGAAGAATATCTCCTCCATACAATATTTTGCCACCTTCTTTTACTACTTGCTCCAATGCCAACTGATATGTTTCCACAGCATTCTTGTCATTCATCGGTCCAACATGAGTATCAGCATTTAATGGATGACCTATTTTTAGACTCTTGTAAACATTTATCAATTTATCTCTGAAATCATCATAAACAGATTCATGCAAAATAATTCTACGTGTAGAAGTACAGCGTTGTCCGGTAGTTCCAACAGCACCAAATACCGCAGCCATCATCACCATATCCATATCGGCGCTTGGGGTAACTATTATGGCATTATTTCCACCCAGTTCAAGAATGTGCCTGCCGAGGCGTTCTCCAACCAAACGACCAACCTTCTTGCCTATCCAGGTTGAACCTGTAAAAGAGATTAGCGGTAAACGCTTATCCTTGAACAAATCATCACCCAAATATTTTGAACTTGTTGCTATCAGACTCAAAACTCCTTCGGGCACACTGTTTCGTTCTAATACTTTAGCAACAATCTTATGTACTGCCACAGAACAAAGCAAAACTTTTGAAGATGGTTTCCACAGCACCACATCACCTGCAATCAGAGCAAGCATAGCATTCCACGCCCAAACAGCCACTGGAAAGTTAAATGCTGAAACCACACCCACAACACCTAAAGGATGGTACTGATCGTACATACGATGATTCTCACGCTCCGAATGCATTGTAAATCCATAGAGCTGTCGCGACTGTCCAACTGCAAAATCACATATATCAATCATCTCCTGAACCTCTCCAAGTCCTTCCTGATATATCTTTCCCATCTCGTAAGAAACAAGTTTAGCAAGTGGCTCCTTATACTTCCGCAGCTCAAGCCCAATCTGACGAACTATCTCGCCTCTTTTGGGAGCAGGAATAACACGCCATTTTTTAAATGCCTCCTGTGCTTTTCCCACTACCTCATCGTAATCATCTTTTGTTGCCTGCAGTACACCGGCAATCACCTTGCCATCAGCAGGTGAATATGATGTTTTAATATCACCCGGAGTTTCTTTCCATTGTGTTCCGGTACACACTCCATAGTTGACCTCATTTAAGCCAAGTTGTTTTAACGCTTCCTGAATGTTGTATTTGTCCATTTTGATTGTTTTATATTATATTCATTGTTATTTTCAAATTTCATCATTAATTGTTTTGTCATGATTTTTGTGCCAAAAATCCCACCAAAACAGATATCTTTTTTTTCATCTTCCCCGGGTTAAAACCCGGGGTTATTATAGTTTCGCCCCGCCACGGCGGGCTTCTTCCTAATTCATTATTTCTATTGTCATAGGGTATTGCCCTATGCTATTAATTCCTCCCCTCTCCATATTGGAGAGGGGTTTTGGGGGTGAGGCTCTTTTATCCTCTCCGACAGCTAACAGAAGGCCGCCGGGAGGGCTCTTTTATCTTTCCCCTTAAGAAAAATTATAGGGGGCTCCTAATCGCCTTCACCAATCCTCCTTTTCTCAATATTTCCAGCAACTTATCCGGCAAGGGATTAAAACTAAACTTTTCATCACCCACACTTACTACTCCTTTTTCAAAATTAATTGACACTTTATACCCGGGTTTATAAGCATCAACAGCTTCGGGTAACACAATTATTGGTAATCCCTGATTTATAGCAGACCTGAAAAATATCCTTGATACTGATTTAACAATCACTGCCTCAATGCCAGCATATTTTAGTCCTACCGAAGGATGTTCGCGTGAACTGCCACAACCGAAGTTATCTCCGCATACAATAATATCACTTTTCTGAACCCTTTCCGCAAATGCCTCATCAAACCCTTTAAAAAGGTGAGGCAATATCTTCTCAGGTTCAGAACTGTTAACTTCATAAGTCAGATTTCCGGCAAACATCTGATCGGTATTCAGATTATCAACATCATGATAAGCCCACACACCATTAACATACCTGTCATCCCCTGCTTTGATTTCCACTTTAGATGATTGCTCTTTTTTGTATGGGAACTTGTTGTTACTGTTTTTCACAGGTGATGTTATTTTACCATTTATGGCTGATAATGCAACGGTAACAGGTGATGCAAGATAGATGGACGCATTCTTATTACCCATACGTCCCAAAAAATTACGGTTTGCTGTACTTATCACATTTATTCCGTCAGCAGGAATCCCCTGCCCTGTTCCAAGACACGGACCACACGATGAAGCCAGAATACTTGCTCCTGCATCCATGAATATATCAAATAATCCTTCAGCCATAGCCTGACGGTAAATCTCCCGTGAAGCCGGTGTTACCAGCAATTGAAATCCAGGAGGTATTTTGTGTCCTTTAAGTACTCCGGCAGCAGCGCGAAGATCCTCAATACGGCCATTAGTACAAGTCCCTATTAACGCCTGCTCAACCTTTACTCCTGCAACCTCATCCACACTTTTTACATTATCCACATGATGCGGACAAGCTACAACGGGATAGAGTTTATTAAGATTAATCTCTATCACCTTTTCATATTGAGCATCATCATCTGCCCATACACCTGTAATCTTTTCACCTAACCAAGCTTCAAGGACTTTGTCATGCGGAAAAACTGCATTTTTTGCCCCCTTCTCCGAAGCCATATTTGCAATGGTCATCCGGTCTGAAATGGATAAGAAATTCACTCCTTTACCATGATATTCGATTGAGCGGTAATCAGCACCTGATGAGCCAAGCTTGCCGATAATGTATAACGCCAAATCCTTAGCATAAACACCTTCAGGCAGTTTTCCATCAAGAACAATCTTGATTGTTTCAGGCACCCTAAACCATGTTTCTCCTTTTCGCCAGAGTCCGGCGACTTCCGTACGATCGATGCCGGCGGCAAAAGCATTAAAAGCACCGGCAGTGCACGTATGACTATCGCTACCCACTATCAGCATTCCGGGTTTAGCATGTACTGACATCACCTGATGACAGATACCACTGCCTACATCATGAAACCTGTTTACACCCTGTTTGTGAACAAAATGACGAATTTGCATATAGTCATTCGCCAACTTACTATTAGTAGGCGGAGCATTATGATCCAAAACAACCAGTAACTGCTCTGGGTTGATAACCAACTCACCCCCCATCTTCCTAAATATTTTCTCGATACTGGAAGTGTTATCGTGCGACAAAACGATGTCCGGTTTTTTAAACACGATACTTCCCGTGGAAGCATTGAATATCTTTTCTACAAATGTATGTCCTGCCATAGCTCAGTTTAAAAGTTGAATGTTCATAAAGTTGTTTTGTCACGATTTTTGTCCCAAAAAATCCCGCCAAAACCGTTACATTTATTTCTATACTCCCCGGGTTGAAACCCGGGGTTATTCATGTTAAACCCCGTTGGGGTTTTATCTTTTTGTTTATCACCACACCTTAATCTCTATCCTCGAAGAAAGAGAAATACTACAGACTTTTACTAATCTCCCCCCTCTCCACCTTGGAGAGGGGACGGGGGTGAGGCCTCTCAACCTACACCTTGAGTAAATCACCTTTCTTATATATCTTCATCTGTACCTCAGAGAATGGGGTTATTTTCACCTGTTTCCCGTTTTTCAGGTTTGTAACAATTCCCTTCTTCATATCAATACGAATCTTATCTCTGTCCTCCAACTCCAGTTCCGACAAATCATCATAGGAAAGAATCGGAAATCCGGCATTTATGGCATTTCGTTCATAAATAGCACCGAACGATCTGGCTAAAATACATTGATTTCCTACTGCTTTAAAGCAGTCAACTGCTTGTTGACGTGAACTACCTGCTCCAAAATTCTTACCAGTGATAATGATGTCTCCCGGTTCTGTTTTTTTTGTGTAATCCTCCCAACCTTTCAGATTTCCAAATGTATATTGCCCCATTTCATTTATATCGGTAACAGCGAGATGACTGTTATGATATATCATATCTGTATCGATATTATCCTCTGGTATTAACCAAACCTTACCTTCTAAAACAACCTTTTTATCATCACTCACCTTCAGTTCTCTCTTTTGTTGATCTATTTTCTCTGACGGTGAAGGAGTAAATACAGAAGGTTTTTCCGGCAGATCATCAGGAGTTGTTATATGCCCTGCAACAGCCGAAGCAGCTGCAACAGCCGGTGACGCAAGAAACACATCTCCTTTGCCCTGCTTACCCGGAAAGTTGCGATTACCTGTACTAACAGTTACTTCGCCCGGCCCATTCTGGCCGATCTGTCCGGCAGCACAACCGGCACAACCGGCGTTACCAAGTAAAGAACCAGCCTCCTTAAAAATCTTTATCAATCCTTCATCAAGACAGCGATTCCATATATCATCAGTAGTAGGGACTATCTTAAAAACAACCCCGGGTGCAACCTTCCTGCCTTTAAGAATATCAGCAACAATACGCAAATCCTCCATACGCCCATCGGTACAACTGCCAACAAACGACGAATCTATTTTTTTACCTTTAACTTTTGACAGAGGAACTACATCATGTGGTTTGCCCGGCATCGAAACAGCAACAAAGAACTTACTTGCATCAAGTGAAAATTCATTTTCATAAACAGCATTGTCATCAGCATAAACAGGAATAAATTCACCATCATAACACTCTCTGCAATAATTCAGCACTTCATCCGATGGAGGTATAAGAATAGAGATAGCCCCCATCTCTGTAGCCATTGATGATATAGTTATCCGCTCATCCAATGTAAGTTTCTCCACAACATCTCCATACAATTCAACAGCATTCCCAAGCAGGGTGTTTGCTCCAAACCGATGAAGCAGATTTAGAACAATATCTTTGGCCATAATATTTGCAGGACGCTTACCCACGATATTGATCTTCACTGTTGACGGAACCTTGAACCATACAGAGCCCTGTGTCCAGGCAGCAGCAATATCCCTGTCGCCCATACCCTGCCCCAAAGCACCAATAGCACCTACGATATTGGCATGCGAATCTGTTGACACAAGTGTTGAGCCGGGAGTAGCCAGCCCTTTGTCAATGGCAAGATGAGTACCAATACCTGAATTAATATCATACACTGTTATCTCCTGGTCACGGGCAAACTGACGGCAATACTGCTGATTTGCAGCATATTTCTGATCGGAGCCTGTCGGATTGGTATCAAAGGTGAAAAATGTCTTCTTCGGGTCTGCAACATTCAGTGCATAAGATTTTATGTTTTTAACCACGTTAGGACCTCCGAAATCACGTGCAATGCGAACATCAATCTCCATCTCCACTATATCTCCCGGATAAACCTTGTCTTTCCCGGAATGGCTTGCTATTATTTTTTCAATTATGGTCATGTTTGATAATTGTTAATTATTAATGGTTAGTTGTTAATTGAAGGATGTTTGAGGATTCGGTTATTCGCAATTTAATTTTCAACTCTTCATACACTCGCATCCTAAGAACTTCCTACGGAAAAAATCCTCAATTAATCAATTTCTCAATACCTCAACTTTATGAGCTATACAAACTTTTGCCTTTTTACTTCATCCTTCTGTCTTTATGAACTTTCAACTTTATGAACTTGATAAACTTTCTACTTAATAAGCCTTTGCTTGAACGGTAAGAATGTCATAAAATCAGCGTGATGAACTACGTATGCTTCAGTGGTACGTTTTACCATATCACCCTCTCCCGCATGAGTTGCAATAATATGGCAAACTTCCGCCGGCACTCCGCACTCCTCAGCAAGCGACACTCCGGAAAAAGGATGACGCAGATACTTTCCATATATTCCCTGGAACGATTTTCCGTTTTCATCTAATTCATATTCCAGCAGTTTTCCCACATCTGCAAGTATTGCACCTGCAATAAGCACATCCATATTTACAGGCAAATCATCTTGAAAGAATTCGTTCATCTTGAATCCGCTATCACGTGCAATGTGCACCACAGCCCTTTTGTGACTCATAAATGAAACTTTCAAATCAGGACCGCACAAAAGGGTAAAAGGGATTGTGTTCAGGTCATCCGGGGTAAGAACACTCCTTTCGAGAGCCACTTCCCATGTTTTGGCCGTTTTGTATTTCAAATCCTCATCCTCTATCCAACCCAACTCAGGCCACAGGTCTAATATTTGTTGTTTTATTTCCATAGATTTTAGTTTTTCTCGCAAAAGTTGTTTTGTCACGGTTTTTGTATTCCGCTACCGCGGAACAAAAACACGCGCCAAAACGGTTATATCTTAATCTTTGGTTCCCCGGGTTAAAACCCGGGGCTATTTTTATTACGCCCCTTTGGGGCTTTTTCTCATAGAGTGTTGCCCTATGTTAATGTATTTCGCCCCGTTGGGGCTTTCCTTATCGTCACTATCTCTCAATATTGAAAATGGATCATAGAGTAAGAAAATTCTTTAAAATTCTCTATGTCTCTGTGACTCTGTGTTAGTCATCACAATTTCTCAATGATTGCATCAGTCATCTGCATAGTGGAGGCTGCTCCTTTTTCTACCACATCCTGACGCCCGGTCATTTTCATCATATCATAAGTTCGAACCTTTCCTTCCTCTACAACCATAGCAATAGCATTTCTTATTTTCTTAGCAATTATCCCTTCGTCCAGATAATCGAGCATCATACAAGCAGATTCAATCATTGCTATCGGGTTTATAATCGGAGTTTCAAAGGATGCATATTTAGGAGCCGAGCCGTGAGTAGGTTCAAACAGAGCCACTCCTGCTTCACTCATTTGGGCACTACACGCAAACCCTAATCCACCAATAAGTCCTGCAAAACCATCAGAGATAATATCACCAAACATATTACCGGCAACTATTACCCCGTAGTTATCCGGGTTTTTAGTTAGCCACATCATCTGAGCATCAATATTTGTATTCCACAGTTCTATCTCAGGATAGTCAGCTTTTTGCATCTGCTGTGCCATTTTGTACATCATGCCAGATGTCTCCCTGATAACATTGGGCTTTTCGCAAACAGTTACTGATTTATAGTTGTACTTACGGGCATGCTCAAAAGCTGCACGTAAGATACGTTCAGTAGCATTTTTAGTGAATATGCGTGTCGAAACAGACAGCTCTTCTTTAGGGACTTTGCCAAAATTCTTAACAAATTGAGGATGAGTCATCAATGCTTTATAAACTATATCAGGAGGGTTACTCCACTCTACACCGCCATACAGCCCCTCTGTATTTTGCCGAAACACAGCAACATCAACTATTGGTTCGACAGGCTCACCATCAGTGCCTCGATAAATGAAATTCAACGGATTACTTTTGTAAGTCTTACACGGACGCAGACAAATATCCATATTAAAATGCTGGCGCAATGCCACGATAGGACTTTTATACACATATCCTTTATCCTGAAGATCAGGATTCAGCTCATTTGTCGCTTCATCCTTAGGCTTAGAAGTGATTGCACCAAACAAACCTACTTTATGTTTTTCAAGCAAATCAATAGTGCGTTGAGGAAGAGGATTTCCCTCTTTACACCAAAATTCCCAACCTATATCACCTTCAATATAATCTGCTTCAAAACCGGCTGCATCAAGAACTCTTATTGCCTCATTTAAAACTGTTTTTCCGATGCCATCACCGGGTAGTGTAACTATTTTTTTTTTCATTTTCAAAAAAATATGCCCCCCCTCATTCCCCCCCGGGGGGATAAAATAGGGACTGGTTTAATATTAGGTGTCTATATTTTTAAAGTTTAAAAGTTCATAAAGTTGAAAGATAATTAATCATTAATAATTAATCATTACTTTTTCACCTGCCTCACCACATCAATTACTGTTCCGTCCACCCATTTGATTGCTGCAATTACCTTGTCAGTAAATTCAGGTTTTTTAGGTTTACCACATATCGCTTCTGCTTCTTCTTTAAGCTCCTCAATTGTCTTAATTGGCAAATCGCTGTCCTTTACCTTCTCCAACAAATCCGTACGACGAGGATTAATTGCTATCCCACGCTCCGTAACAATAACATCAATCAACTCACCCGGTCCACAAAGAGTCGTTACCTCATCTGTAATAACAGGTATCCGGTCACGAAACAGTGGCAATGGTAAAATAACAGTTTTGGAGAACAGACAATTTTGCCATCCCCCTAAACCATGTAACAGATAACCATCGGAATGTGTAACCACGTTAGCATTAAAACTAACATCAACCTCTGTGGCTCCTAGAATAACAACATCAACCATACCGGCAAAATTACCTTTACCGTGATAATTATAACTTGTAAACGGACTCGTCCACACATGATTTGGATTTTCCGCCATTGAGCGAACACCGTCAAGATCGAATGTTTGTCCGTCAAGAATGTAATCAACCAACCCCTCCTCCAGCATTTGCACCAGATACTTGTTACTTCCACCGCGGGCAAACCTGGCTTTTATTCCTTTCTCCCTCATTATTTTTGCGAAATAATCTGAGACTGCCAGAGATGTACCTCCTGCACCTGTTTGGAAACTAAACCCTTCGCGAATAATACCTGTAGTCTCACAAAATTCAGCTGTCATCTCAGCTATAAGCAACCTGTCGGGACTTTTAGTTATTCGTGTAGTACCGGAAATAATTTTTTCAGGAATACCCACCTTATCAACCTTTACGGTGTAGTCAACATAATTACCTTGAATTTGCCATGGGACACAGGGGAACTCTACCATATTATCTGTAACAACAATCACTTTTTCGGCATATTGAGAGTCGGCAAGGGCAAAGCCGAGAAGTCCGCTGGCACTACCACCGAACAAGCCGTTAGCATTACCGAACGGGTCAGCACAGGCAGCTCCAATGATTGCAATATCTATTTTTACTTCACCATCCTGAACTGCCTGATAACGCCCGCCATGTGAACGTAAAACAGCTACCTTGCTCATTCTGCCCTCTGATGCAAATCTTCCCAAAGGACCATTCATAGAACCCTCGATATGGGATATTGTACCATCTTCGAGGTATTTTATCAGATGCTCGTGGCAAGGGAACGAAGCAGAAGGAAACCAACGAAGATTCTTTACTCCCAATTCTTTAACTATATCAAACACACGGTTTATAATCAAATCTCCATTCCTGAAATGATGATGTGATGATATAGTCATTCCGTCTTTCAGTCCTGACTTAATAAGTGCCTCTTTAAGTGAAGCTACCTGCTTGTTTCCGTCAGCAGGATAGTCAGCTACAGATGGTATTTTCGACCCAAATCTTCTCCCTTCAGGATGATATTTACCAACTCCCTGAAACGGGATTGCCTTTTCTCCGTTTATCTCCTCAGGAACATTACGGCCTACTGCGTTTTTCACTAGTCTAACCGGCATAGTTATCCCTCCAATTTTCAGTTATCAAGTTTGTTTTTAATGCAATATCAAGAATCTTTCCCGCACGCTTCACTACCGGTGCATCTATCATCTTGGTTCCAAGTGCTACCACACCAAGGCCTTTCTTCAAAGCATTTTCATAAGCCAAAACTATTTTTTTGGCCTTCTCTATCTCTTTTGCATCAGGCGAAAAAGCCTCATTTACCACTTTCACCTGAGCAGGATGAATACAACCCATCCCTTCAAATCCCATAGCTTTTGAAGCCAAAGCATTTTTTCTTAATGCCTCTTTATCCTCAATCTCTGAAAAAACAGAATCGATAGGCTGAACTCCGGCTGCTCGAGCTGCATTCACAACAGCACTACGAGCATAAAATGACTCTGCTCCCGTATCTGTACGCTGAGCCCCAATACTTGCAGTATAATCTTCAAGGCCAATTGCAACAGCAACAACACTATCCGAAGCTGATGCAATTTGAAAAGCATTTACTATACCAAGAGCACTTTCTATAATTGGCATAAGATAAACATAGCCTTCACCCCCTTTAATCTCCTTAATACGTTTATCAACAGCAACAATATCATCCGGGTGCTCACATTTGGGTATAAGTATAAGTTGAACACCATGCGGAATAACAAAATCGAGATCCTCAAGGCCGGCAGGTAGCTGATTAATGCGAACCATACGTTCAGTATCGTAAAAATCAACAGCACGCAATGCATTCCGGAGAAGAATCATTGATTCAGGTTTCTTCTCTGGAGCAACTGCATCTTCAAGGTCTAGAATTATACCATGAGCGCCATAAATACCGGCATTAAGCATTAATTTAGGTGAGTCACCAGGGATGTAAAGACGTGAAAAACGTGGAACATCTTTTGGCAATAAATCATTTTGTGTATTAATGGCAGGGAGCAAATAGCTTTTATCAACATCTTTTATCTGTCTGATGGCAGCCTCAATGCGTGCAGCTATAACCCAGTTCAAAGCTCCTTTATCTTCTATTTCAACTCTAACATTATCAAGCCCAAAGAAACGACAAACATCTGATGACAGTTGCCTGATATCATCACCAAACATCGATTCGACTTTACTCTTTAACCGGATATCTATTCCGCCTGAGTCTGTTAGCTCGACAGAAACCCAACAATCAGAACGGACTGTGTCACCTCTGCTACCTGCAATACCTTTCATCTGTTTATTTTTCAAACAAGTAATTATAAATTATTTTTTATCATCACTTAATACTTCATCAAAAACAACGACAATTTATGTTATATTTTTTATTCTTGCAAACTTTTTTGTTTGTTTTTTAACACATTTCTGTTTTTTGTTATTTTTCCCACTAAGTATTTTTTAGTTTTTCCGGCTTACAATTTTTTTTACTATATTTATTTGCAATAAAACTATATGAGAAAAATAGAAAAACAATGTCAGATACTAACAATCAGGGATTAGACCCTGACATACTTATAAAATTAACAACAATGCGAATGCCTTTCGGAAAGTACAAAGGCCGAATACTGTGCGATCTTCCCGAACCATACCTTGTATGGTTCCATCAAAAAGGATTCCCGCAAGGTAAATTGGGTATGATGCTTCACTCTCTTTACGAAATAAAACTTAATGGACTGGAGTATCTGCTTAAACCTCTGAGAAGATAAAGAGTTTGTCAGGTTATAAGTAGTGTCTGCAAGAAAACTATCAAATTTAGAGATTTGCGTCCTCGCAATGACAATCCGTGTTATGTTCTCTTGCAGACACTAAGTCGGATGATTTTTTTACGAAACAATAATAGTGAGCGGATGACTTCGAGTCATTCGCTCACTCAAAACAAGATAACAACATTTTTCATTTTATTTTAATTTAAATCTAACAGGAATTGATACTTTAACTTTCCCTATTACATTTACTTCTCCATCTTGTTTTCTTTCCCAATTTGGCATTGAATTAATAACACGCAGAGCTTCTTTGTCAAGTAATGGATCTATACTTTTAGATACTTTTGCATCTGTAACCTCTCCTTTTACATTTACATTAAAAGTAACATACACATCCCCTGAAATTCCTTTTTTTCTAACTTCTTTGGGATACTTTACATTATTCTTCAGAAAAGAGATCAGGGCCTCGTTACCACCCGGAAACTGCGCCTTACCCCTAAGCTCTTTTGATATCTTTTTCAAATGTGGACTTGTAATTCTGTCCAAAGCAAAATTTATTGGAACTGTAAACCTAACACTAACAGGTTTACCTCTCTGATATCCTGGTTCCCATACAGGCATATTACTAACAACACGCAAAGCCTCTTCATCAAGTGAAGAATCAACTCCACGGGCAATTTTCGCATTAACCACCTCTCCTACGCTATTGACAACAAAGGAAACATAAACCCTACCTTGTAATCCATTCTCTTGTGCAATTACTGGATATTTAACTGATTTAGCGATATACTCTTGCAATGCCTCTTGACCTCCGGGATAATCCGGCATATCTTCTACAATATTAAAGACAGGCTCTTCTTTTTGTTCGCACCCCAAAGCAACCAGCAAAGCAATAGCAATAACAAGCCCGGACATATATTTTATTCCGGCCAATTTAGAAGATTTAATTTGTGACATCATTTTAATTCGTTTTTTAATAAGTGAATAATTAAAACTGTTTGTGATTATATATTGTTGGCCAACAATCTGATTAAGCAACAGTTGCTTATACCATCCTCTGCTTACTCCATTAGATAGTACTGCCCTGTCGGCAAGATATTCATGATTTTCACGAACAACCCGTTTGAGCAACCACATAAACGGATTAAACCATTGAAACAGTGTCAACACCTCCAATAGAAGAACATCAAACGTATGCCCTTGCTTTATATGCTCCAGTTCGTGCAAAATCATTCTTTCTGACTCTTCATCATCTTTCAGTGCCTTGCTCACAAAAACATAGCTTAAAAATGAGAACGGACTAAAATATTTATCAATAAGAACTAACTTATAATTATCTCTTTTTTGTACTTCATTCTGATTTATTAAAAAGCCAATTTGTATTATGCGAAATAACAACCTGAAAAAGAAAAACAGCACTCCTGTCAAATAAATAACTATCAATAGGTTTGTTGATAATAAAACTCTCTCGACCCCTGCCGAAATCTCATTACCGTATATGGTGATCATTTCTAAAACATTACGGTATGGTGTAACTGTAACTTCCGGTAACATTACCGAACCTGTTGTTACTACAGGCAGTTTTAAAACCGGCAATAATACTGAAAATAGTATTGAAGCCAGCAGAAAGATTCGATTCTGCCTGAAGAAAGTTTCATTCTTTAATAGAAGAATATAAACGGTAGTTAGTAAAGCAAGACTAACACCTGATTCAAGAAGATAATTAATTAAAAAATTCATTTTTTATAGTTTATCAAGTTCATCAAGTTTATAAAGTTGAAAGTTAAAGCTCCAGGCTCCAGATTTCTATTCAAAGAATGGCTTCTGTTGACTGAAGACTAAGCTCCTTCTTCGTCCCCTATCTCTTTTTTCACATCTCGTATCAATTCATCAAGTTCAGATACGCTGATGTTATCCTCCTTAGCAAAAAACGATACCATCTCCTTGAATGAATTACTAAAATAGTTACTAATAAAATTTTTCATATAGATACGCGTATAATCCTTTTTTGAAATCAACGGATAATACTCATGTGTTTTTCCATAAGCATTATGCCCTACAACACCCTTTTTCTCAAGAATACGGATAATTGTGGACACAGTAGTGTAAGCCGGTTTAGGCTCAGGCATTTTTTCAATTATCTCTTTTACATATGCTTTCTCCATCTTCCACAGATGCTGCATTATCTCCTCTTCTGCTTTTGTTAGCTCTTTCATGGTTTTAAGTTTAAACCACATAAGACACATAAGAAAACATAAGTCTTTTATTCCTATGTGAATTCATGTGGTAGATTTTTTTTTAGATTTTCCAACTATGAGTTTAGTTATTTAGTCCAAATGTACAACTAATAAATTAGTTATGCAAGAAAAAACTGCTTTTTATCATTTAATGTCATTGCGAACAGAGTGAAGCCTGCCTGCAACAGGCAGGCAATCTGTAAATTAATAGATTGCCTACCCGACTTTAATATCTTTTAATTGTGATCAGGCGGACTTTCCCGATAAATCTGGATTCCTCCTCGCAATGAACGATACTAATTTCGTTTTCTTGCATCGACTATTCAAGGGTTAAAACCCTTGTGTGTCTGGGTTTCAGTAGCTCCGGGCTTAAGCCCGGAGTAACAAATAATGTAGGGAGGAACGGCTTTAGCCGTTATTTTATACCGAACCGCCTCAAGAAAACGTAAATAAACTTAATGTGTGTGGAGTATTTTATTTCACCAGTCTTATCCCCTCCTTATCAATCGTTATCAGTTTCTTTTTATAAAGCGCTCCGATAGCCTTTTTAAAATTCTTTTTACTTATCCCGAACATATGATAAACCATTTCGGCAGGGCTTTTATCGGATACAGCAAGAAAACCACCGGATTCTTTCAGCTTATCAAGAATCATTTGAGAAACAGTGTCTGCCTGTTGGTAACCCTCTTTTTGTAAGGCTACATCAATCTTATCGTCTTCACGTATCTTCTTTATATATCCTTTTACATACTGACCTGGCTTTATAGGAGTAAACACTTCATTTTCATATATCATTCCCCAGTGTGTGTTTTTGATAATAGCTTTATATCCCAAATCTGTTTTCTCCGCAATTAAAAGACTTACCTCATCTCCCTCGTCATAAGCAGGCATAACATTATCCAGATACTTATTAAGCTTAGCTGAAGCTGCAATACGATTACTCTCATCGTCAAGATAGACATAAACAAGGTATGTGCCACCTTCAATCATCTTACTACGTTGCTCACGAAACGGCACTAACAAGTCTTTCATCAATCCCCAATCCAGAAATGCCCCTGTTTGATTAACGGCTTTAACCTTAAGAAACTTAAACTCACCAACCTCTGCATAGGGATGTTCGGTAGTAGCAATTAAACGGTCTTCAGAATCATTGTAGATAAATACTTCTATCTCTGTATCAACCTCAGTACCTTCAGGCACGTAGCGTGTCGGCATCAAAATCTCACCAAACTCTTCTCCACCATCAAGATAAATTCCAAAATCAACCTCTTTTACAACCCTTAAAGTATTATAACTACCTATCTGCAACATCTTATTCATTTTTAATATGATGCAAAGGTAACCAAAAATGATGTAATGGTACAATGAGAAAATACTAGAGTGTGTTAATGGTAAAACACCGATTCCTGTATCTCCTCCATTTGACTATCACCCTTTGCCCACATAAACCTCAACTCTTTCACATCACACTTATTAACTAAGCAAGTCAATCTGAAAGGGTGCATTCCGGCTTTTAATAACATTCAAATCAGGTTTTGCTATGATTCCATTACTTTGAGCCATAAACTTTGAAACATCAGGTACCCAGGAGAAATCCTCTATATGGAGATTATAGGAAACCCCTTCTTTGGCATTCTCAGCCACTACATCAGGAACAGGTGTATTATCATAAGGCCTGGGTGCTGTACTATTGGGCATACGCCTTTGTAAAACTCCTGCTTTCATCTTCTCCTGAAGCTCAACCATTCCTGCATTAGATGCCAGATTATTCAGTTGTTGAGGGTCCTTAACAATGTTATATATTTCAAAATCATCGTCAGCCAATTTAATATCATAACGTACATCAACATAACCTGCATATGGCAGTTTTACATTGAAACCTCAACAGTACCCTCACAGAATACAAAAAGCCTCCCCAAGCTACGGCCAGGGAAGGCTTCAACAAATACCGTCGGGGTGATCCGACTCGAACGGACGACCCCCACGTCCCGAACGTGGTACGCTACCGACTGCGCTACACCCCGATTTTTATGAACATCAAAATTATAAAAAAAAATGTTACATAAAACACAATACACAACATCTTTACTACCACAAACCATGATCAGACCAAAAATTTATGCTAATTACTTTTAACATTAGTATATTTGTAACTAAAGAACAACTTGAGTTTTATTACGTAAAAAAAACAAATTAATGTCTTTATGGTAAATCATTTATTAATATGATTTCTATTCTTAAAACAGCTCTTTCATCATTTCCTCCAATTTCACTTAAAGAGATGGATAAGGTTGCTTTTTTATTGGACTCACTTACGGACTTGAAAAAGTATGGCTGCTAAAACACGAAACATCTAAAATAGTTATTTATGAGAATATATATCTGATAAAATCAGAAAACAGACAAAAACTCATTGAAGACCTTGAAAAAAGAACAGGTATTAAAAAGATAAATAAAGTAGATATCGGTAAAATTAACTTCCTTAGAGACACTGCTAACTTAAGGGTTTATTACTACGCCAAAGATGATATTGTAAATGCTGCTGACGACGCTTCAATTATGGATATGTCTGACGATGATGATGAATAAACCATAAGTATGCCCAGAAAATATCTCTTATTAATCTTTTTTTACCATCATTAGCGTACAGTATATAAATGCACAAACAACAGGTGAATGGTTGGGTGTGGAATTAAGCCTTAACCTCCCGCGCAAATTTAACTTTAATGTTTCAGGTGAAGCACGTATCTTAAATAATTACCGGAATTTATATAAATATCTAACTCAGTTTGATTTGGAGTATGAGTTAAACAAAAGGGTAGATTTAGGCGTAAGCTACCGCTCTGAATGGAGAAAAGAGAAAAACGGATATTAATAACGATTGGGCTCTAATACCTTTACATCATTTAAGAAATAAATTTGAAGTAAGTTATAACATCCAAAAAAATAAAATAACCCCCTTAGCCTCTTTTGAACTGTTTTTCCCGTTGAACAGTTTTAATAATACTGTTGTAGACGAATACAGAATTGCTGTTGACATAAAATACCCTTTATCTAAAAAACAATCCATAAAAACAGGAATTCTTTATGTACGTGAATTATACTTTGATACATTCTATGCAGTATTGTTCAGGTTTTCATACACTTTCAAGATGAAACTTTAGAAGGGAATATAGCGGAAAGTGATCAGGTGACTTGAAGTCACCCGGTCACTAAGCAGGAATATTTTTTTGCGCTTGCTCCCTCTCCTTCTCTTTTTCATAACCATTACCGATTACAGTGGCAACAGTAGCATCTCCTGTCACATTCACAACTGTTCGCACCATATCCAAAATACGATCGATTGGCAGGATAATTGCTATCCAGGCAGGGTTAAGGCCTACGGAAGTAAGTACTACCATAAGCATTATAAGTCCGGCACTTGGGATGGCTGCCGCTCCAATACTTGCCAGGGTTGCCGTAAGTATCACTGTGAGTTGCTGGCCAAGTGTTAAGTCAATCATGTGCATCTGAGCCAGAAAAACAACAGCTACCGACTGATAGAGACTTGTACCGTCCATATTCACCGTTGCACCAATAGGCAGCACAAAACTCGACACTTTAGGGTCAACTTTCAGGTTCTCCTCAACACACTCAAGTGTAACCGGGAGAGTTGCAGCACTTGAACTGGTTGAAAAAGCAAGCATCTGAGCAGGACTAATTCCTTTTAAAAACTTTTTATAAGTTAAACGACTAACAAATATCTTCATTATGGTGGGATAGATTACAAACGCCATAAAAAGCAATCCACCTAAAACACTTAAAGAGTACCATGTAAGACCTTTAAACAACTCCGCAATCTTACCTACATTATCGCCCGCCATACTACTTACCAAACCGGCCATCAGGGCAAAAACAAAGAAAGGTGCACCTTTCATAATTATATCAACCATCCTCAGAAAAACCTCCGCCATGCCATTTATCAGACCAATAACAGGCGTAGCCTTTTCTTTAGGGATAAACAATAATGTGATTCCAAAAAATATAGCAAAGAAAATTATATTCATCATACGGGTATTATCCGTTAGTGAAAAGAAAATATTTGACGGAACCATATCTACAAGAAAACTCAACCTACTTCGATTTGTCTGTTCTTCAAGGCTTTTAAGCTTTGCCCTAACGCTCTCATCATTTTCATATCCGGTACGGGATGCAACCTTATTGGTAAGCTCACTGTTCTGCTCATCACAAGTGTAGCAATGGTCATCCTGCAAAACAACTCCTTCCGATTTAGCCCATAACTCATATGAGAGTCTGTTTTCCAATCTGACCTCATCATCCATTAACTTACCGGGAGAAACAACATTTACAATTATCAAACCAATGGAGACCGCAATAACAGTAGTTACTAGATAAAAGGCTAAGGTTTTGAGACCTAACTTACCAAGGTGTTTGGGGTCGCCTAGGCCAACAATACCCCCAATAATGGAAAAAAGCACTAACGGCACAGCAATCAGTTTCAGCAGACTAATAAAAATTGTTCCCCAAGGTGCTATCCAGTCGGCTGTAAACTGCGACCAGCCAAACAAACTAGACAAGACAGCCCAAACTGTTCCTAATGCGAGTCCGATAATTATTTTCCAGTGTAATGCTAGTTTTTTCACGATTGATGTGTTGATTCAATTATTCAATGGTTCAATTATACAATGATACAATTATACAATTATACAATGATACCATTAAGTGTAAATTTTATTATACAATATCATATCAACCACCACCATTGCAGCCATCGCTTCAACAATAGGAACAGCCCGGGGCAAAACACAAGGATCATGACGACCCTTTACTGTTGAAATAACTTCCCTGCCATCTTTTGTAACCGTATGTTGCTCTTTCAGGATTGTAGCAACAGGTTTGAAGGCTACATTAAAATATATATCTTCACCGTTAGAGATGCCGCCAAGAATTCCTCCTGAATGATTTGTTTTAGTACGTACTTTATCCCCTTTCATATAAAACTCGTCATTATGCTGTGAACCTTTTAGTGTTGCTGCTTCAAAACCCATTCCGTATTCAAATCCTTTAACGGCATTAATGCTCAACATCGCTTTACCCAATTCGGCATGTAATTTACTGAATACCGGCTCTCCCAAACCAACAGGTACATCTTTTAAAACACAAGTAATAACCCCTCCCACTGAATCTTTCTCCTTTCGCACCTCATCAATATAGGAGATCATTTTTTCTGCCACATGAGGGTCAGGACAACGAACAATATTTGATTCTGTTTTCGAAAGGTCCAATTCATAATAGGGCTTCTCTACTTTCACTTTCCCTACAGAAGATGTGTATGCCTGAATTGAAACACCATATTTCCTAAGCATTAGCTTTGCAACAGCACCTGCTACAACTCTGGAAACTGTTTCTCTGGCCGATGCTCTTCCTCCACCTCTGAAATCACGTATTCCGTATTTCTCCTGATAGGTATAATCGGCATGAGAAGGTCGATATACATCCTTGATATTGGAATAGTCTTTTGAACGCTGATCTTTGTTCCATACAACAAAACCTATTGGCGTACCGGTGGTCTTACCTTCAAAAACGCCGGACAGAAACTCCACTTTATCATCTTCATCTCTGGGAGTGGTAATAATTGACTGCCCCGGTTTGCGACGATTTAGTTCATTTTGAATAAACTGCTCATCAAACTCCAATCCCGGCATTACACCCTCAATAACACCCCCTACAGCTTTACCATGCGACTCTCCAAATGATGTGATCTTAAATAACGAACCAAATGTATTTCCCGACATTATATAATTATTTATTCTGTTTCAATTCCTAAAATTAAGATTTTAATGTGCTTTTACAAAAAATGGGATGAATTGCTTCACCCCATTAATATTTTTACGCTATTATAATTACACTATTTTATCAACACTCTCAAGTCTTTTAACATGAAACGAAAAAAGAAAGTTACAGGTAACAATTTTATAATTCGTAATTACATCAACATCCACTACCACAAGAACTACATCCTCCTTCTGAGGTGCTACAGCTGTCATGCACTCCTGCAGCCTCAGCAATTTCATCCTCACTGGCTTCACGCACTTCAATTACTGCACCACTGAAGAACAAGATGTCGCCAGCTAAAGGATGATTAAAATCCATTTTTACATTCTCATCTGTAACTTCTAATACGATTCCGTCTAAACGATTTCCTTGAGCATCCTGCATCGGCACGTGATTTCCCAATTCAAAAAGTGATTCATCAATTGCACCATTAACTTCAAATATATTTTTAGGCAGCTCCACAATAGCCTGAGGGTTCGCATCTCCGTATGCTTCTTCCGGTTTAAGTTCAAAATTAAACGCATCACCTACTTTCAGCCCTTCTAATTTATTTTCAAACATTTGAAGCATTTTACCTGCTCCAACCACAAATGCCAAAGGATTGGTCTCTTCCGTTTTTTCAACCAACTCCCCATTCATATCATTTATTCTCAACTCATAAGAGATAGTTGCAAATTTGTTTCTTGTAATTTCCATAGTTTTTTTTTATTAATCCATAATTGAAGTGCAAAGAAAATCAGATTTTTAATAGCATCATAAAAAATAGATATAAAAATATTTAAATTACTACTTTTGTCTTTGCAATGATTCAATGATTCAATGATGTAATGATATAATAAAACCACAATTTTAAATGAATAACAAAGTAGTAATAATAACAGGAGCATCATCAGGTATCGGCCTGGCTCTTGCCAAAGCTTTTGCTAAGGAAGGAGCTAAACTATCACTGGCAGCAAGAAGTATTGATAAGTTAAACGAACTGGTTCAGGAGTTTGAAAATGACGGAATAAATGCCATAGCTGTAAAAACAGACGTAAGCAAAGAAGAGGAATGTAAAAACCTGATTGAACAGACCAAACAAAAATTTGGAAAAATTGATATTCTGATAAATAATGCAGGTATATCAATGCGTGCCGCATTTAAAGATGTGGAACTGGATGTTTTAAAAAAGCTAATGGACGTGAATTTTTGGGGTACTGTTTACTGCACTAAATACGCTCTACCATCATTGCTTGCAACCAAAGGTTCGGTAGTTGGTATTTCCAGCATTGCGGGATTTATAGGCCTTCCAGGTCGTACAGGCTATTCAGCTTCTAAATTTGCAATGCACGGATTTCTGGAAACCTTACGCGTTGAAAATCTTAAAAACGGACTGCATGTGTTAATTGCTGCCCCGGGATTTACTGCATCGAATGTCAGAAAGTCAGCACTTACTGCCAATGGTTCACAACAGGGAGAAACGCCACGAAAAGAAGAGAATATGATGAGTCCGGAGAAGGTTGCCGGATACATTATTAAAGCTATCAAAAAACGCAAACGTACATTAATACTTACTTTTGTAGAGGGGAAATTAACTGTATTTCTGAGCAAAATAGTTCCCGGGTTATTGGATAAATTATCATATAACCACATGGCTAAAGAACCTGACTCACCAATATGATTTACAATGTGGGGATTTATGATTTATGATGTGAGGATTTAGGATTTACGATGTGAGGATTTAGGATTTATGATGTGGGGATTTAGGATTTATGATGTGGAGATTTAGGGGATTTGAACTTTATTAACTAATTCAGGCATGGTTAAAAATACAACAATCATAAGAGTACGCTATGGCGAGACAGACCAAATGGGAATAGTAAACAACGCTGTTTACCCAACATATTTTGAGATTGGAAGAACTATGATGTTCAGAGAATTGGGGTTCTCATATAAAAAGATGGAACAAAATGATATACTCATCCCCCTGTCTGATATATACATTAAATACCACTCCCCTGCTTATTACGATGAGGAACTTACGCTGACAACGGAATTAAAGGAGATGCCTTCTGCCAGAATAAAATTCGACTATTCAATCCACAACTCAAAGGGTAAACTAATTACCTCGGGATACTCAATTCAGGCTTTTATTAATGCTAAAACCAGACGACCAATGCGAATTCCGGAAGTTGTTAAAGAGTTATTGGAGCCATACTTTAATTAGTGATGTGGGTATTTCTTTTTATCCTAAAAGTATATCATATTGAATTATAGAATCAAACCACAACCGAAATCTTTCTACTATTGATAATCTTTTATCATCCAAACAGAGAAAGCAACAATTACAAAAACAACAATTGCGACACCGGCAATTTTATTCATCCACCATAAACGCCTCAGGTTGATTTTAGTTTTAAAAAGATTAACCAACCCGGTAAGAATAAACCACCATGATGATGCCCCCACAAAAACTCCACCTATAAGCACCAACTGACCGAACCAATTCCTGCTACCGGGAACAACTCCGAAACTGGCAAAAAATCCAAAAAACAGAAATATTGCCAGTGGGTTTGTTATTGTTAAAAGAAAGGTGGAAAAAAAATCCTGAATCAAATTACTGCTTTTATTCTTTTGCCTCCTTAGTTGAATAGCCGGATTGGTATAAAAAATCTTTAATCCCAGCCCTATTAACACCAACGCTCCAAAAATCTGTATCCATAACAACCTCGACTCAACAAAGCCCACAATGAAAGAGAGACTGTATGCAGCAATTACCGCGTAAATAGTATCGGAGAAAGCTGCACCAAGCCCTGAAGCAAAACCTGATATCCGCCCTTTATTCAATGTTCGCTGAATACACAGTACACCTATCGGCCCCAATGGAACCGAAGCTGCAAAACCAATAATAATACCATCAATAATATAATGAATATCCATCTCTCAGTTCTAATATCAGGTACAACCTAACTTCAATAAGTACCCTGATTTATAAGATATAATCAGGCATAAGCCCTTACATCTTCAAACAAATATTGCTTTACTGTTCAAAAATAGTGAAACCTTTTAGATAAAGTTATTAAACTTATTACAATAAGCACAGATATCACATTGATTTTAACAAAATTTGGAAATATTTTATTTAGTTAACAATTTCTTAACATAGGCTTAAGATAAAAGAAACATTACCATTTTTATTAATGTCTATGTTTGTTGCCGGATAACTTAATGAAACAAATCATGGAAAACATCTATTTAATTTTTGTCATTATTCTTTTCGTATTAGCTATTTCCGACCTTGTAGTAGGAGTTAGCAACGATGCAGTTAACTTTTTGAACTCAGCTATCGGAGCCAAAGCAGCTCCCTACAGAATTATTATGATAGTGGCAGCATTAGGAATACTGATAGGAGCAACTTTTTCTACCGGTATGATGGAAGTTGCACGTAAAAGTATTTTTAATCCTCAGCAATTCTATTTCTCAGAGATTATGATAATATTTATGGCAGTAATGCTAACCGATATTATTCTGCTTGATGTTTTTAATACTATCGGTCTACCTACATCCACAACCGTATCTATTGTTTTTGAACTATTAGGAGCTGCTACTGCCATAGCGATAATAAAGGTTTCATACAATCCGGATATTCCTGTTAGTGAATATATAAATTCAGCTAAAGCTCTTGCCATTATATCAGGTATACTTCTTTCTGTGGTAATATCATTTATAGCAGGTGCAGGGGTACAATTTCTAACCAGGTTAACTTTTTCATTCAACTATACGAAACGTTTAAAATATATGGGTGCCATATGGGGGGGGGTAGCCATAACTGCAATCACATATTTTATTCTTGTTAAAGGTGCCAAAAGTGCATCATTCATGCATGATGACACAAAAAGATGGATAAGTGAAAACGCAATGACCATAATCATATATAGTATGGTTGGCTGGACTGTTTTGCTTGCAGCTGTGAAAGCAATCTTTAAATTTGACATTCTTAAACTTATAGTATTGGTTGGTACTTTTGCTTTGGCAATGGCTTTTGCAGGAAACGACCTGGTTAACTTTATAGGTGTACCATTAGCAGGATTTGAATCATTTAAGATTTTTCTTAATACTCCCGGAGCTTCACCCGATACTCTTTTAATGGACGGATTATCCGGTAAAATAAAAACAGATACCTATCTGCTAATTATTGCCGGAATAATTATGGTTATAACACTATGGACATCCAGAAAAGCAAAATCGGTTATTAAAACTGAGCTGGGTTTAAGTCGCCAACATGAAGGAGAAGAAAGATTCGGATCCTCTTTTCTTTCTCGCTCATTAGTAAGAGGTGCCATAAACACTTCACAAGCTTTCAATAAAGTTTTACCTTCCGGTTTGATAAAATGGTTTGATAAACAATTCGATTCTACAGAATCTGATAAAAAAAGAGACGAACTGGGAAAAGATGCACCGGCATTTGATATGATTAGAGCATCTGTTAATCTTGTTGTTGCCAGTATTATTATTTCTATAGCTACAAACTTCAAACTCCCATTATCAACTACTTATGTAACATTTATGGTTGCTATGGGTACCTCATTATCTGACCGTGCCTGGGGGCGTGAAAGTGCCGTTTACAGAATTACAGGAGTACTATCTGTTATAGCAGGTTGGTTTATGACAGCATTTACTGCATTTACTGTTGCATTTATTATAGCAAATATTATTTACTTTGGAGGTATTACTGCAGTAATAGTACTTCTGATTACAGCTATATACTTCATTTACCGCTCACACACCCACTTCAACAAAAAAAACACAAAAGAATCAGAAATCAATGATCTTGAAATAGAAGAGGTTGATGGGCAAATCCTTTCATCTACAATACTTGACAAGTGTAAATTAAGTGTTTCACAAATTATTAGAGAAGTTTCTTTTGTTTATAATGAATCGCTTAATTCATTTGAAGCCGAAGACAGAAAGAGATTAAAAGATATAACTAAAGAGGTTGAACAGATAAACAAAAAAACCAAGAAACTAAAAGACAATATCTTCTCAACAGTTAAAAAACTTCAGGAAGAAGATATCGATTCAGGCTTATATTATGTACAGGTTGCTGACTATATAAGAGAAGCAGCCCATTGCTTAACATTTATTACAAATCCATATTTTGAGCATATTGACAATAACCATAAAGTATTTACACCGGAACAATTCAAAGAACTTAATGTAATTAAAAATGAAATTACATCCATTTTTGAGGATAGTGTAAAAATGATCGATACTTCAGGATTTAACAGTCTGGATGAACTTTTGGCAAAAGTACAGAACCTTATTAAACATTTAAGAAATTACAGGAAAGAGCAATTAAAGCGTATAAAGAATGAAAAAGCAAGTACAAAAGGAAGTTTACTATATCTGAACATTTTACATGAAACACAAAATATGCTATTGCACCTTATTAATTTATTAAAAGCTCAACGAGATTTTGTAACTTTCAAGACAAATAATAAAAATTGATTTTCGATGGTAAAAACACATAAAAAGAATAATTATTATAACAAAAGACATTTCAAGAAAACACTTATAAATACAATAATACTTTCTCTTACTATACTGTTAACAACAGGAATATATGTTAATGCACAAGAAGAATTCAAACCCCATGGTCAATTTGAAGGTAAAATATTCACCAATTTTAACATAGGTCTTACAAACGGTGATAAAACAAAAAACTTCGAACTAAAACGAGCATATTTCGGTTATAAATATGAATTTGCTCCTCATTTCAGTTCCAAGATCAGACTGGATGTAGGAGGTGCCGAATTTATTACACCGGAAATAAACAACCAATATGTGTTTTTTAAAACGGCTGCCGTATACTACAAAAAGGACAGAATAATGGTAGGTGTAGGATTACAAGACACCTATCAGTTTAAGGTAGAGGAAAAATTATGGGGTAAAAGATATGTACTGCCTGCAATGCCGGATTACCAGAAGTTCAACTTCAGTGCTGATATTGGTATTGCTTTTGTATATAAACTTGACAATATGGATTTTGATTTCAGCTTTTTTAATGGTCAGGGATATAAACAGTTTGATGCAGATAATGCATTCAGGACAAGTGTGGGTATCACTTCGTATTTTTTCCAGAAGAAACTGTTGTTCCGGGCATACGGCGATTACTCCACCGACAGCCTACACATGGCCTCTTTCACAGGTCTGGCAGGTTTAAAACTGAAAAACTTTTCGCTAGGCGCCGAATACACCTATCAGAAAAACTACATATATACCGACGGACATAACAGATGCGGTTACTCCATTTTCAGTCAATTTAATTTCACGCCTAAACTGGGTATATGGCTACGTATTGACGGGGTTTGGTCCGATTTCGATGAGTTAGCACCAAGCAACCCTAACTATGATGATAATATTGCATACATGAACAAATGGCTTAAAAAAGACGGCTTGTATGCTTACACAGGGGTTGAATACATTATCGTGCCAAAGCACCTGACAACAACAATCAACTACCGACATCACACACCTGACGGAACAGGAAACACAAATTCTGATTATATATATGTAAACCTTGAAGTGAAATGGTAAGTGATGTTTTTGAAGAATTGAAGAATTACAAAATCGATGACTGATTTATATGACCACGATACACCAAAAAAGCCGCAACATTGCGGCTTTTTTGGTGTATCGTTTAATAGTAATTTATTTTGTAATCAAATTTATATCATCCATTAAATTATCTTTATAAGATTTTCCAATAGGAATAATTTTAGAGCCATTGTCATGCTTAATAATTACTGAATTATCTTCTATCATCTTTATTTTGCTGATATTCACAATAAATGATCTATGAATGCGAACAAACTTTTCAGAAGGCATCTTTTCAGAAATGGCTTTCATTGTAAAGTGAATAGTATACTTATTACTAAAGGTAGTGACAATAACATAATTTTCCAATGCCTCTATCCATAATATATCATCATACTTCACCCGTACAAGTGAGCTATTATTCTTGATAAATATTTCACTTCCTTCACTCCCAAATTTCTCTTTCTTATCAAATCGCTCTTTAGCTCTGTTTATAGCTTTTATAAAACGACCATACTGCACCGGTTTCAGCAAATAATCTGTAACATCAAACTCATAAGATTCAACGGCATACTTCTCTTTCGAGGAATAAATTATTACCTGGGGTAATTCATTCAACGATTTCAGGAAATCAATTCCTGACATTTCAGGCATCTCAATATCCAGAAAGATAATATGCACAGGGGGCACATCATCTTTTGACATATTGTTTATTGCATCAACAGCACTAGAGTAAGAACCCACTAAACTCAGACCTTCAGTTTTCTCCACGAAATCCTCTATAATCCTGAGGGATAACTTGTCATCATCAATTATTATACAATTCATAAGAAAGCATTTGTTCAAAATTAAAAACAATCACTATTAAAACAAATGATAACGCAAAATATTGTGCTCAAATTATCACTTTTTTTCAAATATAGCCGCTATTTTTTCTCTCTGTAATATCTTTTCTCTAGCAATTCACTCTTCTTTACAGTTATTCTAAGCCAGTTTAAAAGTATTTCTTCAGATTCTTCTTTCGAAAGATACCAGTTTATTTTTGATTTTTTTAATTTAAAAACTAAATGATGCAAGATAATTGCAGCAGAAACAGAAATATTTAAACTCTCGGTAAACCCATACATAGGAATCTTTAAAAACTCATCAGCATGTTCTGCCACTGTTTCTGAAATGCCTGTTAACTCAGTTCCAAATATTAATGCTGCTTTTCCGGCATTAATATCAAAATCTTCAAAGTCAATGTCATTTGAATGGGGAGTTGTAGCTACAATACGGTAACCATCAGCTTTCAACCTCTTAATTGCAATTAGGGTGTTATTGTAATGCTCATTATAATAGTTTAAAGATAACCACTTTGAAGCACCTTGTACTACATCAGGATTAATATTATACTCATTCTTATTTTCTATAATATGCACATCCTGAACCCCAAAACAATCACAAGTACGTAAAACAGCACTTGCATTCTGCGACTGATAAATATCTTCAAGGACAACAGTTAAATACCTTGTACGGTTTCCCAATACTTGTTGTATCTGTTTAAAACGATTTTCTGTAATAACAGATGATAAATATTCTATTAATCCTTTTCCCATTATAAACAATCAGGTAAAAACAAAAAAGAGAGTACAGTAAATGCACTCTCTAAATATTTTCTTAAACTGAATAAATCTAGTTAACAGAATCAGTCAGTTCACTACCAGCTTTAAATTTAACAACTTTCTTAGCAGGAATTTGAATTTCTGCACCTGTTTGAGGATTTCTTCCTGTACGTGCGCTTCTTTCAGAAACAGCAAAAGAACCGAATCCTACTAAAGCAACGCGATCTCCACCTTTAAGAGCACCACCTGTTACATTTATAAAAGCATCTAATGCTCTTTTAGCATCAGCTTTTGTTAAACCAGAATCACCAGCAATTGCATCGATTAATTGAGCTTTGTTCATAATAATTATAAATTTTAGGGTTAAAAACTATTTTTTTTTAATTTTCCTATTACAAATATAGATTTTTTATAGTATTTGCCAAATATCACTGAAAAAAATTACATGAAAAAATCAAATAATTTTATAAATCTGCTCTTTTTCCACTATTTATGCGACTTTTTCAACAAATATTGAGTAAACTTATAACATATAAGGAATCTTTCAATATCTAATTTACTCTAAATAATATAAACTGACAATTTAATTTATTTAAGTTGTTAAAGCCTGTATATGCATCATAAAATCATTAAGTGTATTGGCATATTCAGGTGATCCTATAATTGTAATACACTTCTGATCTACTCCATCAACAAATTCAACAATATAGCAATTCAAAGATTTAGCACTTTAACACTTTAATTAATATCGTTTGAATTAGATAATATGCAATGATTGCTTAATTTTGAGGGTTTCAATGAAAATGAACATCAGACAAAACAGGATAATGATACATAAATACAACCTTATATTAACAGCACTTATGCTGCAAGGAATCCTTTTTGCTCAGGATTCTGCAGTAACGCAAAAGTTAGCGCTTGAAACCTTCAGGCATGGAGAGTATTCTCAGGCATATGATATGTATAGCACATTAATTTCAAAATACCCTAAATATCCAAAAATCAATTATTACTTTGGGATATGTGAATTAAAAACCAATCAACACATTTCTGGTGCTATAATGCATTTAAAATATGCTGCATTAAAAAGCGTAAGTAAGGATGTATATTACTATCTGGGCCGGGCATACCAGTTAAACTATAACTTTAAGGAAGCTGTTTCAAGCTTTGAAAAATTTCTAAAATATGCCAAACCCGATGATGTAAGAAGGGATAAGGCTGAGATTTATAAAAATGAATCTGAGGAGGGCAGTAATAAGTCTACAAAAATATTTTATTTACAAGTAGTTGGCAAAGACACAATCTCTAAAGACATGCTTTTGTCGATGTATTATCCTGTAAAAGATGCGGGTTATATTCTATACAATAAAGATTTTTTTGAATCAGGAGTTGACCCTAATGGCATTCTTTACTTAACTGAACGTAGAGATGAAGTTTATTTCGCTATGCCTGGTGACAGTAATAATACTCTTGATATATTTAAAATGGAGAAATTGCTTGACGGCTGGGGTGAACCTATCAATATAAAAGGAGTGAACTCAGATTATGATGACCTATATCCCTATCTTCATATAGATGGTGTTACACTCTATTTTTCTTCCAACAGAGAAGGTGGGCTTGGAGGATATGATATATATAAAACTATTTATGATGCGGATAGTAAGTCATTCTCTGAACCTGCAAATTTGGGTATCCCATTTAACTCACCCAAAGACGACTATTTCTTAGTAACCGATGAGTACACAGGAATTGCATGGTTTACCTCAAACAGGAACACAACAGGAAATCAGGTAATAGTGTATCAGATAATATGGGACGAATCGGTAGTGAAAAACATGGTATATGAAGAAAATGATGTTAAAATTGCTGCAACAATGCCACTTCTTAAAGAGATTCCTGAAAAAATAAAAAAGATAAATCAGCAGCAATATAAATTAGGTAAACATTCAAACAGCAAAGCTCTGTTCGTTTTCAAAATAACAGATAATGTTACCTATACAGATTTCATTCAGTTTCAAAACCGGGAAGCACTAATAACATTTAAAAAAGGATTCTTGTTACAACAAAAAAAGGATAGTTTATCCATTTTAATGAAAGAAAAACGACGTAAATACTCTGAATCAAAGTTGCCGGATGAAAGAGAAAAACTGGTAAATGAAATACTTACACTGGAAAAACAGGTGTACGGATTAGACAGTAAAATAAACGATTACTACTTCTCGGCAAAAAGTATAGAGAAACCCATTGTTGAAAAATTAATTATGCAGGGCACATATAATCTACCGGATAATACATCACAAGAGCCTACTGATATTACATATATTAATGAGATACTAATTCCGAAAGAGTATACATATTATACTGACGAAGAGTTTGAAAAACAACTTCAGAAACTTGACAGAATGTATAGAAAGATATTTAAACCGGAAACTGTTGCACAATTAAAACATGCCGACTCATTATACGTTTGGGGAAATATAATATCACTTGAAGCATCGAAATTACTTGAGCAATCAAACCGGCAGCCGGAAAACAAAGAGATTGTAATTTCATCCATTTTCAGGCAAAAAGATGATGACATTATTGAGACAGACCCATCGACAGAATTAAGCCGTAAAGGTCAGTATCTAAAAAATAGTGCTCTGAAGCTTTATCACAACTCTCTTGATAAGAAATTCCGGATTTTCAGGGATAAAATAAAAGAAGTAATACTATCTCAACCCACAACTGATTTTACATTTCTTGAAGAACGCCAATCTGAAGCCAATGCATATTTCAGACAGGCAATTGACGATTTGGATAAAAGTATAACTTTTAATCCTGAGCAATTTGAAAAAGAAGGAGCCTTAAAAAGAGAAGCCGTAAATCTGCAGGAAGAAGCACTATTTATATATTTAGATTATCTTGACGGGAATACAACTACCCTGGACTCAATAAGGAATAAGAAAACACATCAAGGTAAAGCTCAAAAATCAAATCAGGAGAATCAGAAAGGCAAAGACGCCATAAAAGAGGATGCTATATCAGGAAAGAGTATTTCTGCTGAAATAAAAAACACCCTTGAATACCGTATTCAAATAGGAGTATTCAGAAATCATCCTAATGCCGAAACATTAAAAAAGATTCCGCCGATAAGCAAAATCCCCATGCCTGACAAGGGGTTAACAAAATATTACTCAGGTCATTACACATCATATAAAGAAGCGGAAAAACATATAACTGATATTAGAGAAACAGGATTTACGGGTGCATTCATTGTTGCTTTTTACAACGGACAACAAATAAGTCTTGCTAAAGCAAAAGAACTAAACCAATAATTAATTCAGTTACTGTTGGAATTGTATCATTTTTTTTATTTACTTTATGTAAAAGTTTTTTATCATGGTATCGTTTAATAGAAAAAGCAAAAAAAGTGTTGAGCATTCTGATATAAAAAAAGAAGGCAACCACCTTATATTACATAACGATGAGGTTAACTCATTTAATTATGTAATTGATACATTATGTGATATATGCAATCATAATGAAGCACAGGCCGAGCAATGTGCATTAATAACACATTACAAAGGCAAATGTGACATAAAAAAAGGTTCCCGGAAAGATTTATCCATAATTAAAGAAAATTTACTCAAACGAAAATTATCAGTAACCATAGATTAAATTATGCTGACTTTTATAATCATTCTCCTTATCCTTTTAGGACTCTTCCTTCTTTTTCTTGAGTTTTTTGTTACTCCAGGAATGACAGTAGCCGGAATAGGCGGGCTTTTATTTGCTGGTGCCGGTATTTCAATGGTTTATAGTAACTACGGAAGTACAACCGGACACATTGTACTGTTAAGTACTATAGTTTTTGCTATAATTTTATTTATTATATCATTCAAATCAGGAACATGGGATAAGCTAATGCTAAAGTCCTCCATTACCGGACAAGTTGAAACTGTTGATGAAAACACTATACAACCAGGAGATACCGGAATATGTATTACACGACTTAATCCAATAGGGAGAGTAAGAGTAAACGATGAAATTGTTGAAGCTAAATGTCCTGGGCAGTTTGTTGATGAAAAAACAGAAGTTATTGTAAAAGAAGTATTTAAAACATATATTATTGTTAAACAAAAATAAATTATCATGACAGAATTAGGTCCTATCTTTTTTATCGCAGCGTTAGTCGTTCTATTTTTTATTTTTCTTTATTATGTACCAATATTACTATGGTTTTCAGCCCTGGTTTCAGGTGTACGTATAAACCTTTTGCAACTTGTTTTGATGCGCATCCGGAAAGTTCCTCCGGGAGTTATAGTAAGAGCCTTAATTGAGGCTTACAAAGCAGGTTTAGGTAGCTTAAAGCGTGATGATCTGGAAGCCCACTATTTAGCAGGAGGACATGTAGAGAAAGTTATTCATGCATTAGTTTCTGCCAGTAAAGCAAACATCGATCTTACTTTCCAAATGGCAACAGCTATCGACCTTGCAGGTCGTGATGTGCTTGAAGCCGTTCAGATGTCGGTTAATCCAAAAGTAATAGATACGCCTCCGGTAATTGCCGTAGCTAAAGACGGTATACAGCTTATTGCAAAAGCCAGAGTTACTGTCCGTGCAAATATTAAACAGCTTGTTGGAGGTGCAGGTGAAGAAACTATTTTAGCTCGTGTTGGCGAGGGCATCGTTTCATCTATAGGCTCTTCGCATTCTCATAAGGCTGTACTTGAAAATCCAGATTCAATATCAAGAGTAGTACTGGAAAAAGGTCTTGACTCAGGAACTGCATATGAGATTCTTTCTATTGACATTGCCGATATTGATATTGGTAAAAATATTGGAGCAACATTACAAATGGATCAGGCAGAAGCTGATAAAAACATTGCTCAGGCAAGAGCAGAAGAGAGAAGAGCCATGGCTATTGCTCTTGAGCAGGAGATGAAAGCAAAAACACAGGAAGCCCGCGCCAAAGTAGTTGAAGCCGAAACCGAAGTTCCCAAAGCAATAGCCGAAGCATTCCGTGTTGGAAATATTGGAATTATGGACTACGTCAAATATAAGAATGTAAATGCAGATACGGCAATGAGAGAAACATTGGCTAAGCCAAGTCAGAAAAAACCAAAAGATGATAAATAATCATTTTTAAAAGAGCTCCGGTACGGGGCTCTTTTATATGAAACAATACTACTACAACCCACCAGGAGTTTAAAACTCCCGGAGCGTTGTTCGTTAAACCCAACACCAGAAAATCATAATAATATTCAAAAAATTTTTTTGGAGTTCCCAATCAAATTCTTACTTTTGCAAGCGCATTCAGAAGAAGGTTCGAATGCAAGAATAGACAGTGGTTTATTCTTAATAAACAAGTAGAAATCAATTAAGCAATAAAACCAGGAGAGGTGGGTGAGTGGCTTAAACCACCGGTTTGCTAAACCGGCGTACGGGTAACACTGTACCGGGGGTTCGAATCCCCCCCTCTCCGCTGAAAAGCTAAGACATTTAGCGACAGTATTAAGTAAAGTCCTACAAT
>CBDUZZ010000051.1:0-34156 GCA_965371855.1 uncultured bacterium
AATCTTGAAGCCATTAATCTCTAAATATCCAATAACCAATATCCAACATCCAATAGCCAATGGAATTTGGAGATTGAGTGTTCGATATTGGGACTTGAAAATCTTGAAGCCATTAATCTCTAATAAATAGCCAATAATCAACATCCAATAGCCAATAGCCAATGGAATTTGGAGATTGAGTATTCGATATTGGGACTTGAAAATCTTGAACCACATAAGACACAAAAGAACATATAAGACCATTTTTGTTTTACCAGATCAGTCGGTAGTCTTAGCACATTAGCACATCACTCTAACAGTCCTCTGTTTTTCAATAACGGTTCAATAACCGGTTCACGTCCTCTGAAATCAACATACATTTTCATTGCATTCTCCATACCATTTTTTTCAAGTATATTTCTCCTGAAAGATTCGGCTGTTTCATGATCGAAAATACCTTTTTCTTTAAAGGCATCAAAGGCATCATTATCCAATACAGCTGCCCATAGATAACTGTAATATGCAGCGTCGTAACCACCAATTATATGTGCAAAATATGTTGTTTTGTATCGCGACACGATTTCAGGAATCAAACCAATACCGGTTAAATAGTCTGTTTCAAAAGTTGCAACATCAATATCAACAGGAGCTTTCAATGTATGATAAGACAAATCAAGCATTGCAGCAGCCAAAAATTCAACATTTATAAACCCCTGATTGAATTTGCCTGCTGCAATTATTTTTTCAACTAACTCATCAGAAATCACTTCTCCCGTTTTATAATTTTTTGCATAATGATATAAAACCTCCTTTTCAGTAACCCAATGTTCCATTATTTGAGAGGGCAATTCAACAAAATCCCAGGCAATAAAAGTTTTATTAAATGTAGTTTTTGCAAACAAGCCATCAAGTGCATGACCAAACTCATGAAACAGAGTTTGAGCTTCATCAATACTAAGTAACGAAGGAGCATCCCCGGCAGGTTTGGTAAAGTTACAAACAACAGTTACAAGAGGTTTAATCTCTTTACCATTAACTACTGTATGTTCACGATAGCTATCACACCAGGCACCACCACTCTTACTCTCGCGAGGGAAAAAGTCCATAAAAAGAATACCAACATATGATCCGTCAGCCTCTTTCACCTCATAAGCTTCAGCATCAGGGTGAGGAAGTGGTACATCCTGAAGTCTTGTAAAAGTAATCCCATACAATTTATTTGCAGTCCAGAATGCACCATCTCTTACATTCGAAAGTTGAAAATATGGACGTATCTCTTTCTCATCAAGATTGTATTTCGCAACCCTGATTTTTTCAGCATAGTACCACCAATCCCATGAAGCAAGGCTAAAGTTCCCACCCTCAGCGTCAATCATATCCTGCATCATTTCAGCTTCATTTTTAGCAATAGGAAGAGCGGCATCCCATACTTGTTCCAAAAGATCATATGCTTTATCAGGAGTACCTGCCATTCTGGGTTCAAGAGTCAAATGAGCATGAGTTTCATAACCCAATAATTCTGCTTTATCAGCCCTTAATGCAACAATCTCAGCTACAATAGTTTTATTATCCCACTTATCATCATGATTTGCACGATTAATATAATACATATACAATTCCTTACGCAAATCACGATTTTTTGAATAAGTAAGAAACGGATACATACTCGATCTTTGTACCGTATATACCCATTTACCTTCTAATCCATCGGCTTTTGCTTCATTGGCACCAGCAGCAATAATACTTTCGGGCAACCCATGAAGATCATTCTTGTCTTCAATAACAATTTTATACTTATTTGTTTCTGCTAACAGATTTTGATTAAACTGAACTTTTAATTTGGAAAGTTTTTGATTTATTGCCTTTAGCTCTTCTTTTTTATCCTCATGCAGGTTAGCACCATTTCGTACTAACTCTTTGTACTTATTTTCAAGTATAAACTTTTCTTCACCTGACAATTTGAACTCATCACGATTCTCAAATACCGATTTAATACGCTTAAAGAGTTCAGGATTTAAAGATATTTCATCATAGTGAGCTGATAATTTAGGAGAGACCTCCATTTGTATCTTTTGCAATTTATCATTGGTGTTTGCAGTTATTTGATTATTAAAAACTTTTAAAACCCTATTCAGAAGTTCTCCCGATTTATCTAAAGCTTTGATAGTATTTTCAAATGTAGGTGTTGCAGAATCATTAATTATAGTTTCAACCTCTTCATTCTGTTCTTTCATTCCCATTTCTATGGCAGGAACATAGTGTTCCGATTTAATAGACTCAAAAGGAGGAATTCCAAATGGAGTATCATAATCACTAAAAAAAGGATTCTTTTCTCCCGAATTATTTTCTGTACAATGAGTAAATAGCATAACCAACAATACTAATGGTATTAATAAATATTTTTTCATTTTAAATAATTTATTTTTTTTTATAGAAACAACAAATTTAATCAAAACTTCAATTTAGTTTCAATTTCCTTAACCTGACTCTTCAGTTCTTTATCTGTTTCCATCAGGTTATTTATTGTTTTGCATGCATGCAAAACCGTAGCATGATCTTTTTTTCCAATTTTTGCACCAATCGTTGATAATGACGAATTAGTTAAACTTTTACTGAAAAACATTGCAATCTGTCGAGCCTGAACAATCTCTCTCTTTCTTGTTTTGGATTGAAGTATATCCATATCCAACTCGTAAAATTCACAAACCGTTTTTGAAATATAATCAACAGATAGTTCCTTCTTCTCCTTCTTAACCAACTTATCAACAACTCTTTTAGCAGTTTCAAAAGTAATCTCTTCTCTATTTAAAGTAGACTGAGCAAGAAGAGAAACCAATGCACCCTCAAGTTCTCTAATATTATTAACCACATTATTAGCAATGTAATAGATAACATCTTCAGGCATTGTTAAACCATCATTATAAATTTTCTTTTTTAGAATCTCTACCCTTGTTTCCAAATCGGGTAACAGCAACTCTGCAGACAATCCCCATTTAAATCTTGAAAGTAATCTATCTTCTAATCCCGTTAATTCAACCGGAGCTTTATCTGAAGTAAGAATAAGTTGTTTTCCCGACTGATGAAGGTGATTAAAAACATGAAAGAATATATTCTGAGTTTTAATTTTACCGGCAAATTCATGAACATCATCAATTATTAAAACATCTATCATTTGATAGAAATTAAGAAAATCATTCTTATTATTATTCCTTACCGACTCTGTATACTGAGTTTCAAATTTATTTGCATTAACATACAAAACCGTTTTTTCCGGTTTTACTCTTTTTATCTCAATTCCAATGGCTTGAGCAACATGAGTCTTACCCAATCCTGAATTGCCATGGATAAACAGAGGATTAAAAGCTGTTTTACCAGGATTTTCAGCTACAGCCATACCTGCAGATTTTGCCAACCTGTTGCAAGCACCTTCAACAAAATTATCAAATGTATATGAGCTGTTTAACTGAGGATCTACATTTAACTTTTTTATACCCGGAATAACAAAAGGATTACGTATTGTAGGGCGCTCATGATTTACAGGAACAGATACCGGTCTGTTTCTAAGATCGGTCCTATTACTTGTTGGGAAATTAATGGTTGTAGGTTTTTTGTTTAAATGAGCATTATCCATAACAACACTATATTCAAGCTTAGCGCCATCACCCATTACTTTTTTCAGAGTTTTTCCTAACAAATCGATGAACTGTTCCTCCAAATATTCATAAAAGAACAAGCTGGGAACCTGAATTGTCAAAATATTATTCTCAATATTTTTAGGGATAATTGGGTCGAACCATGTTTTATAACTAGTCTGAGGTATATTATCTTTTATTATCTTCAAACAGCTCGTCCAAACAGCATTATGGTTAGGTCTCATTTTAAAATTCCAATCGATTTAATTAGGTTAACAATATCATTCTTTCATAGAACAAATTTTGTGAAAAAAAAGGTGAAAAAAAAATGGGAATTTACTTGATTTATTAAAATTAGTATTAGGTAACTAATTTTCAAACACTTAATGAAAATAACGCTAATTCATTAATATTCTGTCTTTTACCAAAAATACTGTTATTAAGAATAATTTTACTTAACGACAAAACCCTTATAAAATCACTAATAGAGATAGTAACAAAATAATCTCAAAAAAAAATAAAAAAAATCCGCATCTAAAAACAATAAATTTAGTGATTTAATGTTTGATTTTCCTAAGTGCTTTATCTACCGATATTAACCTGCCATTTTCAAGCGCGATGATTTCACTTTGCGGATATGCTCCTGATGCTTCTACAAGAATTTTTTGAATAGAATCATAATTTCTGGACTGACCAACCGTATAAAAAAACTTTTTGCCATCAAAGTTCTCAAATATTCTGTATTTCCCGGCAATTTCAGTGCTGTCTAATCTAACAGGACTTTTAGCATCAAAAAGTTTTACCTGGAAAACAATTCCTTTTATCCCTCCTAAATGCCCATCAGCGTAGTACGATTTTCCCATACCAATTGCTGAAAACCTGACATATTTCTTTGGTTGATGTCTCACATCCATTAATAACCTGTTTAAATTTGCAGATGCATCAACTAAATTATAGTACAGTTCTTCATCATTCAAAAGCATTCCCATACTACCATTACCCTCATTTAAGCCGGCAAACAACCGGGATGTTTGCTTCAAACTACTGTTTAGCTCCTGAAGTGTTGTTTCGAGATCAGCATTATTTAACTGCTTAGAAAATGACGATAGATTAGAAAAGGTTGTATCAAGATATGGTGTTTGACGATTTAATGCTATTAAAATAGAATCAACACGTTTCATAATCAAGTTATATTCTCCACCTTCTGAAAAAGATTTAGCCAGATTCCCGGACATATCTACAGCATTGCTCATAGTTAAATTAAACTTTCTAATACTCTCAGATATATTTTCCTTGTTTTCTCCTGTAAAAAAATCATTAACATTAATGATTAATGAATCAAAGTTAACAATAAGCTTTTCCATTTTTTCTTTTAATGGTAAAACCTCCATACTCAACTGATCTTTCAAATCACCAACCAAATATGTCTTTATAGTATCATATGGCATTAACTTTTCCTCACTGTCTCCTTCAACAAATTCAACTCCTTTTGTCCCCATAAGATCAAGACTATATATCCTGGCAACAGAATTTATCGGAAAAGATAAATCTTTTTTAATAACAAAAGTTACCAGCAATTTATCATATTGCTTGGGATGAAGTTCAATATCGCTAACAATCCCTATCTTCAAACCTCTGTAAAATATAGGGCAGGCTTCATTCATTCCTGATACATTTGAGTAAACTCCATAATAATTAGTACCCCCCTTAAAAATATTAAGTCCTTTTAAAAAATTAAATCCCCAACCTAACATTAATAATGCAAAAATTGTTACCAGACCAATTTTTATCTCTTTTTTAATAATGCTCATTTTTATTTTTTTTATTTGTGATCAATATTAATTATCAGAATTTATTATTTTCTTAGCATCAGATAATGGTATTTTTTTATTATTCTCAAACGACACAATAAAACTGTCAGGAACCTTCTTTTTTATTTCACTCAATTTCTCAACTATTTCATCATAATTGGAAGAACTGCCTGTTGTGTATTTATACCTGCTTTTCTCTTTAAAAACATAAACATCATCAAACTTCTTATAAATCCCAGTTCCTTTTTTCACCTCCCTACGATAAGAAGCAACTTGAATCCTGAAAATAATACTATTCTCAATTTCTTGTTTTTTGTTATCATCAGAACTGACAAACTCTGTACTTTTTTCGTCAAACTGTTTTATATAATCGCGTATAGCCCTGAATATGGCAGAAGCGATATAGGTCTGTCCATTAGAAGTCGTCAAATATTTCTCTTCTGTTTTGTTACTTAAAAACCCAACTTCCACTAATACTGACGGATGCGTAACATTCCTTAATACCAGAAATCCCGCCTGCTTTACACCTCTATCCTTTCGCCCTGCTCTTTCCTTGAACTGTTTCTGAAGCAATGAAGCCATCAGAGTGCTTTGTTCCAAATATGTAGATTGCATATACTCAAACAAAATATATGACTCTGTTGAATTAGGGTCAAAACCTTCATATTTGGTCGTATACTCATCTTCCATTACAATAACCGAGTTCTCTTTTTTTGCTACATCAAGATTCTCATTTGACCGAGCCGGTCCCAGAGCAAACGTTTCAACTCCATGAATTTTCGGATTTGATATGTAATTGGCATGAATTGAAATAAATAAATCAGCACTGTTTTTATTTGCTATTTCCGCCCTTTTATACAAAGGTATAAAAACATCTTTTTTTCTGGTGTAAATAATTTTCACATCCGGCAAATAATCCTCAACATAATTACCAACTTTTAATGCAATTGCAAGCGCAACATCTTTTTCTTTAGCAACTTTACCAAGAGCTCCGGGATCCTTACCTCCATGCCCGGCATCAATAACAACAGTTTTAAATTTTGTATATTGCTGAGAGTTTACACTTGCAATAAAAACGATGCTAAAAATTACTGATATAAATACTCGTAGATATATTTTTTTTATTTCTTTAACTACCATAATTATCATATATAGTACCTATATTTAAAAGTCTTCTCAAAAGTAGAAAAATATTACAAAAGATTATATAATATAGTTTAATACTAAATTATAATTTGGATCAATGTATGAGCAATTTTTAATTATTTTTGCATATCAAAAAAAACAGATAAAGTATTGGCAACCCACATAACCACAAATGAAATATTTAAACATAGCCTTTGGTGGCTATTCTCTTTATTCATATCACATACGATATTGGGTCAGGAGAATAACACTTTAGATGGTAGTAGACAAACAGATAGCATCTCTACACAACAAAGCAGCACTGCCATGATACTTGATGCAGAAGTAATTTATGAGGCATCAGACTCTATCAAATATGGGATATCCAGTGGTAAAATGTATTTGTATGGTGATGCAAGTATTAATTATCAAGATATTACTCTGAAAGCATATACTATTGAACTTGACCTTGACAGTAGTATTGCTATTGCCTATGGAACCCTTGACACGTTGGGTAACGAAATAGGATTACCTGTTTATACAGATGAAAGCGGAGAGTATGAAATGAGAAGATTAAAATACAATTTCAATAGTAAAAAAGCTATAATTGAACATATTATCACCGAGCAGGGAGAAGGTTTTATTGTTGGCAATAGAGCAAAAAAGATTGAAAACAATATATATTGTATTAAAAATGCAAGGTATTCAACATGTGATAATCATGACCACCAGCATTTTTACTTAAACTTAACAAAAGCAAAAGTTATTCCGGGTAAAAAAGTTATAACCGGTCCTGCATATCTGGTGCTTGAAGGTGTAAAACTTCCACTATTTATTCCATTTGCAATAATTCCAAGTACGCAAACTTACAGCTCAGGTTTTATACTTCCTTCGTATGGGGAAGAACAAAATCGCGGTTTCTTTTTACGAAATGGAGGGTACTATTGGGCTGCTAATGATTATTTTGATGTAACACTAACAAATGATATATACTCTAAAGGCTCATGGGGTACGCATTTTTCTACAAAATACAAAAAAAAATACAAACTAGGTGGTAACTTAAACCTCAATTACATTGTTAACCTATTTAGCGAACCAGACCTACCTGATTATAGAAAAACCAAAGATTTTTCCATAACCTGGTCACACAGGCAAGATACTAAAGCCAACCCATACCAAACATTTTCTGCCAGTGTTAACTACTCAACCAGCAGTTATGACCAAAACAATATTAACAGCATTGTTAATCCTAATATTATTGCAAGAAACACTAAACGTTCAAGTATCTCTTACAGTAAAAGATGGGCAGGTAAACCTATCAATTTTTCGGCTAACCTTTTACACTCTCAAAACAGCCGGGATACAACTATTAATTTGACTATACCCGATTTGACTTTTACAGTGAACAGATTATATCCTTTCAAAAGAAAAAACCGAATAGGAAATAAAGAAGGTTGGTATGAAAAGATAAGTTTATCATATACAGGTAATATGAAAAATTATATCCATACAAAAGAGAAAGATTTAAGTTTCAATCCTGAAAGCCTGACTAGTGAATGGAAAAACGGGGTTATGCACTCCGTACCTATTGCTATGAATTTCAAAGTTTTAAAACATTTCACTTTTAGTCCAACATTTAATTATAAAGAGCGTTGGTATTTTAAATCAATTACAAAAGATTGGGATGAAGAATTGGGTCGCGTCGTTAATACAGATACGGCAAGTGGTTTTCACAGAGTGTACAATTATAGTATGGGAGTAGGTACATCAACAAAGATTTACACTTTTTTCACACCATGGAAAAAACTTTTCGGAGATAAGATTCAAACAATACGACATGTTGCGACTCCAAGTGTATCCTTTTCTTACCGGCCTGATTTTGGAGATCCCAAATATGGTTATTATGACTTTTTTGAGTATTATGACCAAAAACATGATGAAATAGTGAAATATGAATATTCATATTACGATGGTTCCATTTATGGAATTCCCGGGCATGGAAAATCCGGCAGTGTTGGTCTTAGTCTTGGCAATACACTTGAAATGAAAGTTAAAAGCGATAAAGATACTACCGGCTTTAAAAAAATAAAATTTTTGGAGAGTTTAAACTTTAATTCTTCATATAATTTTATGGCTGATTCATTAAAATGGTCAAGAGTATCAATGACCGGCAGAACAAAAGTATTAGGTACAAGCATAAATTTCGGAGCATATTTTAACCCTTATGGTGTGGATACCCTGAAAAACGGAAGGCCTGTTATTATTGACCAATCTGCTTTAAAAACAAATGGGAAACTGCTTCGTGTAGAAAATCTTAATCTTAGTTTCGGGTTTGATTTCAATAACAATACCTTTAAAAAGAAAAAACCGGGTGATGATAATGACACAACACAGGATCAAGAAGATGAAGAAGAAATAGATCCTCTTGATGAAGCTATGATCTCGGAAGAGGACCGATTGTTAGAACAGATGCAACCTTTAGCTAAACGTAGTTTAAAAGTGAATGATGACGGTTACGCCAAATTTGAAATGCCCTGGAGTATAAATGTTAATTTCACATCATATCTTAGATTGGATCAGTTCAACAAAGAAAAAATGGACTATGATTATAAATTTTCAGCAAACATTAACCTGACCGGCAAATTATCCGTAACTCCTAAATGGAATATCACCGCTTCAACGGGCTACAGTTTTGAAACAAAAAAAATAGCATACACTAACATAGGGATAACAAGAGACCTGCACTGTTGGGGTATGCGACTAAACCTGGTTCCTGTTGGAAAATACAAATCATATTTCTTTACAATAAGTGTTAATTCAAGCCTTCTGAAAGACTTGAAATATGAAAAAAGAAGTCACCCTCGTGATAACCCGGGCTTTTATAACTAACAGATGAAAATTATTCATCAATATATAATCAATAGATCATGAAAAAGGTAATATCAACAAAAAATGCTCCTCAGGCCATAGGGCCATACAGTCAGGCAATTGAGACAAATGGTACGTTATATATTTCAGGTCAAGTACCTGTTGACCCCGCATCAGGAAACATTGTTGAAGGAGGAATAAAAGAACAAACAGAGCAATCTATGAAAAACATTGGAGCCATCCTGAAGGAGGCAGGTTACTCATATTCAGATGTTGTTAAATCTACCTGCTTACTAAGTGACATGGCCAATTTTAAAGCGATGAATGAGGTATACGGATCGTTTTATCCTGAGAATCCTCCCGCTCGTGCTGCTTTTGCAGTAAAAGAATTACCTCTCGGAGTATTAATAGAGATTGAAACAATTGCTGTTAAATAAAAAAAGGGTATCCATTTTTGGACACCCTCTTTTTTATTGTTTGAAAAATGCAAATTCGTTTAGAATCTTTTATTCAGCAACTACTACAAATTCAATATCAACTTTAACTTCACGATGAAGTTTAATTGTAGCAGTGTACTTACCTAATTCTTTAACCTGATCTTCTTTAATAGTAACACTTTTGCGTTCAATTTCAAAACCTTCTTTATTAAGACCTTCAGCTATTTGAATAGTATTTACTGATCCAAATATCTTACCTGAAGTACTGGCTTTTGCTCCAATAGTTATTGAAAGCCCTTCAAGCTTTTTGGCAATTTCCAATGCTTCATTCTTAATCTTCTCAAGTTTATGAGCTCTCTGTTTTTGATTTTCAGCATGAACTTTTTTTGCTGTTACTGTAGCCAAAATAGCATAGCCTTTAGGAATTAAATAGTTACGGCCATAACCGTTTTTCACATTAACTATGTCATCCTTAAGTCCCAAATTGGTAATATCTTCTTTTAATATTATTTCCATGGTAATTTCTCCTTACTTATTTTTTCATCAAATCTGTAACATAAGGTAACAAAGCTAAATGTCTGGCTCTCTTAACAGCATTAGCTACTTTTCTTTGATATTTCAAAGAAGTACCTGTTAAACGACGAGGTAAAATCTTACCTTGCTCATTCAAAAATCTCCTAAGAAACTCAGGATCTTTATAATCTACATACTTAATTCTGCTCTTTTTAAAGCGGCAATACTTCTTCTTTTTAATCTCTACCGATGGAGGAGTTAAATATCTAATCTCTGATTGATTTTGTGCCATGGCTTAGTTCTCCTTTTTTTCTTTAGTTGCACTTCTTCTCTTCTCACTGTATTTGATAGCATATTTTTCCATTCTAAAGGTCAGAAACCTCAAAACACGTTCATCACGTCGAAAAGCAACTTCAAATTTCCCAATAAAATCAGGATTTGCCTTAAATTCAATCAAGTTATAAAAACCTGTTGATTTCTTCTGTATTGGGTAAGCCAATTTTCTCAGGCCCCAATTCTCATCGTTTACTATTTCGCCTCCGTTGTCTGTAATCAGTTCACGGAACTTTTGAACCGCTTCCTTCATCTGTACATCAGACAAAACGGGAGTCAAAATGAAAACGGTTTCATACTGGTTTAACATATTCCTTACTTTTTAAAGGGTTTAATAATCAGGGCGCAAAAATAGAATAATTATTCTAATTAAACAACCCTGCTAAAAGATATCTTTAAAACTTCCAAGTAGCAAGTTTGTTGTGAATATTAATATCTTCACCATTCACCTCTATTAAATAACATTCACCTCTTTTTCAAGATTAATCTGAAATTTGTCATAAATATCTTCCTCAATGGCTTTTGACAGTTTGAGTATATCACTACCCGTGGCATTTCCCAAATTAATCAACACTAAAGCCTGTTGAGGGTGTACTCCTGCCCTGCCCATCTTCTTACCTTTCCATCCTGCTCTATCAATCAACCAACCGGCAGGAACCTTTACCAGATCATTTTCTAAAAGATATCCGGGCATGTCAGAATATTTTTTGAGTAGCTCGTTGTAAAGAGTCTGCGATATCTCAGGGTTTTTAAAAAAGCTTCCGGCATTACCGGTTACTTCAGGTTCGGGTAATTTACTGTTACGAACAGAAACAATTACACTTCTGATATTTTCAATATTTATTTCACCATAGTTCTTCAGGCTCTCTTTAAGATGACCGTAATTAAGATTGAATTTTTCCCTTTTTGACAACCTGAACACAACTGATGTTATAATTATTTTACCTTTTAATTCCTTCTTAAAAACGCTACTTCGATATTCAAAGTCACACTCCTTGTTTGTAAAACAGAACTCCTCTCCGCTATCTATAAATACCCCGTTAACACTATCAATTACATCTTTAACCTCCACACCATAAGCTCCAATATTCTGAACAGGCGAAGCTCCAACAGTACCGGGGATTAATGATAGATTCTCAACTCCATAAAATGAATTTTCAACGCAAAACAACACAAAATCATCCCATTTTTTACCAGCTCCTACTTCAATTAAAATCTCATCATCGTTATCTTCCATTATCTTCACAAAATTCATAACAGGTTGCACTACTACACCATCATATTTACCTGTGAAAAGAAGATTGCTGCCATGCCCAATCACCAAAACGCTCCTATTGGTTAAATCCATTGATCGTAACCACTCTTTACACTCCCCGATACTGTTTAATTTAACAAATACAGAGGCATAAGCATCAATATTAAATGTATTATACTCTTTGAGTGAGAAATTATGATTAACTTTCAACATATAAATATTTTAAATAATATACCTTAATCCTGAATTATTAAAATGCAATTTATACAATTACAAATAAAACCTTTTTATGAATAAAAATAAGTAGTATTTTTGAAAAACAATCAATTGCTCTAAGTAAAAGGGAAAAGAAAGATGCAAAAAGATGAAAATACAATAATAAAGGAAGTCAGAGATTATTTATACGATGCCGGTGTAAGTAAAATTGATGCAATGGAAATTGCAACGGAAATTAATATTCCATTTCAAGATTTGGTTTCGATTGCTCCTACACCCGAAGATCTTGTTTCTAAAATTTTTCAGTATGAATTAATTGAATTCTCATCTATCTTTGATGAGTATAATTTTGAAAAACAAAATGCAATTGATATATTAATTATTGTCGGACAAGAAATTTACAAACGATTCCACGATGTTAATCCTGCTGTATCATATCATCTAAAAAAACACTATCCCAACCTTTATTATGACCATTTAGAAAATAAAATTAACTTTTTAACAAAAAGGATTGTCAATAATCTTAGAAAAGGACAATCTCAAGGAATATATAAAGAAGGTTTAAATACCGATGCAATTATAGATAACTTTACTGAGAAGGTTTCTAAAATACACAGTCATGATATCTTAAGTAAAAGTGAACTTACGTTTGAAATTATCTTTAACGATCTTATTGAAGAATTTATTAAAGACATCTCACATAAAGATGGATGGACATATTATAAAAACCGAAAACAACTTGTTGAAGCTTTAAACTTTAATCATTAAAAAAAATAAAAACAATTTAAATTAATAACAATGAAATTTTTATCCTTTATTTCCTATTTAGTTTTAGTAAGTATTCTTGTTTCTTCATGCTCTTCTTTGAAAAAACCAAGTTCATCGAGTTTTGAAGATAGTGCATCTCCTTACGTAAAAGAAGATGTGAAGCCAAAGGTGAAAGCCACTTCAGAAAAGATTGTGGTAAAAGAAGAAAAAGTTAAATTATTAGATATTGAAAATGAAGAATTTAAGTACTACGTAATTATCGGATCGTTTAAAATATTAGAGAACGCAAAAAACTACAAACAAACACTTATAAAAGAGGGATTCACCCCCGTACTAATGGAAAATGAAGCCGGATTATACAGAGTCTCTGTTGCTGCATATCATGATGAGACAGCATCAAGAAATAGAATTGCAGAAATCCGTTCCAAATTCAAGAAATACAGTGATGTTTGGTTGTTAATTCGTAAATATTAAATCATATCTTGTATATTTGCGTGCTTAATTACCGAAATAAACATCGACAACTATGTACAAACAAGTTAAGCTCTCTGATGATATTTTTTATATTGGGGTAAATGACCGACGTACTTCGCTTTTTGAGAACATGTGGCCTCTTTATCGTGGCATATCCTATAATTCATATTTGTTAAATGATGACAAGATAGCCATCGTAGATACCATTGAAGCAGGATTCTTTGAACGCTGGCTCGATAAAGTCAGGACTATAATCAAAGACAGACCTATTGATTATCTTGTTGTGAACCACATGGAACCGGATCATTCGGCTGCAATCCGCATTTTATCAGAACTGTATCCTGACATAATAATTATTGGCAACAGGAAAACCCTGCCAATGATTGAAGGGTATTACGGTATTACATCCAATACTATGGAGGTAAAAGACGGGGACACTTTAAGATTAGGAAAAACGAATCTGAGTTTCCATACTATCCCTATGGTTCACTGGCCGGAATCAATGGTTTGCTTCGAATCAACATCAGGAACACTTTTCTCAACAGATGCTTTTGGAAGCTATGGTACACTGGATGGAGGTATTTTTGATGATGAAATGGATTTTGAATATTTCAGAGATGAGATGCGCCGCTACTATTCCAATATTGTAGGTAAATATGGTAATCCTGTTCAAAAAGCGCTAGGTAAACTAGCAGGTCTTGATATTAAAATGATTGCTCCGGCTCATGGTCCAATTATCAGAAAACACATTGCCGATGTTATCACCAGACATGACAAATGGAGCCGGCATGAAACCGAAGAAGGTGTTGTTATAGCTTATGCATCCATGTATGGCAATACTGAAGAGATGGCGGAGGTAACTGCAAGGGCACTGGCTGAGAATGGCATTAAAAGAATTAGAATGTATGATGTAAGTAAAACACATATATCTTACATCATCTCTGATATATTCAAATACAGAGGTGTTATTCTGGCAAGCCCAACCTACAGTAATGAACTTCATCCTAATATGGAAGCACTGGCAATGAAATTACAACACATGGGCTTTAAAAATCATCTGTTTGGTGTATTAGGTTCATTCACCTGGGCAGGCGCAGCTGTTAAAAAACTTATTGAGGCAGGAGAAAGCCTAAAATGGGAATTAGTAGGATCACCCGTTGAACAGAAATACTCGCTAAAAGCTGATAAATATGAGGCTTGCATCAATTTAGGCAAAGAGATGGCAAACAAGTTGAAAAGCTATTCAAGTTGAAAGTTTCCATAAGCAAAAGTACCGGCATCTCAGCAGTCCGGCACTTTTGCTTATGGATAAAGCCCTTTATTACTTAAACCAACTAACCCATTAATCATTATTTCCTATAGTACTTCATCGCTTCGGGCATGAACTCTTTAAGGTTTCTTATTCTGGTTTCATCAGCAGGGTGAGTACTTAGTATCTCGGGTGGTTTTTGCCCACCGCTTTGAGACATCCTTGTCCAGAAAGGAATTGCTTCTTCAGGATTATAACCAGCCATTGCCATAAAAATAAGTCCAAGTTTGTCAGCTTCTGTTTCATGCAATCTAGAGTATGGCAACACAATTCCCAACTCACTGCCAATTCCATATGCAGAATAAAATAGTTGTTTTGTCTCTTCGGGTTTTTTCTCTATAGCCACCGAAAGTGCTACCCCACCAAGCTGAAGAGCAAGTTCCTGACTCATCCTCTCGTTTCCGTGTCGTGCGACCGCATGTGCAATCTCATGTCCCATAACTACAGCCAAACCTGTTTCATTTTGAGTCAAAGGAAGTAATCCGGTATATACAACAACTTTTCCTCCTGGCATACACCATGCATTAGGCACATCATCATCAACAAGATTAAACTCCCATTGAAAACCATCTATCCTGCCATGCATCCCTTTCTCTTTTAAAAATGAACTATATTTATAATCGACTTCATTAAGAAAAGTCAGCTAAATAATAGTAAATTTAATAATTATAAAGAAATACGTATGAATGTCGTAACTAATAATCATATTAAGCTCCATTTAATTATTATCATCCTTGGCTTTACTGCAATTCTGGGTAAGTTAATCACACTCTCAGCAATTGATATGGTTTGGTTTCGTATGTTTATCGCCTTTGCATCATTAGGTATATATATAAAATATAAAAATATCCCGATTAATTATTCATTTCGCATCATAGCACAAATGATAGGTGTCGGGTTAATTATAGCCCTACACTGGATAACGTTTTTTTACAGCATTAAAATCTCAAATGTATCTGTAGCCCTTGGATGCTTTGCTTCAACCACTTTCTTCACGAGCATTTTTGAACCTGTTATATTTAAACGCAAATTCAATTGGCTGGAATTATTAATAGGAATTTTTATTATTATAGGTCTTTACATAATCTTTCAATTTGAATTCAGGTACAAGATTGGAATTGTAAGTGCATTAATATCAGCCCTTCTTGCAGGGCTCTTTACCGTTCTAAACAAAAAATTCATTGCACGTTATCATCCTGTATCAATAAGCTTTTATGAAATGGCAAGCGGTTTCGCAGGTATTACCATCTTTATGTTATTTTCCGGCAAATTCGTTAACGGTATTCCAATTCCTACTTCAATGGATTGGTTATGGCTTTTGATTTTAGGCATAATATGCACATCATACGCTTTTGTAATATCAGTTGATGTAATGAAAGTTGTATCAGCATATACTGTGGCACTTGCTTTAAATATGGAACCGGTTTACGGGATTATTCTTGCAAGTTTGATTTTTAAAAGTAGTGAATATATGTCATTTGGCTTTTACGTGGGAACCATAATCATTATAGCAGCTGTCTTTCTTTTCCCGGTAATAAACAGAAGAATGCAATCTAAATCAAAATAAGTCTGTTAAATTCTCTGAACGATTACTTTCGCAATTACACCAGATATCACAACATCAGAAACAGGCACAGATATTATTTCAAACTCATCAACAGAAAACCCTTTCGCAATAAAGGCAGCTACTTCTTTGGCTGACAAACTACCTTTAAAAGAATCAGGTACAATAAGTAGTTTTTTCTTTTTCATCATGGTTGATGGTTTCAGGCTATAAGCTATAAGCTATATTAATCTACTCCCCAAAATCTGGAATACAAACTTTAATAAAAGGCCAGTTTTTTCCTGTCAAAAAAACCTTTTTCCAAATAGGATCATAAGCTATTCCATTCATAACACCTGCATCTTTGTAATACTTTCTATCAATTAATTTATCTACAGAAAAAGTAGCAAGAACTTTTCCTGAAATCGGGTCAATAACTACAATTTTATCTTTTCCATAAATATTTACCCAAATCTTTCCTTCTACACACTCCATTTCATTGATGTAATTTACAGGCCCATTGTTATCTATCACTCTCAAAGTGTCAATAAAATCCATAGTACGAGAATTCATTTTTATAATCTTATTTGTACCATTAGAAACATACAGTATGTCATTTTTTGAGCATAATCCCCACCCTACTATTGGCAAATTGATTCTGTCTGTTTCATTAAAATCAAGATCATATAAAACCATTATACTATCATTCCATGTCAACTTATATAAAGTATCTTTTATAATAGAAATACCCTCATTGAAAAGATTTATATCTGTAACTTTATCTTTTATGCAAAACCCATCATAGGGGTTGATACTTCTTAACCTTGATTTGCCTTTTATTCCTGTAGATTCATATAATAAGTCATTATAAAACAGAAAACCCTGTGTATAAGCTGAAGTATCATGTGGTAACTGACCAACCTCCTGAAGAAAAAACTCTTTTGGTACAATATCAGAAACAATAAAAACATCATGTTTTCTTTTTACTGTTTTTCCACTATTAAACACTACATTCAATGCAAGCTGATTGGTCCCCGGGTAGAGTTGTCCGGTAGAAACACAATATCTTCCGGCACTGTATTCACCTCTGATCAAATGTCCTTGAGAAGTAATATATACTGAATCAATCTTTTGTTTCGTATCCTTAACAGCAAAAACAACGGTATCGGCTAATGTATATCTCTCCTTGTCAGGTAGTGATATTCTATAACTACATGAAAAACAAAAGATGGAAAAAATTATTATGGTTAAAAAATAATTCATATAATTCTATTTTCTGAAACCACATGAGGCATATAAGTTCACAAAAGAAACATGTCTAAATCACTTTTTTTAAAAGCTTCTTCAATATTCTCCAATGCTTTTTGTATAACAGACCGAGGGCTACCAACATTCATTCTCATAAAACCTCTCCCCTCTTTTCCAAATAAAGTTCCGTCATTAAGGCCAACATTAGCACTATTTATTAGAAATAAATTTAATTTCTCCTGATCCCAACCTGTTTTTCTGAAATCGAGCCACAATAAATAAGTTGCCTCCGGTTTGGTAAAAGTCACCATGGGTAAGCGTTTTGTAACAAAGTCATAAACAAAATCAATATTACCTTCAAGATAGGATATCAATTCATTAAGCCACTCAGCACCGAAGTTATACGCTGACTCAAGAACAGGTCCTCCCAAAAGATGTCCGGTAAACAGATGAAGGCTGTTTAAAACTTTTCTATACTGATTAATTAAATCTTTGTTTTCACATACAATGTATGAAGTACTGAACCCCGCAATATTAAAGGTTTTGCTGGGAGCCATAAAGGTAATGCTATTATTGGCAAATTCATTGTTGATAGATGCAAAAGGAATATGTCTGTTTCCAAACATTGCTAAGTCAGAATGTATTTCGTCCGAAAGAATTAACACACCATTTTTTATACATATCTCACCTATTCTGGTTAGCTCTTCCTTTGTCCATAGTCTGCCAACAGGATTATGAGGACTACACAGCATTAATATTTTATTCTCCGGCTTAGATGTCAGTTGTTCCAGTTCTTCAAAATTAAACCTGTATTTACCTTCAACAAAAACTAATGGATTACATACTAACTTTCTGTAATTATCTTTTACTACAGAAAAAAATGGTGAATAAACGGGAGGCTGAATTATAATTCCATCTCCAGGGTTAGTATATGTTAACACAGATAGAGCCAACCCCGGAACAACACCCGGCGAAAACTCAATCCATGAAGATTTGACATCCCAGTTATGCATGGTATGTAGCCAGTTTTTAATGGCCAAATTAAAACGAGCTGTGCGAATAGTATATCCATAAACAGGATGTTCTGCTCTTCTTCTTATAGCTTCAGCAACAGCCGGTGGTGATGCAAAATCCATATCGGCAACCCATAACGGGATAACATCAGACTTATTGAAATACTTCTCTCTAAATTCGTATTTATAAGCATCTGTTCCTATGCGGCTTATTGGTTTATCAAAATCAAACATAAGCAATAGTAAAAAGTTATAAAGTTGAAAGTTTTTAAAGTATAATGGTACCAGACCATCTTTCTAATTAACAGATGCCATATATTTGACATAAACCATTGTTAAACTCAAACAATTACAATACTTACAAAAAAAGGGCACAAAGGCCCTTAATTAAAATTTAAAAAACTTTGAATATTTTACTTTAATACAAAATTAATCTCTTCTACAGTTTCATTATCATCAACATCTCTAAGTGTTAATGTTAACTTATAATTACCGGCCTTTGACTCTGGTATAAATCCTCCATAAAGTGGCTTATCAATAAATGTTTCTGAAGTTCCGGTAAGGTCAAACTTCGCTTGTCCGGGCTCCCATGGGTCGTTAATACCTGTAGCACTCTTCAATACACTTTTACCACCATCCATATAAGTAACATTATATACCAACTCTTTAAGCTCTTTGTTATCAGTACATTCTGCAGATAAAAGTAGTGGCATAGTGTCATTTGCATCATATTCAGTAGCCTCAGCAGGTTTAGTAACTGTCAACACCGGGTTTGTAGCAATAATTTCAACATTGACCTCTTTAACAGTTATGTTAGGAACATCAGCATTATCACTAACTTCAAATTTCACCTTGTATGTACCGACTTGACAAACAGGGATAGGACCACCAAACAAAAATATATTATCAATATTTTGAGGTGTACCTGAAAGAGGGATTGTCATTGATGAAGGAGCCCATGGAGTTCCGTCACCTACACCACTTACAAGGCTAAGGGAGACAAGACAATTCTTAAGTCCTTTATTATCTGAAAATGAAGCTGTACAAAGTATAGTTTCACCAACAGCATATTCATCGTCCTCTGAAGGAGTTTGAACAGAAACTACAGGCTTTGTTGTATCAACTTCTTCTGAATCACCACCACAACTAAAAGTTATTGTAGTTAAAAATATTACGATAAATAACAGATTAAATTTCTTCATAATTAATTTATTTAACTTAAAAACAATTTTCATAAAAAAAACAATGCCCCAAAATTATTATTTTTTACTATTAAAACAAGAAACAAAGCTTAGATATTAACAATTAATTTATTTAAGGTTATTCCAATACCATTCTATAGCCCTTTCAAGACCTGTTCGCACATCATACTCGGGATTATACCCAATAAGATTTTTTGCTTTATCAATAGAGGCCAGTGAATGAGGTATATCACCTTCTCTTGAGGAACCATATTCAATTTCAACATCAGCTATTTCAGGATCAAATCCCGACAATGATGTTTTCAGATAATCGACCAATTGATTCAAGGTTGTTCGTTCTCCAAACGCCACATTATATACAGTATTTACAGCGCTTTCATCCTGAACCGTTGCGGCCAGTTGATTTGCCTGAATAACATTTTCAACATAAGTAAAATCACGAGAAAAAGAGCCATCACCGTTTATCACAGGAGATTCTTTTTTCATTAATGATTTAATAAATTTAGGAATAACAGCTGCATAGGCACCGTCAGGATCCTGCCTTCGTCCAAATACATTAAAATACCTCAAACCTATCAACTGCATATTATACAATTTACCAAATACATCAGCATATAGCTCATTCACATATTTAGTTATTGCATAAGGTGAAAGCGGCTTTCCTATTTTATCCTCAACCTTTGGTAACTCTTTACTATCACCATATGTTGAAGAGCTGGCAGCATATACAAAACGAACAACACCCTCATCCCTTGCCGCAACTAACATATTCACGAAACCAGACACATTAACTTCATTAGACGTAATGGGGTCTTTTATTGACCTTGGTACTGAACCTAATGCAGCCTGATGTAACACAATGGAAACACCCTTCACCGCTTTCCTGCAAGTATCAAGATCGCGGATATCCCCATCTATTAACGCGAAAGCCTGATTTTCCAGAAACGGAGCTACATTTTCTCTTTTGCCTGTTGAAAAATTATCAAGACACACTACCTCATTATCCTGTGTTAATAATCGTTCTACCAGATTAGAACCGATAAATCCGGCTCCTCCTGTTACAAGTACTTTTTTGTTTTTTATCATTTTATCTCAACAACATTTACGAATTGTTAAAGTAAGTAATGATAAGCGATATATCCAACTATACAAATAACAATATTACGAATGAACCCAAACTATGCATTAGAAATATTGGATAAGTATCTTACACCAACATTCAGCTTTTAGCCTATTTATTTACAAAAGTGACGGGGTGACTTCTCAATTCATCAGAAAGTCACCCCGTCACTATAAATCGAACGAATCACCAAATCACCACATTATAAATCCAATACTCTCATATCCGGATCATTCCCATGAAAAAGTAATTTAACGGGATTTTCCAACATATCTTTTATTTTAACAAGAAAACCAACAGAATCTTTACCGTCAATTATCCTGTGATCGTACGACAGCGCAACATACATAACAGGTCGAACCTCAACATTTCCATTCACAGCAACCGGCCGATCAACAATATTATGCATTCCTAAAATAGCAGATTGAGGAGGGTTAATCAGAGGTGTTGATAGCATAGAGCCAAAAGTACCGCCATTTGTAATTGTAAAAGTACCACCCTTCATCTCGCTAAGAGACAATTTTCCATCTCTCGCTTTTTGAGCAAGCTCTTTAAGGTTATTTTCTATATCAGCCAAAGTTAATGTTTCAACATTTCTAATGACAGGAACCATTAGTCCTTTAGGAGCCTGAACAGCAACAGAGATATCAACATAATCAGGTATTAAAAACTCATCCCCGTCTATCATTGAATTTACCATAGAAAACTGCTTTAATGCCACTGAAGATGCTTTAATGAAAAAAGACATAAACCCAAGTTTAACACCATGCTTATCGATAAAATCAGACTGATAGTTTTTTCGTAATGCTATTATTCGTGACATATCCACCTCATTAAATGTGGTGAGCATTGCTGTTTCATTTTTCACACTAACCAGGCGTTGAGCAAGTTTTTTACGTAACTGTGACATTTTTTTCCTGCTAACTTCACGCGATACCTCATGGTTGAAACCAACTAAATCTTCTTGCACATCCATACCGGATATGCCTTTCACCTTTTGTACATCTTTAGCGTTTAGTCGTTTTAGACCTTTTATAATTTCATCTACAGAAAGCCCCTCCTCCTCCATCATATTTTTTGCTAAGGGAGTAACTTTTACTTTTGAATACGACTCTTCCACGTTTGTCTCTTTTTCAAAAGAAACGCTTTCCACTTTCTTTTTTTCATCTTTAACTACAGGCTGGTCTTCAGCTTTTTCTTCCGATAATGAAGGTAACTTATCTGCAAATTCAGTATCAATTGTACAAGCAACAGACCCTACTTTAACGGTCTCTCCTTCTGCAATCCTGACATTTATTTTTCCAGCCTCAGTAGCTAACAGTGATAATGTTGCTTTATCCGATTCTATTTCTGCCAATTCCTGATCAACACTAACGATATCTCCATCTTTAACCATCCATGTCGTTAGTTCAACCTCATTAACAGATTCCCCTGGTGTAGGTATTTTTACTTCTACTATCATGTCTTAAAAATTGGTTATTTGAGTATTTACTGTTTACTGACAATTCGTAATTCGTAATTCAACATTATCATCAAATACTAAATCTTTGTTTTTCTTCAAAGTACTTATGCTGTTTAAGTATCTCTTCTCGTGTCTTTCCTTCCACACACTGCAAGCCACAATATTTATTTTTCAACTCACAATGACAAGGTTTAAATACTTTATTAACTATTTCATTCTGCCCAATTTGATGCAATCGAGTTAAACCTGTAGCAGGGCTTCCGCTGGCCAATCGTGCCACAGGAACAAGCTTAAGACCGGGCAACTGATTTTGAATATAATACCATGGCCCTACATTTTCAGGTTCCTCCTGAACCCACAAATGAAGAAGTGTGTTTTTATATTTTTGTAATATGCTCTGTATCTGTTTTTGGGGGAATGGGTGAAGCTGTTCAATACGAATAATTGCAACATCACGAGCATTAAGCTCTTCCTTTCTGACTAACAAATCGTAATATATCTTACCCGAACAGAAGACGACCCGTTTCACATCATCAACATCCACTGCATCATCATCAATAACCTCTCTAAAATGCGTATCTCCTGACATATCCTCAAGTGTTGAAACACACTTAGGATGTCTGAGCAGACTTTTAGGAGTAAAAATTATTAACGGAACCCGATAATCAACAGTTAACTGCCTGCGCAATACATGAAATAGATTTGCCGGAGTAGTACAGTTAACTATCTGCATATTATTTCGGGCGGATAGTTGCAGAAAACGTTCTATTCTGGCACTCGAATGTTCAGGCCCTTGTCCTTCATACCCATGCGGTAAATAGAGAACCAATCCGTTTTGCAACCCCCACTTCTCTTCGGCCGAGCTGATATACTGATCAATAATAACCTGAGCTACATTTACAAAATCACCAAATTGTGCTTCCCAAACCGTTAAGCCATTCGGAGTAGCAAGGGCATAACCATATTCAAATCCCATTACTCCATATTCAGACAGCAGTGAGTTATATATTTCAAATGATGCCTGATTGTCATCAACATGCTTCAGCGGATAGTATTTCTCACCTGTGTCTTCCTGCACAAAAACAGCATGCCGGTGAGCAAATGTACCTCTCTCAGAATCCTGACCACTTATACGCACAGGTCGATTTTCAGTCAAAAGAGTTCCATAAGCCAATAACTCAGCAAGAGCCCAGTCGAGAGTGTTACTGTCAACCATCTTTTTACGGTCAGCAATAATTTTATGAATTTTTCTATAGAAATTTAAATTTTCAGGAAGAGTATTTATCCTACTTAGTATATGTAATAACCTGTTTTTATCAATACCGGTAATCGATGATTTACCAAAATCTTTATCATCAGCATATCTGTAATCTTCCCAATCCTCCTCTAAAAAACGTTTAATTGTAATTTTTTCAATGTCCGTTGATTCATCAAGTTTTTGTTCAAGAAGGCTGTTAAATTGATTTATCTCAGCTGTCAACTCTTTACTAGACAACACACTTTCTTTTAGAAGCTGCTTTCCGTAAATATCTCTCACATTAGGATGTTTACTAATTGCATTGTACAGTAATGGTTGCGTAAAACGTGGCTCATCACCTTCATTATGCCCATATTTTCTGTATGACAGCAAATCAATAAAAACATCAGTATTGAATTTCTGCCTGAACTCGATAGCCAACTCAAGAGCGTAAACCACAGCCTCCGGATCATCTCCGTTTATATGAAATACCGGCGATCTTGTTACTTTGGCAATATCGGTACTATAAGTCGATGACCGCCCATCAAGATAATTAGTAGTAAAACCAACCTGATTATTTACAACAATATGAATTGTTCCACCGGTTTTATATCCGGGCAACAAACTCATCTGAACCACTTCATAAACTACTCCCTGTACAGACATTGAAGCATCACCGTGAATTACAACAGGAATAAGCTTATTAAAGTCTCTTCCATATTTATGATCTGTCTTACCTCGTGAAATACCTTCAGCAACAGGTGATACAGCCTCCAGATGTGAAGGGTTTGGAACAAGGTTAACCCTAACTTTTACTCCTGTTTGTGTCTCTATATCATTACCATATCCCAAATGATATTTCACATCACCCAACGATATATTATCTTCATATTCATCGCCAATGAACTCCTTAAAAATCCTTTCGTAGGGCTTGTTCAGTGTGTTACTCAACACATTAAGCCTTCCCCGGTGCGACATTCCAATAATAATCTCCTCAACCCCCAATGTTGCACCTTTATCAATTACTGCCTTTAATCCCGGTATTAATGACTCGGCTCCTTCAAGTGAAAACCTTTTCTGACCAACAAATTTCTTATGAATAAAACCCTCTAAACCAACAGCTTTTATTAATTCATTAAAAATGTTTTTTTTCTTCTTCAAATCAAATTCAGGAGTATTACGTTCTTTCTCCATCTTATTTTTCAACCAGGTAATTACTTCAGGAGCCCTGACATATAAATATTCAACTCCAATATTTCCGCAATACGTTTGATTTAAATGATTTATTATTCCCCGTAAAGTAGTTGCTCCTATTCCTATCTCTTTTCCGGCCTGAAAAACAGTATCCAAATCTTCTTCATTCAATCCAAAATTTTCCATATCCAAAGTAGGATAATATTTTCGTCTGGTACGAACCGGATTTGTATGCGTAAAAAGATGTCCTCTTTGGCGATACCCGTGAATAAGATTCAGAACTTTAAATTCTTTCCCAATTTGTCCACTTTCGGTAGTATCATAATTCTTTAAAACAAAATCAAAACCCTGAAAAAACAATTTATAACTTTCATCAACACTCTCAGGATCACTTATATATTGCCTGTAAAGATTATCTATAGCATCAATACTGCTATTTCCAACAAACGAGAATTTATCCATATTTTGTAAATGCTAATACTATATTCACTATTTTTAAAACAAAAAATGCAAAAATCTTTTTTGGAATCAATTGCCGAATATTATGTCCAAAAATATAAAACAGATTTATCCTCTTTTTGTTTCGTTTTCCCCGGTCGACGGGCCGGACTATTTTTCCGTAGTCACCTTAATAATCTTATTTCAAAACCAATATGGTCTCCGAAAATACTAACCATTAACGAACTTTTTGAACAATCAAGTTCACTGTTAACATCCGATTCAATCTCCCTGCTTTTTGAACTTCACGAAATATACAATGAAGTTCTTAATCAAAATATCACATTTGATGAATTTATTTCATGGGGAGAGATGTTTTTAAATGATTTTAATGACATAGACAAACATCTTATATCTGCAAAACAAATATACACCAATCTGTCTGATATTAAAAAACTTGATGATGATTACAGTCATTTAACATCCAACCAGTTAGAAGCAATACACTCTTTTTGGGGTACTTTTAATGTTATAAAAAACTCATCCGATCAGGAAAAATTTATCAATGTTTGGGACAGACTCAATATCATTTACAACACCTTTAGCAACAGATTAAAACAGCAGGGAGAGGCATATAGTGGAATGCATTACCGTATTGTTGCTGAAAACATAGCAAACAAAAACTTCACCGAATTACCATACTCAAAACTGATATTTGCCGGATTTAATGCATTAACACCGGCTGAGAAAAAACTCTTTACGCATCTGAAGAACAATGGCAAGGCTGACTTTTTCTGGGATTATTCTGATTGGATAATATCCACTTCTCAAATTTCAGAAAATAAAAACTCTGATAATTATGGAGCAGGGTTTTTTATAAAAGATAGCATTTACAATTACCCTCCACCTACTGACTGGACTTTGCCGATACCGGAAAAGGAATCATCTCCTGAAATAACAATAGTTCCTGTTTCAACATCTTTGGATCAGGTTAGTGAGATAAGTAGTTTTTTGTTAGAAAACAGCAAAGATGACTTGAGTACTGCTCTGATTCTTACAGATGAAAATATGCTTATACCTGCACTACACGGCATACCGGAGCAAATAGAACATATAAATATCACGATGGGATATCCATTGAAAAACACTCCGGCATATGGATTAACAGAACTTCTGTATAATCTACAAAAACAGTTACGCACAGGTAAAGACAATAAAACATGGTTTTATCACAAGCAAATTATTCCTTTGCTTCAACATCAATATATCACTCTTTTAGCTCAGGAAAAGAGTAAACAGTTATTAAAAAACATTATATCCAATAATCGCCTGTTCATAGAAGCAAAGGAGTTTCAAACAGATAAACTGTTCTCATCAATCTTTAAAAAAATTGATTCCTCAACATCAATTTCAGCTTATCTAAAAAACATTTTCGAATTAATATTTAATAAACTAGACAATAATAATGAAAAAATAATTGAACGCGAATTTATCTACTCAATCTATAAAACAGTTACACGACTCGAGGATATATTAAAAAAACATGACAAAGAAATAGAAACTTCCACTTGGTTCGGTCTGCTGAAAAAGCTACTTGAGTTCCAAACTGTTCCTTTCGAAGGTGAACCGTTGGCCGGGTTACAGGTGATGGGAATACTTGAGACCAGAGCTCTTGACTTTGAAAACCTTATAATATTAAATCTTAACGAGGGTGTTTTTCCACGTACTGCTCCTCCAAATTCTTTTATCCCTTACTCTTTGCGTATCGGATTTGGACTGCCAACCATAGAGTATCAGGATAATATTTTTTCATACTATTTCTTCAGACTTATTCACAGAGTAAAAAAGGTTTCATTAGTTTACACTACAGCAACACAAGGAAATCAGTCCGGTGAGATGAGTCGTTTTCTATATCTTTTAAAATATCTACACCCTGCAAATCCAACAATTAAAATATATAATGAAGAAGTCAAGTTGCTTCCTGCTCCTCCGATAATTACTGTAAAAACCAAAAACGTACAAGTTCGCCTTGATGAGTTTTATGAGTCGGGTGGGAAACACCTTTCGGCAAGTTCCCTTTCCACATACATAGATTGCCCTATGCGGTTTTATTACCAAAAGGTTACACAAATCAGTGAGCCGGATGAAATAATAGAAGAGGCAGATGCCCGTATTTTCGGACTAATATTTCATGATGTTGCTGAGAATATTTATAAACCATACATAGGCAAGGTGATTACAAAAGAGATTTTGGACAAGCTGATAACAAACACTCAACATATAAAACAACTTATTAACAAAGCTTTTCAAAATAGACTAACCAGTTTTGATTTTAATAGTTCAGGTTACATGAACCTATATGGTAAAAATTCAATGGTTATCGAAGTAACTAAGCATTATATTTTAAAATTCCTTGAAAAGGAAAAAAGCATATGCCCCGTTACAATTCTGGATCTGGAAAAAAAGGTTGAATGGCTTGTTCCCACAAATAGTTCACCTGTAAAAATTAAAGGTTATATTGATCGAATAGACTCTAAAGATGGTATCACACGTGTTATTGACTACAAAACAGGCGTTTCACAAAACAGTTTTGCTGAAGTTAAAGATCTGTTTGACACCGATAAACACTCAAAAGTGAAGGCAGTTTTTCAAACCATACTATACTCAAACATTCTATCATCAATTGACGGAGAGGGTAAATATCAACCCGGTATTATTAATGTAAAAGATCTGTTTAAAAACGATTACTCAATAAACATTAATCAGAAACCTCTAAGGAAACAAGGTGTTGATGTATTGTTAGAAGATGTAAAGGAAGAGTTTGCTGAACACTTACAAACCTTGCTTGAAGAGATTTTTAATTATGATATCCCCTTTATCCAGACTAATGACATAAAAAAATGTGGATATTGCCCATATCGGGAGTTATGCAGAAGGTAGCTAACTTTTGACGATTCGATGTCCTCCTATGTCGGACGATCGAATGTCGTGAAAAACCTCAAATCGTCAGTCGTTACTTTTTGACGATTCGATGTCCTATCGGACGATCGAATGTCTGGTAACCTCAAATCGTCCGCAGGACATTTGAGCGTTAAACCCTACCTGAAAGCTTTTCATAAAACTACTCTAAAAACAGGTGGCTGATATCATCAAATACATCACCTTGTCCGATACAGAGTGACGGGGTGATTAATTAGTATTTACCGAAGTCACCCCGTCACTAATTATGGATATCGAATAACGAAAAAAAACCAATCTCAAAAGTTCTCATAACCCTACTCATCCAGCAAATCAGGTCTCAGTTTTTTTGTACGTTGGTAAGCTTGTTTTTCGCGCCACTCTTCAATCTTTTTCTCATGACCGCTAAGTAATATATCCGGTACTTTGTGGCCTTTATAATCGGCCGGTCGGGTGTAAACAGGCGGACTTAAAAGATTATCCTGAAAAGAGTCGGTCAACGCAGATGTTTCATCAGAGATAACGCCGGGAACGAGTCTTACTACGGCATCAATCATCACTGCTGCTGCCAGCTCCCCACCAGTAAGTACAAAATCACCAATTGAGATCTCTCTTGTTATATACAAATCACGAATACGCTGATCCACTCCTTTATAATGCCCACATAATATCATAATGTTTCCGGATAAGGATAGTGTATTTGCCATTTTCTGATTAAACAGTTCACCATCGGGAGTTGTGTAGATTATCTCATCATATTCCCTCTGCTCTTTCAGGTGTTCAATTAAACGGGCAACAGGTTCGATTCGCATTACCATCCCGGCGCCACCTCCAAAAACATAATCATCCACCCGGTTGTGTTTATCCTCACTGTAATCTCTTATGTTATGAAAAAAAATCTCCACCAGTTCTTTATCCACTGCACGCTTCATAATAGATTCGCTAAGTGGCCCTTCAAACATTTCAGGAAACAGTGTAAGTATATCGATTCTCATTGGTTTAGTTTAAAATTTTGTAAAGCCTGCCTTAGGCAGACAGGTTAATAAGTTATTCATCGTTAATAAAACACTCTACTTTAACATAGTCAACTACTTATTTACTGCAAAAATAATATTTAATGTGATAATTTGGTGATTTGATTATTTGATTATTCAGTGATTCCTGTCAGGCGGTTCACTAAAGGCTGGCAAAAGTTTGTAATCAGCGCTATTAATTAAGTAAAAATGAAAAATATCCTCCGTGCCTTTGTGCCTCTGTGTTATTACAAAAAACTCCTATCTCATAACTTTATAAACTTTTTACTGAAGATATTCCTCAATTTTTGAAAAAAAATTTGAGCATTCCTTAATAAACAATATATTCGTAACCTAAAATACGTAAACATAAGTTACTACGTGATTTTAAGACTAAACGAAACACTAATTGCCATGAATGCAAATGATCTAAACAAACCATCCGAAGACGGCATGGATTTGAATTCAGGAGAAAAACCTGAAAATTCGTATGATGCTCCTGTTACCAACAAAGAGACTGAATCTGTTGAAAATACTGTAACAAACGAAACCAATGAAGTTACTGAACAAGCAGTAGCAGAATTAAAAGAGGAAAAACCAACTACACAAATTGAAGAAGTTACTTTAGAGGCTGAAAATGCTGATGATAAAAGTTTAGAAGAGACACCTGAAGAAGAAGTAACGACATCAAAAGAACCAGAGGTTAAGCCTGAGAAAGAAAATGTACCAGAAGAAAAAGAACCTGAGATTCAGGACGAATCAGAAACCATTCACGATGAAGAAAAGGATTCAGATACTGAGCTGGAAAAAGTTACACATATACTACTTTCAAAAGAAGATTTAACTGAAAGATTAAAAAAGGTTTTAAACAACTATCCTCCTCATCAGATTAAAGATGAAGTAGAAGCAATAAAAAGTGCATTTTATAAAAAGCGAAATGCAGAGATAGAAGACCTGAAAAAGAAATTTGTAGAATCAGGAGAATTGGAAGAGAACTTTACAGCTCCAACCGACCAACTTGAAACAGACCTGAAAAGTTTACTTCATGAATATAAGACAAAACGTGCTGAATACAACCGTCGTCTTGAAGATGAAAAAGAGAATAATTACCAGGCAAAATTAGATGTTATTAAAAATATCAAAGAGCTTATAAATAGTCAGGAATCCTTAAATGAAACATTCCATGATTTCCGTAACCTTCAACATCAATGGCACAAAATAGGCCTTGTACCGCAAAACAGGCTTAGAGACCTGTGGGAAACATATAACTATACAATCGAGAAGTTTTATAACTATATAAAGATAAATAAAGAGTTACGTGACCTTGACCTCAAAAAAAATCTTGAATTAAAAATTGGATTTTGTGAAAAGGCAGAGGCTTTGTTACTGGAACCAACAATTGTAAAAGCCTTTAAGACTCTGCAAAAACTTCATGACCAATGGCGTGAAATTGGCCCTGTGCCGCTTGACAAGAAAGATGACATATGGGCACGATTTAAAGAAGCAACAACCAAAATAAACAAAAGACATCAGGAGTATTTTGAAGGGTTAAAAGAACAGTTGAAAAAAAATCTTGAAGCAAAAAATGAGTTGTGCGAAAAAGCTGAAACTCTAACCCAATTACAACTACATTCGCCAAAAGAGTGGGAGATAAAAAGTAACGAGTTGATTGAACTTCAACAAATATGGAAAACAATTGGTTTTGCTCCCAAAAAAGACAACAACCTTATTTATAACAGATTCCGTACTGCATGCGACAGCTTCTTCAACCGGAAAAGAGAATTCTTTAAAAGCTTTAAAAGAGAACAGCAAAATAACCTTCAGTTAAAAACTGAATTATGCATACAGTCTGAAGCTATGAAAGATGGCAAAGACTGGAAACACACAACTGAAGAGTTCATTAAAATTCAGAAAAGATGGAAACAGATTGGACCGGTGCCCAGAAAATATTCTGATGCCATTTGGAAAAGATTCCGGACTTCATGTGATGCATTCTTTGAAAACAAATCAAATTTCTTTAAGCATATAGATTCCGAGCATGATAAAAATCTTGAATTAAAAGAAAAATTCATAGCTGAAGTGAAAGAGTACACTCCGGGTGAAAATGTTGATGATAGTTTTAAACAACTACAGGAGTTTCAAAAACAGTGGAATGAGATGGGACATGTACCCATTGCTGATAAAGACAGAATCAATCTGGAATTCAGAAAAGATATAAACAGACATTTCGATGGTTTGAACCTTGATGAATTCAGTAAAAACATACAAAAATTCAGAAACAGGCTTGAAAATATAAAAAGCTCAGATGTTTTTATGGACAAACTTATTACTGAAAGAAATAGAATTATATCAAAACTAAAACTACTGGAAAACGATATTACCACATGGGAAAACAATATCGGATTCTTTGCCAAATCGAAAAAATCGGAAGCACTGGTCAGAGACTTTCAGGCCAAGATCGACAATGGAAAGCAAAACATTAAACTTTTCAATAAAAAACTTGATATGATTGATTCTAAAATGAAATAAAAACCCCATGACAGAAACGTCATTGCGAATGAAACGATAGAGAAATGAAGCAATCTCTTTCGCCTGTACTTCTACGGTTTAGATTGCTTCATTGCTCGTTCCTCGCAATTCGCAATAACGACCATGTCCTTTAGGTTAACAAGACTTTTCAGTCTCAAGAATCATCAAGAGGAACAACAACTTTTAATGATAGTGGGTTTATACTCACTACAATCCTTTTCCCAAGAAAAACAGGTTCACCATCCACATGACCAGACAAGTTGTAGGGATGTTCAATAACAATGTTTTTTGCCTTAACTATTTTATCAAAAAATCCCATTGTATAATCCTGACGCAACATAGATACAAGCAGAGCCGGAGTGGCTATCTTTGGAAAATCACGTACAATACAAACATCAATTAGTCCGTCATCAATTTGTGCATCAGGAGCAATATGAAAATTATTTCCATACTGAGACGAATTAGCAAAACTAATTAAAAAAGCTTTTACCTTCATCTTTACATCATCAACTTTCAATGAATACCCGGAAGCCTTATAGCCGGTAAATTCCGCAGCAACAAGCCTTATGTATGCAATGAGTCCCCGGTGCTTCTTTTTAGCAAACAGATGGCTTATATGGGCATCAAAACCTATTCCGGCAACATTAAGAGAATGGAATTCATTAACTTTAATAGTATCGATATTTTTTAAATGAAAACTATTTAATAATTGAAGTGCTCTATCCGGACTTAAAGGTATCTTAAGATATCTGGCTAATCCGTTTCCCGAACCGGTTGGTATAATAGCCAATGCTGTATTAGAACCGATTAAAGCAGAACCCACTTCATTAACCGTTCCATCACCCCCAACAGCAACAATAACATCATATTCACCAATAGCTTTCTTTGCAAGCTGATGTGCATGCCCCTGGTGTTTAGTATATTCAATATCTACATTTAATAATGTCGCATCAACATTATCACTTATAAGATTCTCAATATTTTTTTGTTTCCCAAATCCTGATATTGGATTTATCAATATCAATACTTTTTTTCTCATGCAAAGAATTTATAATCCTGCTATTTACTCTAATTTAAAATTTAAATGATCTCCCTACATTTATTTTTTAAATATAACTTAAAATCCATATCTGACAACGCATTTATTCATGAAAATGCAAATTCTTTTTATTCTGATTTTTTTAAAACAAACAAATAAAGTATTTTTAGAAAAATACTTTATCATGAGCCTGCTGGAACAATTATTAGAATTTGATAAGAACCTGTTATTATGCCTGAATAGTTTTCATTCACCACTATGGGATAATTTCTTTTGGATAGCTACAACCACAGCTGTATGGATACCTTTATATCTGACACTTGCATACATTTTTATAAAAAATCACAATATTAGAGGGATATGGTTTATTATATTTATCGCAATTCTTATTGTACTTTGCGACCAGATATCTTCCGGTATTTTTAAAGTGTACTTCGAACGACTCCGCCCCTCACGTGATCCAATATTACGGGACATTGTTCACATTGTAAACCACAAGCGTGGCGGAATGTTCGGCTTTGTATCATCCCATGCAACAAACTCATTTGGACTTGCAATGTTCCTGAGTTTAGTATTCCGAAACAGATGGCTTAACACTGCTATTTTTACCTGGGCAATTATCTTTTCTTATTCACGTATATACCTGGGATTACATTATCCGGGTGATATCCTAGGAGGTGCTATTTTAGGATTTTCACTTGCCGGTATTGTATATGCTATGTTTATTCACTTCCTGCCCCGATTCATTTTCATATCACATCACAATAAAAGAACACTCAAAAAAGGGTTATCACAAAGCTTAAGTATTCATTCGGTTAACCTTATCAGTTATGCCGTTTTTTTCACATTTATTATCATATTTATTTCAGCAAAAACATTACTTATTAGTGGTTAATGATTAATGATAAGTGATTAATGATAAGTGATTAACTCATTGAAAAACCTTTCTCCTTTCTCCTCAATCCTTATCCAAAGCATTTAGAGCAAATGCATAAGCTCCAATGGAATTTGGAGATTGAGTATTCGATATTGGAATTTGAAAATCCTGAACTCATTAATCTCTAATCAATATCCAATAACCAATATCCAACATCCAATAACCAATGGAATTTGGAGATTGAGTATTCGATATTGGAACTTGAAAATCCTGAACCCTTTAATCTCTAATCAATATCCAAGAACCAATATCCAATAACCAATGGAATTTGGAGATTGAGTATTCGATATTGGGACTTGAAAATCCTGAACCCTTTAATCTCTAATCAATGGCCAATAACCAATATCCAACATCCAATAACCAATGGAAATTGGAGATTGAGTATTCGATATTGGGACTTGAAAATCCTGAACCCATTAATCTCTAATCAATGGCCAATAACCAATAACCAATATCCAATGGAATTTGGAGATTGAGTATTCGATATTGGGACTTGAAAATCC